>JBBTSU010000001.1:0-11699 GCA_038078715.1 Patescibacteria group bacterium
AGAGCAGCTCCCTGTTAAGGAGTTGGTTGTAGGTTCGAGTCCTACCCGCGGAGCCCACACTAGGATAACGTCTTTAAGACGAGAGGAAACCTAGCTTTTCTCAAAAAAATTAGGGGCGTTATTCACAGCACAAGATTTACGAGAATTTGTCTTCGTATAGAATACATAGATGAGTATCTATGTATTCTATCTCCGATGAGTGCTGCTTCACTCTTCAGTGCCATAGTCCTTTTTTTTACATCTTTGCTTGGGATGGGGATCTCTTCTCCCCCAGAAACACCTCTGCTACCAGCCACAGAGACGACTACACCTATTATTCGAGAAGAAATCGTGGAAGAAGAGTCTGCTCCACCACAACAGGAAGTCATTAAAACAAAGTCAAAGATTTCTCTGAATGTGCCTGAGCCTGCACCTCCGTTCCAGTTATCAACTACCACTTCTGTTCTTACAGCTACAACAAGCATTGCTTCGGTTGCAACAACTTCTCTGACCAATACACACTCAAGATCCGTCTCGCAATCAAATTCATCCGTTCCGAAAATCCCATTAATCTCCGAGGAAGCGCAAGAACCCACCTATTCGCTTTCCTCCGCAGGAAGAGAAATAAATCTCAGTATATCTTCTGCAGAAGACGCTGATCCAAAATTCATAAGCGCAGTTATAGCCCCGCTCCATGTCTACGTGGGGCAGACACAGACGTTCACAGTGAATGTGCAGTCGACAAAGCCGATTATTTCGGTCGTGGCAACTATGGAACTTGATCACGAGACCGTGACGCTCAACCTCGTGCCTGACTCAAATGGTTCTACCTTCTCTGCGTCCTGGGTTGTTTATGATACGCACGTGAAGATGTATCACACGACTTTTACTGCGGAGAATGCGGGAGGAGACACGACTTCAATTGTGCTTGCCTGGTCTGACCCATGCTCAGGCATTACGCAAGGTATGAGTTCATCCCTTAGCAGCGACTGCACCGTGTCGAGTGTCTCTGGTCTTGATGGAGGCGACCTCACCATTCCTAATGGTGTTACCCTCACACTTAACTCTGGAACCACGTGGGCATGGAATCCCGGCACAACCGTGACTGTCAACGGCTCAATTGTGAAGAGCGGATCGGCGCAAATAAAGAAAGGCTATCTCTTCTACAGCGGATCAACTAACGACAGTGCGGATACCAACACCATGGTGTTTGATGCCGCTTCCACCAAATCCGGTCATGTGCGGGCAGGAACGTGGTTTTCGTTTTCCCCCATATATGATGCGTCACTCACTGCTGTGCAGTATTCAAACGTCGTGACAATTGGCGGTATTCCAAACGGGTCAACGGTCACGCTGAATGATAGCGGACAAGGCGAATCCGCCATTGGTATGAGCGTCAACGGTGGAGCGTGGGTCACTTCCGGTACTATGAATCCTGGAGATACGCTTGGACTCAAATTTCGCCCCGGAAGTGAATACCTAACGACCTATTGGGTACAGGCGAGTGTCGATGGCGCCTCTTCGGTATTTCAAGTCACCACCAATGCTGGAGGTGGTGGATGTGAGTTTAATTGCCCCTAGTGAGAGAAAAACGCGTCTGTGTAGGTATGCTTCTCATCGTCAAGGAGTACTTGCAGTGCCCCGCATTGGAAATTCGTGGATCTGTACGGAAAGCAGGCACACTTGACGCTGTTCGCTACGTGTTATCATTTTTATATGAAAACACTTGCACTTATCATAGGTGTGCTGTTTCTTGCCCCGGTACTCGTACAAGCAGGTCATAAGAGTTATGTCGGATCTGTACTTATAGAATCAAGCGATCGTGGGATATACGAAGCTCATGATCCAAACTGCGCGTCTCGTCACTATCACGGAACGTTAAATGACGTTCCTGACCCTGCACCAGACGGCTGCGGTCATGGTGAGGTGAAGATTATCGTGCACGGAGATGGAGACGGCGAATCTATTCCCACTCCCAAGAAAGGAGCCTGGGAAACCTTCACGACATGGGTAGGAAGCTGGTTCCCCACTGAAAAAGCAAAGAACGTCGTAGATGTGGCAGCAGAGTCTAATGGACTTCCCCCTCCCTTTCAAACTGCAGAACTCGTTGATGATGTGAAGAACGCCGCTCCTTCAATCAAAGAGAACGTAGACAACATTAAGGAGTACCGAGAAAGCGTCTCTCCTGAAGACGATACTCTTGGTATCTATAATGCCCCTTCTTCCGGCGGTAACGCAGACGGAAGCGACACGCTCTCTCAGAAATTCTTTAAGTGGTTCAATAGCCTCGTTCCGTAACTACCTCATCAAGAAGAAAACAAAAAACGCCCTATGTGGGCGTTTTTTGTTACGATATCTTTATTTAATCGTCCTCGTCCTCGTCTTCTTCCTCATCTTCGTCTTCATCTTCATCTTCGTCCTCGTCTTCTTCCTCATCTTCATCTTCATCTTCGTCGTCACAGGAAGAATCCTCATCTGCCCAATCCTTATCATCGGCACGACTGTCACGATCTTCCTCTTCAACAGTGAGGAGGTCATCTACCTCGTCTTCAGTCAAGGAAGGATACTCATCCATGATTGCTTCGATAATTTCGGCACGAGTATCAGCTGCGGTTACGAGCACATTCTTGTCACCATTGAGCTCAATCTGTACGACTGTTTCGTTTGTGAAGATTTCTGCCTCAAGCTCTGTAAGACCTACATCATCACAAGAGTCATCATCTTCGTCTTCAGCCATAACCTCGTTCTTCTGTGTTTCAAGAAGCGCAATCAACTGCTGCATTAAAGAAAGAAGCATCTCACGCAATTCTTCAATACTTGCGTTGGAATAGGAAGATCCACTTTCTGCGTGCACCGCTGGTGCAGGAACCGCCATAAATGTGCCCGCCATGAGCACGAGGGCAAACATTGCGGCGGCACCAACACGCATAATTTTATTGTTCATAGTCACGTATATTTAGGGACCACTCTAGTGGTCTTAGTATCAAAGTAACACCTATCTCAACCCATATGGCCTGTGTATAACCGTACATGGGTATAAGAGTACCAAAATAGAACCTTGTCTG
This sequence comes from Patescibacteria group bacterium, assembly GCA_038078715.1. GTDB lineage: Bacteria > Patescibacteriota > Minisyncoccia > Phycocordibacterales > Phycocordibacteraceae > C7867-001. The sequence continues at coordinate 3,045 of JBBTSU010000001.1, forward strand.
GTGTGGCACCTCACACTTGCTCACATCCTCCTCGGGATGAAAAAGAAATAGTGGGGTATACTCTTCCTACATAATCATTAATATCTACGTATGTGGCACCGAAACAGTCAGGGTGTAAGCCCTAAGAAGCCCCGCAAGAAAACCCCCAAGACCAAGAAGCGTCTTGCGGTAAAGAAAGCGATGCTTGATGCACGCGCAAGCAAAAAGAAGCGTGCCTAACACCAAGAGCCTCCTAAAGAGGCTCTTTTTTGATATATGTTTTTGGTATGAAGATACTTCTTTGGATTGTCGGGGTTCTCTTCGTTCTGGTACTCGCCTTCTATACACTGAATGCCTATATCTATAACGAAAAGCAGGCGCCTGAAGATCAAGCGATCCTTTCGCTTGGAAACTAACTCAAGCAGCGTGTTCCTTGACACATGGTCATTTATGAAGCGATAATTGAATCATTATGAAGCAAAGCCAATCACCACGTGGAGGGAATCGTGCACCTGAATTACATCCTGCGATAAAAGCGGCACGTGCTGAGGAAGATGCACGAGTGGCCGCCTTTAAAGAACAGGCAGGTGCAAAGAAGACAGACATAGACCGACGAGTTAAAGTTGAACGACAAAAGACGTCAGATCAAGAACTTGGCCAAACATGGTGGAGCGGTGCAGAGTACATACTTCGGTTCGTGCCCTTTGCAAGGGGTCGCCGAGAGTCAATAAAAAGCGTGCTGATGAATATAGATGCTGAGCTCCATGAATCTAAGGCACGGCTGAGACACTACGCAGCGTTGCGTGAGAAATTCAAAGAAGAAGGAGTCATGGAGACGCGTCGTCAGTCGCACTTCAATATTTATGATCGCACCATGCGCCTCGCGTTTGAGAAAGCAAACATAACTGTTGAAGAATTCTCTGCACTTGAGAAGAAAGCAGAGAAGATTGCACGAAGTCACGAGGCGCCTGGGATTCTTTCTACGGAGACAGAAGGACTCGTAGAATTGAATGGCCAATTCTTCCGCGTACAATTAGTGCCCGTAAGTGAAGAAGGGGCGCCAGTCCCAGCTCCTGCAGAAGAAGAGACTGAGCTTCAGCCTCTCAACACCTTTGAGGCTAACTACTACATCGCGTTAGAGGCGCTCGTATATGCCGAATATGCACGTCGTTCACGCGCACGACGCGGTATCCTGGTTGAAACACGAAACAAATTCAATGCGGCTGCACGCAAGCTTCGTGGAATTCACGAAGAAGAGGTAGACGAACCGGCCGCTACCCCGGCAAAAGCAGTCAAAGTGCCCATTAGTACTCCTCCTGTTGTTCCCGTACCTAGAGAACAACACAGACCTGATGACACAGGAGAATACCCGGAATCAATAGCTGCAGAATAAATCATGACTATCGCCACCCTTTCTTCCCTTCTTGCCAACGGAGAGTTTGAATCTCCTCGCATGACAGAAATTGCATCTTTGGTTGCACAATACAACCTCCCCAGTGATGCAGAGGTGCCTCAGGATATTCAAGGACTCCTTCTTGAGGAAGCAGCAGTGTACGAAGAACTTGCTGCAGAGCTAGACTTGAAGATTGCAGCGCTCGCCACCTTGGAAGACACTGCAATGGAGAACCTTAAAGAGGTAGCTACTGTTGTTGAGTGAATGAAACACAAGAAATTCATTGCACTCGGTGCAATAATAGCTGCCATCCTTGTGGGCGCCTTTCTTTATAGCCAAGTAGAGGCAACGCATGAACGAAAGGTAATAGGCATGGTGTACGACATGGCCCGTGCCTGGGAGACCGGGGATGAGATACTTCTTGATTCCCTGCTGCACGAAGAGTCAGTCTTTGCCTATCCTGGCCGACGCCTTACGAAAGAACAGACTCTAGAAGATCTCCGATACTTTGCCGACTTCTACACGGATACTAAGGTGTACATTCACACTATCGTCGTTGACGGGAATGATGTCGCGGTAGAGTGGCAGTTTGCGACCACAAAAGAAGAAACTGGCAAGCGCGAGGTCGTATCTGACGCCATCATTGGCACAATCAGGGATGGAAAGTTTATCGTATGGAAAGAATATCTTGATGGTCGCGTGAGGGGTATGCAGGCAGAAGGTGCACTTGAACTTGAGGAAGGTATGGAACCGTTCCCTTGGCCCGCGCGTATTGAAGTCCGCGCAAGCTAAAAGCGCGAAAGAATATCTTCTACTGTCTCTCTCAGGGGCCGTTCCGTATTAATCGGGATGGCTCCTTTTGTTTCCATCTCCTGCTCAAACATACGATGCCACTTAAGAAGTCGTTCCTGTTCTCGCGGATGCTTTCCATATTCATTATCCTTCCGTGCATTCAAGCGTTCAATGATGACTTCCGGGCGCGCATAGAGCACAAATACCTTGTCAAAGAGTTTGAGATAGTCATCTTGATCAGAAGAAAGTCCGACTGCAACTGCCGTGTCATGGACTGCAAGAAACTCTTCAAGAGTCCCCACATTACATACCCACCCGTGCGCCTCATACCATTCCTCGGGCTTCCCTGGCTCCCAGCCTACTTTTTCACCTGTCTCTCGATGTGCACGATGACAAATAGTGTCCATATCAAGCGTCGGAATGCCACGTGCCGCGAGCTCGCGCGCAATACTCGTCTTCCCCGTTCCGGAGGCGCCGGTGATATAGACTTTCACGCCTCAAGACTACCACGCTTGCCCCGCTTCTCTGTAACCTCCATACTCCACCGTATATGGTGAAGAAGTTCATAATGGATAAGAGGGTTGGAGAGACCCCTCTCCAGGCACTTGAGCGCGCGCGTCGTGCACGTCGTATTCCCTCTTCCGTTCCTATGGCCTATGCAGGCCGCCTTGATCCCATGGCCTCCGGGAAACTACTCGTGCTTGTGGGGGAAGAATGTAAACGACAAAAGGAATATCATGCGCTTGATAAAGAATACGTCGTTGAAGTATTGCTTGGTATCTCTTCGGATACCGGAGATGTGCTTGGTATTACCAAGGCCCATGCCGTCGTATTTCCTACTACAAAAGAAGCTAAGAAGATGCTTGCCTCTTTTGTAGGACCATACCAAAGCCCCTATCCTCAATTCTCTTCCAAGACCGTGCAGGGGAAACCCTTGTTCCAATGGGCACTTGAAGAAGAGCACGTAGAAAAACCTCTTCAACATGGCAGAATTCATGCGCTTGCATATGAGGGGCTGCGCCGGGTCTCTACGCGATGGATAGATACATACGTAAAGAAGAAGATTGCCAGTCTTACTCCGGTCACTGAAGTATCAAAAGCATTGGGACGAGATTTCCGAAAAGAAGAGGTGCGTGACGGATGGGAAAAGACGCTCCACGCGAATAGAGTGTACCCAGTGCTCACCATTCGCGTTCGTACCAGCGCAGGTGTGTACATGCGCACACTTGCAGAGGACATTGGGAAAGGGACTGGAACAAGTGCGCTTGCACTCTCTATACGACGTACCCGTATCTTTAGGGTTTGATCTTGGCTTTTAGTGCCTGCTCCATACTTGGGAAATGATCAGGTTTCTTAGGGAATGGCGGACGCCTCCACGGAAATCGTGCTTCTTCCCATGCACGTATATATTCTTCGCGAGTAAGTGCCCCGCGAGTCTTCCCGCCACTCGGAAGATAGTAATCGTATGTACAGTCAGGCCAATAATAGGGTTCTTCTCGTGCCTCACCCTTTAATGTGCGCGGAGTTGGTGGACGTCCTGGCGACCGTGTCTTCATCGGCACGCGAGTGGCCTCTTCTTCCTTGGTTCGTACTGAGGTTTCTATTGATTCTACTGCCATCTTCTTTTCTTTAAAAGCAAAATAGAATGCTTCGTCTGCAGCAGAAATACGATACATCTGCACCAATTCTTCTTGGGTTTTACCTGCGGCACGCATTGCATCAAGAAACTCTCGACGCTCTTCTCTAGAGTTCATTGAATCTAGAGGAGACGTGTGGGCGTGTTTCGGTGCAGAGAAACCTGAGACCACAATGTGTGGATGTTCCCCTCCTCCTATCACTTCTCCTGGTCGGGGTGGAGATGAAGTGCCTATCGGAAGCACATCGGGGTGTGAGGGTTGGCCTTTTCCATCTTCCTGACTCATTCTCCTAAGTATATCTCACTCTAAAAAAGATCCCAGAGATCTTGATCCTCAGTCCCATCTATCCGGAAGATCGCAATGCCACGGAGGCCATACTTCTTTGCAAGATCTACTTTGTCGGCAATTGCATCTGCATCTGTCCACCACACAAGATTTACCTGGGTCGTGGTGCCCGTCGCATTTGCATACGCGAGTGCACGCGCTGCTGCTTCATTTCCCTCAGGTGTCCCTGAGGGTGCACGAGTACTGCGAGGGATCACGTTTGGAGTCGTGGTTGCACTATAGGAGAATGACCGCTCTCCCGCAGCGTTACGCATCGGTTCAATATTGAGATCATCGGCAAGATCTTTTGCGTACTCATCAGTAACGGACCACTGACGTGCATAGTTCTGGTACCAATTTGGAGAGACCATGAGTGTGTACTCAAACCCATAGGTGGGGACCGCAAGCACGAGCTTCTCCTCATCTATATCCTTACGTGTAAGCTGAATCACTTTCTCTACCCATGCTGGATCCGCAATTGGCATATACGGACTCCCTGAACGTGCGTCATTCAATTTCAAGTCTGCGCGCTGCTGATCGTAGGCCATAATACGCACCCGGTCACAATACGTGTTGATCTCGTTGTAGTCGTTTGCGTACTCAAGATTCGCAGGAATGGTGCGATAGAGAGACTCAGGTGGAGTACGGGCCTCAATCGTACATACGAGCATCTTGTTCCCCAACTCCTCATCAAGTTCCTCGAGAAAGGTGGAGAAATACGGACGGGTTGCAGCAAGCTTTGCTTCGTAATCTATATCTACTCCGCTATACTTCCCCTTCTTCACCATGCTGACAATTTTATCTATATGATCTTCGCGTAGGTCACGATCGGAGAGAATGCGGTGAATGTTGTTCGTGTCACTCCACATGATGGTGGGAATAATGCGGACATCTTCCTTTTCAGCATCTTTGATAAACTTCTTCCATACGCTTTTCTTGAGTCCTGCCAAGTCTTTCAAATCTCCTTTTGACGTTACTGAGTATGCAAAGGGGCTCACTTCCGTAAGTTCACTCAGGTGCTTCTTTGCATCCTTGGTACCCTCAAAACTTTTCCAGTACGGAATCCATCCCGACACCTCGAAGTCTGCAGCCTGCGCAAACAGTGGCATCGTGATTGTCACGAGTGCGATGAAGATGAGTGTTGAGAAGAAACGGCTCATGTCGCTAGTATATATGACGGACAAAGGCCGTGCGTCTTACTTCACAATCCTACACATGGAGTAAGATATACGTATGTTCGGACTTACTCCCCGAGAAATTGTAACGCTTAGAGCGCTCTCTACGCCTCAAAAGATACAGGACTATCTAGACCGCCTCCCGATTAACTTTGAGAAGAATGGCGAAACTCTCATGTCACCCCGTCGCGTGCTTAGAGAGCGTACTGCGCATTGTATGGAAGGAGCACTCCTTGCCGCAGTAGCACTCTGGGTTCATGGTGAAAAACCATTGTTACTTGATCTTAAGACTGATCCTGAAGACGACGAACATGTGGTTGCACTTTTCCAAGTGAATGGCTATTGGGGCGCCATTAGTAAGACCAATCACGTTACCCTTCGGTACAGAGATCCCGTGTACAAATCCGTACGTGAACTTGCGATGTCCTATTTCCATGAATACTTCCTCAACACAAATGGCAAGAAGACTCTCCGAAGCTTCTCTCGCCCATACAATCTCCAGAGGCTTGGAACGAGCTGGATCACTGCGGAAGAGAATCTCTGGCACATCGCCAAAGATCTTGATCGCATTCCTCATTTCCCTACCGTTCCGTCAAAGAATCGTCGTCGTATTCGTGCCGCATCAGCGATAGAACGACGTGCGGGGAAACTCACTGAGTGGAAACGCGCATCTCGTCGTTAAGGACTCAGGTTAATGCGGATCGGACGAGGCACAAACTCACGAGTCACTTCCTTCTTCATTTCCGTACTCGTTGCCGTATCAGTGGCAGTATTGGTGCCTACCACTCGCATCTCCGTTGCGATCGTTATGGTTGCCATTTCGGGCGCCACCACTTCTTCTGCAACCACGGCATCTATTGCCTCCTCAACTGGTACTTCTTCCGTAGGAATCTCTCCTGGCTCATCGAAACGCACTTTTGCCTCTAGTAGACGCTTGCCGATACCAATGTAGGACTTTGCCCGTTCAAACTCTGCAAGCGCATCACCGTATGCTCCAAGCTCATATTTGGCACGCCCTTCGTCAAGCGCGGTGGTAATGGCGAATGTACGATTCTCAAGCGCCAGCACATCCTCAGGCAGAAGTCCCTCTGCTTCACGTGCAATATCTTCCGCGGCATCTTCTGCAGCACGAGACACCGATGCAAGCACGCGTCCACTTGCCTCCTTGCCATCTTCACGTCCTGCAAACGCAAGACGGGATTCATCACGTTTCCGTGCAACTTCTTCTGCACGTTCTGCAAGATCGGTACGAAGTACCGCAACTATCTCTGACGCCTCTTCTGCACGCGCCATCACAATGTCATCAAAAATGCGACCATGTGCAGAGAACACTGTTTCAAGTTCTACGGACGCGATGGTTGCCTCTTCTGGGGCATTGTCCGTGAGGTCATCAATATGGGTAGCTGCCTCTTCAGCAGACTTGTTGAAACGAACAGAAAGTTCCATCGCAAGCGTTTCGTTCAGTTCCCCACGAGCCATGAGCACTTCTGCTTCCTCAAGACGACGTTCTGCGTGTGACGTCGCAACTGCCGCACGAGAGGAGGGAGTGACTGCTGCAAGGGCCGCGACACGTTCGTTGAAATGTACCTTCACGGCATACATGGTATCGCCTGGCACTGCACCCTCTGCCGCTGAAGCAATTGAACCAGTGCCACTCATAATAACGGCAAGGATGGCGACAACCGCCGTCACGCGCTTGAAGCGTAGTGTCATGAATACTCCTGCGTACGGAGATGGAATGCGTGGCAGTGCCTGCGTCGCGCGCATACTCTTAAGAAGCACCTCACGCATGGTGCAGCGCTCTTCGTCGGAAAGACGAAGTGTACGAAAATGAGTTTTAAGTTGTTTAATTGGGTCCATGGTCAAATAGATCTCGTAACCGCTTAGTTGCGCGGTGTATGCGCACAGAGATAGCGTTCGCAGATTCTCCTGAGATGACGGCAATCTCGCTTACCGAGAGTTCTTCGCCGTATCGCATCATGAGTACTTCGCGCTCTTTCGGAGGAAGCCCTGAAAGCGCTTTCATGACATGAGTACCTTCTGCCGCATCCGTTATGCCCTCTGCATCATCCCCCACTGGATCAAATCCATCTTCCTGAAGAGTCTCAAGCGAGGTGCTCTTTTTCTTCCGGTAGTGGTCAATCACCAGGTTCCCTGCTACACGGAAGAGAAAGGCCTTCGGATTATCCACTTCGTTTCCTGTAGAAAGATATTCCCACATCCGAAGAAAAGACTCCTGAGTGATGTCCCGTGCAATATCCCTATCACTCACGCGAAAGTATGCATGGCGAAAGAGGGGGTCTGCATAGCGGGTATGGAGATCAAGGAACGCCGTCTCTATCGCTTTTGAGTCCATATCCTATGACGGATTCACTCCGTTTCTATTACCCGTGCTCCGCATGGGGTACAGCATACCGCATGAGCCAGCACCCTGATGGCGCACACCGAATGAGGCGTGCTACAGTACCCCCATGAAAGGGATGCCTACACGCTACTTTCCCGCTCTATTCGGGGTCGTGATCCTGCTCTTCTTGGGGCTAGGATACTGGGGCTATACAACCTCTGAAGCCCGTATTGCCGCCATATCAGCCGACTACGAAATCCGTATTGCCGAAGCGGGCGAATCGCTTACCCGTGCAGAAAGTGAGAATCGCGACCTTGCAGGAAGCTTACAGGCAGAACGAGAGCGCAATGATGACTTTGAGAACCAGATTAATGACATAAGCGGTACAGTCGGCAAGCTTGATAAACTTTCTCGTACCGATCCCGAACTCCTCCAGAAATATTCCAGGATTTACTTCTTGAACGAGAATTATTCTCCCGTCTCCGTCGTAGAAATAGATGAAAAGTATGTCTATGGCGAGGAAGAACACTTCCACGAAGAGGCGTGGCCATTCCTCAAAGATCTTCTTGAGGATGCAGAAGACGACGATATTGAGTTGAAGGTGGTGTCTGGTTTCCGCTCCTTCGGTACCCAGGCAGCGCTTAAGGCAAACTATCGTGTTACCTACGGTTCAGGCGCCAACACCTTCTCTGCCGATCAGGGATATTCAGAGCACCAGCTCGGCACTACCATAGATTTCACCACCGAGACCATTGGCAACACTTTCACTGGATTTGAGAATACAGAGTCCTATCAGTGGCTTTTGGACAATGCCCACCGGTATGGATTCATCCTTTCGTATCCACACAACAACACGTATTATCAGTATGAGCCATGGCACTGGCGCTTTGTTGGTGTTGATTTGGCTCGGGACCTTCACCGAGACGAAAAGAGCTTTTACGATCTTGACCAACGCGAGATAGACACCTATCTCATTACACTATTTGATTAATTATGAAAAAGGTAGAGACG
>JBBTSU010000002.1:0-80936 GCA_038078715.1 Patescibacteria group bacterium
ATGCCCATGATGGTTTTTCTTTTTGCGCTTCTTGGTGCCATCATCGGAAGCTTTGCGGGTGTAGTCGCGGAGCGCTTGAATACAGGTGAGAAATGGGTACGCGGACGATCACGATGCAACTCGTGCGCACGAGAACTTGATGCACGTGATTTGATTCCAGTACTGTCTTGGATATCTTCCTTGGGGCGTTGTCGTACGTGTTATGCTCGCGTGCCGGTGTTGTATGTACTCGTGGAACTCACGCTCGCGCTTCTCTTTGCACTCTCGTATCTCACCCTCGGCATTGGGTGGTCTCTTGTAGTCATGTGTGCCGCGCTTTCGGTACTCATGGTAGTTGTGTTGTATGATCTCCGGCACACTATTGTGCCGTTTGGAGCAGCGATGGTGCTTCTTGTGTTTTCGGTGGTGTACGCACTTCTCGTTTCTACAAGCATGCCCGCACTTGGTATGACCTTCATCATCGCAGGATGTATTGGACTTGGCTTTGCACTCCTCTTCTTTCTTTCTCAAGGCAGAGCGATGGGATTGGGGGATGCTCCAGTGGCACTTGCGCTTTCGCTCCTCGTCGCACCCCATGCACTTTCAGGACTTCTCTTTTCATTCTGGATTGGTGCACTAGTTGGGATAGTGATATTGGTCAGCCGTCCGAAAGGGCATAGAATGGGTATAGAGGTACCGTTCGTACCGTTTCTTGCGGTCGGATTTCTCCTCGCCTTCTTTACCACATGGAACCCGCTCGGACTCGTCATAGGCTACTAGCGGACACGCCGATGCGTGGCTTCACGCTCGTGGAAATGCTTGTGGTGCTTGGCATCATGATTGTCATTACGTCCATCACTATTCTTGGGCAGTCCACCTTCAATAAGTCACTCACCCTTACCGACACGGCTTACACGGTCGCACTTTCAGTTCGTGAGTCTCAGTCGCTTGGTCTTTCGGGTCGCAAAGTGACGGTGGCTGGTATTCCTACGCAGAATGCAGGATACGGGGTGTACTTCACCGAAGGGAACACCTATGTACAATTTGCGGATATATATCCAGGGAAGCCGGGAGACGATCTCGGTGGCGATTGCCCAGGACATACGGTAAACGAAGGACCAGAGTCACGTCCCGGCAACTGTCTGTACGATGTAGGAGAAGATAGTGTTATGAAGACGTATCGTTTTGATCGTGGGTTTAACGTCGCTCGCTTCTGTGGGGAGAGTACGGCGGGAACCCAGTATTGTTCAGATTCTGGATCTAATAGTATTACGGCACTTCATGTCGTCTTTCTTCGCCCTAACACGGAGAGCTCTATCATGGGGTGGAGAAGCGGAGCACCGATTGAACTCGTGAATGCAGAAATTTACATAGAACCAGCAGAGGGTGGTGCATCACGCGGTGTGTGTATTTCTAAGGTTGGCCAGGTGGCAGTTGCCACCTCTACGTGCTCTCTATGATGAAGACTCCTCACATGCGCGGGTATACCCTCCTTGAGATGATTGTGGCGATCGGTATTTTTAGCATCGTGATGCTTATTGTCACTGGAGCGTATCTTTCACTCCTTGGTCTTGATCGTGAGCTGCGTGCGACAAGTTCACTTGTGACGAACTTGTCATTTGCCGTTGATAGTATGGCGCGCTCTATTCGTACCGGTACGTACTATGGTTGTGGGTCAACGGGCGCAAATCCAAGCACCGCAGGAACGAATGGTACTTGCGACACATTCTCATACCTTGATACGTCGCTCAATGAAAAAGTAACGTATATACGAAAGAACGACGGTACGATTGGTCGGTGTACAGGAGTAGGAGTCTGTAACTCAAGTAATGCAATCTCATTGACTGATCCAAACGTGCAAATTGCTGCAACTGGAGGACTCACGTTCTATGTGCGTGGGGTAGGAACGAGTGGCGCAGACGCGAGTGTGCAGCCACAGGTGACCTTTACCATTCGTGGCACAATGGTAGGTATCAGTAATCGCACGACTGATTTCTCCATTCAGACGAGTGCCACGCAACGCCTGATTGAGATATGAAGCCTATGAAAGGATTTACCCTCATTGAAACCCTCGTCGCCATTACAGTGCTTGCGCTTGCGGTTGCTGGCCCCTTCCAAGCTATTCAAGGGGCGTTACGTAACTCCTTTGTCGCACGTGATCAGTTGGTGGCGGCATCCCTTGCGCAGGAAGGAGTTGAGTATGTACGTAGTGTCCGAGACGGAAACTATCTTGGCCGTCAGAGTTGGCTTACGGGCCTTGCTGCCTGCCAGCCAGGTCCTTGTGTCGTGGATCCTACTCAAGGAACGGTGAGTGCCTCTATTGCACCACTCCGACTTTCTCCAACTGGATTATATACGCAGCAAGTGACGGGCGGCCACCCGCTTACCCGCTTCACGCGGGAGGTCACCATGACGACCATCAGCACGAACGAAGTGCTGGTGACGGTAACAGTTGAATGGCAGACGGGCGGGGGGATGTTCTCACTTTCGGTATCAGAGAATATACGTGATTGGCTATGAGATACTCTTCTTCATTCCGTGGGTTTACGCTTCTGGTCGCGATCATTCTTTCGTCAGTGATCTTGTCGCTCGCACTTGCGCTGCTGGATGTCGCGTACAAGCAGATCGTCCTCGCCTCAACCGCGAAGCACTCACAGTATGCGTTTTATGCCGCAGACGGGGCACTTGAGTGCATACTCTATTACGATCAAAAGTACGATGCGTTTGGCACCAATCCGTACGGATACGACACGATTAGTTGCAATAATCAGACCATACAATTTACTTCCTCTGGTTCTGCTCCAAAGTTTACCGGAATTACCATTCCCTGTGCTGCAGGACAGGGTACTGAACAAGCACGCGTAGAGATATATAAAGGGTATACATCAGGGGCACCCACGCGTATTTATGCAAACGGATACAGCAGCTGCAATCCAGATGATGCGCGGCGCCTTGAACGTGGTATCCGTGTGGTGTACTAGCTATGGCGGCGCCGAAAGACATACAGACACGTGTTACCAAATTGCGTCGTGCAATACGAGAATATCGAACCCTTCAACACGAGAAGGATGAATCTCCGATTTCTCCTGAGGCACTTGATTCCCTTAAGCGAGAACTCACGGCTCTTGAGACGACATATCCAGAGTTAGTGAAGAAGAATTCACCCACGCAGCGCGTGGCAGGGAAGCCACTTCCTGAACTGACGAAGACTACACACGTGATCCCGCAATGGTCGCTTGATGATGCATTTGATGAAGGGGATATTCGTGCCTTTGATGAGCGAGTGCGTAGAGGTCTCGAGAAGGCTGGTGATTTTCGGAAGCCGTCCTATGCCGCAGAACTGAAGATTGATGGTCTCCATGTCATTTTGACGTACGTGAGGGGAGAGCTCGTACTTGCCGCCACTCGTGGTGACGGCATTGTCGGTGAAGATATTACGCACACTGTACGGATGATTGAGAGTATTCCAGAGACGCTGACGCGTAAGGTGGATTTGATTGTAGAAGGAGAGATCTATCTTACCAAGTCAGGTTTCAAGGTGTTGAATACGCGGCGCAAGAAAGAAGGGCAACCAGAGTTTGCGAATCCACGTAACGCGGCCGCAGGGTCCGTGCGCCAGCTTGATCCCGCAGTCGCAAAGTCTCGGCCACTTGCTGCATTTTTGTATGATGTAGAGCGATATTCAGAAGAGTTTCCTGAAATGCAGACGGATGAGCTTGCACTCTTAAAGAAGCTCGGACTTCCGGTGAACCGTCATTCCATTCATGCTGATTCTATTGATGAAGTGATTGCGTTTTGGAAGACCTGGAACACCAGGCGGGACAAAGAAGATTATTTGATAGATGGGGTGGTCGTGAAAGTGGAAAAGCGTGAACAGCAGGAACGACTTGGGCACACAGGGAAGGGTCCTCGTTTTGCGATCGCACTTAAATTTGCCGCAGAACAGGTGACAACCGTCATTCAAGATATCGGACTTCAGATAGGTCGCACGGGAAAACTCACTCCAGTGGCGCACCTCTCTCCGGTGTCGGTCGCGGGTACTACAGTGTCTCGCGCCACCTTGCATAACGAAGACTTTATTACTGAGAAAGACATTCGTATCGGAGATACGGTTATTTTGCAGAAAGCAGGCGACATTATTCCTGAAATTGTTGAGGTGTTGCCCGAGCTTCGGACAGGGAAAGAGAAGCGCTGGAAGTTCCCTACGCATTCGCCGATGTGTGGAGGTGACGGGGCGATTGAGCGCGTACCTGGGGAAGCAGCGCATCGCTGCAAGGTGCGTGGCTCTTACGCAGAGCAGGAGTTACGCATCGCTCATTTTGTAGGGAAGCAGGCACTTGATGTTGATGGTTTTGGAAAGAAGACCGTATCGCTTCTCATGCAACATCAGTTGGTGAGCGAGTACGACGACATCTTTGATCTTACCTACGATGAGCTTGTCGCACTCCCTGGATTCAAAGACCTCTCTGCACAGAATCTTTTGAACGCGATTGACCATGCAAAGACCGTATCGCTTGATCGGTTCTTGGTTGGTATGTCTATAGATCATGTGGGAGAAGAAACCGCACTATTGCTCGCGCGATATTTCAATACACTGCATCGCCTGGCGCAGGTAGACGCGAATGATCTCGCAGAGGTGAAGGGGGTTGGTGAGATTGTTGCGAAGTCAGTCCGAAAGTGGTTTAAGGACGAGGCCAACAAAGCACTTCTTGAGCGGCTGCAAAAACACCTGAAAGTAGAACGAGTGGCGATGCCAGATCGTGATGGCGAGCTAGAGGGAGAGACCTGGGTAGTGACTGGAACACTTATGAAGTTCTCTCGTGATGAGGCCAAAGCCGCAATTACACGTGCAGGAGGTACGGTATCAGGTATGGTATCGGGGAAGACGAGCTTCGTCCTTGCGGGAGAGAATGCCGGATCAAAGCTTGATAAAGCGCAGGAACTCAGGGTTCCAGTAGTATCGGAGGTAGAATTCCGGAAGCGGTTGGGGCTGTGATAGAGTGGCACCATGGTATCCGTAGAGGACGTACGAAAGCTTGCCGCGCTTGCGCGCATTGAGTTTACCGACGCTGAGCTGGAGAAATTTGCCGAGCAATTTGAGGGTATTTTGGCGTACGTGAGTCAGCTAGAGGATCTCAAGGTATCCGCAAAAGGAGAGGTAGTCTCGCCCGTACGCAACGTATTTCGTGAGGACGGAGAGCCCCGTGAGAAGGGTACGTACACGAAGAAAATAGTAGAGCAGTTTCCAAAGAAGGAGGGGAATGCGCTTAAGGTGCCGCAGATTATTTCATATGACTAAGACACTGAATGAGCTCACTATTACTGAAGCTGCGCGCATGCTTCGTGCAGGCGAGTGTACGGTGCGTGAGTTGTATGATTCCTGTGTACATGCAGCGAAAGAAAAGAATGTTGTACTAAATGCGTATCTTGAACTTTTTGCACCGGATGAGGTTGCGATTGCAGAAGCGCAGGCACGTATAGAAAAGGAAGGGGATGCGGCGCCTCTTCTGTGTGGTATTCCGCTTGCAATGAAAGACAACATATTAATTGAGGGGCACATTGCGAGCGCCGCGTCTAAGATTCTTTCAAACTATAGAGCGACGTACGATGCCACGATTACGACGAAATTGAAAGAGGCGGGCGCGCTTTTCATTGGTCGCACGAACATGGATGAGTTTGCAATGGGTTCGTCTACTGAGAACTCTGCGTTCGGACCGGTACGTAATCCGATTGATCCTACACGGGTGCCCGGAGGCTCATCAGGCGGCTCTGCAGCTGCCTCTGCGGGACACTTGTGCCTAGGTTCATTCGGTACGGATACGGGAGGATCTATTCGTCAGCCCGCTGCACACTGTGGACTCGTAGGACTCAAGCCCACCTACGGAGCTATTTCGCGCCGCGGTCTTATCGCACTTGGTTCTTCACTTGATCAGGCAGGCCCGCTTGCAAAGTCAGTGAGAGACGCAAAGGTGCTCTTTGATGCGGTGCGAGGGCACGATCCGCTTGATGCAACAACTATTACCGATACGACGTATCCACGTAAAGAAACACTGAAGAGTTTCCGCATTGGTGTGCCGTATCACTTGCTTGAAAAGGGGCTTGATCCAGATGTGAAGGACAATTTTGAACGTACGCTTAAGGAGCTTGAAGCAGAAGGGCACACGCTTGTTGAGGTGTCATTGCCGACGAGCCCGTACGCACTTGCGGCGTATTACGTAGTTCAACCAGCAGAAGCATCTACGAACCTCGCACGGTTTGATGGCATTCGCTATGGCACATCCAAAGAAGGGAAGGATCTTCTTGCGGGATATCTTGCGTCTCGTACCGAAGGATTTGGTCCTGAGACAAAACGTCGCATTCTTCTTGGCACCTTTGTGCTTTCTTCAGGGTATATAGATGCGTACTATCGCAAGGCGAATGCGGCACGTCAGCTGCTTCGGGAGGAATATGATCGTGCATTTGAGAAGGTAGACGTAATTGCGTCTCCGACTACTCCGTCACCTGCGTTTAAATTCGGCGAGAAGAGTGATCCGGTCTCTATGTATCTTGAAGACATCTTTACTGTATCTGCCGACCTTACCGGTATGCCTGCACTTTCTGTACCAATGGGAAATGTGGAGCGTGATGGCATCTCACTCCCGACCGGTATTCACTTTACGGCACCCCTTGGTGCGGATGATCTCCTGTTTACAATCGGCGCCCGAGTGACCAAAGAAACGCTATAATCAGTGTTAATGGCTGACGGAGAAGGACCAATTCATTTCCTCAACGTTGAATACTTCTTTCGCCTTATCTATGAGGCGCTCCTTCGTGGACATATAGAGAGCGGTGCGACAATTAACGTCAATGCGATTCAGTTTGGCCCGATCTTGAGCGCGGTATGGAATGTGGTGACGATTCTTGGGTTCGTTGTCTCCCTGCTTGCGCTTATGGTTCTCGTGTTTGCGACCGTGCGTATTTACCAGATTCGCCGTGCTGAGGAACATCTATATGAAGACATTGAGTTTGAAGAAGCAGATCGTCAGGTAGACCGTTCCCGCTGGCAGCACGTCGTGTCTTTGGTTGAGAGTCCTCACGAAAAGGACTGGCGCCAGGCAGTAATTGAAGCCGACATCATGCTTGATGAGATCTTGACCGAGCAACACTATGAAGGAAACACGGTGGCGGATAAACTTGCGAAGGTAGATCCAGTCCGGTTTAAGACCCTGAACGAAGCCTGGGAGGCACATAACGTTCGGAACCAGATGGCAGCTGCACCAGAAGTCTCTCTTAGGGACGAAGTGGCGTATCGTGCGATTAAGCACTATGAAGCGGTGTTTAGGGAGTTTGATACGATTGATACGTAATTCGCTATTCTTTGCTGCGTCTTTTTATCCTGAAGGTTCGTATTCGGTGACAGTTTGCACAAACAAGTTCACACTTATCTATTTCTCTGCTATAGCTTCAATACTTAGTACTGAATGAGACCAGCCGCCGATAGTAAACTTCTTGGCAGCTCTTCCATGTATGTGGTCAAAATCTAAAACGTAAGAAAAATCCTTACCCATAAAACCACAGTCAATACACGATCGGGCTCTCTATAAACTCCGTCACGCGTTGCTTGTTCCGCTTTACGTAACTTAGGTGCCGCTCCTTTTTCATCATTTTGTTGCCATTTAGTGTCTAAAATGGTAATTTGCTTTGGGCTTCGTTGAACGAAGCAATATATCGCGGGGTAGAGGAGAGGTACCTCGGGAGGCTCATGTGGTAAACGTGACCCTATCTGGCAACGGGTAGTGGAAAAACTCTCTAAATTGCTGGAACACCGTTAGAGCTTCTTGTACCACAGCGTGATCCGAAAGGATGGATGCGATGGTTTGAAAAACAAGAAGATTCGGCAATCAGCAGCCAAGCCTCGATTAAATTCGGGGAAGGTTCAGAGACTATAATGGGAGAATCCGTCAGGATTATGGGATAGTCCATTCCTTCTGGAAACAGAAGGTGTAAAAGAACCTCCAGACGCCGGTTCGATTCCGGCCCCCGCAACAAGTTACACAAAAGCGCCTCATTGGGCGCTTTTGTTATTTCACGAATGCAGTAAGAAATCTTTGTATGTGGTGTAGTAAGGATGTGATCCAATCTTCAATGCGCGCCCATATGTTTGTCTGCGCTTCTTCTACACCAGGTGCAAGTATCGCGGTTGCGGCCAGCGAAGGTGTAAGTGTTGAAGATACCGCGTGTGTGATTATCTTCTCCTTAGGCACAGATATCATTTCTACCAATGCCAGTGCTGGGACACTTTCTGTTGTCGTAGCTGTTGACTCTGCATCAATGAGGGATTGAGAAGAATCATATGTTTCTGCATCTGATGACGGTGACCCCTTCTTATACTGTCCAAGCAAGGTATGCCACGTATCACCCTCAAGTGCAGGGATGGCGTACGCAGTTGCCCAGACTCGCACATCGTCAGACGCCCCTTCTTCAAATCCTCCATCCTGTCCCTGCATGGATTCTAAACACTCAAGAGGTGACTCACCTTGTGAGGAACGCCAGGATTCCGGTAACTCATCAAGTGCGATGATCGCCATGACGCTCCAACTCGTGGTGAAGCTGTTCCCGAAGCATCCATCCGCTTGTTGATGCGAGACAAAGAAATCACGTGCGCGTGAGAGCGCAGACGTTACATCGGGAAGAGAGGAATAAGGGGTAAGTGACTGAATGGCTGCGGCGGTAAGGTCAGTACTTTCCCATCCACCATCGCTTTCCTGCGCAGCAAGCAGGAATTTTACGATTGTCCGTACCATTGGGTCATCGTCTCCGTACCCAATATGAGAGAAGATAAGCAGTGCAAAGATATCGTCGTTAATAAGACCTCCGTCACCAATTTGTGTTCCGTCGAAAAAGGAAACAATCTTCTGCACGTATTCGTTTGGATTCACCCCAAGTGCGGCGAGTGCCATCGCTCGCCGCTCAAAGTCAGTGGCAGTTTTAAGATCCTTCAAGTCTTGCACAAGGTAATTCTTCACAGATTGTGTAGATTCCTTGGCGCTTTTAAGTGCAAGGGCAGCCCAATCTGAAAGCAGAGGATTTGCAAAGGATCCATCTTCCCGTTGATGCGTGCGAAGAAATGCAATGGCACTCTCAGTTGGATTCTTAGGGCTCGAGGAACCTCCTTTGCCACTTGTGACGGTGTGTTCAGTTGCCGCTTCGTTTGGAGATGTACTCACCGGGTCAGCATCTAGATATTCATCCTTCTGTGCTTCAAAGGTTAGCTCTTCAGTAGAGAGTGGCGTGTACAATATTCTTCCGGTCTCGTCAGTAGGGTACGCTATTCCTTCTATAAAAATCGTGCTTTCAAGTGCTGGTTCCCATATCGGATTGAAGTTCATATCAAATCCGAACTGAAGGACCTCTATCGGTGTTGTACTCCCAACCACGAGGTCATCAGGCACCACGAGTTGAAGGGGGAACCGATCGAGTGTAATCAAGAGATGTTCTCCATCCTCAAGCTCGTGCACATTGAGAGCAGTCATACCGTAGGTGAGATCTGAAAACCAGTTCCAATAGGCACTGGTTTCGTAGTTGTTTGATGCACCGCCAAGAGAGTCTATAAACGCATCATTTCCATACCATGACCATGCGGCAGTGATTCCTGACTGTTCAATTGCACAATATCCAGTGATACGCTCTCCGGTATCGTCTGGAAACTGCGGACATGACGTCACTTCAATCTCATCGCGATAGAGTGTTCTATCTTCGGTATATATCTCAAGCGTGATAGAGACAGGGAGGAGTGAAAGTGGTTCTTGCGGAGGAGGAGTGATTTCTTCTAGGGTGCTTGTTGCAATAACATTCTCTTCGGCTCCTGGAACAGGAATCACATCTTCCTCTGCGTGGGTGACCGCAGACATACTAAAGAGGAACCCAACAATGCTGAGAAAGACAATCTTATTCATAGCGCCATTCAATACGATCACCTGGTATCACCGTGGCTTGTGACATGCCGACTGAAGAGAACGAGTCATTGATATACAGCATCCAGTACGACCCACCTTCGTTCTTATGTCCCTGTATAGATTCAACGAAGGAACCAAGGGTTGGGTACGTACGACTCACATACGTGAGGAGGCCTTCATCCCGTTTCTGCAACATAAGCAGTTCTACGGTACCAGTCGCGTCTGCGACAAAAGCGTAAGTATCAAGTTGAGCAGGAGTCGGAGAACTAATTTCTTTTGGTGCGTGCTCCTCTGTGGGGACGGCGGTAGTGTCAGGTGTCGGAGTCTCTGTCGTTACCACAACTCCCACAAGAAGAAGTGCACCTATTCCCGCGGCAATGAGTGTGTTACGCCACATACGCAGAGCGAGAGGGAACCTGTAGAGGGTGGAATATGAGTGCGAGTGCAGAGAGAAGCACTGAGGTGTATGCGAAGTCACCGATCAACATATTCTTTAGGAATGGAAGTGCAAGCGTGTACGAAGTCATAAGTCCTGCGAGGTCCTTGGTGTACCACGGAGTGAAATACCACACGGCTGTATTCGTAATGAGGAAGAAGAGTAGTGATGCCGAGGCGAGTACTATGATCTTTCGCGTGATGCCTGAGGAGTGTGCGTAACGCATGCCGAGACCCATAATAAGGAAGAAACTGCCGTACACGGACAGCATGACGGGGAGCTCGTAGCTGCCAATAAGAGCATCAGACAAGAGAAGAAGTGAGATCACGAGTACTGCGGAGAATCGTGGACCCAAGTAGAGTGCGCTCGCAAATATAACGGCGGTCAATGCGGTTGCATCTGGTGGATGCGGAAGGAATCGGGATCCAATACCAATGGCAAGTAATGCAGCGAAGAGTACGAGTCGGATGACAGGGGAGAGAGTAATCATACGTCGTTATGGAGTAGGGGTTGGTACATCTATTTCACAGGTACCAGAGACACACGCAAGCTCTTTGGCGCCAGTGGTGGTATCGCTTGTCTCATATCGTATGAGCTCAGCGAAATCTATGTCAGGGAATACAGATGCGAGCGCGAGATACCGTTCCCTACTTATCTCTTCATAGGGAGCGAGTTGGTACACATGTTCATTCTTTGGAAGGAACGAAAGGCCGCCTACAATATCCCAATGTGCGTATACCCAGTGCCCGACTGAGAGCCATTCTTCTGATGCAATGGTGATGGTGACGGAAGGGTTGTGCTCACAGTACTTTTGTTTAGACATCTTCCAGTACTCAAGTTGATCAAGTGCAGAGAGGTCACTTTTGACGACGGCACCCTCAGGTGCTTTCACTGGGAACTCAAGTACCCACGTGGTTGCAGTTTCTTTTGTTTGTCCAACCTCAGGCACACAGGGTACGCCTGCGTTTTCAAGAAGTTTCTTTAGAGGATTATGTCCTTCAATACGTACACGGCGAATGTAGTACTTCGCATGGCGTGGGTGCATGCCTGATGCACAGTCAAAGAGCTGTGATCCGTTCCCTGAAGGTTTCACTGCCGTTACTGCAGTAGAGGGATTGATACCGAAACGTTTTGCGTATACGCGATTGGTCTCACACGCAATGTCTTTAAGTTTCTCTTGTACTTCTGGATCACGGACGACCGCGTTATCCCACTGCCCAGTCATGGACACACCGAGGAGTGCCTCCTCTTCGCAGTTTTTCTTCCACTCAGGAGAGAGATAGGGAAAGTCGGTGAGTGACGCCTGGTAAGTGCCAAGTATAGTAGCGACACGTACCTTATCTGCAAGGGTTTCAAGCGTGTCCTCTGGACGCACTACCACTTCGCTCAAGTTACAGAATTGCTTGGACTTAAGAATGATTTCACCGCACGGGTTCGTGCCGCTTCGTGCTGCATCTTTCTTAAACAAGGGCCATCGTCGGGCAGGAAGCTGTTTCTCCAGACTTCCGCGATTAAAGATGCCGCGTTCACCTGAGCCGCTTTTGGCAAGGTTCAGCCACTCTTCCATAAACTCTATAGCGGTAGGCTGCGTATTGTAGACGGCTGAGTTATTCGCCATTGCGCGCTGAGGGTTGGTGAGGTAGAACTGGCCGTTCTTTGCTTCACGCATCTCCATGTCATCTAGATCAGAAAGGGAAATGAGTGCGCTGCGACGCACACCACCTGCAACCACAATCTCACCGATCTTGCAGATCAAGTCGTGCACATCAAGAGTGGAGAGGCGACGTCCTTGTCGCTCCAGCATGCGTTCACGTGTAAATTCTAAGAGGTTCTTAAGAGGTTCAGGACCAGAGGCGCGTCCGCCCATGGTCTTCAATCGTGCACCGCGTGGACGAATGCGACCGTAGTCAAACGATACGTCGTGTCCTGCTGCCCATGTAGAAAGTCCGTGGGCAAGCGCATCTGCCCATCCCTCCTTGCTATCTTCAATCACATGAGTCGGAAGTATCGCGCCTGTGTGGTGTCCAATAAGTGGAAGTGTCTCAACGGTTTGTCGTTCTACTGAGAATCCGACCCCTGTACCACACATAGAGACATACATAATCTCTGCAAAGTCTTGCCATGATGCTGGTGCAATGAACGAGCAGTTATACACACAGACATGAGAAGCACGTGCAGGGGCACCTGCGCTCCATAGAAGTCTCATAGAGCCCATCGCTTTCATACTGCGCATGTATTCACGTATCTCCGCGTATTCATCTTCTGTAAGGGCGTCGCCGAGATTCTCTCGCATGAATGAGACGTAGCGCTCAATGGTCTCTATCCATGCTTCACGACGGCCCCTTTCCGGGAGCCAACGAGAATAGGTGCTGTAATACACAAACTCAGAAAGCTGATTTGAGAAATACTCCTTGCTTTCTGTGACGAGTGCACGGATTTCTGGTGATACGTCAGTGTCGTTCTCACGAAGTGTGGCGTGTTGTTCTCTATACAGAATATATGCCTTTGCGGCAGCAGTATGTCCTGCGCGCATAAGTTCCACTTCTACTATGTCCTGCACTTGCTCTACGGTTGGCGGTACGGAACTATCAGATTCTCGTGCGATCGTGAGGGATTGAAGTACCGCATCGGTCACCGCACTTGCGTCCGAAGTCGTATCATCTACGGCTACGAGCGCTTTCTCAACTGCACGAGTGATTTTCTCAGGTGCAAACGGAACGATGGATCCGTTTCTTTTAATGATGGAAAAGAAGAGTGGGGATTGTGTCTTTCTCATAGGCCGAAGAATGATATATTGATAATCATCTATTAGTGGAAAACCAGTATATCAATAGATACTCATCTATGAATAAGAAAAAGGTGTGGACAAAGAAAAAATCATCAAAAGAGCGCACATATAAGCGACCTGCGTGGGTAAAGCCGTCGGAGATGTCTGAAGAGGAATTGTGTCCTGATTGTTTCAAGGTAGTCGGTTCTAAAAGCCGCTATACTCTTGTGTGTCTTTTAGGGAAGGAGCTGGAGGGAATGACCGTGTCTGCGCTCACCAAAAAGCTCAAATTGACTCAACCCACGGTTACTCATCACCTCAACACTCTACGATCTGTTGATGCGGTAGAAAGTGAAGATCAAGGCCGTGAACGTGTATATCGTCTAAAACGTGATGCGCATTGTTTCGACGAATGTAAGATTCCATTCTAAACCTCACGCTCATGTTGCAACTCCTCTCGTATACTTGGTCCTATTTTGTGCAAGTCGCAGGTTTGTTTATTGCTTTCATCTTCGCGGCAATATTCATTTACTTAGCATTACAGCATCTGAAATGGAGGATGATGCGTATTGCGCTGGTGGTGGTATTCCTTGCGGTCTCACTTGCTTTTTACGTACCGAACGGCCTTCCACGTGGGCTTGAGTATCCACTCTCACTCGTTACCTATGGACCAGCAGAAGGGCCTGTGCTTCCTTTAAAAAACGTGTGGGATCTGTTTACGAACTTTGATTCTTTTGAACGAGTACCCGATATCGCACGGAACCCAAATGAAGTGCCATTGCCGCTAGAGCGTACCGAACCGGAAGTGGCGAAGATTGAACTCACTGCAAAGGAAGTCGTATCGGAAATGGCGCCAGGTGTGTTTGTAAATTACTGGACATTTAACGGACAGATTCCTGGCCCCATGCTTCGTGTACGAGAAGGGGATACGGTAGAGCTTACACTTCATAACGATCCCTCAAGTCTCCACCATCACAATATTGATCTTCATGCAGTGACTGGTCCTGGTGGAGGAGCAGTCTCGACGATGGTGGCACCTGGTGAGTCTGCAACCGTGGTCTTTAAGGCGCTTCACCCCGGCCTTTTTGTGTATCACTGCGCAACGCCGAATGTTGCTAATCACATGACGCATGGCATGTATGGACTCATTCTCGTAGAACCAGAAGAAGGACTTCCTGAAGTAGATCACGAATACTATGTGATGCAGGGTGAGTACTATGCCGTCGGTGGTATGGGACGACAAGGACTACAATTGTTTGACGCGAAAGCTATGCTTGATGGCAATCCGACCTACGTTACGTTTAATGGGCGCACAGGAGGGCTTGGGAACTCTATGCAGGCAAAAACGGGAGACACGGTACGAATCTTCTTTGGAAATGGTGGAGTGAATCTCTTGTCATCATTCCATGTGATTGGAGAGATATTTGACCGCGTATTCCCTGAAGCGTCGCTCACCGCAGCACCACATACAGACGTGCAATCTACCGTTGTGCCCGCAGGAGGCGCCACGGTCGTTGAGTTTGATACTCAAGTTCCGGGGAAGTACCTCCTGGTAGATCATGCGCTTGCACGTATCGATAAGGGTGCATGGGGCGTACTTACGGTCTCTGGAGAAGAAAATAAGAACATATATGACGGTGCCATTATTGAAGGGCGCGGACATTAGCACTGGTTGCCGTTGGGAGAAGAATGTAAAGTCTGCTATACTTTCTGCATGTACATTCTTATTGTGGGTATACAAATAATCCTAGGAGTTGTCTTCCTCATGGCGGGCGTAATGAAGCTATTGATGCAGGACAAGGCACGGTCCATGACTCCTGCACTCCGTGGGTATCCACGAGCTTTCATTTCTTTTATTGGTCTTGCAGAGCTACTGGGTGCCATTGGTCTCACACTTCCTTTGTGGCTCGGTATCATGACGTTTCTTACTCCGCTTGCTGCACTTGGACTCAGTGTCATTATGGGAGGTGCAATCTATACACACCTCAAGTTACGTGAGTATCCCAACGCGGGTGTGGCACTTCTATTCCTCGTCGCACTTCTCTACATTGCGAGTACGCTTTCGTAATTGATGCATGAGTGAACAGATACACAATGATGTACTTCGTCTCCGGAACATCAAAGGAGTAACTCAGGAAGAGCTTGGAGACTCTGTCGGCGTATCTCGTCAAACTATTATCGCGATAGAGAAAGGAAACTACACTCCATCGGTTCTTCTTGCCATAAAAATTGCACGATATTTTAAAGAACCAGTAGAAAAGATATTTACTATACAATCATGACTCACCACACTGCCATACAAATGATAAGTGCGGCACTCGTGCTCATACTCGCGGCACTTCTCCTTAACCCGTTTCATTTCTGGATGCCAGGAATGGCACACATGGCCCTTCTTGGGTGTTTGTTGATCGCATTTGCGGTGCTATCTGTATACTTACTCCAAGAACAGGCACGTGATGAGCGTGAGGCAATGCACCGCATGCGTGCAGGAAGAACTGCGTTCTTTATTGGTTCCTTGATCTTAGTTATAGGCATTGCGGTTGAGAGTATGCACGGAACACCAAACATGTGGCTGGTACTCGCACTCGCAGGGATGATTGTGGGGAAGGTGGGGGCTCGTTTCTACAGTGACTGGAAGCAATAGGTGCTGTGGATAAGTAATGTAAAGCTGACTTTACATTTCCTTTTTCTCTTCCTATACTTGTTCTATTAGTGATCAAATAATTATTTGTATGCAGCACTCTAAAACCTTGCTTATCATTCTCGTTGTACTTATTCTCACCGCGATCGCGTACGGTCTATACTCTTCTTCCCCGGAGAACAAAGAAGTAATACCTACCGAAAAGACAGCACAGATCACTCCTGAAGTTGAAGAGGTAGCAAAAGGATCGTATGAAGCTTATGCTTCTGAGAAAATCGCACGGGCAAGTGAAGAAGATGTCGTACTCTTTTTCCGTGCAAGCTGGTGTCCAAGTTGCCGTGCACTGGATGCGGACATCAAGGCGCAGGGAGTTCCAGAAGGACTTACGATTCTTGATGTGAATTACGATAAAGAGACGGCACTGAAACAGAAGTATGGTGTAACGACGCAGCACACCCTGGTACAGGTGGATGCATCAGGGGAAATGATTAAGAAGTGGAGCGGCAGCCCTACAATTGCTGAGCTCGTCACGCAGGTTCAATAGCGTGACGCTACTCGTTGTTTCTTTCTTTGCAGGAATGCTCACGGTGCTTGCGCCGTGCATTCTTCCGTTACTTCCTGTGGTAGTGGGGAGTTCCGCTGCAGGACGGAGTACATTGACCCCGTATGTAGTTGTGGGCTCATTAGGGCTCTCTATTATCGTCTTCACCTTTCTATTGAAGGCATCTACGGCATTCATCGTTATTCCTCCGTACGTGTGGGCATATCTGTCCGGAGGTATCTTAGTGTTGTTTGGATTCACGCTCGTCTTCCCCACATTATGGGAGCGTATTCCAGGAATTGCACGCATGTCAGCAGCCTCTAACAAAATGGTCGGAGCCGGGTACCAGAAGAAGAGCCTCTGGGGCGATGCACTTATAGGAGCAGCACTAGGCCCTGTGTTCTCTACGTGCTCTCCAACCTATTTTGTAATTCTTGCGTCAGTGCTTCCCGCATCGTTTTTACTTGGAACTACGTACTTGCTCGTGTACGTACTTGGATTGTCCATTGTTCTATTGCTTCTCGCACTTCTAGGAGAGCGGTTTGCAGGCACACTCAGTGCTCTCGCAAATTCACGCGGTAGGTTCAAACGTGCTATTGGCATATTGTTTGTCATACTTGGTCTTTTGATTGCGACCGGATATGAGAAAAAACTTGAGACTGCGATCCTAGACAGAGGATTCTTTGATGTGACTCAAATTGAGCACCGACTTCTTGAACAGATTCCTAAATAAGGGAAGATTCTTTACACAATCTCCTTAACAGAAGGCTTGATACGGGTTCCACGTACTTCAAGTTCACGAATAGAGCGGTTGCGGTGGATGAGTTCGTCGTTGCGTACGCTTTCAAAGAATTCATACTCACTCTTCACATTGCGGCCATAGAAGGCGAGGAAGTCAGACATGATTGGAGTCTGCTTGAGGATTTCTTCGTTCGTATCAATGAATTCCTGATACTGATCATACGCGTGAGATTCAAAGAGGTAATTGAGTTCAAGCGCTGCCTTGTGAGAGATCATGTAGAGGAAGTAAATTGCCCAGAAATAGAAGAGAGCAAAGATAAGCGGAATGAGGGTAAAACGGAAGAGACCGTGATCGCTTTTCTTTCGTGCGAGGTGTGAGATCACCACGACATGCATGGTTTCATTATCTTGTGCAAAACGACTGAAGGCACTGGTCTTACATAGTTCAATCGCCATCTTTTCGTTGCCATGAAAGGCAGAGACGAGGGTGTAGGCAGCCACCTCCCATGACTGGTAGGGAACACGTGCAATCACCTCAATAGCCTTGAATTTCCCATAGGAAGGGCGACGACCATAGAGAAGAGTCCCAGAGCCGACAAGAAATGCCGCGAGGATCTTTGGCACAATCCCGATTTTTCGTCCATTGTAGGGGCAGGCGTACTGCTCACGAAGGTGGGGATCAGAGAGTTCACGCACTAACGCCTCATGTGCGTCAAATTCCTCATTCATAGTGTGTGTACTTTAGCATACGGGATACCGCTATAAAACGGAGCACCTATGTCGTATAGTCTTCAGTATATGCAGGCAGTCATCATGGCAGCAGGAGAGGGGAAGCGGATGCGCCCCCTTACACTTGAACTCCCTAAGCCCCTTATCGAGGTCTCTGGGAAGACTATTCTTGAACATGTGCTTGATGCCCTTCCTGACTCCATCACGGAGATCATCCTTGTGATTGGGTACAAGGGCGATATGGTACGGGCCCATATTGGAGGCTCCTACAAAGGACTTCCGGTACGGTATGCACATCAGTGGATGCCCGCAGGAACGGCACATGCACTATCCGTGGCGCGTCCACTTATTACTGGAAAGTTTCTTCTTCTGAACGCAGACGACCTTCAGGGAAAGGGAGCGCTTACTGAGGCAGTATCGCATGAACTTTCAATTCTTGTGGCACCTCATGACCATCCTGAGAGTATGGGTGTCGTCTCAGTACGGGAAGATGGCACGCTTGCAGAAGTAATAGAGAAGCCAGAGCATCCGAAAGGGAATCTTGTCTCTACCGGCGGTATGGTGCTTGATGAACGCCTTTTCTCCTATGAAGCGGCACGACACGAGAGTGGAGAATACTTCATGACTCACCCCCTTAATCTAATGGCGAAGGAACTCCCGATTACGGTGGTGGAGCAGCCGCTTTGGATCCCGATTGGACGACCAGAGGATATAGCGACCGCGGAAGCAAAACTGGGGCGTTGAAGTACGGGCATAAAAATAGTAAGGTGCGAAGACTGCTGGTGTAGCTCAGGTAGTTAGAGCATGGGACTCATAAACCCAAGGTCGGAGGTGCAAGTCCTCCCACCAGCACAATGGATCCAATTACCCTTATAGGCGTCCTCGGAGCAGCCCTTCTTCTTGCAGCGTTTATCGCGAGCGCTCTAAACGTCATGGAAAACGAGGATCTCTGGTACAACGTTCTTAACTTTGTGGGGGCAGCACTTCTCACCTGGTATGCCGTACTGATCAACTCCTGGCCTTTCATTGTGATTGAGGCAGTATGGGCCGTGGTGGCTCTTCGGGGGATGTGGAAGAAGCTTGCTCCAGGAGCGAAAACCAGCTAAAGTGCCCTCTGTGCTCGTTTGCGGTCGTAGCTCAACTGGTTAGAGCACCCGCCTGTCACGCGGGAGGTTGCGAGTTCAAGTCTCGTCGACCGCGCAACGTAGAGATAGATATACACAAAGACCGCCCATTTGGGCGGTCTTTGTGGTTTGATTGCATCAATAGTTTTTATACCTTCCTTCGTTCCTGCGGCTTATCTCAAGAATGCGAATCTCTTTATTTTGTTTCTGGAAAATAACTCGTAACGCTCCAGTTCATGCGCGGTATACATCCTCTCTGTTTGTCTGTGGGCGACGTTTTCCATACCTAATGCTAAACTCATCCCATGTCAGAGATGTCGCGGATAGAGGCAGCTGCACCCACCACATCGTTTCCTCCACCCGATTGGTGGGTTGAGACAAAAGAAAAACCTCCTGCACCGGAGTACATTCGTTTTCAGGTGTTTGTCGCCAAGCGTCTGGCGGAACAAACAGGTTTTCCTTTTTTGAAGGTTCTTCGTAGATTTACCCCTGCGATAGAGCCGTATGAAGAAGGCACAGTACCCGAACGATTTAATACTGCATCGGTAGATGTCATTACCAAAGAATTGATGGAGCAGTACACGCTACGAGCAGAGGAACAACCACCACAGCCGTATCACCCAGAAGGTTCCTTTCGTTTTGGCTGTTTTAATTGTGAGTACAATCCTGAAGAACATGCAGTCACTATTCATTTTCAAAACGATGAGCGAGATGTCACTGGACCACTTATTGAAGAAAAGATATACCGCCGGCGCCGTGAACTCCGCGATATGTTCATGCTTGTGCGGCGTCTGTATCCTGATGCAGAAGTCGTGAGAGGAAATTCATGGCTGTATAACCTTGAAGCGTACAGACGCTTATTTCCTGAGAAGTATACTGCGCATCTACTACTTGAGACGAGTGCACATGTGTTTGCGCGTGGGCAGCAGATATGGGGTCAGTTTCTAGACCACAAGCGCCATCTTAAGTCAGATGACGCACGACGTGAGTTCATCCAGAATCTCTATGCACTTGGCGATACTATTAGCGATCAAGATCTTATGAATCTTTTTCCACTCAAATCGTATAAAGCTGAAGGGCCAATAGAGGATTTCTACAGAATGTACGGGATAGATGGTTAACTATTCCACAGTTACTGACTTCGCTAGATTTCTTGGTTTATCAATAGGAAGCTCACGGTGTAGTGCGACATAGTACGCAAAGAGTTGAAGGGGAATAGTCGTGAGGATAGGGAGGAAGAACTCGTCCGTCTTTGGCACGGAGAGTACATCATCGGCAAGACCTCTCAGATCCTCTTCTTTTCCTTCGGTCGTAATCGCAAGGATGCGTCCACCACGTGCACGGATTTCCTGCATGTTTGATTTAGATTTTTCATACATAGAATCCTCTGGAGCAAGCACGACGGAAAGGAATGCGGGTTCAATAAGCGCAATTGGACCATGTTTCATTTCTCCTGCACCGTACGCTTCTGCGTGGATGTAGGAAATCTCTTTTAGTTTTATCGCTCCTTCATAGGCAACTGGATATTGGAATTTACGTCCAAGATAGAACGCGCCAGTGGTGTCCGCATACTTCTTTGCGATTTCTTGGATCTTCTCATGGCCTTCAAGCACCTTTCGCGCAAGCTCGGGAAGGCGTGCAATCTCTTTTACGAGCCGTTCGCCGTCAGGAAGTGAGAGACCGTTGTTGCGGCCCATGAGAAGGGCAATGAGGGCAAGGACGGTCATCTGAGAGATCACCGCCTTGGTAGAGGCGACACTGATTTCAGGACCGGCATGGTTGTAGACACCGGCATCGGTTTCGCGAGCGATAGAAGAGCCCACGACGTTTACGACACCAAGGACAAGAATGCCGTGCCGCTTTGCTTCACGAATCGCTTCAATCGTATCCAACGTCTCACCTGATTGAGAGATTGCAAAGAGAATGGTGTCATTCGGGTCCATCGTGTTGCGGCGGTAACGGAGCTCTGAAGCGAGCACGGTCTCTACTGGAATACCAGTAAGTTCCTCAATCAACAGTTCTCCGGCTTGTGCCGCATAGAACGCGCTTCCGCAGGCAGTAATCACAATGCGCTTTGCGTTCTTGATGCGAGGAAGAACATCGCGAAGTCCTCCAAGATTTACTTCGCCACTTGCGGGAACCAAACGTCCCCGGAGCGTGTTCTCAATAGCATCAGGAATCTCCATCATCTCTTTCAGCATGAAATGTTCGTATCCTTTCTTCTGTGCGGACTCAATGTCCCACTCAAGCGTTTCTACTGGCTTTTCTCGTACTTCTTTGGAGAGGGTGGTGACGCGGTATCCGTCAGGAGTAAGGATGGCCATTTCACGATCATCCAAGTACACCACATCGCGGGTGTGTTTCAGAATAGGAGTAGCGTCAGAGGCAACGTAGTACCCGTCGGTGCCGATACCAAGCATGATTGGGCTTGCAAGGCGTGCAGCGACGACCTTCTCCGGTTCGCGCGTAGAGGCAACCGCAATGCCGTAGGTGCCACGGACTTCTTTGAGTGCAGCAGCCACTGCATCTTCAAGGAGCACATCCTTTGTGTATTTCTTTGCGATGAGTGCCACAAGTACTTCGGTGTCCGTATCAGACTTAAAGACGGCACCATCTTTCACGAGTTCCGCACGGATATCGGCATAGTTTTCAATAATGCCGTTATGCACGAGCCAGACGTTCTCTTCGCCGTCGGTGTGTGGATGAGCATTTACTTCAGTTGGAGCACCATGGGTGGCCCAGCGCGTGTGGGCGATGCCACAGGTACCCTCAAAGGACGCAGGCAGGGCGTCAGCAAGGGCTGAGACCTGTCCAGCACGCTTCATAGCCCCTGCACCACTGATATAAATACCTGCGGAGTCATATCCACGGTATTCAAGCGCACGAAGCCCATTCATCAGAATAGGGGATGCACTTCGGGAGCCCACATAGCCAACGATGCCACACATATATTTATTATGAGCAGAGTATACCTTTATGAACCACTCGCAAGCCTCCAAGGTTACTGGGCGAAGATTGAAAGAAGGTGTTTTATCAGTTAGGATGCCTGGGTTCTTTACGAGTCAAATAAAGCCGATGTAGCTCAGTTGGTAGAGCGCGTCCATGGTGGGTCGCAGACCCTGCCCACCTATACAGTAATGTGTAGGTGAATCCCGAATAACGGTTAATATCTCATGCGAGACAAGACCGTGGCGAGAGATCGCCCGAACGACTGACAAGGGTATCCGTTAGGATAAAGATACAGTCTAGCCTCTCGCGTGCATGCTTGAAGCGAGAGTGTAAGCGAAGGACGAGGTCCCCGGTTCAATCCCGGGCATCGGCTCCAAAATCAAAGATAGGTCAGAATTTCCTAAATCCGTTTTCGCCGAATGCAATTCCCGCCAAGGTAATGCAGGAATTCCGCGCGCTTCGCGCGCGTGGAGGGAGAGGTTCAATCCGAAAATTTTCTGGAGGGAGGATTTTTTGGAATGCGGGTCTTCGGACTTTGCAATTTCACCTAGACGCGAAGCGTCCAAAATCCATTCTCTAACAGGTTCAACCCATGCAGATGGGGCTTGTTCAAGTTTCGCGATTTTCTCATCTAGCGTCCGCTTGTCGGATACGAGGGACTTTCGGCGAGCAAGATAGTCATCGCGCTCCAAATCTTCCGCCACATACAAATCCGTGAGGCGAGAGAGTTGGCGCGAAATATCTTCCGCTTTTGCTCGCAGTTCAAAAATTGCCCCTGATGCCGTCTGTGAGGCCGTAGTTGCCTCGCGGTTGAGCATTTCGTTGAGAGGCGACACCCACTCGGCAGGCATCGTGTATTCGCCTAGAAGCGCCGTTAGTTGCGACTCTAGGAGTTCGCTTCGTATCGGCGCTTCTTTGCACTTTTTGGTTTTAGATTTGCGAGTACAGCGATAGTAGGTGTAGTGGTGGATGTTGCCGTTCTTTTGGTGTTTTTCCTTCACTTCGGCCGTGATGCCCATACCGCACTCGCCACAGCGTAGAAGCCCGCAGAAGGGGCTAGGAACGGCTTTAGAGGCCGGAGTACGGCCACGGCTTCTTAGGACAGCATTCGCTTTGTCATAAAGTGCTTTCATAATGATCGGCTCATGCTTGCCTTCGTACACTTCGCCCGCGTAGCGGAAATGGCCGTAGTAAAATGGGTTCTGCAAAATGAACGAGACGCGAGAAATATTTACCCGCTTATTGCCTTTAGAAATTACGCCAGATTTTTCAAGAAAGAGTGCAAGGTCATTTAGTGTTGTGTTTCCGTTCGCGTATCGTTCAAACATTTCGTGTACGAGCACGGCGTTCTTTTTGTGAGTGCGGATAGTTTTCGTGCGCGGGTCGTTTAGGTAGCCGATGGGGGCAAGTCCGGGGTATACGCCTGTTCGTGCCTTCTGCCGTAGACCGCGCGCGGTGTTTGCAGAGAGTTGGCGAATATATTCATTCGCCATTCCCAGTTCCACGGACATCATCAGCACATTGTCGTTCGGATAGTGCGAACGGTCGTGCGTTTGAATATGGCGAATCACGCCTTGCTGAAGAAGCCATTGGATTTGTCCGCCGTCTACAGGGTTTCGTGCGAGGCGATCTATCTTCCAGCAAAGAATTCCTTGTGCTTCGCCGTTTTGAATCCGCGCCATCATCTCGCCGAACACAGGACGACCAAGTGATTTTGCAGAACGCTTTTCTATAAACTCCTCAACGATTTCCAACCCCTCACGACAGGCGAGGGAGCGCAATTCCGTAAGTTGCGCCTCAATAGAGAGAACCTGTTTGTCCTCGGTATCCGTACTTTTGCGGGCATAGAGAAAGTATTTCATAAGCAATTGACTTCCTATTTCACATATAATACACTATTGTCATAATTATGAAAAGCAAGAAGAATTTACTAGAACAGCTCAAAAATCTGCCCCATTTCAGCAAGAAGACTACTTTTGAGCTTGCTGATCAGTTGGGGCTCAAAAAGAGCACTATAAACACGTACGTAAGCCGTTTTCTTAAAAAGAAGGAAATTCTTGCGCTTAAAAATGGCTTGTATATATCAGGAGACTTCTTTGAGAAAAACAAGGGAGATATTTCCTATTTGTTTTATCTCGCCAATGTTCTCAGGAAGCCGTCTTATATAAGCTCGTGGACGGCACTTCAGTACTACAACCTCACGACGGAAATCATTCGTTCCTTTACGTCTGTTTCGCTTAAGGTAACAAGGGACTACGAAACTAAGGCGGGGACATTTTCGTATCAGTCAATAAAAAAAGATCTTTTCTCTGACTACTCACTTGTGGAAGG
The DNA here is from genome assembly GCA_038078715.1 of Patescibacteria group bacterium. Taxonomy (GTDB): domain Bacteria; phylum Patescibacteriota; class Minisyncoccia; order Phycocordibacterales; family Phycocordibacteraceae; genus C7867-001. Next base: position 24,174 of record JBBTSU010000002.1, read on the forward strand.
TAAGTTTAATTTTTTCATTGCTTCTCCGTCTAAAGCGTTGTTTGATTTGCTATATTTCAGAACACGACAGTTTAGGGGTATCCGTCGTAACGAAATTGCAAAGATAATTACCGAACTCCGAATAGATTTTGAAGAAATGGAACAGAGTGAACAGGAGAAATTCCATACTATGATAAAAACACAGATCTATGAGTGAACAGATCGTAACAATTTTGAAGAAGAAACTTGAAGAACTCGCTCCGTACGGGGAGTTAGATGCTGAAACACGCCGTAATGCTCTAAAAGAAGAGTTGCAGTATTTTGTTCTCGATTTTATTTACCACCACCCTGAATATAGCAAGTGGGTTATGTACGGTGGTTCTGCGCTCCGTATTATTCATGGACTAGATCGGATGTCTGTTGATTTAGATTTTGAAGTAGGTCATACAGTCACAGAAAAGTTCTTGGAAGGATTAAAAACCGAAATAGAAGAGCATTTTGCTAACACGTATGGCGCCGGTAGCGATTTCCTTTCATTAAAAATAACTACCGGTAGGGGTTTATTGCTCAAATTCATCGTTGGAAACGACTTGAGCTCTGGACATCCCTCAAAACAGGTGCACATCAAGATCGACCTTAATCATTTCGTTGCTCCAAAGACCGTAACTGAACGTAGACCGATGAACCGAGACCAGATGTCGTTTGTGATTCTTACTTACAATATGTCTTCACTAATGGCCAGCAAAATTGCTGCAATCTTCTTGCGCGGAACAAGAGGGGTTGGGCAGGCTGTCTACGAAGAAAAGGGCAGAGATATTTACGACCTGCTTTGGTATATGACAAAAAAAGTTGTGCCTGATTTTGATTATCTGATTGCAAAAGGTATAGACGTAAGCAATCCTCGTGCTCTGTTTGATAAGCTCACTCTTCAGATGAATAAGGTGAGCGACGAAAACCTTAAACAGGATCTTAGTCCTCTATTCGTAAATCAGACGTTTGTAACCAACTGGCTTGCAAACTGGCGCGAGTCTTATCTGCGTCTTTTGGATAGCTACGGAATTAGAAAAGTTATTTCACTCGAACACATTCGTGTATTTCAGGATTTCCGTACCGACACGTTCTTCTTTATCTACGACTACTCGACTGAAGAAGGGGAACCTGTACATATTCAGTATGCAATTAGTGATTACTGGATTCATTTCCGTGATGGAGATTTACCAATTGAGCGAGACATATCGCTTGATAACAAAATAGAGTTTGGTGCCAATGGCTCAAGCTCTCGTCCCGCTTCTGAAGAGAAGTTACGACAGTATGCAACCTTGTTTGCAAGGAAAACTAGGAAATACCTAGATAAAACCGGTAACGTTATTTTAGGCAACATAATCCGTACGAAAGTTATTAGAATGACCGCTGAGAATCTGAATCAGAAAGAGGAGATTTTGCTCAACAAATCCGCACTGCTCTCTTGTGAACTAGACGACCTCTTGAAGTAAGGCAAGGGAGTTTCGCTAATTACGGAGTTTTTAGCGAAAGGGCTCGTGTGCGCGCACGGGAAGGGTGGGGCAAGCACACAAGGAATAAAAAATCCTCCCTCCAGAAAATTTTCGGATTCTGTATTTCTGAACCTCCCTCCACGCGCGCGAAGCGCGCGGAATTGCCCCAGATCCTTGGCGAGAATTGCATTTGGCGAAAACGGATTTAGGAAATTCTGACCTATCTTTGATTTTGGAGACCCTATTAAACTCCGTTAGAACCCATTTTGCAAAGGAATCCTGATTTTGCGCCTCGCGGACTCGGCGCTCGCCCGACCCCTGTCCGCACCAAAATCCTTTTCTTTTTCGCGGGGGGAATCCAAAAATCCGGGCAAGGAGCGGCAGGGTGAGGGTCGATTTTTAAACTAACTATTTAACTCGTATACTGTTCATATGGACGAAGGAGAAAAAGGAAAGTTCTCTCGCCGAGAATTGCTCTTCGGAGCTTTTGCTCTTGCTGCCACACTTCGTGCCGACACCTACCTAACAGCAAGGGGTGAAAGAGCAAGCGCTCATGAGCAGATAACAGAAGTTCCTGAAGCGTTTCGTATAAAGTCGCGGATAAGAGAAATTGACGAACGGTATCATGAGTTTGAAGAGCAACTGAGAGAAAGACTACGCCCTGAATCATTGTACTGGGCTGCACATAACCTCGAAGAACTTGATCGACTTGGTATACGCCATGGCGAACTTCCCGCTCAGTATGTAATTTCCCCTGCTTCACCTGCCAACAAAGAATCTTTTGATTACGCAAACTGCCTGGGAATAGTGGTAATAGGGCAACATAGAGATACTGGAGAAAATATCTCTGTTCTCTCGCACCATCCGCCGCGCTCGATACATCAAGGGCTCAGTAGCGCCCTACCTGAAGCATTGCGTGAATTTGCTGCCCAGGTTGAACCAGGTACTGTCGATGCAGTTATCTTTGGTGGTAGGTATAGTCGAACTGGTAGTTATAACGGCGTGGAATCTATAGAAGAAGAATATCTTGCGATGGTTGATTTCTTGAGGACGAATATTGTCGAAAATTTACACATTGAACCGAATATTCCAGTTGGTCCAAATAGAAATATAGAACGCCTCGCGAGGGTAATTGTAGATACGCAAAATCGAACTATATATTTGGGAAGACCTCCACAACCTGATGGCGCAGATAAGGAGGGTTTTCTAGCTTCCGAGGCAAGAGAACAGCTTTCCGATTGGCCGGATAATTAATATTTTCCAGACGTTTCCCACAGAATATTAAAGGAGTCCAAATATGCCTGTGCTACGGTTGGATTTTTGATCTGAATAATAGTTAGATGGGGTTTATAAATCTCGATAGAAACCATTTCTTTGGTGATACGAGTATAGGTGGGGGAAGAAAGGCCTTTTGAAAGGGTACGAAGTTCGGTATTTTTCTCAGAAGCAAACTTTTTCTTAAACTCAGAAGAATACGAAGCGGGGGCAAGAAGTCGCTTCTTGATCTTTTTCTTTTCCGAAAGGGAAATGTATTGTGGATACCATCCATCTGTGGCGTCGTAGAAATCGGTGTCTTTTGCGCCTCCAATAATGTAGATTTCTCTGTTCTTTTGCTTGGAAGCAGACTCAATAATGTTTTCTAGGTTTACACGGAAACCTTCGTGCCCGATAAGTGTTCTTACGCTTATCGTCTCTGATGTATTTCGTTGCAAATCTCGCAATTCTGGAACTACGCTTTCAGCAAGTTCTTGTAATTTCTTTGTATGGGCAATTAGTAGGGAAGGATCCTGTGCATGGAAGATCCGGACTCGATTTTGATGCGTAATAGTTACCAAACCTCGGGCAGCTAAATCCTCAAGGGCGTTATAAACCAACATGCGATGGAGTCCGGTTGCTTGAATAAGCGGCTGAGCTTTTACGGAGCCAGCTTTTAGAAGGGCAAGGTAGACCAAGGCAGCGTTTTTGGGGAGGCCTAGTTTAGTTAGATATTCCTCAACTTTCATAAATAGGTTTTAAGCCTTGACAGCGGCTCACTGGGATTATACACTAGGTTCTGTAAGTCATCAAGTATTGATGACAAACGAATAACCATCAAGGGGTATATGAGCAAAATAAACGTGGGGATAGTCGGCGTAGGAAGCCTTACCAAAGCCCTGGTTGAGGGGGTTTCCTTTTATGCAAAAAATCCAGAGGAAGAAACAGGATTGCTGCATAAAACAATAGGGAAGTACAACGTAGGCGATATTAACTTCGTCTGTGCTTTTGATGTTGATAAACGAAAAATTGGAAAGAAACTTCACGAGGCTATATACCTGGGCGCAAACATAACACGCGAGATTACTACACCTTTGGCATACGACGCTGTAGTTTTTAGGGGGCCTACGCTCGATGGTCTTATTGATGAGATGAAGGAAGAACTTGTCCACGAAAGCGACGAAGAACCGGTTGATGTGGCGCGAGTATTGAAAGAAAACAAAGTAGACGTCCTAGTGAACCTTGTTCCTTCAGGTAGCGATGAAGCCACATACTTTTATGCTGAAGAAGCGCTCAAAGCTGGCTGTAGCTTCATAAATTGTATCCCTACGCCTCTTGCTACGAAGGCAGAGTGGAGAGAACGATTTGAATCACAAGGACTGGTTGTCTTGGGTGATGATACGAAAAGCCAACTAGGTGCCACAATGCTCAACAGATTTCTACTCCAACTGCTTCAAATGCGCGGCATAAAGGTTACAAAAACACACCAAGAAAATAGAGGAGGGAATGCCGATCATTTCAACCTTAAGTATCGATTTAAGCACAAGGAGAAATCAAAAAGTGCAGCACTTGGGCAATTTCTGAAAGAAGGCGATGCACAACCCACCGTGAGTTTTATCTATACAGGCGAGCCGTCTGGTCACAAGCTCGTCAATCTCACTATTGAGGGAGAGATCTTTGGGCGTACGCCAATCTTTATAACGTCCGTTATTGAAGATGAGATTAGTATCAATGGCGCTGGAACCATTGTGGACGCTATTCGAATGGCGAAATTCCTCGTCGATACGAAGAAGCAAAAACAGGCACAATATGCGTGCCCGTTTCTTATGAAGACCCCGCCGGAATACATGACCGACGAGGAAGCATGCCAAGCATTCGACAAGCTTCTAGTACAATAGTCGTTATGAGGAGTTATAGATACTCTTGGTTTCAGAATCTTGGTATACGCATCCATCGGCTGCTTTCTCCCTCGATTAACTCTCCGTACACCATAGGGCCGGTAGATGACATTTGCTCGGTGTACTTAGTTCCGCCAGAAAAGATGCAATCGTTTTTTGAAGACTGTATAAAACGGCTCAGGGCCTTGAAGGGAGATGATATTGGCGATTATCTGGAATTTGGCGTGTTCAATGGTGCTTCGCTCTCGAGTGCATATACAGCACTTAAGCGTTTGAATATCTCAAACAGAGTTTTCGGCTTTGACGGATTTGCAGGACTTCCTCCTGAGTCGGAAAGTGAAGACGATGGTGTTTGGAAGAAAGGCTTTTATAGCTGTTCCTTTGAACAGCTAGAAGAATGCCTAAAAAGAAAGGGAATTAATCCTGATGAAATGTATTGGGTAAAGGGGTGGTACAAAGACACTCTTACTCCCGATACTGCAAAGAAACACAACATAACTAATCCTGGGATCGTATTTGTTGATTGCGATACCTATAGTTCTTCCAAATCAGTCCTAGACTTTGTTGCGCCACTCATAAAAAGACCAGTGATTATTTGTCTCGATGACTGGAGATTAAATGATTTGGACGTCAAAGGGTTGGGGGAGTACAAGTCGTTTAATGAGTTTCTTGAAGTAAATACTCGTTTCAAGGCCGAAGAAATACCATCTTACAAACGAAACTCAAGATCGTTTCTGATAATTCCCGCATAAGGGAGTCGCCGCTTGCTCCAATTTGCGGCGAGTGTGCGCGCACGGGAGGGTGGGGCAAGCACACAGGTATTGTCCCGAGCCCTGCCGCTCCGAGCCCGGATTTTTGGATTCCCCCCGCGAAAAAGAAAAGGATTTTGGTGCGGACAGGGGTCGGGCGAGCGCCGAGTCCGCGAGGCGCAAAATCAGGATTCCTTTGCAAAATGGGTTCTAACGGAGTTTAATAGGGTCTCCAGTTTTAAAGATAGGTCAGAATTTATCGCTTCGTTCTCCCCAAGACACTCTTGTATGTTCTTTTGTGGATGATATATAGATATATATCTATGAGACGAGCGAAGACACGATCAATGCGCACTTATTCACGTCCGACGTGGGTCAAGGAGCCTGTTTCTGCTGAAGAAGAGTTGTGTCCTGATCGTTTCAGAGTGGTCGGATCACATAGTAGATATAAACTCGTATGTCTACTCGGAAAGTCGGTAGGTGTGAACGTACAATTTCTCACGAAACACTTCAACCTTGCTCCACCGACAGCAAATCACCATCTCAATGCGCCTTGCTCTGTAAATGCAGTGAAAAGCACTGAGAAGGAGCGGGAGCGCATCTGTGCACTCAATAGAGATACGCACTGTTTTGATGAGTGCAAGATCCCTTACTGAATAACCCATTCTTGTTATGCAACTCAATGGTACTGATGTGGAGTTTGAGGCACTCGTTGCGCAGCTCAACGATGATGCACAGCTACAGGCGTATAAAGCGCCATACGATAATTACAAACCCGGATTCTTACCACGTCTCCTTGGGGGTTTCCTGGTCTTCTGTGGAAACCTGGTGTACGGAAAGGAACCTTCATACCTCAAGTTCCGCGCAGTTGAAGTGATCGCACGTGTACCGTATCACTCCTGGGCATCCGCTGCGTTTACTCTCATGACGCTCTTCTACACTGATGAGAAACGTGCGCTTAAACTGTCCACCATTAAAGAATACGGAGTATTTGCATCTGACAACGAGACTATGCACGTGGTGGTCATTTCGCTTCTCTCACGTAAGGAGAAGTGGGCGGATCCAATTCGTTTCACTCTGATTCCTATGGTCTTTGCCCTTTTCTATTTCTGGATGTCCTATGTGCTCTACGTCATTAAGCCGCGATGGTCGCTTGAAACGAACTATCTTTTCGAGCAGCATGCGTTTGACTCCTACACGAGGTTCCTTGAGACGCAAGGAGAGGAGCTCAAAAAGAAACCAATGGAGAGTGATTACCTTGGTTGGTATGGCCGTAACCCACGGAGTCAATATGAATTCTTTATGTCGGTGCGCAACGATGAAATTATTCATCGTAATCGGTCTATACATGAAATAGACCTCAATGAAGGACGTGTGCGGTAGCGGGTATTTTGGTTATTAGGAGCAGTAAGTTCTAGTTTTACTTCGACGTTCATTAACATAGATGCAAAACGTCAGGCGTCATCTCGGTGTCCGTATGCAGCATGCGCATGGTCCAGTTTCATCGGAACTCCAATGTGAGTAAGGAGAAATCTGTGTGTAGACTCTTGTATACTACACATGAGTGCGTATCGTTTATCATTAATCTGTAGTCATACGATGAAAAAACTAATCAGTGCACTAGTGCTCGGTGCCGCGTGTCTCACGCTTGGCGTAAACGTCGCTTCTGCCGAATCAGGCTCTTCTTCAGACACTGAACTTACCAGCACGGTACGTTCATGTGTCGCTGCAGCCGTAGCCACTCGTGAGGCAGCCTTGAGCGGAGGATTCGCAGACTTTAACGAAATGGTCGCTGACGCCTACGCTGATAGGGCAGCGGCGCTCGCGTCTGCATGGTCTGGCACGAAGACTCGCGCACAGGTAAAAGAAGAGGTTAAAAATGCATGGAAGGCATTCAAGAGTGCAGTGAAAGACGCACGAGGTGATTGGAAGTCTGAGAAGAAGAGTGTATGGTCAACGTTTAAGACAAGCGCAAAGAACTGCAAGGCGCCGTCTGATACGGTTGATACGTCAAACGCAAGTACAGAAGCATAAACACTCGTACATGTGCACATAAACACCACCGATCGGTGGTGTTTATGTATAGAGCGGAAGTCCGCCGAGATCTTCGTGTTTAATTTCGGTGTAGTTCGTATTTCGGACTAGTGCGGGGGTGCCATTCTGTTCAATCACATAGTACGCAAATCCACGCGTCTTTCTGACTGGTTCATAGTCTGCATGTCCAGGAAGTCCTGCAGGATCGGGGTCGTCAAAGCGGACAGGGCTGTCATCTGCAGTAACAAAGAAGGTGGGACCAATGTTGATCGCGAGATGCCCATATCCTGGTGCAAGAAACACACTGTCGCCCTGCGTGACGCGAGTAATTGAGAATTCCTCCACTACAGTCGGATCGTCTGTCATCTTCTGTTTGAGAATTAGTCCTTCTCCCAGAAGCACCCAATATGTCTCATCAAGGTCACCGACGTGATAGTGGCCATAGGTTTTGATGTATTCGCCACCTACAAGGCCTGGTTCCCAGACGGTAATGTTTCGCTGTGTCTCTCCACCACGAATCATGTAGTAGTGCACTGCGGGTCCCGGTGCATCCGGGTTCATAAGTACCTCCCGCATCTTTTCATGCAGACGTGCTGCGTAATGCTTTCCTACGAACGTGAAGTCGGTAGGGATCATTCATGCAGTATACCTCTCCTCTGTGCTGCATTGCACATCCGTGTGGAAGAGGCTATAAAAGGTACGCGCCACCTTAGCTCAGTTGGTAGAGCACTTCACTCGTAACGAAGAGGTCCCCGGTTCAATCCCGGGAGGTGGCTCAAAATAGAATCTAAAGGCATTTAGTATACATTCTCCTCAGGGTATACTCGCTCTATGAACGAGGAGAACCCGCGACTCGCTGAAATAGAGGCGATGATGGCGTTGCCTGATTTCTGGGTCGACAAAGACAAGGCGCAGCAGATTGTGCGTGAATATCAGGCGCTTAAGGAAGGGGGGTCTGGTGACGTGCACGACGCAGGAGACGCGACGCTTGCAGTGCTTGCAGGCGCAGGAGGGGATGATGCAGAGGACTTTGCACACATGCTTCGTCGTATGTATGAAGGGTATGCCGCAACAAAGGGTTGGAGTGTGCGGGAACTCCATGCGAATGAGAATGATCATGGTGGATACCGCAACGTACTGATTGAAATTTCCGGTCCTGGTGCGTACGGTAGACTCAAATCTGAATCTGGAGTGCATCGTCTCGTACGCATTTCTCCGTTTAATGCGCAGGCAAAGCGACAGACGTCGTTTGCCATGATAGAAGTGCTCCCGCGCATGGCGCCTTCAGACAAGATAGAACTAAAGCCAGATGATCTAGATATTCAGTTTGCACGTTCAGGAGGTGCAGGAGGGCAGAACGTGAACAAGCGAGAGACTGCGGTGCGTATTGTGCATACGCCGACTGGTGTGTCTGCGCATGTGTCGTCAGAACGTAGTCAGCTTGCGAACCGCGAGCGCGCCATGGAGCTCGTGAAGGCGAAACTCTTTCGTATGGAGGAAGAAAGACGCGATGCAGAGGCAAAAGGACGCTCCATTTCTTCCTCTGTTAAGAATGAGTGGGGGAGTCAGCGTCGTTCCTACGTCCTTCATCCCTATAAGATGGTGAAAGATCACGAGACAGGATATGAGTCGCACGATCCAGAGAGCGTACTTGAAGGAGATCTTGATGGTTTTATAGACGCAAGTACCACAAGTGCGGTAGAATAGCTCGGTTATATGATCTACTTCGACAACGTAACGAAAGAGTATCGCGATGGGGCTCCTGCTCTCTCCGATGTGACACTCGGCATCTCTCCAAAAGAGTTCGTTTCTATCGTCGGCCACTCAGGTGCGGGAAAGACCACCCTCATTAAGATGCTCCTTGCACAGGAGAAGCCATCTGCGGGCTCCGTGTTCTTTGAAGAGGTGGATATTCATACCCTTCCTTCAAGTTCACTCCATCATTACCGTCGTAAGATCGGTACCGTATTTCAGGATTTCCGCTTGATCCCAAACAAAACTGCCTACGAGAACATTGCGTTTGCGATGGAGGCAGCAGGACGTGCGGATGATGAGATTGCGTCAGATGTGCCGTACATTCTTGATCTCGTTGATCTTGGAGACAAGGCAGATCATTTTCCGTCACAGCTCTCAGGTGGTGAACAGCAGCGTGTCGCGATTGGCCGTGCCATTATCAATCAGCCTGATTTGATTGTGGCAGATGAACCGACCGGAAATCTGGATCCCGTGAATACGTACGAGATTATTGAGATCTTGAAAAAGATTAATGAGCTCGGTACCACCGTCATCATCACGACGCACAACAAAGGAGTGGTGGATGCGATGGGGAAGCGTGTAATCACGATGGAAAAGGGAAAGGTCGTGCGCGATGATAAGAATGGTCACTATATTCTCTAGCCTATGAATTTCACGATGCTTAAGCGAATGATTGGAGGAGGAGCAAAGAGTTTCATAAGAAGCGGTTCCGTCTCTTTCGCCACCGTACTCGTGATGACGGTGACCTTGATGATTGTTGGGTTCTTGATTTTCCTTTCAGCGATTCTCTCCTACACCCTTGCGGCCATTGAAGACAAGGTGGACGTGAATATCTATTTCGTCACCACCGCAAGTGAACCAGAGATTCTTTTGGTACGTGACCAACTCGCCACACTTCCTGAAGTGGCGGTTGTAACCTATACCTCTCGTGATAAGGCACTCGCGGAATTTCGTGAGCGTCATACCGATGATCAGTTGACCCTTCAGGCGCTTGAAGAGCTCGGAGACAATCCACTTGGTGCCTCTCTCGCGGTGAAGGCAAAGGATCCAGGTCAGTATGAAAGTATTGTGCGATTCCTCTCAGCTGACATAAGTAATGAGGTCATCATTGATCGCATTAACTATTTCCAGAACAAGACCGTGATTGACCGTCTCACTTCTGCTATTCGTGCGACCGAAGGTGCGGGAACGGTGATTGTTGCGTTATTTGCACTTGCCTCAGCAACCATTATCTTTGCAACTATTCGCCTTGCGATTTACACGGCTCGTGACGAGATTGCAGTTATGCGCCTCGTGGGAGCTTCCAATATGTACATTAGGGCTCCGTTTGTGGTAGCGGGCATCATTGCGGGGCTCCTCTCTGCGGTGACTACCTTGGTCGTGTTCTATCCCATAGCCTGGTATATAGGAGAAAGTGCCAGTGGCTGGCTGGGCGGGTTTAACCTCTTTACCTACTATCTAGAGCATTTTTCAGTGATCTTCCTCACTCTGGTCGGGTCTGGAGTGGTACTTGGGGGAGTAGCGAGCTGGTTTGCAGTGCGGAAATACCTTAAAGTCTAAGTATGGCGACCAAAGGTCACAAATACATATTCGTGATAGGCGGGGTGATGAGCGGCGTCGGGAAAGGCATCGCCTCTTCTTCTATTGGTCTTATCTTGAATCGTCGTGGATATAAAGTGAACTTGGTGAAGATTGATCCGTACTTGAACGTAGATGCAGGTACAATGAACCCAACGGAGCACGGAGAAGTGTTCGTGCTCAACTCTGGTCTTGAGACTGACCAAGACATGGGGAACTACGAGCGCTTTCTCGGACGCGATCTTGGTCCTGAGGACTACATGACCTCCGGCATGGTGTACAAGTCCGTGATTGAAGCGGAACGTGCACTTAAGTACGGCGGAAAGTGTGTAGAGGCAATTCCGCATGTACGGGATGAAATTCTTCGCCGCATTGAAGCGGCAGCGGCACATAACGGAAGTCAGATTTCGGTGATTGAGATTGGTGGCACGGTCGGTGATTTCCAGAATGCGCTCTACATTGAAGCCGCGCGTGTACTTAAGATGCATCACAAGGATGACGTCCTATTTGTGATGGTGTCCTTCCTTCCCGTTCCGTCTACGCTTGGAGAGATGAAGACAAAGCCGACGCAGAGTGCAGTGCGTGAATTGAATGCGTATGGGGTCCAGCCTGATTTTATTGTGGCGCGCGCGAAAGAGCGTCTTGATGAGAAGCGCAAAGAAAAACTTGCGATCTCTACCAATGTACGTCCTGAACATATCATTTCTGCACCAGATGTGAATTCTATCTATGACGTGCCGCTTAACTTTGAGAAGGATGATTTCGGGAACATGATTCTTGACGAGCTTGATTTAAAGCGTGGGAATTCAGATCTTAAGGAATGGGAGCAGTTTGTAGGGCGCATCTCTGCTGGTGGTCCTGAGGTGACGATTGGTATTGTGGGCAAGTATTTTGATACCGGAGATTACATTCTTTCTGATGCATATCTTTCCGTGATTGAAGCTATTAAATTCTCTGCGGCAGAAGTTGGCGTGACGGCAAAGATTGACTGGATTAATGCGAAAGACTTCCAAGAAGGGAAGAACATGGACCGTCTTGCCACCTATGACGGTATTATCGTGCCGGGAGGATTTGGTGAGACGGGTATTGAAGGGAAGATCAACACTATCCGTTACGCACGAGAGAATAAGATTCCATACTTCGGTCTTTGTTATGGTATGCAACTTGCGATGATAGAGATTGCCCGCCACGGGATTGGTCTTGAAGGTGCACATACGGTAGAGATCAATCCAACCTGCCCGCATCCGATTATTGACGTGATGCCAGAGCAGAAGGACATCATTGCGACTGCCGATTACGGCGGCACCATGCGTCTTGGTTCCTATACTGCAGAGCTTGGGAAGGGCACTATTGCGCGTGAGGCGTACAAGCAAGACAAGGTAGAGGAACGTCACCGTCATCGCTATGAGGTGAATCCTGAGTACATCGCTAAGCTTGAAGGAGCAGGCATCGTATTCTCAGGCAAGTCTCCTGATGGGATTCTCATGGAAATTGCGGAGCTTCCTCGTGACATCCATCCATTCTTTCTTGGTACGCAGTTCCATCCTGAACTTCAGGCGCGTCCTCTTGCACCACATCCTTTGTTTACAGAATTCATGAAGGCAGCCAAGGTTCGTGTGCAGTCTAAATAGTCGTGGCACTATCACTTGTTTCCGTAAATATTGAAGGAGGTCTTCATTTAGAGAAGGTACGAACATTTATTTCTGAGCAACAACCTGATGTGTTGTGTGTGCAGGAGCTACTTAAGTCTGACATCTCACTCTTTGAAGAGCTGATGGGTGGGGAGTGTTTCTATGCGCCCATGATGATGCTCCCTGCAGGGAACCGTATTGCACCGGGTGGAGAAGCGGTAGAAATAGGAGTGGGTATTATTACGCGTCTACCACGTCCTCGTGAGATTTTGCACTACTATCATCGTGCGCCGGAAGAGATGCCGCTCTTTATAAATGGAACTCCTGAAGAAAAACACCGTACACAGCATTGTGTGCTTGCCGTCACCGAGGTGATGTATGAAGGAGCGACGTACCGTATTGGTACGACACATTTCACATGGACGCCGAGAGGAGATGCGGACGACTACCAACGTACGGACATACGGGCACTTCTTTCACTTTTGAAGAAGGAGTCGCCTCTTATTGTGTGCGGAGACTTTAATGCGCCACGCGGAGGGGAAATCTTCTCTCTACTTGCGGGTGCATATACGGACAACATTCCCTCTCATTACAAGACCAGTCTTGATATTTCTATACACCGGGCCGGAGAGGAGGATGGAGAAAATCTTTCTACGCTGATGGTAGATGGGTTGTTTACTTCACCAGGATATGAGGCAAAAGGGGTTGCACTCATGTTTGGTGTCTCAGATCATGCCGCCATTGTAGCGACGATAGAGAAAGTCTAGATCTTTTCTATTGATTCCCACGGACGTCCTTCTACCCCGAAGTGTCCGTATGCGGCAGTGTCTTTGAAGATAGGGCGTCGAAGCTCTAGACGCTTCTCTATTTCTCGTGGGCGGAAATCAAAGTTCTTCGTGACGATGTCGGTGAGATTCTTTCCGTCGTCGCCAAACGCCTCTACCATCACCGGCTCTACGCGTCCGATAGCGTAGGCAACCGAGACTAGTGCTTTCTTTGCGTAGCCATTTGCAACAAGGTTCTTCGCGGCAAAGCGGCACATGTAGGCCGCAGAACGATCTACCTTGGTTGAATCTTTCCCAGAAAAGCAGCCACCACCATGAGGAATGAGACCACCGTACGTGTCCACCATGATTTTGCGTCCGGTAAGACCCGCGTCCGCTTCAAAGCCACCTTGCACAAAACGTCCAGTCGGATTCACGAGTATCTCTATTCCTTCAAGGCTTCCAAGCACGGGAGTGAAGAGGTGTTTCTTAAGATCTCGTTCAATGTCCGCGAGCTCTGCTTCTTCTGCATGCTGCGTAGAGGTAAGTGCGGTGACCACCTGTCCGTTCTTTATCGTCACCTGAGTCTTCCCGTCGGGACGCAAATAGGGGAGTGTGCCATCAGTACGGAGTTTTTCTAGTTTTCGTGCAAGCGCGTGTGCGAGCACCACTCCCTTTGGGAGATACTCTGGTGTTTCATCAGTAGCGTATCCATACATGATGCCCTGGTCACCTGCACCACCCGTATCTACTCCCATCGCAATGTCAGGAGACTGAGAGACGACGCGAGAGAGGATGTCCAGTGCCTCCGTGTATCCAATATCTTCATACACTCTGCGTGCAATTGCTTCGCAGTCAGGCTTTGCGTTTGTGGTGATCTCGCCCCCAATCATCAAGGTGCCATGACTCCCAAAGGTTTCTACCGCCACACGTGAGTTCGGGTCCTCAGTCAGACAAGCATCAAGGATAGCGTCTGAGATTTGGTCGCAGACTTTGTCGGGGTGTCCTCGCGTAACACTTTCGGTGGTGTAGTGGGTAAGTAGATGAAACATAATAACAAATCCCGCATATGCGGGATGATAAGTAGTAGGCATCGTCCCCCATACGGGGCTGGGGGCACCTTGTATTTCTACAGGTTGCCGGCGAGTCGTAGGGCCAGATCCCTCGTCGCGCTCTGGATACTAATAATTCCAAAGGCACTATAGCATCAGGTGTATACTTAGTACATAACCGTATATACATATGGAAGTTGTCATTAACTATTGGGCAGTGTTTGGGGCTGCAGTGGTCGCAATGATTCTTGGAGCACTTTGGTATGGTCCGGTGTTTGGAACGCAGTGGATGACAATGACAGGACTTACCCCAGAAGGTATGAAGGCAATGAAGATGTTACCAGGAATGGCAATGGGACTTGGATTCATTACGACACTTCTGATGGCGTACGTACTTTCGCATGTCATTGTATTTGCAAGCGCGTATCTCCGCATGACTGGTCCTATGAGTGGTATGTCCTCAGGTTTCTGGATGTGGCTTGGTTTTGCCGTTCCTCTTACCGCTGGTGCTTTCCTCTGGGAAGGAAAGCCCATAAAGCTCTGGCTATTGAATGCCGCCTACTATCTTGTCTCCCTTCCTATCATGGGAGCCATCCTCGGATACTTTCCCTAGGTTGAAGGAAAGGGAATTTTAAAGTATCGTGCGCAGATTGAGGCGGCTCCTGCCGCTCTCAATATTGCGGGATCGTCTAATGGTAGGACAGCGCCCTCTGGAGGCGTTTATCTAGGTTCGAGTCCTAGTCCCGCAGCAGCCATATGCTAAGTCAGGTGACTGACATGCATCAGGTACTATTCCGAAAAAGGCATACCCGCTGAGAGCGGTATTCAGACAGAAAAGACGCCTCCTCATAGGTGTCTTTTTGTTTTCTCCACACCCTCCTTGTATATACCCCCTAGGGGGTATATAATGCGAGTTATGAAATATATGGAAGATAAAAATAAAGGGAAACTTGTGCGGAGATTGAAACTCATCGAAGGTCAAATCCGCGGTCTTCAGAAAATGATCGAGAATGACACGTACTGTATTGATGTCATCACCCAGACCTCGGCTGTCAAACAGGGTCTGTCGAATGTTGAAGATCTGTTGTTAGAGAATCATCTCGGTGGGTGCATCTTAAATCAACTGAAGTCAGGGCAGACTGATAAAGCCAAACAAGAGATACTGAAAGTTTATAAGCTAAAGAGGAAATAATATGCATACACAGACATACAACGTAAAGGGAATGCATTGTGCCTCATGTTCTTCGGTTATTGAGAAGACTTTTAAAAAAATTGAAGGCGTACATTCCGCAGAGGTTAACTATGGTACGGAAAAAGCAAAGGTCTCTTTTGATCCCTCCAAAATAAATCCGCACGATCTCTCGAAACACATCGAGCCCTTGGGTTACTCATTGGATGTTCCCGTCACTGCCGAGGAAATGGGAATGTCAGCAGATGAGCACGCTGCGCACTTAGGACTTAATCAATCGAAAAAAGAAAAGCTCGCCGAAGTTGCTGATATGAAGACAAAGGTGCTCTCTGCGATTCCTCTCGCAATTTTTGCGGCTTTCATTATGGGCTGGGACATTCTCGCCGAGTATGGAATTCTTTCTACAATGAGCTATACACTCAAAGAGTTCTTCCATCATCTCCTTCCTATTTTTGCCACATATATCCTTTTTGTCGTAGGAAAACCGTATCTTCTCGGTTTTTACAGATTTCTTCGCTACGGCAAGGCAAACATGGATACGCTTATCGGTATCGGTACGGTTGCTGCCTTTTTATACAGTTTTGTAGTCAGTGCTTTTGAGGATGTTCTCCGTCCATTCATAAACGTTGACTACCAATACTACGACGTGACGATTGTGGTCATTACTTTTATTGCTCTCGGTAAGTATCTTGAAGCACGATCAAAGATTAAGACGGGCGATGCTATTGAGAAACTTCTCAATCTTCAGGCAAAAACCGCTCTTGTGATTCGTAATGGGGAAGAAGTAGAGGTTTCTGTAAATGACGTTAAGCATGGAGACTTCATTATCGTAAAGCCAGGAGCAAAGATTCCTGTTGATGGCGTTATAACTGAAGGAAGCTCCTTCGTTGATGAGTCAATGGTTACCGGTGAGCCAATGCCAGCGCAGAAAAAGATTGACGATAATGTTGTATCAGGCACTCTTAACACAAGTGGTTCATTCACGTTTAGGGCAACAAAAGTCGGATCCGAAACACTCCTCGCCCAGATCATTAAAATGGTTGAAGACGCTCAAGGCAGCAAGGCTCCGATACAGGCACTTGCAGACAAAATCTCATCGGTGTTTGTGCCTATTGTTCTCGTGATCGCATTCCTTACTCTCGGGGTCTGGCTTATTGTTGGGTCACCATATCTTGGGTTCTCTCAAGCCTTGTCATTCGGTCTCGTATCGTTTGTCGGCATTCTCGTGATTGCATGTCCATGTGCGCTTGGTCTGGCAACACCAACAGCAATTATCGTGGGAGTCGGCAAGGGGGCTAAAGAAGGTATTCTCATTAAAGATGCCGCTACGCTTGAGAAACTCCACAAAGTGAATACGGTTGTGGTTGATAAGACGGGAACTATCACCAAAGGGAAGCCAACTCTGGTCGATATACAAAACATCTCAAATTTAAAAGATGATGAACTTGTATCAATCCTCGCTTCACTTGAGAGAAAATCAGAGCATCCGATAGCTCACGCAATCGTAAATTATGCACAAGAGAAGAATATTCCTCTATCTGATATTTCTGATTTCGAAGGAATACAAGGCAAGGGACTCAAAGGAACAATTAAGGGCATTGAATATTTTGTGGGTAACGCAAAACTCATTAACGATCTCAAGATTTCGTTTGATGTTGGCAAGTTGAACGAGTTTACCTCTCAGGGCAAAACGCCCGTCATCCTCGCAACGAAAGATAGCGCACTTGGCTTTGTGATGGTGGCTGATGAAATAAAACCAGAATCAAAACAAGCTGTTGCCGATCTTCACAAGCTGGGTATCAAAGTCGTGATGCTCACTGGTGACGATGAGAAGGCTGCAAAATATATGGCTTCTCTTGTTGATATAGATGATGTGATCGCTCATGTGTTGCCACAAGACAAGCTTGAGAAAATAAAAGAGCTTCAGTCGCAAGGTAGAGTGGTCGCTATGGCTGGTGACGGCGTAAACGATGCACCGGCACTTGCCCAAGCCGATGTGGGTATCGCCATGGGAACGGGGACGGATGTGGCGATTGAGTCAGCGGGCATCACGCTCCTTGGTGGCGATATCTCAAAGTTGGTTAAGGCTATTAAGCTCTCGAAAATAACCATGCGGGGAATCAAGCAAAATCTTTTCTGGGCATTCATCTACAATATTGTCGGAATACCACTTGCGGCGGGTGCTTTCTATCCGATCTTCGGTTGGCTCTTGAACCCCGTCTTTGCAGGTTTCGCCATGGCGATGTCGTCGGTATCCGTGGTGTCGAATTCGCTTCGCATTAAATCTAAAAGACTATGAATATGAATACATACACATTCCATGTATCAGGTACCCATTGCGCTTCATGCAAAATCCTTATTGAGGACGTTCTTAACGAACAGATAGGTATTGAGAATACTCACGTTAATCTAAAACAAGAGACCGTTTCTTTTGATACGAGTCTTGATGACAGTCAGCAAAAACTTGCGGAAGTGTTGACCGAAAAAATAAAACACAATGGCTACTCACTTTCGGTTGAGAAGAAAGCTAGGGAGAAAAAGGATACTGGCGTTATTTGGCAAGCCTTGCCTATTGGTTTAGCACTTCTGGCTCTCTTTTTCATTGTCCAAAAGTCAGGGATTCTGAACTTCGGCCTGGGAGGAACAGCAACCCCCATCACGAGTTTTATCATCGGTCTCATTGCATCCGTTTCAAGCTGTCTTGCGGTTGTTGGCGGGCTCGTTCTTTCTCTCTCTGCAACAGTGTCTCAAGACAAAATAAGCGATGTAAAGCCGATGATGCTTTTCCACGGAGGTCGCCTCATCAGTTTTGCGGTACTTGGCGGTATACTCGGCGCTATTGGAAGTGCAATTGGCATCAGTTTTACTGTCACGGCCATTCTTGGAATTATCGCATCGGTTGTAATGATCATTCTCGGTTTTAACTTAGTAGGGATTTTCGAGAAAAATATGATTGCGTTGCCGTCGGGAGTCTTTAGTTTCTTTCGCAAGATTGAACACAGGACAATCGCTCCGTTTTTGGTTGGTGCTGGTACCTTTTTCCTGCCTTGTGGGTTTACTCAGGCGATGCAAGTTGCCGCACTTTCAAGTGGCTCGTTTCTTTCAGGACTCTTGATCATGATGGCTTTCGCTCTGGGCACACTTCCAATGCTCGCACTTTTGTCCTTTGGCTCTGCCTCATTTGCACAATCAAGACACGCTCCACTCTTCTTCAAATCGGCTGGTGTCTTAGTGATAGGCCTCGGAGCTTTTGCACTTCTTGCTGGACTTGCCGGGCTCGGAATTATCGATCCTTTATTTAATATATAATTTACCAACCTATGCAAAAAACCACGATCATATCTATCATCATCAGCATCGCCCTCGTAGGTGGAACGTTTTATTTTGTTTCCAACAACCCTACTTCTCCGACTGATGATAGTGTGACTCAATCGCAGAACACAGAAATTAGAGATGGAGTACAGTATGTAACAGTAACGGCCCAGGGAGGCTATTCTCCACGCGTTTCTGGAATCAAAGCTGGGTTACCGACAAAGCTTGTCGTGAAGACAGATGGTACCTATGATTGTTCGGCATCGCTTGTTGTCAGATCAGTAGGATTCCAAAAGATACTACAACCAACAGGCGAAGAAATAATTGACCTGGGTATTTTAAAGTCTGGAGACAAGGTACAGGGAGTATGCAGTATGGGGATGTATAGTTTCCAAATCAAGGTTGGCTAAAATTATCCCAACTCCAGCTCTTGTCTTTTAGAATCAGTCTACTTTTCAGGTACGACATCAGTTCCTGCTTCTCCATCAGACTTCCTTCTCTGGAAGAGATATACTTCACTCATGAACGTTGAAAACCCTACTTTTGAATATGTGAGCATGTCTAGAGACAGGATACGCATATGAAAGAAGTGATGATAGAGGGTGCGTTATGGAAGTATCAGGGAACGGCGGCCTGGTATTTTCTTTCTACGACGAAAGCGCAGGGAGTACAGATAAAAGCTCGGGAGAAACGCAGACTTGGATGGGGGTCAATGCCAGTCCGTGTCACTATCGGCCAGAGTACCTGGGATACGAGTATATTCCCGAGCAAAGAAGGTTCATATCTTCTTCCGGTGAAAGCGTCAGTGCGAAAAGCGGAGATGTTAGAAGAGGGGACACGGGTACGTGCGCGCTGTATCTTTCGTTCACGCACGGTGTAGTAGTATTGGGTCATGGACCGTGACATTATTGGATACTTAGAAAAAGAGCGCACTTGTGTGGTTGCGGTAGAAATGATGGACGGATCTCCGCACGCTTCTACTGTCCATTTTGCAGTGGTAGAAGATCCACTTTGCTTTGTATTTGAAACCGATAAAACCTATCGGAAGAGTGAGCCTCTGTTTGGGCGTGAGACCTCCCGGGCGTCGGTCGTCATCGGCACGGTAGAAGGAAAGACCGAGACGCTCCAACTGGATGGAGTCGTCTCGCTTACAAATGATGAAGCGCTTAAAACCTCCTATCTTGCGAAATTTCCAGAGAAGGTTGCAAAGGCACAAGGAGAGAATGTGATTTTCTTTACCTTCACACCAATGTGGTGGCGGTTTACTGAGTGGACTAAAGAAGGAAAGAAGATACGTACCACGTAACGTATGAATAACACACTGGTACCTTCTATTCTAATTGCACTCTTCTTCGCGCTTATCCTTGGTGCGGGTGTGGGGTATTTGTTTGGGTACGATTATGGCACACGCACCACTCCCGAGATACTGGTAGATTCTTTTGAAACGTGTGCCGCAGCGGGGTATCCAGTGATGGAGTCATACCCAGAGCAATGTCGCACTCCTGAGGGTCGTCTGTTTGTACGTGAGATTCCAGGAGAAGAGGAGACAGATACTACACTGCCTCCAAGGCCGATTCTGCAAGAGCCGGTTGCCTGTCCTGCCGATGCCAAGATCTGTCCTGACGGAACGGGAGTGGGTCGGACGGAGCCGAACTGTGAATTTGCAGCATGTCCCGGGGAGTAGGGAGTCTGTTATAGTGGCGGCAGCATGACCATATTCGTTAACCTGGTTATTTTCTTCGCCTCCGCATCAGTGTTGTGGTTCTTTGCAGGCTCACTTGTGTCTGCGGTTGATCGTCTTGCGAAACACTTGCATAAGAGTGGATTTAGTGTGGCATTCCTCGTGCTTGGTCTCCTTACTTCCATTAGTGAGTTTTCGGTGGCGACCAACTCTATACTCGCTGGCGCACCCGAAGTATCTATTGGAAACTTAATCGGTGCCACGTTCGTGATTATGTTCCTCATCATCCCAATCTTTGCGATTGCAGGGAATGGCATACGGCTCGCGCACGCAATCTCACAAAAGAATCTCCTTTTTGCGCTTGCAGCGATTACACTCCCCGCACTTTTGGTGATGGATGGAAACGTAACCGCAACCGAAGGACTACTCGCGGTGCTTGTATATGCGGCACTCTTCTATGCCATTCGTCGTCAGCACACCACTTTGGTGACGGCGGCACCAGAGCCAGAGCAACCTGGCGTCTCCACCTTGTTTCGCGATATTGGCCGGATTCTCGTCGGCGCCGTTGGTATTTTCCTTGCAACGCACTTTCTGGTGGAAGAATCCGTGTATTTCGCCGATCTTTTCACGATCCCTGCTTCGTTAATTGGTTTGCTCATCCTCTCCATTGGAACTAATCTGCCGGAGTTGGTGATTGCAGTCCGCTCTATCGCAGGGAAGCGTATGGACATTGCCTTTGGAGACTATCTTGGTTCTGCGTCAATGAACTTGGTGATTTTTGGTCTGGTTGCTATGACTTCAGGCACTTTCTTCCTAGAGGCAAATGAATTCTTCCTCACCACAGGACTCATACTGGTGGGTGTGCCGCTCTTTTATCTCTTCGCCCGCTCAGAACATAAACTTTCACGCGTGGAAGGGGGCATTCTCGTTCTTTTTTACATCATCTTCCTTGTGATACAATTGGCAAATCTTGTGAGATTTGCAACGACATAAGTCTCTACTGGGTTATACTTTCTATGAACGGCATGTATGCTCTCGTCTTTGGTATTATCACTCTTTTCGTTGCGTTCGTTCGTGCCGTCCGTTCCCTTGTAGTCGTTATCTTTATGAAAGCAAGAAAAAGCATGAAATGGTTTGTTTCATTCGGATGGCTCTACCGTCCAGTGTCGCTATTTGGATACGTAGTATTTTTCATATTTCTTGTGTTTTCATTTCATATCTTGATTGCGGCCCTCGTACAAACACAGTCTCTTGCCGGAGCTCTCTATACTGCATTTCCGTTTGTGATCCCTGCTTTTGGTCTCTACATGTGGATCGGTTCCAAAGCTTCATAGATCAGGGCTTCATGCTAGGATACTTGCATGGAATTCATTGGACCTATTGAGGGGCAGTTCATTCTTGGACTTGCACTCTCCATTCTTATTGGACTCATTATTGGTATTGAGCGTGAGAGTCGCGGAAAGGATGCAGGGATCTCTACTCACATGATGGTAATAGGAGGGTCTATGATCTTCACTATCCTTTCTATGAATGTCGATCCGGACTCCACGTCTCGTATCGCCTCGCAGGTCGTGGCAGGTATTGGTTTCCTTGGCGCAGGGCTCATTCTCAAAGATGGGGCATCAGTACGAAACCTCACCACTGCAGCCTCTTTGTGGTACGCTGCTGCACTCGGTATGGCGATTGGATTTGAGTTTTATTTCATCGCGATTATTGGTGGGATTGCCGCTGCGGTAATCCCTCGCATTCCCTCAGTTCGTCGCAAGGAAGGGTAGAGTTGCCTTTTTTGCACCTCGTTGTATGGTTTGTGGAGGCACTTCGTGCCGCATGTACTCTATTATGAAATACTTCACTGGATTCCTCGCGCTCGTTCTTGTTGTTTTCTTTGTACTCGCTCCAGTTGCTGAGGCCTGCTACGGTCGTTACTACTGTAACGACGAGTACGAGTATTACGGGGAACGTCCGTACCAGCGCGGGTACTGGGATTGGAACGGGTATCATCGTCCGGAATTCTATTTTGATCCGTACGAGTTTCCGTACAACGACCCGTATTACAGTGAGAAGAAGAACAAACGCAGCTATTTTAACTACTACGGTGGTGACTACAGTCGCTACTGGTGGCCGTAAGAAAGAGAGCACCCTACTGGTGCTCTCGTCGTTTGGTGTATAGGTACGCGCTATACTTTCTCCATGGTACAAAAACTCCCGTTTGCTCTCATTGGTCTCCTGATTTTATTGCTCGTGTTTTTCTTGTATACCGAATACAAAATACCAGTTCCTGGTGACGGTCTTGCGCTCTACGAAGGTGTGGATTACACATTCTCGTATCCTGAAGGGTACGTGGTCACTCCTACCCCTGAAGGAGTCACAGTGATTCCTGGCGATGACACGGTGATGCCGACTGCTGGCGAGGATCCGACGGGCATTACGATTGCGATGTATACCGTTGATGAAGGGAAGACGCTTACGGAATGGCTGACCAACAGAGTCTCTCATTATGAGCTTGGACCTCGGACACACACCAATGCTACGGTAAACGGCATGGAGGCAGTTCGTTATTCATGGTCAGGGCTTTACGAAGGGGACACTACCGCCTTTATGCAGGGAAGCCGGGTCGTTGCTATTTCCCGTACCTGGATGTCGCGCGGCGATCACACAGAAGCATACGAGATCATTCTGCGCACGTATACACGTAAGTAAACAGTCTATCTTCGTCGCGGAATACGTACATGAGGAGAGAGTGTGCGGAAGGTAATGGAATACCGAAGTGCGGAGAGTTTTGGAATAGAGTGCTGGTAGTTCCAGCGGCTCTCCTTTTGCATGAGATATGCGCTTCGTGGCCCTACCTCAAGAGAGACGACGTCTTTTGGATTGCGTTTGCCTACCGTTGCAAGTGGCCGGAGGCGCATGCGCGTCCATCCCGCAAGTGAAATACCCACAATAGATTCAAACTGTTCGTTATCGCGGTGCCACCCTATAGCAGCTCCAGGTTCGTATTCACTGATGAGCGCTTCTACGACACGCGCTTTTGGGATATCTACCCACTTTGCAATCTTGCGGGCGAGCGGTTGAAGAAACGGAGGAAGGGGAGGGCCGGGGATGAGAGCACCGGTTTCAAAGTTATAGGACCACCCGAAGTTCACAATCCGACGTTTTGCCTCGTATCCTTCGGCACTGAATGACCGCTCAAAGGGAAGATCGGCAAACCATTCCACTAACTCATTCTCTTCCTCTTCCGTGAGGAAGTTGGGACGATAGACAAAGCCGCTTGGGAGAGAGATTCCCGTCTCAAAGAGCTTTGTTTGGTATCCGGCGCGTGGCATAGGAGGAAGCCATTGTACCCTGACGGGTCTATCCCCGTCCCCAGGTTGCTCGTTTCTCTGGCAGGGTACAATGAATGTATAACCCTATATATCAGCCATATCTATGCAAAATATTCTTAAGTGCACTTGTGGAGAGAAGTGGATCGGCGTTGGCCCGCTCCTCGTTCGTGTCGTCGTCGGTCTTATCTTCGCCATGCACGGTTGGCAGAAGCTTGAGGGTGGGGTACCTGGCGTCGCAGGGTTCCTTGGTTCACTTGGATTCCCCGCTCCTGAAGTGTTTGCAATGCTTCTCATCGCAGTTGAACTTATCGGCGGTATCTTGCTTATCGTTGGTGCCTTTACGCACTGGACGGCGAAGATTCTTGCTGTAGTTGCCATCATTGCACTCTTCACCGTGCACGTACAGAACGGATTCTTTATGGCAACGGGTGGTTACGAGTTTATCCTTCTTATTCTCGCTGCAACTCTTTCTCTCGTCTTCTCGGGTCCTGGGAAGTGGGCACTTGATTCCAAGCTCTTTAAGAAGGGTGCGTAACGTTCATGACTGAAAAGCTTGTAGGCACGATCGCGGTTCTCGCGATCGTGCTTGTGGGTGGGTACTTCACCTATAAAGGACTCACCGTAACTGACGACGTGGTCCGTACACCGGTAGAAGTGGTGGGCATACCAGAAATAGTGTGGGCCTTTGATCCTGCAGGAACTGATGAAAGTGATACGCCACTGACCTCGGTCTCGCTTATCTGGGAAGGAAAAACCCTTGACGTTGGCACACACCAAGGGAGCTGTTTTTCTATTGAAGGGTCAAGTTGGGAACTCGTTCCCGGAGAGACGTCGGGGGCCATCTGTTGGTGGGCGGGCGGAGGCACCGAACTCGGCGTCTTTGAAGAAGGGGGAGAACTTATCGTGAAGCGTGGGTATCTTGATGAGGGGAACGCGGAAGAGGAAGGTATGCGTGGTGGGTTTGAGCCATTCTTTGTGCTTAAGAAAACGGGAGACAGTGTGCTTTTGAAGACACGAATTAAAGAACACGCGAGTGGCCTTGGGGTACGGATCACACCACTTGAACTTCTTGAAGATAGTCGTTGTTCCGAGGATGTTGCGTGTATCCAGGCGGGAACAATACGGGTCCGTGCATCAATCACTTCAGGTGCGCGTACCACTGAGGGCGTGTTTACACTTGGCATAGTAGAAACCAGAGAACAGGAGACTATAACCTTGGTGGCGGTGGAACCCGCACCCCGTGCGGAGGTTGCAATCCCTCTTCAAGACTATCGGTTTACCTTTGGAATAGAAAAGCGGTCTGAGTAATCCCACCTGGAGTTACTCGTCACTAGGGATATATAGATGGTATGGCAATGAGTCCCGCAAACAATCAGGCGTTATTAATGGCTATTCTGCTGATTGCGGTGGGAGGCACACTTCTCTTCAGTATTGCGTACTACGGTCATTTCTATGGCGCAGACGGCACGCCGCTCACGGATGACTCTATGCCACCTGAGGTGGTAGTGGAAGCGTTCGGCAATCGTCTTAAGGATGTCTCGCTTCTTGCGTTACCCGTTCTTACGGCCGCCGCGATGGACACCTACTATGCACCATATGTGGCGTCTGAGACTTTGGACACATGGAAACAGAATCCTGAATCTGCACCAGGACGGCTCACCCCTAGTCCTTGGCCTGAGCGTATAGATGTGGGGACGACCACGCGTGAAGAAAATACTGCACAGGTGGAGGGTGTGATTGTAGAATATACGAGCGAGATTGCCGCATACGGAGGACAGGCAATCGGCTATCCTGTCGTCGTAACGCTTGAGCGCCGTGCTGAAGGATGGAAGATAACGTCGTTTGAACTTCGTACCGTGACTATGTCCGATGCGGTTATTCCTGATCCACCGACCTCACTTGCGGGTACCTATGTTTGTCTTCCACATAAAGATCAATTAGGACCACAGACCATGGAGTGTGCGTTTGGGATACAAACTGGCGCAATGTACTACGCACTTGATTTTAGTAGCTTCACGAGCGAGCAAGGAATGACGATTGCGACCGGAGAAACCATTCATGTGGAAGGAATCATCACACCAATTGCACAGATTCCTGCTGACGATCGTCTCCGTATCTATGATATTGAGGGTGTGATCCGGGTGTCTAACATGAGTCGCCTCTAGGGAAGAGTATTTGATATACTTTCGGTATGAAAAACCGAAAGACGTACTACCAAGTTACTTCACTCGTATTTCTTATTATTGCGGTATTGCACGCAGTGCGCCTTTTGTATGGATGGGATGCTTCCATTGCGGGGGTGTTCGTACCCCTTTGGATAAGTGGTGCTGCAGTCATTATTGCCGGATATCTGTCATATCGCGGCTATACCTGGAAACAACTTAAAGGTTAGTGTGCACTCTCTGGTGCGATACCGTTTTCTTTAAATCGCTTCTTTACTGCACTTCCTGGCCAGCGATGGTAGAGGACTGGAATAAGAATAAGGGTGAGCGCCATAGAGAAGGTAAGACCAAACATGATTGCGAAAGCGAGCGGACCCCAGAGTGCAGAAGCGAAGGAAAGCGGAATCATGCCGACGACAGTCGTGATGGTCGTAAGAATAATCGGACGAAAGCGAGAGGCTGACGCGTTCACCACCACATCAATCAATGTTTGATCAGGATTCTCACGGCCAATGCGTGCGATAGAGTCCATGAGAATAATGGCGTGGTTGATAATCACTCCCGCAAGCGCAATCACGCCAAGCATGGAGGTAAAGGAGAGTGCCTGTCCCGTGAGCATAAGACCAAACAGCACTCCAATCAGGGAGAGGGGAATGATGGAGAGGAGATAGAAGGAATGGCGGAAGGAGTTGAATTCCAACACAAGGATAGAGAGCATGAATGCAAGACCGGCGAGCAGGGCAAGCCCCATTTCCGCAAAGGACTGATTCACATCCTCACTCTCGCCACCTACGTTCTTGCGAACGCCCTCAGGGAGCCCTTCCTCATTAAGAAGACGGTTGAGAGTATTGGTAATCTCAATTGCGTTTGCTCCTGCCGCCACATCTCCCGCGATGGTCGCGATTCGTTCGCCACCCTCGTGTCGGATGGTAGATACGGATGGCTCAAAGGATACGGTTGCAATAGAGGAGAGGGGAACAAATCCACTAGTCCCCATGACCGAAAGCTCACGGACCGCCTCAATAGAGGCGCGGGTGGCTTCACTTGGATCAGCGTAGTTCGGGTTGAGGTTGAGTTTGGTACGCACCTCAATGTCTTCGCCGCCTGTGCGAATGGTGGTGGCTTCGGTACTAAACAATGCACCACGGAGCGTTCCTGCAACGGTGGCAGGAGACACACCAAGTTCTACTGCACGCGCGGTATCAAGGCGTACCACAAACTCAGGTACGTCACTCTTCGTTGAGGCAGTGATGTTTACCGCACCAGGAATATCGGAGAGGAGACGAGCAGCACGATCAGCGGCGATGGTAAGTGTGGCAAGATCCTCGCCCGAGAAAGTGACGGAAAGGGCACTACCAGTTGGGGGACCGCCCTGAAGCTCAAGCACATTGATACGTGCAGAGGTGATGGAAGAAAGTTCCTGGCGAAGTTCGGCGACAACCTCTGCACTGGTCTTATTACGCTTCTCACGAAGGTTAAGCGTAATGTTTGCAATGTTTTCATTGCTGCCCGGACCTGCAAAGTTACTACTTGCAAGAGAACTTCCTGCGCCAGTCTCAGTGACGAATGACTCTATGTATTCCTTACCATAGAGATGTTCTTCCACCTCACGCACCGAGAGGTCAGTCTCAACAAGCGGCGTGCCGGGGAGAGTCTCAAGTTCAATAAACGCAAGATCTGCTTCTTCAGGAGGGAAGAACTCACTCTTCACAAGCCCAACCACTGGGAGTGCAAGTGCAATCACAAACAGAATACCCATAAGCATGAGGAAACGGTTCTCTTTCTTTCGGTCACCAAGAATAGAGCGAAGTAATGACTTATACCAATGTTGCGCCTTCTCGTTGTATTCCTCCTGGATCTTTTCCATCCGAGAAAGTTCTGGACGAATGAGGTACATGGTGAAAAGAGGGATGAGGCCGAGTGCCACCACAATGGAGGCAAGCAGCACGAAGATAATTGTGAATGGAATAGAAGCAATAAACTGTCCCACGATTCCGGAGAGGAAGAAGAGTGGTACGAATACTACGACCGTGGTGAAGGTACCGGCAATCAAGGGCCACGCATATTCCTGGATGGCCGCAATCGCCGCAGCACGCTTGTCTCCATATTTCACGAGGCGGGTATGGATTGCTTCCACAATCACAATGCCAGAGTCCACCAAAATACCTATTGCAAGAATAAGGGAGAAGAGGGAGATAAAGTTAATGGTGTTCCCTGATGCGTAGATACCGATGAAGGCAATAAGGAAAGAGAGGGGAATAGAGAGTGCCGCTGCCAGAGATTCACGCCACCCAAGCGTGAGGAAGAGCATGAGCATCACCAGCACCACGGTTTCAAGGCCGACGCGAGAAAGTTCTATCAGGTCGTGCTCGATGTCATCTGCGGCGTCGTAGGTAATGACGGTCTCTGTTCCTGCAAGTGTCGTTCCATGCAGTTCTTCTAGGGTGTCTTTTACATCCGTACCAGTTTGAAGAATGTTTCCACCACGACTTTTAAATACGGAAAGGGTAAGTGCAGGGGATGATGGAGAATCTTCAACAGAGACGCGAGAAAAGGTGGCAGGATCCGCAACACTATCAATCACATCCGCGATATCCCGGATATGGAGTGCGGCACCACCCGGGCCTGCGATAGCAACATTTGCCACTTCTTTAGTTTCCTCAAGACCCGCCTCAAAACGCACAGAATACTTCACATGATCAATGGTGATAGTGCCGGCAGGGGACGCTGCGCCTGAGGCACGAATGGCGTCGGTCACCTCAGAGAGGGAAAGTCCGTATTGAAGGAGTTTTTCTTGCTGTACGATCACCTGCACTTCGCGCTCGCGTACTCCTGAAAGTGCGACCGAGGATACGCCCGCGATGCGCTCCAGTTCATCCTTCACTGCCTCACCAAGCGCGGTCAGTTCTCCTGGAGAGAGATTCCCCGCAATAGAGGCAATGATGATGGGTTGGTCGGCGAAGTTCACGTCCGACACAAGCGGATCCTCTGCTTCCGCAGGAAGTTCAGGGCGCACTTTGTCTACTTCATCTTTCAGAAGCTGGATAGACCGATCAATATCTGCACTTGCTTCAAACTCAACTGAAATGCTTGAGACACCAGCTCCGGAAGAAGAGGTGACCTTAGACACACGCTCAAGAGAAAGAACACGGTCCTCTATCTTGTTCGTGATGAGCTGTTCTATGTCTTCAGCAGACGCACCTGGAAGAACCGTGGTCACAATACCAAGAGGAACCTGGACTTCAGGTGCCGACTCCTTAGGGATGGCGCTTACCGCGGTAAAGCCCGCAAGAATAAGCACGAGGGTAAGAAGAATCGTGAAGTGATGTCGATCTATGAAGAAGGTCCAGAACTTCGTCATGGATTACGGAGCGATCTTTACGCGCTCACCTTCTGCAAGGCCGCGCGCATCCGTCACAATGCGGAGATCAGGAGAAAGGGAAGTGAGGATCTCTACTCGCTCACCGCGTACATCACCAATTTCAACTGGGCTAGCGACCAGGCGTCCCTCCTCACTTACGGTAAACACGACACGGCTATCCGCGTAGAGTTTGACGGCCGACAAGGGGAGAAGGAGCGAACCTTCACCAGTAGGACTGGTTGCAATGGCGGGAATAGATACTCGTACGGTTTGTCCGTTCACGGGTGAGTTTTCTTCGGTCACACCCTCTACTGCAATGTGTACTTCAATCTGCTTCGTGACTGGATCAAGTGCAGGAGCGATAGACGTCACAATGCCGTTTCGTTTATCTTCAATCGTGAGGTGATCACCGACGGCAAGGGCGGCACGCTGGTCTTCTGATATGAAAATTACAATCTCAAGTGCACCATTTTGTGCGATGGTTGCGACGTGTGTGAAGGAAGTGACGTACTCTCCCACACGAATAGGGAGGAAGTTCACTGTTCCTGTAATCGGGGCGCGGATCACAGTCTTCTCAAGTGCAGCCTGGGCAAGGCGAAGAGAACCAAGCGCCTGCTTCACGGCTGCCTCAGTTGCGGAGCTTGTGCCTGAAGGGACGACAGTCTGCTGTGCGTCATAGGTGTTACGAAGGTCAGATACTTCTGCCGCAAGGGAGGTAATGGTGGTGCGTGCAGTCGCGACATTCGCCAGTTGAGTAGCATTCGCTCCTGATTCAGAACGGTTTGCGGCTTTCGCAAGCTCAACAATAAAGGTTGAAGAAATGGAAAGAGTACTTTCCATTTCAGTGAGTAATGCATTCGCGCTTGCAGTATCTACAGTCGCAAGGTTGCGGCGCCAGTCATTTAACTTGTAGGTAATCGTGCGACGGGTGTCCTGGAGCTCCTGTGCCTTGTCGTATCCTGCGATAGAGACAATGCCGGGAACACCCGGCGCAGGATCGGCAAATAAACTATCTATCTGGATCTCAAATGTCGTTTCTAGATCTGCAAAGTTAGAGCGAAATGCGTTACGCACATCCGTAGAAACGTCCTTTACTGAGACTGCATTGGCTGCCACCGCCGCATCGTAGGAGCCCTCTGCCTGAAGTACGGCAGCTCGCTCGCTTGCATTCTCTAGTTCTGCAAGGACTGCACCAGCACCGACGGACGAACTTACTTCTACATTCACGCGGCGCACCGTACCACCTGTTTGTGCGAGAAGTTTTGCCTCAGTAATTGAACGTACGGTACCAATGGCATCACCGCTCCCGCCAACTCCTGAAAGTGCGCGTACGGAAGATAGGGTTACCGTGCGCTCATAACTTCCGAGCTGCGGTGTTGCACCTTGTCCACCAAAGAGTACAAAAGAAAGGATAAGAATGGCGAGCACCAGTCCGATTGCCCACTGGTATCGGCGTCCAAGCGTACGATACTTGCGCCACGTGACACGGAATGGATGAAGCGCGCCGACGAGAAGCCGGCGTAGACCGCTGGTGACTGATTTCATATAGTGAGCATAGCTCAGAAAGCCTGTATGTTCAACGTTTATTGAGATTCGGTCGGTTACTATAAACATATCTAAGAATGAATGAGCTCATGGCGAAGATGCAGAGGTATACTTTTGATATTACGAACTTTTGAGAGATATATGGAGACAAAAACACTGATCAGTATTGTCGTGGCGGTAGTAGTAGTCGGAGGAGGAGTGTGGTACTTCTCGTCAGGGACAGTTCCTGCATTGCCTACACAGGAAGGGGGTACCCGAACGGTGGGAGAAAAAGCAGAAGGATCAGCAACTCTTGCTGATCTTATGATGCGCACGGGATCATTCCGCTGTGATGTGGAAATGAAAGCCGTGGCGACCAACGGTGCGTCAGAGAGTGCCGGCACCGTATATATAGGAGGCGGCAAGATGCGTGGTGACTTTGCAACGAAGGTCTCGGGTATGACGATTAATTCGTACATGATCTCTCGCGAGGGGTATGTGTATACCTGGAGCGACATGATGTCGCAGGGAATGAAGATGAAGGTCTCAACGGACGGAAGTGCAGAGACCACGACACAGGGTGCTATGGATGCATCTGCTGCAGTAGATTATCACTGTGCACCGTGGTCTGTGGATGACGACAAGTTCATGGTTCCAACTACAGTGACCTTCACTGAACTCAGTGCATAATGTGAGTGTGTGTTGATATACTGGCGCTCTTTCACTCGGACGCCGAGTATACTTATAGGAACTTTTCTTCTATGTTTCTTTCGTTTCGTCGTGACTATCCCTTCACGTACACACTCTGTACGTCGATACTACTTATTATTTTACTTGGTCTCTCATATGCGGGACTCTTTGGTCCTCCAGGAAAGGAGGGGGAACGAGAAGAGTTCCTAGTCACTCCTGAAGAAACACTAGAAGAGGTATCGCACGCACTTGCTGCGCGTGGACTTATTGGCAATACTTTTGGATTCAGTATCGCGTATGCCATTCGGCACGGAAGTGTAGAACTGACTCCAGGAGGGTACGAAGTCGCGCCGAACATGGATGCGTGGACGGTTGCCACTATTCTTTCTGAGCCACCTCGTCTTGCGTGGGTACGGGTGCCAGATGGATACCGTAAAGAACAGACTGCAGATCTCTTTGCGCGTACACTTGGATGGACGGAAGAAGAGAAAGAACGGTGGATCATGGAAGACACCGTGGTTGGGGAAGAGGTGAAAGAAGGTGTGTATTTTCCAGACATTTATTTGATTCCCTCTGATCAAAGTACAATAGAGGTTGCCGAACGTATGCGCGCTCGTTTCGGGCATATGACGAAAGACCTGAACGCAGAGGCGATAGAGAAGGGTATTAATTGGAACGAGGCGTTGGTGATTGCGTCTTTAGTTCAGCGAGAGGCAGATGGTGCGCACGATATGCCACTCATTGCTGGCATCATTTGGAATCGTCTTGAGATTGATATGCCACTTGGTATAGACGCGACACTACAATATATACGGGGTGAACCAGGGAAGTGGTGGCCAGTCCCGCAATCGGACGATAAATATCTGGAGTCTCCCTACAACACGTACTTCCGTCCAGGTCTTCCACCGTATCCAATTGCAAACCCAAGTCTTGAGGCGATTGCGGCCGTACTAAATCCCGAAGAGACTGAGTGCTACTACTATTTACATGATTATGACGGTGATATTCACTGTGCCTCTTCGTATAACGCACACCGAGCAAACGTAGATCGGTACCTAAAATAGGGAGTGGTATAGTGGACACTTCATGAAAAAACATCTTGCAGTGAGTGCAGTACTCAAGGTGTTTTTTAGACACTTGAAGCCCTATCCAGTCGCTACTTTTCTTGCGATTGGCCTCACGGTGCTCGCGATTACTATAGACCTCTTCATCCCGCTTTTGTATAAGCGGATCATTGATACGGCCGCGGCGGCACCGATGGCAACGGAAGACGTGGTGGCACTTATGGTGAGTATGTTGGTGCTGACGATAAGTGTGGTGGTGACGCGTCAGATGGCACGACGTGGAGGCGTGATCTCAAGTATTTATCTTGAGCCAAAAGTCATGAGCGACATGACACAGAATGCGTATTCGTATCTAATCGGGCACTCGTATCGTTTCTTCGTAAATAATTTCACAGGCTCTCTCGTCCGTCGGGTGGGACGTCTTACCCGTGCGTATGAAGAATGGTTTGACCGTCTCGTCTACGACTTCATTCCGATTGGTGTCTCACTCACGGGTATTACGGTGGTGCTCTTTTTGCGTGATCCAAAGCTCGGTCTTGCCTTTGGGATATGGGTGGTCGTGTTTCTTACGATCCAGATTGGGGTCGCGCGGTGGATGCTCAAATACAACCTTGCCGTTGCAGAGCGTGATTCAGAAGTAACAGGTGTGTTGTCGGACGCGATCTCAAACGACGTCACGATCAAGACTTTTGCAGGCGAGGGCGAAGAACGGCGTCTTCTCAAGGATGCCGTTACGAAGCAGCGCAAGGCGTTTTATAAAGCGTGGGGATTAAACGAGGTGGTGAACAGTGTGCAGACGGTGATGATGGTGCTGATTGAGTTCATTCTTTTCTTTACTGCGATTCATCTCTGGGCCGAGGGAGTACTCACCATCGGAGACTTTGTGCTTATTCAGGCATACCTCTTGGTCGCTATTGATCGTTTGTGGAATTTCGGGTCGGCACTCCGAAAACTCTTTGAAGCCTTTGCGGATGCAACAGAGATGGTAGAGATTATGGATGAGCCGCATGAAGTGCAGGATGTAAAGAATGCACCACGGCTCGTAGTCACCAACGGAGCTATTTCATTTAATAAGGTGGACTTCGGGTTCAATGACAGTGGAAGTGTGCTTGAAGACTTCAATCTTTCTATTGCAAGCCATGAGAAGGTGGCGCTCGTGGGTCCTTCAGGTGCAGGGAAGACTACCATCACCAAACTGATCCTCCGATTCTTTGATGTGAAGGGAGGGGAGGTTGTGATTGATGAACAGAACATTGCGGCGGTCACACAGAAGAGTCTGCGTGAATCTATTGCCTTTGTGCCGCAGGAGCCCACCCTCTTCCATCGCACACTTATGGAAAACATTCGGTATGGACGCTTGGACGCCACAGATGAAGAAGTGATTGAGGCCGCACGTAAAGCGCATTGTGATGAGTTCATCACCAAAGCACCAGAAGGATTTGATACCTATGTAGGGGAGCGCGGCATCAAGCTCTCAGGAGGGGAGCGTCAGCGTATTGCAATTGCACGTGCCATCTTGAAGGACGCGCCGATTCTTGTGCTTGATGAGGCGACTTCATCTTTGGACTCTGAGTCAGAGTCACTTATTCAGGATGCACTTACGAAGCTTATGTCCGACAAGACCGTGATTGCGATTGCGCACCGCCTCTCTACGGTGATGAAAATGGACCGCATTATCGTGATTGAGAACGGAAAGGTGGTCACGACGGGTACACACCAAGACCTTGTGAAGCACGAGGGTGGGCTCTACAAGAAGCTTTGGGAGATACAAGCAGGAGGGTTCATTACCGACGACATACGTTGACGCACCATATATATACGGTAGTGTAGAGACAATGGCCGCACGGCCTCTTTTTATTGTATGGAAATTCGGAATATCGCCATCATTGCGCACGTGGACCACGGCAAGACTACCTTGACTGATGCCTTGCTGCGCCAGACGGGGGCTGCCGTGGAGGGAGTGTCCATGGACTCTAACTCCATTGAAAAGGAGCGCGGCATCACTATTTACTCAAAAAATGCCGCAGTGGAGTACAAGGGTACGAAAATCAACATCGTAGACACCCCAGGACACGCCGACTTCGGTTCTGAGGTGGAGCGTGTGCTTCGTTCCATTGATTCCGTGCTTTTGATCGTGGACGCGCAGGAGGGCCCAATGCCCCAGACCCGTTTCGTACTTAAGAAGTCCCTTGAGCTGGGTCTTAAGCCAATCGTGGTTTTGAACAAGATTGATAAGCCTGCCGCAGACCCTGCACGTGCAGAGGAGCAGGTGCTAGAACTTTTCTTTGAGCTTGGTGCCTCTGATGCACAGTCAAACTTCCCGGTCGTCTATGCGATTGGTCGCGATGGTGTAGCTGCCCGCACGCTTGCTGACATGCCAAGCAACGGGGGAGCAGCACGTGACCTTACCCAGCTTCTTGATGTGATTTTGGAATACGTTCCACCTGCGTCCAGTCCTGAGTCAGCCGCAAAGACTCTTCGTCTCCAACCATTTAACCTCGGCTATGACAACTTCCTTGGTCGCCTTGCGATTGCACGCGTGTACGAAGGAGAAGTAAAGAGCGGACAGGAGGTAATCGTAAAGAAGCCAAGCGGAGAAAGTCGCAAAGGTAAGATTACCAAGATTTTCTCCTTCAAGGGTCTTGAGCGCGTAGAGGCCGATCGCGCAGAAGCAGGGGACATCGCCCTCATCGCTGGACTTCCCGACATTTTCATTGGAGAAACCGTGTGTGTGGATGAAAACGCAGAGTCGCTTCCAGCGATTGCGATTGATGAGCCAACCATCACCCTTAACTTCCTCGTGAACAACTCTCCGTTTGCAGGACGCGAAGGAAAGTATGTGACTAGCCGCCAACTTCGTGAATACCTTGAGCGCGAGCTTGAAGTGAACGTAGGGCTTAAGGTGGACTTCATTTCTCCTGATGCCTTTAAGGTGTCTGGTCGTGGTGAACTCCATATCGCTATTTTGATGGAGAACATGCGCCGTGCAGGCTATGAGCTTCAGGTCTCTCAGCCGCAGGTAATCATCCGCGAAGAGGAAGGGAAGAAGCTTGAACCATACGAGGAGGTGATCATTGATACCCCGTCTGAATTTCAGGGAGCCATTATTGAGCGTCTGGGTATGCGCGCTTTCGTGCTTCAGAACCTCGTGCAGAATGACGCACTCGTGCGTCTTACGCTTGAAGGGCCAACTCGTGGACTTCTTGGCTACAAGAACCAGTTTGTGATTGATACCAAGGGTGAGGGAATTCTTTCTTCTCGCGTCACTGGCTTTAAGCCACACGCAGGAGAGATCAAGAAGCGTCTCGTGGGCTCTATGATTTCTATGGCAACTGGTAAGGCACTTGGGTACGCACTCTGGGGACTCCAGGAGCGCGGCGTGCTTTACATTGGTCCTGGTACTGAAGTGTACGAGGGCATGGTGCTTGGAAACACCTCTAAGGGTGAGGAGATGATGGTGAATCCAACCAAGGGTAAGAACCTTACGAACGTTCGTTCTTCTGGTAACGATGAAGCGATTACCCTTGTTCCTCCGTTTGTCCTTACCATTGAGCGTGGTCTTGAAGTGATGGCAGAGGATGAATACCTAGAAGTCACTCCTGAGAGCGTGCGCCTTCGCAAGCAGTACTTGACCGAGACCGATCGCGCAAAAGCCCGCCGATAACCCTGTTTTATCTCGGAGAGGAATAGAGTATCCTCTTCTACATGGCTCTCCTCATACAGATCGCCTTTCTCCTGTTTATTGTAATGGTAAACCGGCTCGCGTTTATTTACGTCGTGAACCGTAAGCTCCACCTTACGCTGACAAAGAATCCGCGCCTCACCTTTGTGTACTTCCTGTTTATGGCGCTGGTGCTTGCCGCGCTTTTTCCGCAGGAGGCACTCCGTTTGTTTGATCCCGTCTCCTCACTCACAGTCTTCTTTACGCTCTTTATGTTGTTTGTCGTAAACCCATGGGTATACGAACGCATGAAGAAGTTGCACCAAACTCCTTCGCGTCTTGCGCATGCATATCCTGATCAACAGTTCCTGTTGATTGATACACGATTCTTGTTCTCTAAAACAGGAGATGTGGTGTTTCAGCAGACGGCAGTGGGTATTCTGCTTCTCCTTTTGTATGGGGCAGGGGTTCCGCTCTCTGAGTTGGTACCGTTGTTTGCGGTGATCTTTGCGATCATTCATTTACATCTTTACGCCACGACGCGGGCGCTTTGGGCGACCTACTTCACCATTAGTGCGACGGTGGGAGGGTTCATGATTCCGTTTATCATCCTCCTTGTGCCTGGTGGTGTGTATTACGCCATCATTATCCACATGCTCTGGTACGTGGGCAGTGGCGCACTCTTTGGGGCGATTGAAGCAGTAGAGCGCGGACTGAAATCCCGTAAGCGCTAAGTCATGAATATCGGTCCACTTCTTGTCTT
This sequence comes from Patescibacteria group bacterium, assembly GCA_038078715.1. GTDB lineage: Bacteria > Patescibacteriota > Minisyncoccia > Phycocordibacterales > Phycocordibacteraceae > C7867-001. Next base: position 61,091 of record JBBTSU010000002.1, read on the forward strand.
TGTTGCCGCAGTGTTGTGGGGTATTGATGGAGTGCTTCGTCGCACACTCTATGATTTGCCGCCTACGACCATCGTGTTCTATGAACACTTGATTGGATTGGTGCTCATTTCTCCATTCCTCCTCAAAGCTTGGAAGAAGGAAGTTCTCACGAAGAAAGAATGGGGAGTCATGTGTTTGATTGCATTACTGTCTGGTGTCCTCGGCACTCTCTTCTTTACGAGTGCACTTCTTGCCGTTTCTTTCATTTCGTTTTCAGTAGTGTTCCTTATTCAGAAGCTTCAGCCAGTGTTTACGGTCGCGACTGCTGCCGTGGTGCTCAAGGAACGGGTGAGTCTCAAGTATGTGTTTCTTGCGGGTGTGGCGCTCATTGCTGGATACTTCGTTACGTTTCCCGGAGGAGTGGTGAATCTCTCAGATGGAGGAGGGCACCTCATGGCGGCAGGACTCGCACTTCTGGCGGCGATTTCCTGGGGCTCCTCTACCGCCTTTTCTCGCTCGCTTCTTTTGAAGCACGACAATACATTCGTCACCGGACTTCGTTTTCTTATTACTGTGCCGATTGCACTTATCTTCGTAGTGGCACTCGGTGCCGCTCCGTCACTTACCATGGTGACTCTCTCTCAGCTTGGTGTACTCGCACTTATTGCGGTCTCTACGGGCATGCTGGCGCTTTGGATCTACTACCGCGGTCTCCAATCTACCCCTGCCAGTACCGCAACGATCGTCGAGCTCGCGTTTCCACTCACCGCAATTGCGATTGACTACTTCCTCTATGGCACTGCACTTACGGCGAGTCAGTATCTTGCGGCAATCGTCCTTTTAGTCTCTATGTACGCGGTTGCACGGCTTCCGCTTGTGTCTGCCCCACAAACGTGATATAATACGATCACAACGTTACTCCAGTTTTCGTCTTGAGAGTTCTCAAGACCCGGGGGAGAAGAAAAGAACGGTCCCGGAACTCTCGAGACGTTGCGACCTCGCTCGGTCCATTTGAGCCCATATTCACTTATCGCGATATATTCGCGGGTTCGTTACATAATTCTATGAATAAAAATTCAGATAATAAGGGAGGTGCACGTCACCGTCCTAAGGTAGGAGGACGACCAGGCGGTCATCGCCGTGGTCCTGTGCGCACTCCTGCCTTTGAAGCAGGGATGCGTTTTGCACAGGCAGGCTGGAAGCCTCCAGTCACTGCCTCAAGCTATGACCTCAAAGAACACTCTTCTTCCTCATACCGAGGTGGCGGAGGAAATCGTCGTGGTCCAGGAGGCCCTTCACGTGGAGGTCCTCGCGGTGGAAGCCGTGGTGGTTCTCGTCGTGGTCGCTCCGAACCAAGCTTTGATATTTCAAAGCTTATTAACAAAGCAGTACCTCAGGAGGACGTCGTTGCTTACGTCCCGCAGACTGCATTTGTTGATCTTCCGATCAGTGAGCAGCTTAAGGACAACATTATTGGCAAGGGCTATACGACTCCAACCCCGATTCAGGATCAGGCAATTCCGCATATCCTTATGGGTCGCGACGTCGTTGGACTTGCAAACACGGGTACCGGAAAGACAGGCGCGTTTCTCATTCCACTTATTGAGAAGGTAATTGCGAACCGTGAGAATCGTATTCTCGTCATGGTGCCTACTCGTGAGCTTGCGCTTCAGATTGAGAATGAGTTCTGGGGCTTTGCGAAGATGCTTCGTCTTGCCTCAGTGACCTGTGTCGGCGGTGCAAACATTGTTCCGCAGATTCGTGCGCTTTCTCGTGATCCTGCCTTCGTCATTGGTACGCCAGGACGCCTCAAGGATCTTATGGAGCGCAAGAAGCTTAACCTTGCGGCATTCCAGACCGTGGTGCTTGATGAGGCAGACCGCATGCTCGACATGGGGTTCATTGATGACATGCGCTTTATCTTGAGTCATATGCCGAAGAATCGTCACACGCTCTTCTTCTCTGCAACAATGAGCCGCGATATTGAGCGTTTGATTGGGGATTTCCTCAACGATCCGGTACACGTATCCGTGAAGACACGTGACACCGCGGCAACGATTGATCAGGATGTGATTCGTGTGTCTCCGTCAGATAAGTTTGAGCGTTTGGTGGAACTTCTTTCAGATCCTGCCTTTGACAAGGTGCTTGTCTTCGGACGCACCAAGCATGGCGTAGAGCGTCTTTCGCGTGACCTTGTGCGTCGTGGCGTTGCCGCTGAATCTATCCACGGTGATAAGACACACGGCAAGCGCCAGCAGGCTCTTGCGCTCTTCAAGCGTGATCATGTGAAGGTGCTCGTGGCGACTGATGTGGCGGCGCGTGGTCTTGATATTAGTGGCGTGTCCCACGTCATTAACTACGACCTTCCACAATCTTACGAGGACTACACCCACCGCATTGGCCGTACGGGTCGTGCAGGGAAGGTGGGGAAAGCGCTTACTTTCGTCTCATAATCGCCCCATTTGGAGCGTGGCTGAAGCCTGGTATGCTATGTGGCATATCAGGCTTTTAGGCATAATTCGTATTTATGACAGATTCTACTCACGCAGGGACCTTCATTGAGAAGAACGGCACGGCAGTCGCGCTCTTCCTCGGTCTGATCATTGTTGCAGGAGCGATTTATTTCGGTAACCCATCAGGACCGAAGACAGGGGATGAAGCAGGAACCGCTGCAGCAGCAGTTGATATTAAGGATGTGAAGACGGAAGGAGCTCCCTTCATTGGAGACGAGAACGCACCAGTCACGGTTGCGGTCTGGTTTGATTTCCAGTGCAGCTTCTGTAAGCGCTTTGAGTCAACCACGATCAAGGACCTTAAGGCAGAGTTCGTGGAGAGTGGAAAGGTGAAAATCGTCTACAAGGACTTCCAGTTTCTTGGTCAGGCATCTCTTGATACCGCCATCTACTCACACGCCGTATGGGAGGCAGCTCCTGATAAGTGGGGCACTTGGTTTGATGCAGTGATGACGGGTGAGGGTGAGAACACGCTTTCTCGCGCTGCGCTTGACCAGACTGCCGCAGGGCTCGGAATTGATACGGCACGCGTTGCTGCTCTCATCACCGAGAAGGGTGGTCAGTACACGACGGCCATGACCGCGAGCCGTGACGAAGGTGCATCCTTTGGCATTAACGGTACGCCAGGCGCTATCATTGGCACTAGCCTTGTCGCCGGTGCACAGCCATACACGGCAGTAAAGCCACTCATAGAAGCTGAGCTCTAATTCATCTCCTTACGAAAAACCGCTCCTCTAAGGGGCGGTTTTTTCATGTTGCATTTCCTTCTTTGCTTTCCATACTTCGTGAAATGCAGAATAGCCAGTGACGAGAATAACGACGAGTAAAGTAGGAAGGAGATACGTATCAATATTAGGAATCATGTTTCCTAAGAAATATCCAAGAACAGTGATAGAGATTCCCCAAATAAACGCGCCAGCAATGTTATACACAAGGAAGGTCCGGTACTTCATGCCTCCCATGCCCGCAGTAATGGGCACAAGGGTACGGAAGATAGGAAGGAATCGTCCGATGACAAGCGCCATACGCCCATACTTCTGGTAGAACTGATTTGTTTTCTCCAGGTACTTTTTGTTAAGGATAAGTGCATCTTCCTTGCTAAAGAGCTTTGGACCGTAATGTGAACCAAACCAGTATCCGGCACTATCACCAAGTATGGCAGCAATGACGATGGTGATAATGAGAGGAACCAGATCAAAGGCTTGTGTGGCGGCTAGTATTCCTGCAGAGAACAAAAGGGTGTCACCAGGAAGTGGGACGATGAGACCGATAGGGACACCAGACTCTATGAAGACAATTACAAATACACCGACATACCCGACCATTTGTATAAGCTCGGGTAAGGTAACGTGGAGGAAGGGGATATCCATTGCGCTAGTATACTATCTCAACAATGGAACAGGATGAATTTGAAGTCATTGCACTTTCTGAATGGCAGTCGGTACCGCAGCGATTTGCGGCGCTCGTAAAGAATGTCGCGCTTTTGATTGGGGATGAGCCTAGTGAAGAAATCCGAAAAGAAGAAGGGCTAGAGGTGGGCGAGACACTGCTAGGGCTGTATCATGGAGTTCCGAATACAGAGCGCGGGAGTGAGTACGGGATGGGAGGTGCGCTCCCGGATACGATTACTCTCTTTCGTCTTCCTATCCTTGCCGAGGCCGAGGAACTCACCGACGACCATACCAATCAGTTTCGGGAGTATGTGCGCCAGGTCGTGCGAGAGACCATATGGCACGAGGTGGGGCATTACTTCGGTCTTGATGAGCGCCCGATCAATGAGAGGGAGCTAGGTGGAATGAACAGGTTTGAGTCCTAGGCAGCCAGCACATTGCTATCATAAAGAACATGCATGAAAGTTTGGTACAGAGTTTGCCTGAAAAATACAAAGATCGGTTTGTCGTCGTGGAGATTTGCTCAGGTGGGCAAAGCAGCTCATTACTTAACGAAGTCACTCTTCCTGGAGAGAAACATCCATTATATTTAGGAATAGATGTACAAAAAAGCAACCCAAACATTGTTCCAGAAGAGGGTGCTCCTCCATCAGCAATGATGCAGGCCGACATTACCACCCCCAAGTTCTTTAACGGTCAGCCCAACGTCGTCCAAGATAACTTAAGACTATAATAAATGTATGAATCAAGCACTATTTGCTGCGGGATGTTTCTGGGGTGTGGAGTATGTGTTTCTTCAGGTTCCGGGAGTGACTGATGCAGAGTCAGGATATATTGGTGGGCACACCGAGAATCCTACATATGAGCAGGTGTGCACGGACACGACGGGGCACGCAGAAGCAGTGCGCGTTACCTTTGATCCAGAAAAAATCACCTATGATGCACTGGTACGAAAGTTCTTTGAGATTCACGATCCTACACAGTTGAATCGTCAAGGACCAGACGTGGGGAATCAGTATCGGTCTGCAATCTTTTATGTGAATGAAGAGCAGCGAGAGATTGCTGAGCGCGTGAAAAAAGAACTCCAGCCCTCATTCCATCCCAAAACAATTGCAACCGAGATTACGGCCGCCACTCCATTTTACAAAGCAGAGGAATATCATCAGCGATATTTTGAAAAGCACCCAAACGCGGTCTGTCACATTTAGTCCCCCTTCTTCTCAAATTCAAGGCAGACTGAGTTCACGCAGTAGTGTTTTCGTGGAGTGCCGTTCACTTGTTCGTCAAAAAGGTGTCCCAAGTGCCCGTCACAGTTCTTGCAGTATATTTCGGTGCGGTGCATACCATACGAATCATCAGGACGAGTGCCCACGTGCTCTGCAACTGCAGGGTCTGAAAAAGAAGGCCAGCCCTGAAGACCAGGATCGCTTTCGCTAGAGTCTAGTTTCTGTGCGGAGGTAAACAAGACGGTGCCACAGGCTTTGCAATGGTAAACGCCTTCGTCGGTAGTGGTGAGGTATTTTCCTGAGAAGGGAGCCTCGGTACCGCGTTCCCGTAGTACACGATATTCTTCTTCACTGAGCGTGCTGTGCCACTCATCATTCTTCACATTTGGGTCCATAGGAATAGTGTACTATAGCGGACATATGACTCGGCACTTCTTTCTGACTGTGCTTATCGTTCTTACACTCATTGGCCTTGCAGATTCAGCCTATCTTTCGCATAGCGCACTCACGGCGGATCCGCTCGTGTGTGATATTGAGGGACTTGATAAGTGCAATACCGTTGCCGCGAGCCCCTATTCCAAGTTCCTCGGCATCCCACTTGCCGTCTATGGTCTCGGGTTCTATGTGCTGATTTTGATGCTTACCGCTTCGCTCTACGGACGGACCCCTCGTGTGTTGGTACAGGGTCTTCTGGCAGTGACTGTGCTTGGTGCACTCGCATCTCTCTCCTTCCTCTTCCTGCAGATCGTAGTTATTAAGGCGATCTGCATTTATTGTCTCGTCTCTGCCTGCATCTCATTTATCTTAGCGGGGCTTACGATAGGGTACCGAAAGCACCTCCTTCCACCTGTTGTGCTACCATAATGCGTATATGCGAAGGACTGCACTCATCGTAACTGCGCTCATCCTTCTTCCGCTCATCAGCCTTGCAAGTACTTTTGCAGGAGATGAGGCACTCATTGTCGCGGAACCACCTTCCGACAATGCCTATCTCTTTGGTTCTGAAGTGCGGGTTGCGACGACAGTGCCCCAGGATATTGCGGCTCTCGGCGGTACGCTCGTGCTTGCAGCTCCCGTAGAAGGGGATGCTCTCTTGTTTGGAGGAGATGTGAATGTGCGTGAAGCCATCGGGGGAGATCTACGAGTTGCGGGAGGACGTGTGTTTGTTGAACAGGAGGTTGCCGGAGATTTGATTGCGGCTGGAGGTTCAGTCACGATCACCGGCATCGCGCGCGATATTAGAATTGCGGGAGGTACGGTGACTATCACCGAAGGCGCCACTGGGTCGGTAATTATTTATGGCGCGACCATTACACTCTCGGGTACCTATACGGGGGATGTCACGGTGGTGGCCTCAGATCGTCTCGCGCTTGGGGAGGGAACGGTGGTGACCGGCGCCCTTAAATACAATGCACCACAAGAGGCGTACATTCCTGCCTCGGCAACGGTAGGAAGTGTCGTCTACACCGGTTCCTCTGCGTTCCTTCCGACAACGGAAGAAGCAGAGACCTTTGCGCTTGCTGGACTCGGCGTCTTCTTTGTCGTACGACTTATTTCTGCCGTGGTTGCCTCTGGTCTTATGGCGGGACTCTTTCCAGTCTTTAGTCAGAGGATTGTAGATCGTACACTTACCCAGTCTGTCGGTCGCTTCTCGCTTCTTGCACTCATTGGATTTGCAGTCATGATTGCGACACCGGTGTTGGTATTTATTCTTATGGTTTCTTTTGCTGGTATTGGTATAGGTCTTGTGATTGGTGCGGCATATGTGCTCCTTCTGCTTTTGGCATATCTGTATGCGGGCGTACTCGCAGGAGCAGCGCTCATGCGTACGTTTAAGCACACCGTAGTGACCTGGAAACATGCAGTGCTTGGTATGGTGGCGCTGCGTTTGATCGGAGTGATTCCAATCATCGGTTTCCTCGTGTCTGTGATCCTTACTGCTGCAGCTGCCGGTGCCATTGTTGTCACCTGCTTCAAATTTGCCTTTGCGCGGGACGAAGACCTTCTTGCCTAGCATGAACAAAGAGCGCGAGGCACGCGCACGAAAGATTGTCGCATATCTGAAGAAGGCATACCCAGAACCGAAAACAGAGCTTGCATACAAGACCTCGTTTCAGCTTGTGGCGTCCGTGATGCTGTCTGCGCAGGCAACGGATAAGCAGGTAAACAAAGTGACCGCAACACTCTGGAAGAAGTATAAAACACCGAAAGACTTTGCGACTGCGTCACTCGCGACGTTTACGCAGGATGTATCTTCCATTTCATTCTTTCGTAACAAAGCAAAGGCCATTACTGCCGCGGCAAAGGTGATACAAGAGAAACACAGAGGAAAGGTGCCAAAGACCGAACAGGAATTGGTGGCACTTCCGGGTATCGGGTATAAAACCGCGCATGTGATTTTGGGAGAACTCTACGATATGTGGGAGGGTATCCCGACCGACACGCATGTCAGAAGGTTTGCGATCCGTTTTGATCTTACGAACCATACGGATCTAACGAAGATCTCAAAAGACCTGGAGGCACTCGTACCAAAGAAAGACTGGAAATACCTCAATAATGGGCTGGTGCTCTATGGGCGCTATGTGTGTCCTGCTCGCCCTCATGAATGTAAGGATCATCCGCTCACGAAGCTCTGGCCCAAGGCAGCGGTCCGCTGGCCCAAGGCGAAATGATAGGATAGGGGCATGAAGAAGAAGCGCCCCGTAGCAGTATTTGATATAGACGGCACCATATTCCGTGCGTCACTCTTTCTTGAGTTGGTGGAGCGTTTGATAGAGAAAGGTATATTTCCACCCGAGACGAGAAATGCCTACGAAGAAGAGTATGAGAAGTGGCTTAATCGTAAGGGCGACTATGAGGCCTATGTGGAGAAGGTGATAGAAGTATTCCTCTCGCACATCAAAGGCGTCTCGTATACGGCAATGGAAGATGCGACGAATGAAATTATTGAAGAGAAGAAAGATCGTGTGTATCGCTATACTAGAGATTTGGTGAAAAAATTGAAGAAGGAAGGATACTTTCTCCTTGCGATCTCTCACTCTCCACGCTTCATCGTGGACGCGTTCGGCTTTGAACTAGGATTTGATAAGATCTACGGTTTCTTTTATGAGACTGGTCCTTCTGGTGCGTTTACGGGTAAGGTGGAAGATGTGGAAGTCATCCGCAACAAGGCCGCAGTGTTACAGCGCGCAGTGCGAAAAGAGAATCTCACCCTAGAGCATTCTATTGGAGTAGGCGACACGGAGAGCGACATTCCAATGCTTGAGATGGTGGAGAAGGCAATTGCGTTTAATCCAAACCAGAAGCTGTATACACATGCGAAGAAGCGAATGTGGAAAGTAGTCGTAGAACGTAAAGATGTCATCTACGAGCTCTAAGATTGCTGCGTTTAGAAAGATTGTCTTGAGTCATTACCGTGTGCATGGACGGCATGATCTGCCATGGCGAAAGACACAAGACCCGTACAAGATTCTTGTGTCAGAAATGATGTTGCAACAGACGCAGGTAGAACGGGTCATTCCATACTACAAACAATGGCTGAAGCGGTTCCCAACCGTGCGTGCACTCGCGAAGGCTCCGCTCTCTGAGGTGCTACGAGCCTGGCAAGGACTTGGATACAACCGTCGCGCCAAGATGTTGCATCAGGCAGCGAAGGAAGTGATCACCACACACAAAGGGAAGTTCCCAGAACAATTAGAAGTACTTCCTGGGGTAGGGCCGTACACCGCACGTGCCGTACAGGTATTTTCTGAAAACAAGGATGCAGTGTGTATAGAAACGAATATTAGAACCGTCGTGACACACCACTTCTTTCCTACAACAAAGAAGGTAGATGACAAGAAAATACAAGAAGTACTGGAGAAGGCGCTGCCACGAGGCAAGAGCAGGGAATGGCACTCAGCACTCATGGATTATGGAAGTTTCTTGAAACGATCAGGGGTACGACGCAATGCGCAGGCAAAGTCGTATCGGAAACAGGAGCCGTTTGAAGGGTCTCGTCGTCAGGCACGTGGGGCTATATTAAAAGCGCTTACGAAAGGTCCACGCACTGCTATGTTTCTTTCGGCAGTTCTTGGTCCTACGCGAAAAGCGCAGCTACGCGCGCAACTCGCTTCACTTACGAAGGAAGGATTGATTGAACGTACGAAAGGGAAGTTTCAATTACCGAACTGAGGGAGAAAAGGTCTTCTGTAGTGCGACCGATACTCGTGGTCCGCTTGGATTGCCTTCTTCGTCAGCTCTGTATAAAGGGTGTTCAATGCCTGTAACTGAGATTCCATCTCCATTTACGAATCGTTCAGGGTGTTTGATGAGTTCTTCCAGAAGATCTACAGAGGCCTGGTCTTCAGGAAGATACCCTCGGTCAACAAACCAGAAAAGAGGGTTCTTTTGACCAATGCTTGCGTGCAGCTCTACCTTCTCACCGCGCGCATTCGCTATTTGCATAAGCCATGCTTCAAGATGTGAAAGAAGACGTGATCCCACACCTCCACCTCGTAGCTCAGGATTCACAAATCGGTGGACGAGAATAAAGACACCTGGAGCCTTTTCTTCAAGCAACATGCTCGCCACTTCCTGACGGAGCTCTCCAGAATCGCTTGAAGGTACGAAGTAACTGAAGTGCATGAACCGCACAGGGGTTTTCCCAGTCTGCGTGTAGAGCATTTGAAGCGCACCTCCTTTTCCAAGCAGATCCTCTTCAGGGTGGAGTGCGTACAGTATTTTACCGTCGTCCTTTCCTTTTTGCGCAAAGTCACGACGCACTTCAGGAAGATCTCGGTTTACGTATGCCTTCGCAAGAGAGGGATCAAGAGGAGTACGGTCGGGCTCTTTCCACGTTTCGCGCTCAATGGTCATGGGGGTATTCTAACAAAAAACCGCCCAGTGGGGCGGTTTCCTACTTAGACTCCGATAAGTACCGGAATCACCATTGGGGCCTTGTTGGTCCTCGTAAAGAGGAAGCCAGACATGGTGTCTGAGATCGTGTTCTTCACGTAATCAAGATCAACTGGATTCATACCTTCAGTCGTGTCTTCCACGGTCTTCTTGATAAGCAGGCGAGCCTGGTTCAAGAGGTCCTGAGATTCACGGAGGTAGATGAAGCCGCGAGAGATGATATCTGGAGACTTACGAAGCTTTCCGGTCTTAAGATTAATCGTCGCAATGATGACGAACATTCCGTCCTTCGCAAGTGCCTGACGATCGCGAATGACCACTTCCTGCATGTCACCAATAGAGAAGCCGTCCACAATAAGTGGGGCAGACGGCACTTTCTGCTTGTGAATGTTGAGCGCTTGTCCGTCTATATCAATCACCGTACCGTTGTCGGCAAGAATAATGTTCTCACGAGGGAAGCCTGACTGCTCCACCGCCCTTGCGTGACACGAGGTCATTGAATAGTACCCGTACGCAGGCATGAAGTACTTGGCACCAACCTGCTTGTTAATCCACACGAGCTCTCCAGTGTTTCCGTGTCCAGTAGAGTGCACGTCAGAGGAGCGGTAGTGGATCAGCGATGCACCGTTACGGTACAAGTTATCCTTCAGGCGCTGCACGGCGATTTCGTTTCCTGGGATAACGGAAGAGGAAAGTACCACGGTGTCGCGAGGATTAAGCACAATGTTCTTGTGCTGTTTGGTCGCAATACGCATAAGGGCTGCAAACTCTTCACCCTGTGCGCCAGTGGCAAGGACGATGATCTTGTCGGCAGGGTAATCCCCAATCTCCGTCGCAGGAATCACGGTTGATTTGTCAATCTTCAAGAGACCGGTCTTCTGGGCAATCTCAAGATTGGTCTTCATTGAGCGACCCTCGGTTACAATCTTCTTACCCATCTTTTCTGCGGTCTCAATGATGTGGATCATGCGCTCAAACTGAGACGCAAAGGTACCGATGATGAGACGACCAGACACCGTGCGGACAATGTTCTCAAGGGTCTCGTGCACCTTACGCTCTGGGATAGAGAAGCCGTCGCGCTCTGCGTTGGTTGAGTCAGCGATGAAAAGAAGATTGTTATCCTTTCCGAGCTCACCCCACTTCTTTGCTTCGTGTGGCATTGGTTCGCCATTTTCATGATCAAGCTTCAGGTCTCCGGTAATAACGACGTTTCCAATTGGGCTCTGAATAGAGACACCCATGGAATCAGGAATAGAGTGCGTCACCGGGAAGAACTTCACCTTGGTGTTTCCAATGGTGTGCACAGATCCCGGCTCTACTACGACCATTTCTGGACGAGGCATTTCAGGATATTCTTCCTGGCGCTTCAAGATCATCACCGAGGTGAGGTTCTGGGTGTAGATCGGAGGATTGCCCATGCGTCCCATAAGGAAGGGAACACCACCGATGTGGTCGAGGTGGCCGTGCGTAATGATGACCGCGCGGACGCGATCAATATTCTGCTCAAGATACTTCGTGTTCGGAAGTACGTAATCAATACCTGGGGCATCACCCTCAGACATAAACTGGAAGCCCACATCAAGTACAAAGATGTCGTTGTTGGCTTCAATCGCACACATGTTGCGACCAACTTCTTCTACGCCACCAAGAGGGATGACGCGAACAATGTTAGACGCTGGTTTTTCTGGGAAATAATCGGCAACGCGCTTTTCGGGCGCAGGGCCTCCTTGAGAAGGGCCGCTCCGCATTGGACGACGCGTATCGCGTCCACGTCCGCCACGGCTTCCTCGTCCACGACCACCACGTTCACCACGAAATGGTGGACGAGGACGATCGCTTTGTGGGCCGCTTGGGCGGTGGGGTGCGCCGCCAGAAGCGGGCGCAGGAGCTGGTGCTGGTGCTGAAGACATAAATCGGGTCAGATTAGTGAGTAGTAGTTAAGTAAGTGTTTCTAGAATACCGCGAACAGTGGGAAGTGGGCAAAATATGAGTATCTGTGCCCACTACCTTCTATTCACGTGCAAACGCTGGCCACACCATCTCCGTACGGCGATACCAATGTGCGACGGTCGCCAAACGATCAGAAGGAGAGGCAATGCGGGTGAGTGTCACCCCCTTCAGATCGGTTGGGATTGCATAGAGGAAATCCGGTGCGTGTGTGAAGGCGGCAGGATAGTCGCTCGCGACGAGTGCGTTGACTCGTTCCAGTGCTTCCTGGCGTTCCTCTGGGTCAGTCTCTTCACGGATCTGTGCAAGGAGTTGATCCACGGATGGATTGGTGTACATGGAGATGTTAAGTCCTGGATCGTTACGTTCTGATGAATTCCAGAACGCAAAGAGATCCTGGTCGCGGCCCACTACCATGCCGAAGAGAAGGGCATCAAAGGCACGAGGACGAATCACGGTCTGGGTGAGATCACCTGGCTCATACAGTTCAACTGACGTCGGAATCCCAAAACGTCCCCACTGATCTTGGATGGCAGACGCAACTGCTTTCAATTCAGGAACGTTAGAGGTTTTGATAGTGACTTCAAGCACTAATCCATCGTTCGTCCACGCGCGCGTTTCTTCGTCATACTCCCAGTCTTTTGCTTCAAGCACTTCTGCGGCAGCCGCACGGCGTTCTTCTTCAGAAAGGATTGTTTCTTCTGACACAGGAAGACTTCCTGGAGGAACAGGACCCTGAGCGACCGTTGCGTATCCGCCAAGCGCGTCACGAATAATGCCCTCACGATCTATCGCGATAGAAAGTGCTTCGCGGACCTCAGGGCGTGCAAAGAGTGGATTCTCGTTCCCGTTAAAGAACACACCAAACACACGAGAGTACGGAGCTGAGAGTGCGTTCTTCGTTGCAATGCCGTATGCACTTTCAATATGTCCTGCCTTAAGTGCATTCTCTAGATTCTCTTCCTGATCAAAGAATACGAAGGTGATCTCATCAAGATAGGGACGACCAAGAACGTAGCGACTGTTTGCTTCTAGTACGTACTTTTCAATCGTTCCATCGCCTCCACGCACGACACTTCGTACTTTGAATGGTCCTGCGCCGATTGGCTTCTCCATACGGGGAGAGAAAGGAAATTCTGCATTTGACACATTGCGCCAGAGATGCGCAGGCAAAATACCAAGCGTCGTATCTTCAAGGAACGGTGCGTATGCCTTTGGAAGAGTAAAAGAAACAGTGCGCGCATCTACCACCTCTGCACGAATGTTGGCCCAGTTTGAAAGTTCTGGACTCTTAAGACCGGGATCCTGCGCTTTGCCAACGGTAAAGACGATGTCTTCTGCAGTCACAGGGCGACCATCAGAGAATTCTGCGTTCTCACGAAGAACGAAGGTATAGGTCTTCCCGTCTTCAGAAACTGAATAGGACTCGGCAAGTACGGGAGTGAGATTTCCATCTTCACCAATACCCATGAGTCCTGCGTAGGTGAGGCGAGTAAGATCACGATCGGCATCAGAAAGTGCAAGAAGGGGATTAATGAAACGAGGAGTTCCGATAAGTCCTTCGGTGAGGGAGCCACCATGCGCAGGCACTTTTACGAGAAAGGCACGCTCTAGCGCGTAGAGCCCTACAAAACCAGAGATGAGTACGAAAAGTCCGAGCACACTCGCAATGAGTTTATCCCCCGGAGAGAGCGTCGCTAGACGCGTTGAAAGAGCCCGAACTGGCGGGGCGAAGAAACGAGAAATAGTTGAGAAAAGGCGCGAGAGCTGGCCAGGCATGGGGTTGGATTCAGATGAGGAATCCAGCGATTGCTGATGCGACGAACAGGAGCGCAATACCAATGGTCGCATTGAAAAGGAATTTCTCTGCGCCACGGCGCTTGTAAAACGTCGCTGCGAAATTGTCCCCCCCGAAGGCTCCACCGAGGCCGGCTCCACGCTGCTGGAGCACAATGCCGATGATGAGGAGAAGGGAGAGGGTTATCTCTATGTATGGCAATATCGCCTTGAGTGTCTCCATCTGTAGCCCCGAGAATACCATGGAGGCCGACCTCGGGCAAGGAGCTATTTCTGGGGGAAATCGTTTGCAGATCCGATCAACTCTACTGCAGTTTTGAAGAATTCAGGGACCACTGCAGAGTGTTCCCCGACGGCATACATGGCAGGACAGGAAGTGGTCTCTCCGTATCGCATAGTCTTCCAGACTGATTTTCCGTCATCAATCGTGATGTCTGGGAGTCGTTCAGGAAGCAAATAAAGTACGTATTCTCCTCCTTCTTCTCGGAGTTCAAAATATGAAGGGTCACTCCAGAGTTCATCCATAATAGGAACCGACACATTTTGGTTCATACGGGCAAGCATAACTCCAATGTTGCGGTAGGCGCGTTGAATTGCAGTGAGTACCTTGTCGCGAGAAACAACCGTTCCTTGATTCTCTAACTCCTCGCACTTACTCATGACGATACTTGCCAAGTTAGCTGCCGCGATTTCAGCGGTGGACATGCCACTTGTCGTTACTTCCATGACGATCCGCTCAGAGAGCATCTCAGGAAATTTACTTTCTGAGAATCCAACAATTTCCTTGAAACGGGTGATCATAGATGCGTAAGGAGGAGATTTCGCTTCAGGGCTTTCTATCCATCGTATACAGGCCTCCACGAAGAGAGCACCCAGCATGTTAAGTTTCTGAGTCATCATACCGTTGTAACGAATAAGTCGTGCACGATCCTCTACAAACTCAGACTCATTCCAAATCTGTGACGTGAAAATGGCGAGCAGTGCATTTTTCTCTGGCTTAAGTGCCTCAACCGCATCCTGAAATTCCTCATTAAGTGCTTTAGAGAATGCTTCATCTGAAAGACCCTGAGCAGTGAGCTGGTTCGTTAACGTATGCATGTACGCACATAGATTTACGAATGTATGTGTAGCTGGAATCTCATACGTGCCCGCCATAAGACGAGAGATGTCTTCTTTAAGATCTCGGACCTTTTCGGGAGGAATGGGAAAGGGTTTTCCTTCGTTAAAGCTCGGTTGCATGCCGGTATTGTACCCGACTTGCGACAAGATACGCACCCGAATATACTGCGAGCGTCTCCGGGATCTTCCCGGAAGGGGCACCCCCCAAAGCTTTATAAGGTAAAGCGTATTTACGACTCTAATATTTATGGCAAAAAATGTTGCACTAGAACCGCTTGCCGACCGCGTAGTCGTCAAGCCGCTTATGGCCGACGAGACGACCTCCGTTTCTGGCATTATCATCCCCGATACGGTCGGGAAGGAGAAGCCTGAGCGCGGAACCGTCGTGGCGGTTGGTCCAGGAAAATTTGATGACGGCGTGCGTGTACCAATGACTGTCAAGAAAGGTGATGTCGTGCTCTTTTCAAAGTATGGGTACGATGAAGTGAAAGTAGACGGGACGGAGTATTACATCCTCTCTGAGTCTTCGGTGCTTGCAATTATTCCTAAGTCTAACTAAGCATGGCAAAGCAAATACTCTTCGGTGAAGATGCACGCAAGGCCATACACGCAGGTCTTGCGAAGGCTGCAAAAGCAGTGAAGGCAACACTTGGACCTCGTGGCCGTAACGTGATTCTTGATAAAGGATACGGTGGTCCTCGCATCACCAACGATGGTGTCTCCATCGCAAAGG
This sequence comes from Patescibacteria group bacterium, assembly GCA_038078715.1. Classification (GTDB taxonomy): domain Bacteria; phylum Patescibacteriota; class Minisyncoccia; order Phycocordibacterales; family Phycocordibacteraceae; genus C7867-001. Next base: position 76,693 of record JBBTSU010000002.1, read on the forward strand.
AAATCTCTTTCAAGGATAAGTTTGAAAACATGGGCGCCGAGATCGTGAAGGAGGTCGCCAACAAAACGAATGATGGCGCAGGAGACGGAACGACGACCACGGTTGTGCTTCTTGAAGCGATGGTTGAAGAGGGTCTTGCACACATCGTGAAGGGTGGAAACGCAATGGCCATTCGCGCAGGTATGGAAATGGCGAAGAATGATGCCGTTGCCAAGCTTGAGAAGATGGCAAAGCCGGTTGATGGAAAGGGAGACATTAATCGTGTCGCCACCATTTCCGCAGAGAGCGAAGAGCTCGGCACCATCATTGCAGAGACCGTTGCGAAGGTGGGTGCTTCCGGTGTGGTCACCGTAGAAGAATCCCAGGGCATGGAGCTTGCGTCTGAAGTCGTAGAAGGTCTTCAGATTGATAAAGGATATGTCTCTGCATACATGGTTTCAAATCCTGAGCGCATGGAGGCAGAAATGAAGGATGCGTCTATCCTCATCACCGATAAGAAGATTGGTGGCGTACAGGAAATCCTCCCACTTCTTGAAAAGGTGGCACAGGCAGGAAAGAAAGAGCTTGTCATCATCGCAGATGATGTTGAAGGTGAAGCACTCACCACCTTTGTTGTGAACAAACTTCGCGGCACCTTTAATGTGCTTGCGGTAAAGGCTCCAGGCTTTGGAGATCGCAAGAAAGAAATGCTTGCCGACATTGCAGCAGTGGTCGGAGGTCAGGTGATTTCTTCTGACACTGGTCTTACCTTTGAGAATGCCACGCTCTCAATGCTTGGTAAGGCATCTCGTGTCGTTGCAACTAAGGACACCACGGTATTCGTCGGTGGAAAGGGCAAGAAAGCAGATATTGCGGCTCGTGTTGCACAGCTGACTGCAATTGCCGAGAACACGTCTTCTAAGTTTGATAAGGAGAAGATTGAAGAGCGTGTTGCAAAACTTACGGGTGGAGTCGCCGTCATTCGCGTGGGTGCTGCAACGGAGACTGAGATGAAGTATCTCAAGGACAAGATTGATGACGCAGTGAAGGCAACCAAGGCTGCCATGGAGGAGGGTATTGTTGCGGGAGGTGGTACGGCACTGGCGAAAGTGTCTAAGAATCTTGAAGCAGGCAGCAAGCTTTCTTCTGATGAGAAGGTTGGCTACGAGATTGTGATTCGCGCCCTTGAGCAGCCACTTCGTCAGATTGCGCTTAACTGTGGCAAGGATGATGTCGCTTCAATCGTTACCAAGGTGCAGGCAGGTAAAGTAAACGCCGGCTACGATGCCATGAACGATACGATCGTAGAGGATATGCTTGAGGAGGGAATCATTGACCCAGTGAAGGTAACGAAGAAGGCGGTAGAGAATGCAGTATCTGCAGCCTCTATCCTTCTTACGACCGAAGCGGCGGTCGCAGATCTTCCGGAACCAAAGGGTGATGCCGCTCCCGACATGGGAGGAGGAATGTTCTAATGAAAAGGCCCCATACTCGGGGCCTTTTTGCTATAATGCAGGTATAACCAAAACGATATTATGACCATTCTTTGGACTGTGCTTGCCGTACTAGCAGTGCTCGTGCTCTGGATAATTGCCGCCTACAATGGCTTCATTACGCTCATAAACCGTGCCAAGGAGGCATGGAGCGATATAGAGGTGCAGATGAAGCGTCGTTACGACCTTATCCCAAACCTTATTGAAACAGTGAAGGGATATGCCTCACATGAAAAGGTAGCATTTGAGAATGTCTCAAATGCACGTGCGGCTGCCATGGGTGCATCAAGTATGGCTGATCATGCACAAGCAGAGAACATGCTTACGGGTGCGCTTAAATCTATCTTCGCCATTGCAGAGGCGTATCCTGATCTTAAGGCAAACACGAACTTCCTTGAGCTTCAGCGCGAACTCTCCGACACGGAGAATAAGATCCAGGCTGCACGCCGTTTCTACAACGGCACCGTCATGGCGCTGAACACTGGCCTTGAGCAGTTCCCAGGAAATATTGTGGGAGGTATGTTCAAGTTTGGTAAACGCGAGTTCTTTGAACTTGAAGAGGGTGAAGCAGCGGCACGTCAGCCAGTGAAGGTTGCGTTCTAACCTATGATCCACCGCTTCCAAGAAGCGGGTATGAAAGTCGTCGCAGTTTTTGCGGCGGCTTTGTTGCTTATACCGGGAGCAGTGGGCGCACAGGACACACGCTACTACACCTATGCGGCGATTAATGACGACATCACCGTTCACGAAGACACAACCTTCACCGTTCGTGAACGTCAAGTGTATTCATTCCACGGATCCTTTCATCAAGGATGGCGCACCATTCCTCATGACCAACTTGATGAGATTACGAACATACAGGTACTGGAGAGTAGTGGAGACGAAGAATTTCCTCTTACCTATTCACCGAAGCGTCTTGATAAAGAAGATCCAGCAAGTTGGGGGAAGTACACGACGTGGGTAGAGGATGGTGCAACAAATATTGAGTGGTACTACGATCTTTCAGATAACACACCTGGGGAGGCAGGAGAGGTATATAAGGCCTGGACCCTCGTCTATACCGTTCATGGGGGACTCGCGTTCTATGACACACACGACGAACTCTACTGGGACTTGTTCACCGACTTCACTGTCCCGGTCTACAATGTATATGCGACGGTGCACATGCCAGGTGAGGTGCCAGCGCCTCAGTTGGTCTGGTATATGACCGACCAAGGGACACACAGCGAGCGCATAGAAAATGAGAGTCTACAGTCAGCGAAATTCAGCGCACACAGTTTTAACGCAGGAGACGATGCAACGATTGCGGTTGGCTGGCAGAAGGGACTCGTAGATGAGAATGCGTATCAAGAGTATTTCTGGAGTCGTAATTGGCTGTATGGAGTCGCCGCAGGAATATTTATCCTGAGTATTCTTTTCTGCATCGCACACTGGTACTACACCGAGCGTCATAAGAAAGGGCGAGGAGTGGTCATTCCGGAATATGCCCCACCGGCACCGATTCGTCCTGCGATGGCAGAGCTTGTCGTGCGTGAGCGAGTGTCTCGTCGTACCTGGCCTGCGACGATTGTAGACCTTGCAATACATGGGTACGTGACCATAGAAGAGAATGAGTCTATTGCCTGGGGAAGCCTCGCCGCGTACGTGCTTATCGCGATTGTCTTGGCCGTCATGGCGTACTTCATTTTCGGTGTGAATGGATCTGGATTTGAGGCAGGACTGAAACTCTTTGCGGTCATCGGGCTCGTGATTCTTTTTGCACGGTTTGCGCTCGCGAAGAGTCTCGGAGTCTTGGTACGTCAAAAAGATTACGTTCTTACGCTCTCAGACAAAGATCAAAGCACACTTGAGTCGTATGAGTCTCAACTTCTCAAGACGTTGTTTTCTCCAGGCGTGCAGACCTTCTCTACTAAGGAACTTCGTCGGAAGCCTGATCAGCAGCGACAGATGTTTTATGCTATGCGCACGTTAGAGAAAATATTGTATGCAGAAACGGATCAAGACACTAAGGCATTTGAACGCTCACTCTCAAGCGAATATATGAAAGGGGCAGGAATTATGGGGGGAGTGACCGTGGTGCTTTTCACAATCATATATCTTCTTGCACAGTTTGAGGTTGCGATGTTTGGTCCTCTTACCGTGCTTGGAATCGCTACACTGGTGTCTGCAATCATAGTTGTCTCTCGTGTGTTCTTTGACGCGCGCTTGAGTCATGAAGGACATCTCCAGCGAGAAGCGTGGCTTGGATTCAAGCTTTATCTCGAGACTGCAGAGAAGCATCGTCTTGCCAACCTGACGCCCGATATGTTTGAGAAGTATCTGCCATACGCAATGATCTTCGGTGTAGAAAAAAAGTGGGCTCGTGCCTTCTCATCACTCACCATGACCTCACCGGCCTGGTATCACGGACATCATGCAGCAGTGGGGGGAAGTAATTTTTCAGCTGCAGGATTTGCAACTGGATTCAGTGCAAGCTTTGCGTCTACCTTTGCAAGCTCGGGTGCTTCAGGTGCATCTGGCGGAGGAGGCAGTGCGGGCGGTGGAGGGGGAGGAGGCGGAGGTGGTGCATCCTAACAACTGACTTTGGTATACTAGCCGTTACTTATGGCAAATCTCTACCAAGAACGATCAAATAATGTACTCAGAACCTGGGGCCTCATGCTCGGGTTCTTGCTCGTGGTTATCGCAATCGGATGGGCCCTCTCCTGGTATTACGGAGACGTCACTATTCTCTATGGAGCAGTGATCTTCTCACTTCTTATGAATGTGGTA
>JBBTSU010000003.1:0-34760 GCA_038078715.1 Patescibacteria group bacterium
TGTCGTCAGTTCGTGGCTTGAGCTGTTCCCTTCAGTGGGGTAACGAACGCAACCCCCGTTGTCTGTTAAATATGTCAGGCGAGACTGCCCCCTCACGGGGGAGGAAGGTGGGGATGACGCCAAATCAGCATGTCCCTCTGATGCCCTGGGCCGCACACGTGATACAATGGTTCATACAGAAGGACGCAATACCGCAAGGTGGAGCAAATCCCAAAAATGGACCCCAGTACGGATAGAGGTCTGCAACCGACCTCTTGAAGCCGGAATTGCTAGTAATCGTGGGTCAGCCATACCACGGTGAATACGTTCTCGAGTCTTGTACTCACCGCCCGTCAACTCAAGGAAGTTGGGGGTACCCGATATCTTGGTTTATCCAGGACTACGGTAAACTCAATGACAGGGAGTAAGTCGTAACAAGGCACGGCTAGCGGAAGCTGGTCGTGGAACATATCCAATCGGAACCGAGATCGCCCGAAAGGCATCTCATCGTCGATTACGTCTTCGGACGTAGGGAGTTAGTGGACGTCCCTAAACGCCACTCGGATGCCAGATAACGTACCCTGGTGTACATATTGAAGCGCTCAATTGACGCTTCAAAGGTACGAATAGGCGGAACACAAGAGCATTCTTGTTTCTCCATTCCTTTTGCTAGAAGAAAACCCCCAGACGGGGGCTTTTCTATACTTCTTGTTTTGCGTATGCAAGCTTGAGGACGCAGCGTCGCCAGATGCGTTCTTTATTTTTATGACGACGATACTTGTCTTCAATTGTAGAGGCCCGGACCTGCCGGTGCTTTTTGGATTCCCGTGGTCGTGCGCGGTGAATCATTTCCTGCATTCAGTATAGCAAGGGGACAGGTGGAGCAAGAATGAAATGGGGAGAACGTTAGTGCACTTCTGAATGTTCCAGTATGTACTTAAAGACGCGCTCTTTGTCCGAGTTCCAGGTGCCCCAGCCCATGTCTATGAAGTACACCTTGTTCTTTCGTTCGTCGTACATTGCATTTGGCGACATGTAGTAGAGAGGATCAAATGGAGCCTCACGTGTATCGGGAGAGAGCTCGCCGACGTCAAGACTAAGTTCAAAGGTGCGAGGATCCACTCCTGTATCCTTACACATTTGTCGCAGGTACGCGCGGGCCTCTAGGTACCTGCTCATTGCCTCCTTGAGAGCCTCCTGCACCTTTGGTCTACGTCGTTCCTTGTCGGTCATTTCCTGGAATGTTTTTCCGCGCACTTCGCGCTGGATAGTAACGGCGCGGATAGAAGTATGGAACTCTCCGAGTTCATGTTTAGGGATCCCGTGTCTAAACTCTCCCAGAACAAACCATGCGCGGGGGATATGATCACCGAGGATCTTCTTTAAGATCTGGTATTTTTTCTGGAGATACTCTACGTTGTCAGGCCCGACCTCCTTCGTAGGCACTGAATATTTCTGTACATATCGTGGAGTATCAGGGGTTGCGTGAAATTCTTCTTCTGAACCATAGAAATACACATAGCTATCTTTACCCGATTCGTGTGGTTTGCGGGACACTTTTGTAGAGCCCTTCAAAATACTTTTTGGGCGTTTCCGGTATTGTCGTTCCAAATAAGGGTCTAACTCTTTTTGAAGTTCACGCCGACGTTCTACCAGTTTTTGGGGAGGTGTCTCTCGCCGTTCCTTATACACTTGCATTTCTTCATGGATATCCGAGAACTCCAACATTTTGCGAAGGTAATCACCACGTTCTGGATTATCGGAAATCTCAATGGCACGCTCCGCGAAACGATACACCCATACACTTCTGTTTGAGGTCTCTTCTCTTGTGCGGAAACGGTTGAGGTCTTCAGACATGGCATAAGTATACCCAACTATAGGTATACTGCTTGTCATGAAAGTGCTTTTCATATGCAGAGCGAATGCCGGAAGAAGCCAAATGGCGGAAGCGTACTACAACGCTTTTACGGGTACCACAGATGCCATGAGTGCAGGTCTTGATCTTGGGAACTCGGTTAAGGGAGATGATCCCAGCGTGCCTGAGATGGTGGTGGAGGTGATGCGGGAAGAAGGGCTGGGTGTGTCGCACAATCGCCGTGATCTACTTTCGGAAGCGATGGTGGAGAGCGCAGATAAAGTCGTGGTAATCACTGATTACGAACTTCCTGAGTATCTGTCTTCCTCTCCGAAACTGGTGCGATGGGAGGGAATTCCTGATGCGGTGCGTACTCCCATAGAATTCCATCGCCAGGTACGCGACATGGTGAAGGAGAAGGTTCAGAAATTGGTTAATGAAGAGGGTGCTGGAAGATAGGAGGTATTTCTGGTAGTATCGCCAGGCGAGCACGCTTAGCTCAGTTGGTAGAGCACTCGACTGATACTCGAGCGGTCCTAGGTTCGAATCCTAGAGCGTGCACCAGTTATATACATGTAGCGTGATATAGCCTCCGCATGGGGGCTATACTGTTTCTATATGAAGAGAGATGTCATCATCATTGTGGTCATATGTGTGCTTGCCATAGGCATTGGTGCCGTACTCTATGTGATGGGAGTAGAAAACAATGCGCCACGTGCACAAGAAGCAGCGGTATCCTTTAGCGTAATTGCAGAGGGGGCGAACGCTTCACTTTCTGAGCGTAAAAACTTCAAGATTGAAAATCGTGAGCAACTGGAGCAGGTATGGGCACTCGCGTACGGACAGACGACGGTCGCACTTCCGAGTGTTGATTTTGAGAAGTATGAGGTACTCGCGGTATTCGGGGGTCAGAAGAATACTGGTGGGTACACGGTAGCGGTTAAAGAGATCATGGATAACGAGGATACGCGTCGCATTACGATTACGCACACGGTACCGGGAAGCTCTTGTGTTACCACCCAGGCACTCACGAGTCCTTTCCAGTTTGTACGGGTAGAAAAGAGTGAGGCACGCATAGACCGCAAGGACGAGATTCTCACCGTCGCCTGCGACTAATTCTCCTGGTAGGATGCATCTATGGATGCATCTTCCTTTTTTAAGGGAAAGAAAATAACCGTGATGGGTCTTGGCCTTCTTGGCCGAGGAGTAGGGGACGTACGATTCCTTATTCAACAGGGAGCAGAGGTCATCGTGACTGATCTTAAAAGTGAGGAGGACCTCGCCCCTTCACTTGAAGCACTCAAGGATCTGGGTGGTATTACGTATCACCTTGGAGCACATCATCTAGAAGACTTCAGTGGTAGGGATCTTATTCTTAAAGCACCGAAGACTCCTCAGGATTCTATATATATAAAGGAGGCGCTACGGAATGGTATTCCAGTCACGATGTCCACCGCACTCTTTGCGCGCTTTGCGCGGGAGGCGGGAGCGACCTTGGTCGGCATCACAGGAACACGTGGAAAAACCACCACCACCGAAATGATTGCGCACATTCTTCGTGTCGCAGGAAAGCAGGTACTACTCGGAGGAAACATACGTGGAGTCTCTACACTGGCGCTTCTTCCGGAGGTAACCAAAGAAACCCTTGCAGTGCTTGAGCTTGATTCATGGCAGCTCCAAGGATTTGGTGCAGAGCGCCTCAGTCCTGATGTGGCAGTCTTCACGACCTTCTATCCTGATCACATGGATTACTACCAAGGAGACATGCAAAAGTATCTTGCGGATAAGGCAGAGATATTCCTCCATCAGCGCTCAGGGGATACGCTCGTGCTTGGTCAGGCAGCGGAAGAAGTAATCCCGGCGTATCCGGCGCTTCCAGTCGGCCCCATTACGGTCACCGCACATGATGCAGAAGATCTGACCCTCTCCACTCCAGGTATTCATAATCTCGCGAATGCCGCATGCGCACGTGCCGCAGCGCGCGCGCTTGGAGTAAGTGAAGAGACAATCCGCGAGGCTCTTGAATCATTTAAGGGAGTTGCAGGACGTCTTGAATTTGTACGAGAAGTGAACGGGGTGCTGTACTACAACGATACGACTGCCACCACTCCTGAGGCTACAATTGCGGCGCTTCGTGCACTTTCAGAAGGAGGGCGTCGCGTCATTCTTATTATGGGTGGATACGACAAAGGTCTCTCTATGCACGAGCTTATAGAAGAACTTCCACGTCGTACCAAGCGAACCATATTTCTTGCGGGAACAGGCACCGATCGCATCATGCCGTTTCTGCATGACGCATCAGTATTCGGAGACTTGAAAGCTGCCTTTGACGAAGCGGTACGCTACGCCTCACCCGGAGATGTGGTGGTGTTGTCTCCTGCCTTTGCCTCGTTCGGTATGTTTAAGAATGAGTATGAGCGAGGGGATCAATATCTAGAGCTTGTACGCGCGCTTACATGATTGGAATCTTTGATTCAGGATCGGGAGGACTCACGGTACTTAAAGAAATACGCGCACGCATTCCATCGGCGAATATTCTCTATTTCGGCGATATCAAGAACGCCCCGTATGGGTCACGATCACGCCAAGAACTTTTTGATTTAACGGGTGCTGCAATTACCAAACTAAGCGATGGAGGTGCGACGAGTATCGTGAGCGCCTGTAACAGTGTGTCTACATCTCTCACGCTTTCACTTTTGGATAGTCTCTCTATTGCTCCCGACCATCTAGTAGAAATGGTAGGTCCGACAGTTCGTCACTTTAAAAATTCTGATATACGTATTGGACTAGTGGCGACGGTGGCAACAATAGAGTCAGGTATATATCAAAGTGCGTTCCATATGATCGGCAAAGAAGTAGAGGCAATTGCTATTCCCGAACTTGCGGGGGCTATAGAACACGGAGATGATGCTTCTACTATTGAAGAGATTATCCGCACTGCTCTTTCAGGAAAGGAAGATGCGTACGACGTGCTTGTGCTTGCCTGTACACATTACCCACTAGTGACTGAACAGTTTAGAAAGGTGCTTGCGTCTACAACCGAGACATATGACCCTGCCGCTGCGGTGGGGGAGCAGGTAGAGAGTATGTGGTGGCCACGAGAAGTAGGAGAAGCTACGCTACGGTTTGTCATTTCCGAAGATTCGCCTGTGTTTAGGCGCTTGGTAGAGAATATGTTTCCAGAAGGCGGGTATGAGATAGAAGTGGTACCCTAACCAGGATATGAAGAAGGTGTACATGATCGGGATAGGGGGCATCGGGATGAGCGCACTTGCGCAGCTCTATGCTGATCAGGGAGTGTCTGTATCTGGCTCTGATCGTGAAGAAAGCCCCACTACAGAACTCCTTACGAAGAAGGGTATCTCGGTGACGATCGGGCAGAAGGGCGAGAATGTACCGACGGATGCAGACCTTGTGGTCTATACCGAGGCAGCCTGGGAAGACAATCCAGAACGCATGCGTGCCAAGGAACTCGAACTCTTACAACGATCGTACTTTGAAGCGCTTGGAGAGATATCAAAAGGGAAGCGCACCATCGCGGTCTCTGGAACGCATGGAAAGACCACCACCACCGGTATGCTTGCACGCGTGCTTAAGGATGCGGGTGCCGCACCGTCTGCAATTGTCGGTTCTATCGTCAAAGACTTCGGTTCTAACTATCTTTCTGGTACGTCAGATTGGTTGGTAGTAGAAGCCTGCGAATACAAGCGTGACTTCCTTACACTTACTCCTGAAATAGTCGTGGTGACCAACATTGAGCTTGATCACACCGATTACTATAAAGATCTTGCGGATGTGCAGAGTGCGTTTCGTACGCTTATGGAACGTGCAAAGGTGGTAGTGACCGATACCGAACATCCGAATATTGCACCGTTGCTTTCAGGTCTTTCGGCGCAGATCGTGAACTACCGTGTAGAACCGTCCTACACGCTACTCCTTCCAGGAGAGTTTAATGTCATGAACGCACAGGCCGCTGCGGCCGCTGCACATGCTGCAGTACCTGGGATAGCGCAGGACACCGTTACCGAGAGCCTCGTGGCATTTGAGGGCACTTGGAGGCGCTTTGAATACAAGGGGAAGAGTAAAAAGGGAGCAGACGTGTATGACGATTATGCGCACCACCCAACCGCGGTGGAGAAGACGCTCAAAGAATTACGGAAGCGTACCGATGGAAAGATCTATGTTGCATTCCATCCTCACCTTTATAGTCGTACCAGAGATCTTTTGGAAGGATTTTCAAACGCATTTACTGACGCGGATCGTGTAATCATCGCACCAATCTATCCTGCGCGTGAAATAGATGATGGCAGTATTTCAAGTGCCATGCTCGCCGAACGAATTGCACAGAATGGGATCGATGCAAGGGCAGGGGACTTCGTAGAGATACGACGATTCTTTGAGACAGAACCCGGACCAGGCGATATCATCATGACCATGGGTGCCGGAGATATATATAAGGTAGCCGACGAACTCGTCGCATAAGGTATGGGAACACTTTCTGTCGTCGCGACCCCCATAGGAAATCTCGGAGACATTACGCTCCGGGCGATTGATACTTTGAAGGAGGCAGACATGATTGCCTGTGAAGATACTCGCGTCACCGCAAAGCTTCTTGCGCGCTATGACATCCGGAAACCACTTATGATCTTCCATGCACAAAGTGGGAGACTCGCGAGTGAGCGTATTCTTGCCAACCTCGCAGAAGGGAAGCGCGTTGCGCTCGTCACGGATGCGGGGACGCCCGGCATCTCTGACCCTGGGAACGAACTTGTGGCAGAGGTGCGCCGACGCCTCCCTGACATACGCATAGAAGCCATACCAGGTCCCTCGGCTCTTACTGCAGCCCTCTCTATTGCAGGCGTACGAAGTCACGAGTTTACCTTCTTGGGATTCCTGCCACACAAAAAGGGTCGCCAGACATTGTTTAGAGAGATCGCGTCTATGCCACGCGCAGTCGTGTTCTATGAGTCCCCACACCGTATAGGGAAGGCACTTGCGTCTCTCTCTGAGGTGCTGCCACTCGGACGCACGGTGACTGTCGCACGTGAACTCACGAAGATATACGAGTCAGTGGTGCAAGGCTCACCACAGGAAGTAGAGGAGTATTTCAAGGCACATCCAGGCGAGGAACGGGGCGAATTTGTAGTCATTGTGTCGCCTTGATACACTAAGCTCTCATGTCACGCGCACGCACCCTTATTTTGCTCGGAGTTCTGGTAGGTCTTTCTCCATTCCTGGGCCTTCCAATGTGGCTTCTTATGTGGGTGCTGCCGATTCTGGGTCTTATGGTTCTTTTGACCGGACTTTCACTCCGCACCCGTCGTATGCGCGAGGAACCACAACCACCCGCACCTGCTCCTTCGTTTGATATTCATGAGCCGACGCAAGGTCAATAACGCCACGATCACGCTTCTTGCGCTCGCCGTACTCCTTCCGGCAGGTGCGCTCGCACTGCCATACGCGGCAAGCACCGTGTACGAGAAAGGGGAAGAATACACTGGATTCGTGAAAGTAGAGCAGAAAAAGGAAGAGAAGAAACTTGATACTGCGTCGTACGACAAGAAAATGATGTACCTCGCACATCGCGAGAATGATCTTGCGACCACGAGCACGACGACCGTAGAATATCTCTGGCCGGTGAAAGCAGCATATCCAAATCCTGGGGCGCTCCTGCCATTCAATCGCATCGTCGCGTACTACGGTAACTTCTACTCTACTAAGATGGGTATTTTGGGTGAGTACTCAGAAGAAGAAGTCATCCGTCGTTTGAAAGAAGAGAAGGCGGCATGGGAAGCGGCAGACCCAGAGACGCCCGTCATTATGGGTATTGATTACATTGCGATGACGGCGCAGGGAACACCACAGGAGGATGGTATGTATCGTCTTCACATGCCCAACAGCCATATTGATCGGGCAGTAGAGATGGCGAAGAAGGTGGACGGTATCGTGATTCTTGAACTTCAGATTGGGTACTCCACGCTTCAGGAAGAGCTCCCATGGCTTGAGAAGTATCTTTCTATGCCTGAAGTGCATTTGGCACTTGATCCAGAGTTCTCCATGAAGCCAGGCGCGCTCCCTCCAGGAGATGAAATCGGCACATTTTCTTCGGTAGATATTAATTATGCGGCGACGTATCTCCAGTCTTTGGTGCAGAAGCACGATCTTCCACCAAAGATTCTTGTGGTGCATCGCTTTACGCACAACATGGTGACGGGGTACCAGAACATTAAACCACTTCCTGAAGTACAGGTGGTGATGGTCATGGACGGATGGGGCTTTGGTGCGAAGAAGATTAATACCTACAACCAGGTGATTTATCCTGAGCCGGTCCAGTTCACCGGATTTAAACTCTTTTATAAGAATGATTTGAAGCCACCGTCCACACGCCTTCTGACACCTCCAGAAGTACTTGAGCTTACTCCCTCGCCGTCCTACATTCAGTATCAATAGTTGATGCAGGGCCGTATATAATAGGGAACATGGATAATCCCGATCGGGTAACGTACTTTGCTGCCACCGATACACGTGGGAAGCGCATCCCGTTTGGGATCAAACAGAGAGATCGGGCCCGTCACATGTATGTGATCGGGAAGTCAGGTGTGGGTAAGACGACCATGATTGATAACATGGCGATTCAAGATATTAGGAACGGAGAAGGATTTGCGTATCTTGATCCCCATGGCGGCTCAGCTGAGCGTCTTTTGGACTATGTGCCTCAGAGTCGTGTTCGGGATGTCATCTACTTTGCACCGTATGAGACAGAGCACCCGCTCGCACTCAACATCATAGAAGATGTGCCGTATGAAAAGCGACACCTCGTGCTCTCAAGCCTCATGGGCATCTTTAAGAGCATCTGGGCTGACTCATGGACGCCGCGCTTTGAGTACGTGCTCAGTAACACACTTCTCGCACTTCTAGAACATTCAGAAGCGACACTTCTCTCCGTGACGCGTCTCTACAACGATGAATCGTATCGCAAAGAAATTGTTGATAACCTGAAAGATCCAATCGCAAAGAAGTTCTGGACGAATGAGTATCCAACCGCAGACGACCTTGCGTTTAAAGAGGCGATCTCTGCTATTACCGGGAAGATAGATCAGATGGCACTTGATCCGCTGATGCGCAGCATCATCGGCTCCCCGAAATCATCGTTTAACATGCGTCGAATTATGGACGAGCGAAAGATTCTTCTTATCAATCTTCCAAAAGGGCTCGTGGGCGAAACCAACATGCAGCTGATTGGCAGCATCCTTGCGACACGTATCTTCCTTGCGGCAATGAGTCGTGCCGATATGCCTGCCGCAAAGATGCCAGAACTGCCACACTTCTACTTCTATGTAGACGAGTTCCAGAACTTCTCAAATCACACTTTCTCGGAGATTCTGTCTGAAGCGCGTAAGTACCGATTAGATCTCATCATCTCGCACCAATATATCGGACAAATGGATCCGAAGATACAGGCGGCAATATTTGGAAACGTCGGTACGCTGGTGTCATTCCGCGTCGGCCCCTTTGATGCAGAAATACTTGAACATGTGTTTGCGCCTGAGTTTAAGAAAGAAGGACTCATGAATCTTGGTCGTGCACAGATCTATCTCTCTTTGATGATTGATAATGTGGGATCACGTCCGTTCTCTGCAGTGACTATCTCTCCGATTGAACCACCTGCGCGTTCTTGGAAACAGGAAGTGAAGCGAGCGTCTGAGGAACAGTACTGTGGCATGCATGACCATCAAGTTGCACGATCGCTCTGGCCAGAAGGCGCAACAGGAAATCTGAAGTCGCTTGTCAGGGCCATGACTGAGATTGTGAAGAAAGATAAGGAGAAGCATGTAGAGGAGAAAAAGGCGGAGCTGAAGACAACGCTTGAACAAGTCTTGAATGAGTCGCTCCCAGACACCGCACCCATATCACGTACGGGCCCCGCTCCGTTTGAGGTTCCAGAGGAAGAGCTTCGTGCAGTATTTAAGGAAGATGTATAAGGCACTTCTCATAGTACTCATACTTTTTGTTACGAATACTGCAGAAGCCGCAGTACGAATTAATGAGGTGGCGTGGATGGGAACTGATGCGGGTGGTGCGAGTTGTGAATGGATGGAGCTATTTAATGAAAGCGGAGAGACCGTGGATCTTTCAACGTGGACACTCACAATACAAAACGCAGGAAGTGTCACATTAAAAGTGATTGCGCTTAATGAAGAGGGGAGTATGGAGTTTTCAGGAATCGCAGGAAATGGCTACTATCTCATTGCGCGCGACTCGGGAGCCTGTAGCTCACTTGTACCCGCGACCTCTGCTGACTGGCTTGGCTCATTCGGGAGCGGTATTTCTAATACGGGAGCGGTCCTTACGCTTTCTCAAGGAAGTACGGTAGTAGATACGATTGATGCAGAAGCAGGATGGTCGTCCTCAATTGGTGGGAAGAATGTCTCGGGGAGTGCAAAACAAACCCCTCAGTACACCGGAAGTGCATGGATTACCGCGCTTCCCACTCCACGGAGTGCAAATGCAACGACTCCTGTAGATACCTTGCCTAATGACCATGACGATGTGGCATCTTCTACCCCTGTGGTGACTATAGGAGGAAGTACGCCAGTCATCCCTGCGGTAAGTCCTATTATCAAACTTTTTCTTGAACCCGGTCCCAATCGTGTGGTTCCTGCAGGTGCCGATACACCGTATGAGGTACTCGTGTATGACGCTACCGGCAAACTGTACCCGCATGCGGATGTGACCTGGAGTTTTGGGGATGGTGGATCACGAGGAGGCAAGAATGTGTCGTATGCATACCGTGAACCGGGAGAATATCTTATCGTTGTTCGTGCACGAGAAAAGGGGCAGTCTGCGGTCGCGACAGTGTCGGTGATTGCCCAGCCACTTCAGATCTCAATGAATGAGGATATCGAACGAGGGGTAGTGATTGGGAATCACAGTGCTACACTTGCCGATCTTTCTTCGTGGAAAATAAAAGCAGGGAAGAAGACCTTCACTCTGCCACCTGACACGGTCGTGTCGGCAGGGAAGTCAGTACTGCTCTCTTCCCTTGTCACACGACTCCCCACAAGCACCCCCTCAGAACTTCTGTATCCAAATGGAGAGCGAGTTGCCCTTTATATCCCGGAGCAACCTTCTATGGCCCACGAGAGTATAGAAGAGAGGCAGGAGGTCGTTCCCGCTGTAGCAACCCTTAGAGTGGTTCCCACGTATGCCAAAGACCCAATAGCCCCCGCCGCTCAAGTACAACTTGCTGCGGTGGGGGCCGCCGTGCCGGGGAAGGTCATACTGAAGGGAGAAGCTGAACCACTGGACGCCCTCGGCTATTTCTTTGAGGACCTCCTTGCATCTTTTGCCTCTTTCGTCGTACGCTGACCTCATTATGTCTACTATTCTTGTGACCGGAGGAGCCGGATTTATTGGTACCCATTTGGTGCGCCGTTTGGTGAATGATGGGCACACCGTCATTTCTCTTGATAACTATTTCACCGGCTCAAAAGATAATCATGTGCCCGGTGTTGAGTATCGCGAAGGCCACACTAAAGATATTAAGAGCCTCGTTCCAGAAAGTCCTGATCTTATTTTCCATCTTGGCGAATATTCACGCGTAGAACGAAGCCTTTCAGAACCCGATGTGGTGTGGGATTTAAATAAAGACGGAACGTTTGCGGTCCTTGAGTTTGTCCGTGAACGAGGAGGGAAACTGGTGTATGCAGGCTCTTCTACGAAGTTTGGTGATGGAGGATTGAATCGTGACCAGACGCCCTATGCCTGGAGCAAAGCGACCAACACTGAGTTGGTGCGTAACTACGGACACTGGTACTCAATTCCGTATGCCATTACCTATTTCTATAACGTGTATGGCCCTGGGGAACTTGCAGGAAAGTACGGGACGGTGATTGAGATCTTCAAACAGAAAGTAAAGAAAGGAGAATCAATTACCGTCACTGCTCCAGGAACGCAGAAGCGCAATTTCACTCATATCGCCGATATTGTAGAAGGTCTCGTACGAGTTGGGAAAGATGGACTTGGTGATGATTTTGGTATTGGAGACGAGCGTTCCTACTCCATCCTTGAAGTCGCAAAGATGTTTGGAGGTGAGATTACAATGATGCCCGAGGTGCCAGGAAATCGCATGGGCTCTGATATTGATACGAATAAGATGCGAGCACTCGGATGGACGGCGACACGTGCGCTCCCTGACTATATTCGCGAGTGCCAATGAAAAAAGTCTTAATCTTTTCGCTCAATTACTATCCCCGCTTTATTGGCGGGGCAGAAGTGGCTATTAAAGAGATTACCGATCGTCTTACTGACACTGAGTTTCATGTGCTTACGCTTCGGTTTGATTCCGAGCTTCCGAAAACGGAAGTGATTGGTCGCACTACCGTACATCGGATTGGGTTTGCGGTACCGAATCCTTCCATTGCCGACTTAAAGAAGTTCCCGCTCCACTTTAATAAGCATTACTATCAGCTTGCGGCAGTAGGGAAGGCACTCGCACTCCATCGGAAGCATCACTTTGACGGCATCTGGGCAATGATGGCGCACTCCTGCGCGATTCCTGCAGGAATCGCCCGACGACTCACGGGTCTTCCGTACCTCCTCACGCTTCAGGAAGGAGACCCCCCTGAATACATTGAGCGCACGATGCGACCCGTGTCTCCCCTCTTTAAAAATGGATTTACCTCTGCCACTCATCTTCAGGCGATCTCTACATTCTTGCTTACATGGGGGATGCGTATGGGTTTCAAGGGTGACTCGGTCGTGATTCCAAACGCAGTAGATACAGCACGCTTTGGAGTTACTTTTTCTGTAACAGAGCGAGCACAGGCGCGCGAAGAGATTGGTCTTACATCAGACGACGTAGTGCTCGTCACGACCTCACGATTGGTACACAAGAATGCACTTGATGACGTGATTTCTGCACTCCCGCTCCTCCCCGTAAACGTGAAGTTTATTATTTATGGCATTGGCCCTGATGAAGAGACACTTCGTGCGCAAGTTGCGGCATTGACGCTCGGGGAGCGAGTGAAGTTTATGAGCCAGTTGAATCATGCAGATATGCCGCGCGCGCTTGCGGCCTGTGACATATTTATTCGTCCCTCGCGCTCAGAGGGAATGGGAAACTCTTTTGTGGAAGCCATGGCCGCTGGTCTTCCTGTGATTGCCACACAGGAAGGTGGTATTGCGGACTTCCTCTTTGATGCAGTTCGTAATCCCGATCGTCCTACGACGGGATGGGCGGTAGATGCCAATACACCAGTTCAAATTTCTGAAGCAGTACAGGACATTATTTCGCACCCAGAGAAGGTGATTGAAGTACTGAAGAATGCACGGGCTCTCGCGGTAGAGAAGTATGACTGGGAGACCGTTGCAGATGACATGCGTAGTCTCTTTACCCGCATGCTCGGGAACGCGGTACCATAGTGGTATGCGGCTCGTGATTGCAACGCCTCTGTATCCTCCCGATCTTGGAGGCCCTGCAACCTATACGACGTTTCTTGAACGTGAGTTACCTTCACGAGGCATTACCGTAGATGTTGTTTCCTTTGCCGAGGTACGTCATCTGCCAAAGCTCATACGGCATTACTTCTATTACCGAAAGGTAGTGAAAGCACTTCGTCGCTCTGACGCAGTGCTTGCGCTAGATCCGGTATCAGTAGGACTGCCGGCTATGAAAGCCGCAGAGGCGCTTAAGAAGCCACTTCTCCTTAAGGTGGTGGGCGATTACGCGTGGGAACAGGGACGGCAGCGGTTTGGTGTGATTGCACCACTTGATGAGTTTGTGCATACTCAACAATCTTCTTCGTTCGTACGATTTCTGCAGCGCACTCAAAAGACAGTTGCCTCACGCGCCACACGGATCATAGTGCCCAGTGAATACCTCAAGATCGTTGTCTCTGCATGGGGAATCCCCGAAGAGAAGATCTCTGTAGTGTATAACCTTCCTGATGTGTCAGAGATCGGTGAGAAGAGAGAATTTGGACTTTCTTCTCCGCGAGTTGTGACCGTTGCGCGGTTGGTTCCTTGGAAGGGGATACAAGGTCTTGTGAATGCAGTTGCAAAAGCACGGGTTCATATTCCATCCCTCTCGCTCTTAGTCATAGGGGCCGGTCCTGGCCGTGCTTCACTTGAAGCGCATGCAAAAAGCATGTTGAGAGATAACTATGTATTTACAGGACCACTCTCGCACAAAGATACACTTGCCGCGATGCGTGGATCAGAGGTATTTGCACTCAACACCTCCTATGAAGGGTTCTCACATGTGCTCCTTGAAGCAGCAGCGCTCGCGCTTCCTATCGTCACGACCCCAAGTGGGGGAAATCGTGAACTTCTGGCACACGAAGAAAGTGCACTCCTCGTGCCACCTGAATCTGATGATGCATTTGCGGCTGCACTCGTGCGTATGCTTCAAGAGTCTGGGTTGCACGAACGCTTAACCAAGAGCGCAAAGGCGAAGGTGGAGGCACTTGAGGGGCCTGACGCTCTGGTGTCACTCATTTCTTCTTGCGTATGAACGTTCTTTTTATTTCAAACGATCCATCAATGTTTGAAGAGGGTAGTGAGGCACGCCGTCGTATGCAGGAATATGCAGCCGCAATTGGAGAACTTCACATTGTGTCCGCCGCACCACGGACCACAGTCATACAAGAAGGACCGCTAACACTACACGGAGCAGCGGTTCCGAAATTCCTTCGTATGCGGACCTTGGAGTCTATAGCACGCGGTATCATTCGCGCACACGATATAGAAATAGTGTCAGCGCAGGATCCATTTGAATACGGGCGAGTTGCAATGCGAGTGACTCGTGGCACGACTGCACGTCTCCATATACAAATACACACCGACTTTCTCTCTCCGTGGTTTGTGCGCTCAGGAAATGAACGTTCACCGAGGGTTCCTGTCCCTGTGCTCAATTATGTACGTCGTCGTATTGCAGATACGGTGCTTCCGCAGGCTGATGGTATACGGGCCGTATCGGTGCGAGTACGTGATTCCCTGATTGAGCGGTATGGAAACCGCATACCAGTCCCCACAGTTATACCGATTGGTGTGCAGGGCAAGGTGCCAGAGAAGGTTCCACTTCCACCGCACTCATTTTCCTTCGCACTCATTACCGTCGGTCGTTTGGAGGCAGAGAAGCGTATTGAAGACATTCTCCATGCGCTTGCACGTATTGGGTACAAATACACCACAGTGGGTTTGGTGATTGTCGGAGACGGACGACGTCGGAAACATCTTGAACGACTGGTACGACGACTTGGTCTTACCAATCGCGTGATCTTTACGGGCTGGAGAGACAATTCATGGGGAATGATGCGAAGTGCGCATGCCTATATTCAAGCAAGCGCATATGAAGGATACGGACGAACACTTCTTGAGGCGGCGCGTGCACGGCTTCCCATCATTACCACCGATGTTGGGATTGTGGGAGACGTACTCAGGGGATACGAAGAGGTTCTTGCGGCTCCAGTCGGTGACCCAGCGGCCCTTGCCACACACATTATTGGTATGGTGGAAGACGTGCAGGCACGAGAGACCTTCGCGGCACAGGCAAAACGTACGGCAGACGCATACTGTGCAGGACTTCCACCTCTTGCAGAGGCAGTGCGCGATGACCTTGCTCGCATTACGAGGAAGAGGTAATACTTGAGGATATGACAGCACATGCACGGGCATATTTTGGTACCGACGGGGTACGCGGCAGGGTAGGAGAGCCTCCGCTGACTGCAGACTTCGCTCTCAGGCTTGCGAACGCCGCAGGGCGTGTTTTGGCTCCGAATGGAGGTACGGTACTCATTGGAAAAGACACGCGTCTCTCTGGGTACCTTTTTGAATCTGCGCTTGAAGCGGGATTTGTCGCCGCAGGGGTGGATGTACTTCTTATTGGTCCACTTCCCACTCCGGGAATTGCATGCATGACCCGACATTTTAACTGTCACTTCGGTGTCGTGATCAGTGCGTCACACAATCGGTATGAAGATAATGGGATTAAGTTTTTTGATAAGAACGGAGAAAAACTCTCTGACGAACTTGAAGCAAAGATTGAGTCTCTTCTTGAAGAAGAACCAATTACAAAAAAGTCAGAAGCCCTTGGTCGTGCGTCACGCGTAGATAAGTCACGTGTGGAGTATCAGAAGTTTTGTGCCTCTACGGTGCCTGGCCTTGATCTCACTGGTATGCGCTTGGTCGTGGACTGCGGAAATGGTGCAGGGTTTAAGGTAGGCCCCCGAGTGTTTACCGACCTTGGTGCAAACGTGGTCCCAGTCGGTACGGCGCCGAACGGTACAAATATTAATGACGGTTGTGGTGCCACCGCTCCTGAGTTGATGCAGCTCCTTACCAAGAGTCTCAAGGCGGATGCAGGCATTGCGTTTGATGGAGACGGTGATCGTCTCATCATGTCAGATCGTGACGGCAACATGATCGACGGAGATCAGATTCTCTATATTCTTGCGATGGCAAAGAAAGATGAGGGCACTCTCAAGGGACCAGTGGTAGGAACACTCATGAGTAATCTTGGACTTGAGATTGTGTTGACGAATGCGGGCATTCCGTTCACTCGTGCACAGGTTGGTGACCGATATGTGCTTGAATTGCTTCACAAGGAAAACGGTACTCTCGGAGGGGAAACCTCGGGGCATGTTTTGGTGCTTGATAAGGCAACAACAGGGGATGCGATTGTGGCAGCGTTGCAAGTGCTTGCCGTCATGAAGCGTACTGGAAAGTCGCTTGGAGAGCTGGCTCTCGGCATGCAGAAGTTTCCACAGGTCATGATTAATGTAGAAGTGAAGGAAAAAGGAGACCCATCTTCTATTCCCGAACTTACGCAGGCAGTGAAAGTGGTAGAAACAGCCCTCGGGAACGAGGGACGTGTTGTTCTTCGCGCTTCAGGCACTGAACCAGTTATACGAGTGATGGTAGAGGCGAGAGAGGAGACAACTGCGCGTATGCATGCAGAGGCAGTCGCAAAGGCTGTTCGTGCCGCAAAAGGATGAGAATACTTGTTATTACCCAGGCGCTTGATCTGGACCATCCGGTTCTCGGATTCTTTCATCGTTGGGTAGAGGAGCTTGCGGGGCGAGTGTCGTCATTGCAGGTAATTGCATTGTCCGTTGGTACATACGCACTCCCAGAGAATGTCACTGTGCATTCCCTCGGAAAGGAAAAAAGAACACAGTCTCCCTTTATATATGCGCTTAGATTTCTCTCTCATGCATGGGCACTCAGGAATGAATACGATGTAGTGTTCCTACACATGAATCAGGAGTATGTACTCCTTGCAGGAGTGATGTGGAAGCTTCTCGGCAAGCGTGTGTATTTATGGCGTAATCATTACGCAGGCTCACTTCTTACCCATCTTGCCGCGATGTGGTGTAACAAAGTATTCTACACTTCCCGTCACTCGTATACTGCCCGATTCTCTAATGCGGAACGTATGCCAGTTGGGGTGGATGAACGCATCACGCGCTCCTCTGAGCCACGTACTCCACGATCTATTTTGTGGCTTGGGCGCATCTCTCCTTCAAAACATCTTGAGTTGTTTATAGACGCACTCGCTATTCTTGCTGCACGGGGTGTCTCATACAAGGCCATGATTGTAGGTTCTCCTCTTCCGAAAGATCAAATCTATTATGACGCAATGCGCACACGTGCGGTGGACCTTGAAGGACAAATTACTTTTTGTGAAGGAGTTCCGCATCATACAACTACTCGTTTTTTCCAGACGCATGAATATGTGGTCAACACCTCCCCTTCAGGTATGTTTGATAAAACTCTTTTTGAAGCTGCAGCTGCAGGCGCGATTCCACTTGCGGTAAGCGATGATTGGAGAGATCTTGTAGAGGATACACGTCTCTCTTTCCCTCCCATTCCAGATGCGCTCGCTGGGTGTCTGGAATCCCTCCTTTCTCTTCCCGAGGTTGAGCGTCAGGCGTGTGCGACACGGGTATTCTCGCGTGTCATCCCATCTCACCGTGTGTCAGTGCTCGTAGATGCACTTACCGCGCATATGGTTACAATAGAAGTATGAACCGCCAGATTCCATTTTCTAAATCTCTCTTGCGTCGCGAAGAGTACAAGATGTTACAGGACGTGGCTTTTGAAGGAGAGGTGCTTGACGTCGGTGGCACTCCGAAGGCTGACTATCACAGCCTTATTCAAGGGACACACACGATGGTAACTGCAAACATAGATATTGCACTTCGCACGGATTACACGTTTGATGCGCAGCAGCCGTGGCCACTTGAAACCTCTCATTTTAACGGGGTGATATGTATGAATGTACTTGAACATCTCTATCTCCCTACAACTGCGCTCAGTGAAGCACAACGCGTTCTTCGTCCTGGAGGAAAGATAGTGGGGTCGGTACCGTTTTTGTTTAACGTGCACGGATCTCCTGACGATTATTTTAGGTACACAAAAAGCGCGCTCACTCGGCTTCTCTCGGATGCAGGATTTGAAGAGATACAGGTACATGAGCTTGGGAGCGGTGCATTTGCGGTCGTGTACCACTCGCTTATGGGCTTCATGCGCTTTAATTGGATGGCAGCCTGCAGCATGGCTGTCTGTGTATGGTTGGATAAAACTGTGGCATTTCTACGCCCTGGGAATAAGATGTCACGTGTTCAATTTCCACTAGGGTATTTTTTTGAAGCCAAAAAACCTCTTTCATAACACGTGTTACCATTTTCGTATGCAATCTCTTGAGTCTATCTATCATGAACACCACACGAAGCGTCGTGGGGAGTTCTTCATCGTAAATGGAGAAGCACGTGGGAGATTTCTTAAGGAGCGCGTCGGGAAGGGGAGGAGGGTACTTGATATAGGATGCCGTGACGGTGCTCTTACTGGCTACTACAGTGAGGGGAATGAGGTCACCGGTATAGATATTGATTCAGGAGCGCTTGTGCGTGCGAAAGAAAAGTACGGCATTACCGTTATGCATGCCGATTTAAATGGCGAGTGGTCAGTTACCCCGGGATTTACCACCGTGGTTGCCTGCGAGATCATAGAACATTTGTACTATCCAGAGATGGTGTTTAAGAAAATACACGCGGTGCTTGCGCCAGGTGGAGTGCTACTTGGTACTATTCCACACGCTTTTTCAATTCAGTGTCGTCTTCGCTATCTGTTCGCGACCAAGAAGGGCACGCCACTTCAGGACCCCACGCACATCAATCATTTCACCGTACGGGAATTGCGTACTCTGATTGAGGGGGCTGGTTTCAAGAATGTACGCATAGAGACGATTACTGCCCCGAAGTGGGCACTGGTGAGTTGGTTGTTCCCGTATACCTTTGCGCACTCGCTTATGTTCTCAGCCGATAAGGTGCCCTAACGACGTAACAGGAGAAACGAGGCGGTCACGGTAAGAATGAATGCGACAAGGATTTTTGCTGCAATGAGACCCCAGAGCCCATAGAGGGCAATGCCGAAAAACTGCAGGACAATTCCAATAATTGGGAGTGCAGTATTAAATACATACAGTGAACGGATCTGTCGTTGTGCGATAAGTGCGGCAGAAAATATAGAACCCAAGGTCGTAATCATGGAGAGTGCGTAGATCTGTGAAAAAGGAACTGCTGCCATGTAGGTAGGGAAGAGGATCATAAAGACGAGCGGAGCGATGAGTGCGTAGGCGCCGGCAAGAAGGGCTACGAGAACCACCACCCACACCATGCGGCTCCACGACAGGGCCTCTTTGGTCGCTTCTTCTGACTGTGTCGCGAGCATGGGTAACATGGAGGCAGGAATAAATTTCAATAGACCCCCAAGCCGGTCAGGAATTGCCGTGGCGAAAGCGTATATGGCCAGAGTGGCAGGTCCTAGGAAGTGAAATACTAAAAAGTTATCCAATTGGTTTGCAACAGTCCCCAAGATCCCCATCACGCTCAAATGCCCACCAAACGCAGAGGTCTCTGTATCAGTTGTGTTATTTGGTGGGTATGCGCGTAGGGTGCGGCGATGCGCAAGGTAGTGTGCGATGCCTTGAGACACGAAATGCACGGCAAGCAATATGAGTGCAGAGGCGTGTGCGAACGCTGCAACAATAAGTGCACTATAGAATAAAAGATTCACCCATAGGTTGTACGTAAAACTTTTTTTGAAGTCTTTCTTTCCTATCAGATAGGCACTGTACGTATTCATTGCATACGTAAATGGCACAAAAATCCCTAGAATAAGAAATCCAGCACCGAAGGGAATGTTGCCACGTATGAAGTAGTACCCCGCAATACAACACGCAACGGCAACTGGAATGAGACCCCAGCGAAGTTGTGTGCGGACTGAAGAGAGGAACATGCCTTCGTTACCGCGCGCAACTGCACGAATCACGGCACTGTTCATGCCAGTCAGAGTGAGAGCACCGATCAGTCCTCCTGCAGAAAGGAAATACTGGTAGATACCGTAGGTTTCAGGAGAGAGGGTACGTGCAAAGACGGTATAGAGCGCTAGCGAGAAAAAGGAAGTAAGGACGACGCCGAGGTTTATCCAAAACCCACTACCCGCCAAATAGACCATATCGGTCTTAGTGTACTGCTCGCTCCAGCGAAGGGCCTGGAGTGTTCTGGTCTTAAGGTAGTCCATACGAGAGAACGCTCATGGTATATACTAGCAACACTATGGAAAAGGTTACGCGATATATAGTCCTCGCGGCCCTGTTTCTCATCCCCTTTATACCGCTCTACGTAGCGAGTGGCTCATTTTTTCCTTTTATTGCAGGGAAGGGGTTTGCCTTCAGGATTTTGGTGGAGGCTGCCTTTTTTGGCTGGTTGACCCTTGCGTTCGCCAATAAAGAGTATCGTCCACGCTTTTCATGGACCTTTCTTATATATGGAGTGTTTGCGGCGTGGATGTTCATTGCCAATCTCTTTGCGATTGATCCCCAGAAGGCGTTCTGGAGTAACTTTGAGCGCATGGATGGATGGGTGACCATCGTGCATCTCCTCATGTTCTTTATAGTGGTCGGAGCGGTGTTCGCGAAAGAGGTACTCCGACACACGTGGTGGCGCGTGTTTATTGTTGGTGCGGCACTGACGTGTAGTGTAGGGCTTCTTCAGCTTACTGGGTTCTTCCCAATTAATCAGGGAGCACTCCGCGTTGATGCGACCTTCGGGAATGCGATTTATTTTGCGGTGTATTTGATGTTCGCGCTTGGGGTGACGATATGGCAGGCTTTTCGTGCACAAGGATGGATACGCTTCGCACTCTTAGTGCTTGCGGCCGTGGAGTTTGTGCTTCTTCTCCTTACCGCATCACGTGGTGCTCTCATCGCAACATTTGGTGCACTTGTATTTACCGCATTGTGGACCGCGTGGCGTGCAGGACCGAATGGTCGTAAGGCTGCAGCAGCGACACTGATTGGGCTTGTGGTGGTCGTCGGAGGATTCTTCCTTATCCGCAACACGCCGATGGTGACGAGTGAGCCTGTAATTGCGCGTCTTGCAACAGTCTTTTCTATTGGAGAGGAGCTTCAAACGCGATTTGCGATTTGGGATCTTGCGCTTAAGGGCGTCGCAGAACGTCCGGTGACCGGATGGGGTCAAGAAGGATTCAACTACGTATTTACAAAATACTATGAGCCGTCGTTGTATGCACAGGAGCCATTCTTTGATCGTGCCCACAATACCTACCTTGATTGGTTAATTGCAGGTGGTATTCCTGCACTGCTGTTATTCCTTGTGCTTCTTCTGACAAGTGTGGTCGCACTGGTGCGCGCCCCAATTGCACGTGACGAACGACTACTCCTTCTTGCACTGCTGGTAGGGTACGGGATTCAAGCGTTAGTCGTGTTTGATAACCTTTTCACTTATGTACCGCTCGTGTTCATTCTTGCAACGGCACACATTGTCTCCTCGCGACCCCTCAAGCCCCTGGAAGCAGCTGGTGTCATTTCTGCGGAGGGATTGGGCATTGTCGTTGTGCCGGCCGTCTCTGCCGTTTTTGTTACCGTATTGTGGCTCGTGAATGTGCCAAACATTGCCACCATGAACGGACTTATCACCGCACAACGTCCCAATCAGGCAGGGGTGGCAGAAAATTATCGCTTGTTTGAAGAAGTAGCATCTTATAATTCCTTTGGATCTCAAGAAGTAGCAGAACAGCTCGCGCAGTTTTCTATACGCGTGGCCGCCGAACCGTCCATTCCTGATCAGGTAAAGATAGAGTTTCTTTCTCTTGCACTTAAGGAGATTGACGAAGAGATTACGCGCATCCCGCGAGAGGTCCGTTTGTATTTGCAACGTGCTGCGATCTTTCGGGCTGCAGGGGATCATGAGAACGCGATTCGTTCTATAGATACCGCGCTTACAATCTCTCCCAAGAAACAAACCATTCTTATAGAGAAGGGGGTGACGCTTGGGAAAGCAGGGCAGGTGACTGCATCACGAGAAATGTTCTATGAAGCCTATAACCTTGATACCTCATTCACTGACGCGTTAATCTTTCTTGCAGCAAGTGAGATAGAAAATGGCCGTGTCGCCGATGCACATACCGTGCTGCGCACTGAATTTGGGACGACGACTGTGGATCATGATGCGCTGTGGGCTGCCTATGCAGGGACGAATAATCTCACGGAACTCATCACGCTTCAGCGCCTGCGTATTAGTAATACCAATGGCGCACCAGAGCAGCGATTCTTGCTTGCCCGTATTCTTGGGTTTGCTGGGCAAAAAGAAGATGCGTTTGCAGAGATTGCTGCCATTGTCGCAGAGTATCCACAACTTAGGGCAGAGGCCGCTCGTATTCGGGCTCAAATTGAGGCACTTCCGTAATGATGACTATTCAAGAACACGTACCACTCGCAAGCCTTACCACCCTTCGCGTGGGTGGACCGGCATCTTACGTTGCCACCTGCACAAGTGTAGAGGACGTTCGTACAGCGCTTGCATTTGCGAAGGACCATACTTTGTCATACTACTTGCTCGGAGGGGGGAGTAATGTGCTTGCCTCAGACGAGGGATACAAAGGTGTGATGATTCTCATGCGGTTAGAGGGCATCAGTTTTGTTGCAGAGGATGAACGTGTGTTGGTGAGGGCAGCTGCTGGAGCAGCATGGGATAGCGTCGTGGAAGAAGCGGCAGCACGTGAACTTTGGGGCATAGAGAATCTCGCAGGAATTCCTGGGACGATTGGTGCCGCGCCTATTCAGAATATTGGTGCGTATGGTGCTGAGCTGAAAGATACTCTTGAATCAGTTGAGGTGCTGGATGCAACGACCGGAGAGATGCACACTCTTTCTCAGGCAGAGTGTGAGCTTGCGTATCGTGATAGTCGTTTTAAACGGGAACCGCATCTCATTGTGATAGAAGTCACGTTAGCGCTCCGGAAAAATGGAATACCAAAGATTGAATACAAGGATCTGCTGAACGCAAAAGAGCAAGGCGCAGATCTTTCTTCACCTGCCGCGATAGGGAGAGTGGTGCGTGAGGTGCGACGTGGTAAGTTTCCCGATCTTCGCACCATGGGCACCGCGGGTTCTTTCTTCAAGAACCCAATCCTGACTCTGGGGAAATACGCCGCACTTAAAGAGTTATACGGCGAGGTGCCAAGCTTTCCACATCCACACGGGATAAAGATTCCCCTGGCGTTTGTGCTTGATCGTGTTCTTAATCTTCGCGGATTCCGACAAGGACCCGCGTGGCTTTTTGGTTCGCAACCGTTGGTACTTGCGCTTGATCGTGAAGGACGTGCAGAAGATGTGGAATCACTCGCACGATTGGTAGAACAGAAAGTGTTTGATGCAACTGGTATTACGATCGAACGAGAAGTGCGCTCAATGCCACGTGCATAAAATTTTTCTCTCAAAAACTAAAAACGGTTTTTGGAAAGTTATCCACAGCTCGCGTTTTACACGCACAAAAAATTCTTGCACGCGCAATAATACATATAGAACACATTCGCGCGTAGCACAAAAATGTTTGCGCGAAACGTGGGTCGACATGATCAGTCGTAGTAAATTCTAGAATACCTATGGCAGCAAAAAAGAAGGCCGCAAAGAAGACTGCAAAGCGCAAGCCAGCAGCAAAGAAGAAGACCGTCAAGAAGGCCGCAAAGAAGACCACGAAGCGCAAGACCACCAAGAAGCGCATCTAGTGTTACTCTTGAGAAAACACCCCGGGAAATCGGGGTGTTTCCTTTTTTATCTGCTGCTAGAAGAAAGGCTTTATACGAGGTATAGTGAGCCCCATTATGGCAAGTTTCCTAGGGCGTGTGTTCAATAAAAACCAGTCCTCAGCCTTTATTAAGGCTGCAGGCTCGCTCGTCACCAAGGCGGGTGCGTTTGCTCCTACCCTTGAGAGCCTATCTCGTGAAGAGCTCGCTGCTCGTCTTAAAGAGGTGCGGGCACGTACGAATGGCGTTCCTGAGAGTGACGCCGACATTGCAGAAGTATTTGCATTAGTACGTGAGAGTTCTCGTCGCACACTCAAAGAACGTCATTACGATGTACAGCTTATCGGTGGTCTTGCACTCGCACGAGGCAAGATTGCAGAAATGCGTACCGGAGAAGGGAAGACGTTGGTGGCAACACTTGCAGCAACACTTCACGCCCTTGCCGGGAAGGGAGTACACATTGTGACGGTGAACGACTATCTTGCACGTCGTGACGGCGCATGGATGGGTCAGATCTATGATTATCTTGGTCTTTCGGTGGGGGCCATCACCTCAACAGGCGCCTATCTCTACGATCCGTCACATACAGAATCAACTGAAGATGTGAAGCGTGATGAGGAAGGGTCATTCCGAGTCTTTTACGATTTCCTGCGGCCGGTGTCTAAGAAGGAAGCGTACGCGGCGGACATTACCTACGCGACAAACAACGAGCTTGGGTTTGATTATCTTCGCGACAACACTGCCTATGAACCGGTGCAGATAATGACACGTGGGTGTCATTACGCGATCATAGACGAAATAGACTCCATTCTTATAGATGAGGCTCGCACTCCTCTCATTATCTCTGGTCCTGCAGAGGATTCCGGGGGGCTCTACGAACGCTTCTCCAAAATTGTGATCGGGCTCGTCTCGGAAGAGGATTATACGGTTGATGAGAAGCATAAGGCGGTACAGATTACCGAAGGCGGTATACGAAAGGCTGAGGAAGCGCTTGGGATAGAGAACCTTTATACGGAAGGGGGTATGAAGTATGCTCACCACCTTGAAACTGCGGTACGTGCGAAGGCCCTTTTCGTGAAAGATAAGGAGTACGTGGTGAAGGACGGAGAAGTGATCATCGTAGATGAATTCACCG
This sequence comes from Patescibacteria group bacterium, assembly GCA_038078715.1. Classification (GTDB taxonomy): domain Bacteria; phylum Patescibacteriota; class Minisyncoccia; order Phycocordibacterales; family Phycocordibacteraceae; genus C7867-001. The sequence continues at coordinate 25,080 of JBBTSU010000003.1, forward strand.
GACGTTTGCAGCCAGGACGTCGCTGGTCTGAGGGACTTCACCAGGCTGTAGAGGCGAAGGAAGGTGTTCCGGTGCGTAAGGAGAGCCGCACATATGCGTCCGTGACCTTCCAGAACTATTTCCGCATGTACACAAAGATTGCGGGCATGACTGGTACCGGTCTTTCCGCGGAAGAGGAATTTTATACGGTGTATGGCCTTGAAGTGGTCTCCGTACCTACAAACCGACCAGTGGCTCGTAAGGACCATGACGACCTCATCTTCCAGAGTAACGATGGGAAATATCGTGCCCTCAGCAAACAGATCCGTGCACTCCATGACAAGGGACAGCCAGTACTTATTGGTACTGTTTCTATTGAAGATAACGAGGTGGTGAGTAGGTATCTCAGTGAAGCGAATATTCCGCATGAGGTACTGAACGCGAAGAACCACGAGCGTGAAGGAGAAATCATTGCCCAGGCAGGGCGGAAGGGGAAGGTGACGGTCGCTACGAATCTCGCTGGTCGTGGAGTGGACATTAAGCTCGGCGGTGCACCGAGCGCACCTGACACCTATAAAGAAGTGGTAGAGCTCGGCGGACTGGTGGTGATTGGTACTGAACGACATGAGGCCCGTCGCATTGATGATCAGCTACGCGGTCGTTCTGGTCGTCAGGGAGATCCTGGTGAGACGCGATTCTACGTATCGCTTGAAGATAAGCTTATGCGCGTCTTTGCCTCTGACATGTTGAAGAAAGTGATGGGAACCTTTAAGATCCCAGAGGATGAGCCTATTGAGAGTTCACTTATTACTCGGTCGCTTGAGACCGCCCAGAAGCGTATAGAAGGCTTTAACTTTGACGCTCGTAAGCAGATTCTTGCCTACGATGACGTTATGAATACGCAACGCCTGGCGATTTATGCTCGCCGTACCCGCGCGCTTTCTGCCCCTGCGGGAGAGATAGATGTGCTGGTTCGTGAGCTTGTCGCGGGTGATGAGAACGCGCTCAAGACATATGAGGCAAAGCGTAGTGAATATGGAACGGAAGTGACTACCGCGCTCATGCGACGATTGGTGCTTCAGATTACCGACATGCTCTGGCTTGAGCAACTTGAGGCAATGGATTACCTTCGTCGGAGTGTATCGCTCCGTGCCTACGGTCAGCGCGATCCACTTCTTGAATATCGTCGCGAAGGACTTATGCGTTTTCAGCACATGGAAGAGAATATTGTGCAGAACTTCCGAGAAACCCTTCCACGCGTACAGCCAGCCGACGAAGCAAAGATACGTGCTGCCGAAGAGAAGGCACGTCAGGCGGTGCTTGCTGCAAGCGAAGCGGGCGGAGCACAAGAACCAGTGGTGAAAAGAGATATGCCAGGACGAAATGATACGGTTACCATTCGTAACGGGGAAGAGACTCGCACAATGAAATATAAGAAAGCAGAACTCTTCATTGCAGAAGGTTGGGAACTTGTACCATAGGATATGGCTTTCGTTGATGAAATTCGGATACACGCACAAGCAGGACATGGAGGTCCTGGTGTAGTGCGTTGGTCACACACAAAAGAAAAAGCAAAGGCAGGTCCATGCGGTGGAGACGGAGGGCGTGGCGGAGACATTATTCTTGAAGGAGTTCGTGATCTTGCGGCACTTGCATCGTATCGTTTTACCAAGAAGTTTCGTGCAGATAATGGAAAACCAGGAGGAGGAAACAACAAGCACGGAAAAGATGCAGAATCAATTGTGCTGCGTGTTCCCGTAGGGACCGTCGCGAAAGTGGTCACGACAGGTGAAGTCTATGAAATTCTTACCGAAGGACAGCGAGAAGTGATTTTTAAGGGAGGTCCAGGAGGATTTGGCAATGCGCGCTTTAAAAGCTCCACAAACCAGAATCCGTTCCATACTACGAAGGGCAAACCGGGACAGGTTGGGGATATCCACATCACCCTCAAATTGATCGCCGACGCAGGTCTGATTGGCTATCCGAATGCAGGGAAGTCCTCTCTTTTGAATGCGCTGACCCGCGCGAGCTCAAAGGTGGGAGCCTACCCATTCACCACCCTTGATCCCCATCTCGGTGACTTCTACGGGCGTCTCCTTGCCGATATCCCAGGACTTATTGAGGGAGCGTCGTCTGGGAAAGGTCTCGGCTCTAAGTTCTTGAGGCACATAGAACGTACTGGATTGCTTGTACATCTCGTCTCGTCTGAACAAGAAGACCCTATCTCGGCATACAAAAACATACGAACTGAACTTGAAGCCTTCGGCCAAGGTCTCGGGGATAAGAGGGAATTGGTGGTCCTTTCCAAAGTTGACCTCCTATCGCCCGAGAAACGGGGAAATATACAAGAAGCCATGGAGAAGGCTATAGGGAAGGAGGTAGTAGTTCTGTCTATTGAAGACCCAGAGATTCTTAAATCTTTTGCCGACCGGCTCTCAAAAGAGCTCCCACAGCGGGAGGGGAAGTAGCCCCTAGGGCTGCCTCTGGTGTACACTCCCTTTATATATGAGTGCCTACCGCCCCACTATCGGGCTTGAAATACACGCTGAGCTTAAGACCAGAACAAAGATGTTCTGTGACTGTCGGAATGATCCTGACGAGAAGGAGGTCAACACTCATGTGTGCCCGATCTGCCTTGCGCATCCAGGTACACTGCCTACTGCCAACAAAGAAGCAGTGCGACACGTGCTTCGTGTGGGCACTGCAGTTGGAGGGACACTAGCTAATTACACCGAGTTTGATCGTAAAAGTTATTTTTATCCCGACATACCGAAGGGATATCAAATTAGTCAGTACGAGCGCCCACTTATTTCTGGTGGTGAACTTTCTGGAGTACAAATCACACGCATACATCTTGAGGAGGACACCGCACGTTCAACACACGCCGAAGATTCATCACTCGTAGATTTTAATCGTGCAGGAGTCCCACTCATGGAGTTGGTGACTGAGCCGGTCATTCATGATGCAAAGACTGCCGCGAATTTTGCACGCGATCTTCAGTTGCTTCTCCGCACTCTCGGTGCATCTGATGCAAATCTTGAAAAAGGAGAAATGCGTGTAGAGGCGAACATCTCTGTATCCAAAGGCGAAGAACTTGGGACAAAAGTTGAAGTGAAAAATCTCAACTCTTTCCGTTCAGTTGAACGTGCCATTGCACACGAAGTGGAAAGGCAGATTACGATCCTTGAGAAAGGAGAAGCCATTGTACAAGCAACGCGTGGATGGGATGAGGACAAGCAGCAGACATTTCATCAGCGTTCAAAAGAGGGGAGCGCAGACTACCGTTATTTCCCAGAACCGGATCTCCCAAAGTTGAAACTCTCAGAACTTTCAGAGTTTTCATCAGAGACGTTGCGCGCATCTCTTCCTGAACTTCCATGGGAACGCATCGCACGATACGAGCGAGAATTTAATCTCAAACCTTCAGACAGTCTATTCATTGTGAGCGATCTTGATCGCATTGTTTTTATGGACCGTGTATTCGCACTTACAGAGAACGAAAGGGAGCGAGAGCTTTCGGTGAATTATTTTGTATCTGATCTTGCAGGAACCCCGGGGAAGGTGATGCCAGAAGCATACATTGCACTCATGCATCTTGCGGCAACCAATGTGCTGTCCTCCCGAGGCGTAAAAGAAGTATTGGGAATTATGACCGTAAATGGGGGAGAACCGGAGGAGATAGCGAAAGAGAAGAACCTCATGCAAATAAGTAATAAAGAAGACCTCCGGGCAGCAATGGAGAAGGTTCTAAAAGAACACGCTGTAGTTGTAGCTCAGTATAAGGAAGGGAAGGAGACTTCGCTCCAGTTCCTCATTGGTCAGGGGATGAAAGCAACAAAGGGGGCAGGTAATCCAGCGGTAATAAAGGAATTGGTTGAGGAGCTATGCCGTTAGTGTGCTGTTCATAATCTCTTATATCCGAGATAAAAAACGTATATAATGCCTTCATGGATGATCTCGTCATAGAAGGAAAAACATACCTCTCTTCAAAGCGCGCTGCAGAGGTAACAGGATACGCTAAGGACTACGTGGGCCAGCTCTGCAGAGAAGGGCGAGTAGAGGCACGTCTTGTGGGGCGTAGCTGGTATGTACTTGAGGGATCAATACGAGAGCATAGGTTTGGTGAGAACGAAGACGTGGCAAAAGAGATACAAACAGCTCCAGAGGAGATAAAAACGGGAGTTGGAGATGAGGAGGTATCTCCTTGGAACTCACCAAAATACGTGAGCGAAGAGGTGGCTCCACTACCTGAACTCAGACCAAAACTCATCATATCTAGACCACTTAACCTCCTTGCGCGTGATGAGACATCCGACATATCTAATGTTCAGGCTCCAAGAAAGGACTTAGGTGAATCTCGGCTTCTCGAGGATAGATTTCCTACTGAAGTGAGTCAAGAGGTTGAGGAAGAAGTAAACATTGCCATACATAAAGTCTCAGAGGTGGAGAAGACACCTAACATAGTGAAAAAGCTACAGGTTTCTGAACCAATGATCTCGCAAAGGCACAAAACTAGAACAACTGTACAAAAGAGGGGTAAAAACTTCGTACAAAGCGCAATATTGATTGCAATCGCTATTATCTCTCTTGCGGTAATACTTATAGGAACAGGGTACATAGACAGCGCTCCGTTTGAGGGCAAAAACGAAAGTATAATTGATTATCTCGGTGGAAAGAGTTTGTATTCTAAATAATAAATACGTTGTATCTCGTCTCGTTAGATCAAGAATTCAAGATTTCTTACATATATTTAATTTCCAATACAATTCTTATAATCTTTGTTAGAATCGTAACTTCTTTTCCTAGTTCTATGGCACAGATGCGGCATATATTGATCTTCTTACAGCTTATTTTTTAATTGAATGCAATTAATTAAGAAAAAATAGCTTTTATGATTTTTTCTTAATTTTCCATATAAATTTTCTTTACTTTCTTAATTAAATTAATTTTTTTACTCTTCCTACTATCCACATGAAAGTTGCAGATTTTATCAATGAAATCTAAATAAGTGCCGTAGAATATGAGTAGGTCGGATATCCGATATGTCTACTCCACTCAACGAGAAATTAATTTCAACGAAGCTTGCTTCAGAAATTTCTGGCTATCATCCAGACTACATTGCACGACTTTGTCGCTCTGGAAAAATCTCTTCAGTTCAATTTGGAAGAAGTTGGTTAGTAGATCGTGACTCTCTTAATGAGTTTTGTAAGCACCAAGAAAAAAAGAAAAAAGAAATTGCACAGGACCTTTCTAAGACTCGCGAGATAGAGTATAGAGCTGCCCGAAAGAGCGTCAATTCTAAATCTGTACATCGTGTAGAGGCTTCTATTGGTCACTACCGTCGTTCTGTCGGTGCATTTAGAGACAATGCAGTGGCACTGTTCGTAACGTTGCTTATGGGCCTTTCTGGTCTCTATGGCTTTCAGTCAGGAATCGCAGAATCTGTAGGAAATCAAACCTTGAGGCTAGTTTCTGAAACGGCAGAAGGTGTTCGTTTAATTGCCCAGGATCTTTTCGTACTTCCTGAACAAGAAGATTTCACTTTTACACTTGAGACGGACCACGTTCTTCGTACCTCTTCTGCACGACCGCTCTTACTTCCGAACGTACATATCACCGACGTAGGTACACAAAATCTAGCAATGTCGGGATCCGATATTGTTCCGACTTATGATATCCAAGTCTCTACGCAGTCCGTATCAGTTGTAACTGAGTCGTTGATTGCATCTGTTGGTGCTGCGGTCTCAAACCCCTCCGTCGTTTGGGAGAATACAGCTAAAGAAACCGGATACCTATATATAGACTTCGGAAAGAAGGCAAGACAGTCACTTGTAGAAATACTTGGAACTTACTCCACCACTATCACAAAGGTGTCAGATATGTGGATTTCTGGTGGAGCGGAAGTTCGTGACTCGATTATGGCCACAGCGGGCTATACACTCAGACAGGAATTAGCGGCTATTTCAGAGTTCGTGCATTTTTCTCAAAATTTCCTTAATTCGTATGAAAGAGGCCTCTATATATATGTGCATGAGAGTAAGGAGTGGCCAACGCACATTGTCGCTACGACCCGTACTCTAGGAGCGGTGGTCGGTACTTTGGCGCAGGAATTCCCAGCAATAATTGCTGGTCTCTATAATAATGCCGTATTTGCGTGGGTATCTGCCACGCATCAGGTAGCGGATTATGGAAAAACCGCTCTTGTGGCAGTAGGAAAAGCTATATATGGAGGGGTCATTGAAGTACAGGACGCACATATGGCTCTTATAAATGGTGCAGGGGCCCTTGGATATGAAGAGGTAGAAGAGGTATCGGTCGCCGTGGAAAGTAGAGCTACTACCATCGCAACTGCATTTAAATCCATCTCCGTCCCTGAAAGACCAATTATTTCTGTTGCAGCAGAACAATCTGCAGAGGTGTCTGCGGGCGTTACATCGCAGTCAGCAGCAACCGTACTCGCCGCGTACAGCAGCGAGCCGGATGCAAATATTTTCTACACATTGGGAGAAGATCTTGCGCTGTACACCTATACCACAATCAACAACCTCTTTTACCGCGGACTCTCGGTGGTCGCTTCGTTCTTTGAACCACACGTCGCAATAGTACTCCCTGCACCAACTCCGTCTGTTCCAGAAAACTCACCTGCAGGAACAAGTTCGTCATATTCAATAATTTCTCAGACTCCAGTTCAAAACATTGTAAATCAAATCACGATTCAGGGAGTGTCATACGACGTGTTGAATCAACACCTCGCTGAATTACGTAAAACGGTTTCAAATGATATATACAACAGCATTGATAACAATAACAGTAGTGGTGGTGGAGGCAGTGTAAGTTCAGTAGACGTATCCGCGGGAACTACAGGCTTTACATTTGCAGGAGGTCCCATTACTTCTTCAGGTACGATTACTCTCTCGGGCACACTTGATATAGATAATGGAGGAACGGGGATCACTACTGCTCCGGCATACGGAGAATTGTTAATGGGCAATGGTGTGGGTGGGTACTCGCTAGTTGCCACAAGCTCTCTCGGCATTGTGTCCGGTGGTACGCCTGGGGGTGCTGATACACAGGTGCAATTTAATAACGCAGGTGCATTTGGCGCCGATGCAAGTTTTACGTTTAATGCGACGGATGATCGTCTGACTCTTACCAATGCCTCAACTACTAATTTCTCCTCCACCTATGCATCGTCTACGAATGGCTTCTTTGGAACCCTGACCGTCGGATCGTTAAACGGACCATTGCAGGCAAATGCAGGTATCGTCTCGGCCACTACCTCTATCGGGGCTATATATGGAGGAACTGGACAAACCAGCTACACCACTGGCGATATTCTTTATGCATCAAATGCAACCACGCTTACCAAGCTTGGCGTAGGAACCGCAGGGCAGGTGCTTAAGGTGGTTAGTGGTATTCCTACATGGGCCGCAGATGCCACAGGGGGTGGTGGGACAGGTGCGTGGGCAACAACGACCGATGATCTTGCGATCTATCCTTCCGACGTCTCTGATGTGGTTTTGATTGGTACAAGTGCTACTACCACTACTGGAAATATGCTAGAAGTCGCAGGAAACTCACTCTTCCGTGGTCTAGTAACTGCGTACAACACAGTTACTGCACCTATATTTACTGCCACCTCTACCACTGCTACAAGCACCTTCCCAAATATTGAGATCACCAATCTTTTAATAGGAGGGGACTATTTCACTGACCTTGTCGGCACTGGCCTTACGTTATCTGGCTCAACGCTTACCACCACACTTGGTACATCGGTCGATATTACGACTGAGGTGTCTGGTCTTGCAGCAGGTGTCGCTTCGTTCCTCGCCACCCCTTCTTCTGCAAACCTCGTAACTGCAGTGACGGACGAAACTGGCTCCGGCGCTCTCGTCTTCGGCACTTCACCAACCCTCACCACGCCAAACCTCGGCACTCCTTCAGCGGTCACGCTCACGAACGGTACAGGTCTTCCAATCTCAACTGGAGTGTCAGGTCTTGCCGCCGGCATTGCCACCTTCCTCGGCACTCCTTCAAGTGCAAACCTTGCGACTGCCGTCACCGACGAAACAGGTTCCGGCGCCGCAGTCTTCGGCACCTCACCAACCCTCGTCACTCCTGTTCTTGGTACACCTTCATCAGTCACCCTCACCAACGCCACAGGGCTTCCACTTACCACTGGCGTCACTGGTACACTTCCAGTTGCAAACGGAGGTACCGGAACTACTACCGCTCCTTCTGGACAGGTGTTGTACGGAGGAGGTGCCGGTGTCTACCAAAGCGTTGCGACCACTTCAGCAACGATTGGCTCAGGACTTTCATACTCAGGCACATTCGGTGCACTTCTTGGCGGTGCGGCAGGAACACTTTCCCTCAACGCTACCGGGGACTGGACGGGGACCTTTGACGGACAGGAGGGAAGTTACTACCTCGCCCGTGCCAACCACACGGGTACACAGCTCGCGTCTACCATCTCTGACTTCTCAAGTTCGGTTGCTTCGTATATCAACAGTTCTACCACTATCTGGGACAACACTACTGAAGCATCTCTTGAAACTTTCCTCACTGATGTCACTAACGTCTTCACCAACAACGACGGGACACTTGCTGACGACAACCTTTCTAACAATTCCATTGAAGATCTATCTGATGTAGCAGCAATGACTGAGAATTATGGAGATCTCCTCTACTGGGATGGAAGTACGTGGACGGACATTGCGACCTCGTCACTCGGCCTTGTAACGAGTGCGGTGACGGCGATCGGTCCCGCAGGACAAACTGCAGATGGACCAACGGTGACTATTGCTACATCTACAGGATCTTTTAATGGTCTTACGACTGGTCTCACCATCGTTGGTTCTGGTGACACGCTCACCTATACGCCAAGCATCACGGGTACCCTTAATAACGCTGGCCTCACCAATTCGTCAGTCTCCTTCGGTGGAGTTTCTGTTGCACTTGGCGCAAGTGACGCTACCCCTGCCTTCAACCTCACCAACGCAACAGGTCTTCCAATTTCAACTGGAGTGTCAGGTCTTGCATCTGGTATCGCGACATTCTTAGGAACTCCATCTTCTGCCAATCTTGCTGCTGCACTGACGGACGAAACAGGTTCCGGCGCCGCAGTCTTCGGCACCTCACCAACCCTCGTCACTCCTGTTCTTGGTACACCTTCATCAGTCACCCTCACCAACGCCACAGGGCTTCCACTTACCACTGGCGTCACTGGTACACTTCCAGTTGCAAACGGAGGTACCGGAACAACGACGGCACCAGTCGGGCAACTTCTCTATGGCGGTGCATCTGCGTACCAAAGTGTCGCCACTACTACCGCAACACTCGGTTCTGAGTTTTCATACTCCGGTACCTTCGGCTCGCTCGTTGGTGGGGCCGCAGGCTCACTTACCCTCGCAACCAATGGCACAGCACTCACCAAGCTCGCACAAGTGGCTGCGAATTCAATCCTTGGCAACATCACAGGTGCAGCTGGCAACGTGACTGCTATTGCTACATCATCACTCTTCACGTGGACTGGCACCGGGGACGTGGTGCGTGCAACTTCACCAACACTCGTGACACCAAACCTTGGTACACCAAGCGCCGTTACCCTTACCAACGCAACAGGTCTTCCAATCTCCACCGGCGTCTCAGGTCTTGCCGCCGGCATTGCCACCTTCCTCGGCACTCCTTCAAGTGCAAACC
>JBBTSU010000003.1:34860-98254 GCA_038078715.1 Patescibacteria group bacterium
GACTTTCATACTCAGGCACATTCGGTGCACTTCTTGGCGGTGCGGCAGGAACACTCTCTCTGAATGCGACTGGCGATTGGACGGGGACCTTTGATGGTATTGAAGGAGCAAGCTTCCTGCGTTCAGATGCTTCAGATTCATATACGTCCGGTACGCTCACCTTTGATGCAGCAACATCGCTTGATCTTAATACCACCGGACTTTCTATTGCTGACACTGGTGTTGCGTTTGATGGTGCGTCCACCGACTTTGCGTTCACCGGAGACTTCACTGCCAACACAGACGATCTGATCATTGTTAAATCGACAGGGAATGTGGGCATCGGCACGACGACGCCCGGGACGACACTTTCTGTGCAAGGCACCTCGGGACAATTAACACTCAATTCTACCGGAAGCACTTTCTCGAGGACTGTATATGCTCATGACGGCGCTTCTATCTGGACAACGGGAACGCGTTCGGGAGACGGTAACGACTATCATATATATAGAGAGAGTGGTTCTGGCGATGTCATTGTTGATTCAGGCAACGTCGGTATCGGTACTACGACACCGCTTGCAAAACTTGATGTATATGGGTCATCAGTCGACGGAATAAGAAGTATTTCTACCACCGCGCTTGGAGTTTCTTCCGGAGGTGGGATCTTTGCACAGAACAACGCCTCCTCAACTGCTGCAGATCAACGATTAGGGGGTTTCTTTACTGGAACAAACATCGACGGTGTAAGCTATGCGACAGCTGGCGTGACTGGTTTTTCTGGTGAGTCGTGGACCCCCACAGCTCGTGGTTCGTACTTACGTTTTGAGACAACAGGATTGGGAGGGACTTCTCGATCAGAACGTATGCGTATTACCGCCGATGGTAACGTCGGTATCGGGACGACGACGCCGAATACGAAACTTTCTCTCTATGGAGCGGGGGTTGGTCTTAATTACTTCAGTACCAGTTTTGCAGGTATTCAGCTTTATAACAGCGGCAACTCGTTCACGCAGATAGGGACCGAGTCGACTTCGGGTGGCGCAATCATAACGGGCGGTCTTGCGAACGCATCTATATTCGGCAGCAATGGTGCAAACGCGACTCAGCTCGCAACTCAGAACACTGCACGGCTCACCATAGATTCTTCCGGTAACGTCGGCATCGGTACCACGACGCCATGGGGGCTTCTTTCCGTAAACCCTAATGCACTTGGAACTGGAGTCCCGTCATTTGTCATCGGCTCCTCGACGGCAACCAGCTTTATCGTTACCAATGCAGGTAACGTCGGTATCGGACAATTAGCACCCACGCAGAGATTGAATGTTCGTTCAGCGGCTTCCGCGTCAAACGTTTTCGTGGTCAGTGGTGCAACAAGTAACGGGACGCTTGCGCGCATCTACGATGATTCAGGTGTCGGCATTCTGTCCGTCTATGCGACGAGTGAAAACGAGACTGTACGTCTGTACGGTAACGGCAGCAGTTATTTGAACGGCGGCAACGTTGGTATTGCGTCAACATCGCCATTTGGTCTCCTTTCAATCGAGCAGGGTACCGAGACTGCGTCACTGTGGGTTGGTAACACAGGAAGCACGACGCCATCACTCATGGTACGTGGTGTAAACGGGAACGGATTCGTCGGTATAGGCAATGCTACCCCAAGCGAAGAATTGCATATCGGCACCAACACCGCTTCACCAACTGCTGATCCAGTTACTCTCTCACTTGGTGCCACATACGGGAATAATACTGCGGGCAATGCAGGAAATCTTAAACTCAAATTATTTGATGATGGTACAAATCGTTACGGACTTGGTATGTCGGGGAGTATGCTGGAGTATCAAGCCGCAGGAGCGCATGCGTGGTTCCAAAGCGGAACCGAGCGGATGCGTATTGCGACAGGAGGCAATGTTGGCATCAGTACTACCACTCCCGCCGGGCTACTTTCTATTGGTGGTAACGTCATTATTGGTGCCTCCACCGCAGGTGGCACGAACGGTACCTTGACCTATGGTGGCGTCACACTTGCTAACTCTGTGACGGGCACCGGCTCTATGGTGCTTTCTACGTCCCCAGCCCTCACCACACCAAACCTCGGGACCCCATCCGCCGTTACACTTACCAATGGTACGGGCCTCCCAATTTCCACGGGTGTCTCAGGTCTCGGCACAGGGGTCGCTACCTTCCTTGCAACACCATCTACCGCAAACTTTGCTGCCGCAGTAACGGGAGAGACGGGAAGTGGAGCGGTAGTATTTGGGACGGCACCTACACTCACCACCCTTACCGTTTCCTCAGGTGGTGTTGCGGTCACGGGTAACTCTACTATCGTAGGAACCCTCGGCTCACTCACCGGCCTCACCTCATCAGGAACCATTACATTCTCCGGACTTACTGCTGCTCGCGCTGTCTGTACGACAACTGGTGGTGCACTCACTGTGACCTGTGCTTCATCGGATCTCGCATCATCGCTCTCAGATGAAACTGGTACCGGTTCGGTGGTCTTTAGCGCGAGCCCTCAACTCACGGGCGACGTGCTTCTTTCAACGACCACCAGTAGTGGCTGGCCGCTCACGGTCTTCTCTTCTACTGAGCCACAACTTTCCCTCTCTTCAGGTGCTGGAGTCTCTCAGTGGGTATTCCGTAATGCGGGAGGTACGCTCTATCTTGCCACGACCACTGTAGCAGGTACGGCAACCAGTACCGTTCCCGCATTCTCTATTGGTACCTCCAACACCTTCACCACTGGAGGAAACCTTTCAGTTGGTGGCGGTACTGGAAAGATTACCGTCGGTACTATTGACCCGGTCTACAGTATTGATGGTGTGAACTATGCGACCTATGTTGCGGGTATGATCGGACAGAAAGAAGAGACGACAGGAACAGCGGACATCACCACACCGACCATTGCAACGGACGGCAGTACGGGATACTCTCACACGATTACGTTTGACGAAGAGGACGCAGGAAGTGATTTGTGGCTCTTTTCTCGTGCGACGAACATTCGTGAAAACATAGATCGTCTCGTCGTACTTCTTTCAGCGGAAGGAAATACCAAGGTGTGGTACACCGTTGACCGTGCAAACAGAGAGGTGCACCTCCTCTCTGATGTGCCGACTCGCGTGTCGTACCGCATGACAGCACCCCGCTTTGATTTTGTGAACTGGACGAACTACAACCATGATGCAGTGGATGGGTTCCATCCAACCTGGGACGAAGATGAAGAATACTTTACTGACTCTAACGTTATTTCATTTGGTACCTTTAACCTCATTTCAGGCACCACCACCCTTGCTACGCTCATAGACACAGCGAACGAAGACGAAGAGTCGCGTCCGTGGACCGCGTCATTAGCTACAGTGAGTCAGGGTCTCAAAGATGCAATGGAAGACCTTCAGAACTCTGTGGTGCATGCGTTTGAAGGTGTACAGTATTACGCGGATGGTATCTTTAAGCGCATTTTTGCGGGTGAAGTACATACCGACACACTTTGTATTTCTGACGAAGACGGAGAGACGTGCATCACCCGGGAACAATTGAAAGCATTGCTTGCGGGAGCAGGAGCTGCACCTGCGGCAACCCCAACTACTGGAGGAAGTGAATCCGATTCTTCAGGCGGTGGGTCATCAGATGAGACGTCGGATTCCGACCCTGGAGACACGGGTGGCGATACAGATCAGAACACAAACGGAGAGGGGGGTGATACTGGAGACAGCAGCAGCGGTGAGGTCGGGGGAGATACATCGGGAAATCCTGGAGAAGATTCAAGCGGTGATAGTGGGGTCGGTGGGTCTTCGGGAGGTGATACGGGAGGATCAGACGGAGGCGGAGATAGCGGCGGAAATACGACCTCAGGCGACAGCTCCGGAGGTGACGCTGGTTCTTCAGGGGGAGATTCAAGTGGCGGTGGAGTGTAAGGTGGCTGCGATCACCACGGTGTATTTTTCTTTGATATACTAGAACATAAGTACTTGCGGACTACTATGACATCTCGTGTCATCACCATTCTTTTACTATCACTGGTTTATGTTGTTTCTGTGCCGTCTGCGGTCGCACAGGAGGGATTTCTCTCAGAAACGCTCAAGCGTGGAGATACTGGTGAGCAGGTTCGCGTATTACAGACATGGTTTGCACGTGATCCAGAGCTTTATCCGGAAGGGGTAATCAATGGAATATTTGGGCCCGCAACTGAAGCTGCAGTCAAACGTTATCAGGAACGGGCGGGGATGATTCTTATATTCCCGACGGGTGAGAGCACCTACGGCGTGGTCGGGCCGATGACCAGAGCAAATTTGAATGCTGAATTCTCTATGAATCGTGGTGGTGTCGCCGTCGTTGAAGGGGGATATGACAACGCGCGTATCTTTGATGGAGACACCTTCGTACCGCTCGCCCCAGCACTAGCAAGTGATGCGGGAGCGAGTTCGGAGGTTAACGTGTGGGTCTATCCTGTTGCACTTTCTGAGCGTCCCACGCTTCTGCTTAAGAATGAGAGCGGATATGCGGTGGGGTCTCAAGAATCAGGGAGGATCTATGTTGAAACTTCCACTCATCGCGCGATTACCCGACGCGCATATCTTATGCCGGGCACCTGGCAGCATCTCTCGGTTCGCATCACCGAAGATCGTGCCTCCTTCCTCTATGACAACGAAATAGTAGAGACGGTTTCGCTCTCAAGAGTATATTCTTCTTTCTTCAGCATGTTCTTTGATCGACTTGGCAACATGTTTGGTGTGCCGGAGGTCCAGGAACAAAAGCGCAGCGTGTTCACTCTTTTCGGATCATTCTTTAGCACTATATTCGGTATTCCCCAGCAGTCAGAGTTGCCTGCGCCCACTGTATTTGTGCCCGAGACGACGACGCTCCCTCCTGTGGTCTCCACTACCACATCAGAGTCAGAGACCGTTCCTACGTCTGTGCCGGCTGTGCCACCTACTATTGGGGGGCCACTTCCTCCACTTGTGACTGCACCTCTCATAAGCACAAGTACCGAGACGACGGCAACCACTACTACCGCAACCACTACTACCGCAACCTCTACTGTTCCAACGAAGACGACGTCCGTAACGACGGGGAGTACAGGCGCAAATACCAAACCAGTACTCACCCTTGAGGGCGGTGCCGCAGTCTCAATAGAGATTGGAAACCCCTATAATGATCCTGGAGTAATCGCACAGGATGCCGAGGAGGGAGATATCTCAAGTGAGGTTGTGGTTGGAGGGGAAGAAGTCGACCACACTACTCCGGGCGACTATACGATCATCTACAGTGTTGTAGATTCAGGCGGACTTGCGGCAACAGAGATCACACGGGTCGTGACCGTCTTACCGCCTGATGAAATATCCGAGGACGCACAGGAACCAGACTATCCTCTCACTGCTGCAGGCCAGAGTGTTGCATACAAAGTTTCTTCCGGGACAGGCGCCGATCCGACATTCGTTTCTATTACTATTGACCCCTTGCATGTGTATGTAGGGCAAACTCAGACCTTTACCGTTAAAGTGTCGTCTCCTGACGGCGTAGAGTCTGTCACTGCGGTGACGGAGCTCGACAGCACCACGTTAGAGCTTGAACTAGAGAAAATAAGTGAATCGGGCACGACCGCGACATTCGAGACGTCATGGGTAGTGTATGACACGCACGTGGATACGTACCGTACCGAGTTCACAGCGGTATCAAATTCAGGTTCAGGAAACTCTATGACCATGGCGTGGTCAGACCCATGCTCAGGCATTACACAGGGGTCGGCCTCGTCACTCTCGGCCAATTGTACGGTTTCTAATGTGTATGGACTTGACGGGGGTAATCTCACTGTCCCGGGCGGTATCACCCTGACGATCAATTCGGGAGGCACGTGGGGATGGAACCCAGGTACCACTATTACCGTTGACGGTGCGATTTCAACTGGCACGGGCGGACAACTTAAGAAAGGGTATCTTTTCTATCAAGACTGTTCGGGGTGTGTGGATACCAATACTATGCACTGGTTCTCGTCGACTCCACAGACTGGGTACACTCGTGCGAGCACGTATTCCCAAGGGTCGTACTACAGCGAACCTTCGTACTACAGCGAACCTTCGTATTGTTTCGCACCAGAGACCCTCGTGCTCATGGCTGATGGTTCACGCAAAGCTATCAGCGAGATCGTGCTCGGCGATCTCGTCATGGGACAAAGTGCAGATGGTACGCGCCGGCCCAATGTAGTCACGAAGCTCTTTGTCCACGAGTCTACGGTGACAGGAGAACTATTT
Organism: Patescibacteria group bacterium; assembly: GCA_038078715.1. Classification (GTDB taxonomy): domain Bacteria; phylum Patescibacteriota; class Minisyncoccia; order Phycocordibacterales; family Phycocordibacteraceae; genus C7867-001. Next base: position 41,088 of record JBBTSU010000003.1, read on the forward strand.
GATACTCTGCGTATTAATGACTTGATTACTGCGACACCTGAACATCCAATGATGACGACACGGGGTATCGTTTCTGCAGGCTCGCTTGTCGTGGGAGACACCCTTATCGGACGTATGGATGAGGTATCAGTGACGACGATAGAGCGTGGTCCTACGCTACCTACGGTCCACAACCTAACGGTCTATCCTGATCATACGTATTTCGCCGAAGATTTATTGGTGCATAACAAAGGCATGCACGGATTGCCGCCATGATTTCGTTGGTTCGTCGGCTTGATTCTATACATAGATCTCGTCTTTTCCTTATTGTGCTGCTTGTCGTCGTGTGTGGGGTAGTGTCCCTTCTGATTCGATTTGGGGAGCCCCTCTTCTATCCTGAGGTAACCGAGCTCTCTTCTTCGTCATGGAGCGCAGACGCATATGCTGGCTACCTTACCGATCTCGCAAAGCGCAAAGGAGCAGTGTATGCGTTCGCGGTGTTGTACAAAGCGTCGTTTCCATTTGGAATTGACACGCATGTGCTCGGGCATCGCATTGGGTATGTACTGTACGATGAGCGCGGCAGTGAGGCGATTCGTTACTGTACAGAGACCTATCGTGATGATGCATGCGTGCATGCGGTCGTCATTCAAGAATACGTCACACAAGGACGTGCCGCGCTTACTACCCTTGCCGCCGCATGCGAAAGTATCCCGCGCGGCACCTCTGGATATGCCGATTGCTTCCACGGCATTGGGCACGGCATTCTTGCGTACCTTGAATATGATTATGAAACGACGATTGTGGAGTGTAAGGCAGTTGGGGAGGCAGCGACGGGAGCGGACCCTATGACGGATCATCAGGCGCAGTTTGTATGGAAGCAGTGTGTAGACGGGGCGACCATGGAACTTATGCAAGGTCTTCATGACCAAGAGGCGTGGTCTAAGGCCATTCCTACTTATATGCCGGAGGATGATCTGCGGATGCCCTGTAACGCATCGTATGTGCCCGCTGAGGTGCGTGGCTCCTGCTACATTTATGTACGACCTCGTATGCTCAGGGCCGCGGGGATTGCAGCAGACGAGTATACGTTTGATCAGAAGAAATATACGAAGGCACTCGCATACTGTGAGATGATTCCTGAGGAACTAGATCGGAAAACGTGCTACGGAGGATTCGGTATGCAGTTTGTGTATTCAGTAAACGGGAATGACAATCGCACCTTTGGAGAACTTTCGCTTCCTGCGCTTACGACGGTCCATGAGCTTTGTGCACTCGCGTCTTTTGAAGGGAGGAGTGCCTGTATCGCTACTGCGGCAGAAACGATTCTTGGTAGGAGTAGAGATGTTGAGACTGTCAGCACATTTTGTGGTCTCACCGAGGATGCGGTGCTACAAGACCGCTGCTACACCGCTGCCATCGGACTCATCAAGCAGTATGTGCCCAATGCCACTGTGTATCCTTTTTGTGCGATCGTTCCTCATACGTATTGGCTCCTCTGTCAGGAGGCGCTGAATAGTCCCTAAGTCGTATGTTGCGCGCTGTATTTTTGATGATTGGGGTGCTTATGATAGTTGGAGCCTTCATACTCCCGCCGCAGCCAGCGTATGGTCCTTATACGTGGGCTGACCTCATTTCATTCTCGGATTACAGATCACAAAGTGTGCCAGAGATTGTCGTAGACAATAAAGAGACACTACGTATGCTCTATCAGCTGGGGATCAAGGAAACCATGCGCAAGGTTGCGCAGGATCCGGCATACGAGCGTGATGACTCCGCCTGTCATGGTGCAGCGCATGTGGTGGGGCGAATGGCATTTAATCTCATGGGAGTGGATGCACTTGCTGCCTGCACGACGCAGTGTTTTTCAGGCTGCATCCACGGTGCATTGCAAGGAATGGGTGTAAGAAGCAGCGGGAGTATTGACGCGCTGGTAGATGACATTCGTGTACTTTGTAGTGAACTTCCAACTGTATTCGAGCGCAGCGAGTGTATTCACGGTGCAGGACATGGCTTACTACTCTTTGCAAACTATGAGCGTGATGATGCGCTTGCAGCGTGCCGACTTCTAAGGACGCGAGAGGATATCAACGATTGTTACACCGGGGTGTTTATGGAGAACCTCATCGGAGACGGCAGTGAGGAGCGATTCACTGATGATTTGCACTACCCATGTAATGAGTATAAGGATCCAGCAGTGGTAGAGGCTTGTTATCGACTTCAGCCAAGTAGATTCATTGAGGCTCATGGCAACGTTACTGAGGCACGCGCAGAATGCATGCGTGCACCTGCACAGGCTGCCTGCTTCATGCGTCTGGGACAGCTCTCGGGTGCAGATACCGAGAACCCGCCCGCTGCCACTGAAGCGTTTTGCGCGACAGTTCCTCTTCAATTCTATGACGACTGCATCCTTGGTGGGTTTCGCCAAGTCATTCGTGTCAACGGTATCGATACTACTGGCACGGCAGCTGGATTCTGTCGTGCACTTACCAATCCAGAAGGGAAGCGTCTGTGCTATGAACAATATGCCGAAGAATTGCCAGATCTCTTCAACGATCGTGAGACACAGCATTCACTCTGTGCGCTCTTTGAAGCACCTTACGATGTATCCTGTCTCGCTCAGAATGACTAAGTGGCAACAATAGGTGCCTAAGGCTACAATTTGACTATGCGCATCTTGCTCATTCTCGCTGGACTCATGTTGGGGGTCGCGGTCCTCATGACCGTGAATTCCTCGTCAGTTTCATATCCAGAAGTGCGTGAACTTGCGCAACATGACACGGACTCTTTCCAAGAACTCTCTACGTATTTTCGGAAACTCGCAGAGCTAAAGGGTGCACCCTATGCATTTGAAGTGCTCATGCGTGCGCCGCTTCCTCCAGATACTGATCCGCATCTGCTGGGACATATTATTGGTGATGTACTCTACGCGCAGAAGGGGATAGATGGCATTGCGTTGTGTACGGATGATTTTCGCAATGCCTGTTCGCACTCGGTAGTGATTGGGATCCTCACTGAGCATGGCGAAGGATCACTCCCTCTTGTCGCGGAAACCTGTCGTCAGGCACCTGGGGGAACAGGCGCGTACACGATGTGTTATCACGGTCTTGGACATGGGGTGCTTGCCTATGTCGGCTACGATCTTGAGCGCGCTGTCGCCATGTGCAAACTCACCGGGACGATAGAATACCGCGACCAAGAATATACGGAATGTGTGGGCGGGACGATTATGGAGATGATTGCGGGCATTCACGATCCACTCGCATGGGAACAGCAAGTTACGAAGTATTTTAAGGATGATGATCCGCTGTATCCGTGTGATGCGTCATTCATGCCAGAGGTGGCTCGTGAACGATGTTATACCTATCTGACGCCCCATTTGTTTACGGCAGCAGACCTTACTCCTTCAGGTGCTGGTCCCCATGACTATCGGAACGCCTTTGCATTCTGTGATGCGATTCCTCTTCGTCGTACAGACTTGCGTGAGGCGTGCAATGGCGGTTTTGGTAAGGAGTTTGTTGCACTTGTGAAAGATCGCGATATTCGCACCATCGGTACCATGGACGAGGCGAGCGTGAAAAACGTTCGTGCCTGGTGCGCGCATGCAGGGAGTGAAGAGGGAGAAGCAGCTTGCGCGCGCCATGCACTCGCGTCTCTTTTCTGGGGAGGGGAGAGTGAGCCCGACGCGGCGTTCCTTTTCTGTGAAGTGGCAGAGGGGACGTCACAGACGCGCTGCTATCAGGAACTTAGTGGACACATCGCCTACTATCTTTCCGGTACGCTCTATGGGCAAACGCTCTGCGCGCGGCTGCCGGAGGCGTTCCAGAAACCGTGCGGTATCCTCTAGAATATGGATCGGCGAGACATGATAGTGGTGGGAGCACTCGCAATCGCACTTGTCGGCGGCGGTTTTATCTTACGCGCTGATACGCCTGTATCTGAGCGTGCGATGCAAGTACCGATTCTACGCACACAGTTTGAAGAACGAATTCGTACCGAAGGAGGAGAGGCAGCGTACCGTGCCTTTCGTATTGAGAGTGAAAAGACTCCGATTGCGCAACACATACTGGCGCACTTGTTTGGAGAATCGTTGTATTACGTTGAAGGATTTCCTGGTGTGCAGGTGTGTGATGGAGCGTTTGACTATGGTTGTTACCATGGTTTCTTCATAGCGACTGCAGTGCGCGAAGGGATCTCAAGTATTACAAATATGGATGCCGCGTGTCGCGACGCACCGACTGCCTCCACCTGCCAGCACGGAATTGGCCACGGTATTTTGCAGTACGTTGGTCAGGAAAAGCTTCTTGAGGCGCTTGCACTATGCGACCATACAGAAAATATGCCAGGGGGCTGCGAGTCGGGAGTATTCATGCAGTACAATCTGCCACAAGTGGAAGCGGACAACGGATCCTCGCAAACCGTCGCTCGTGCACTACACAGTCCACCAGATCCGTATGATCCTTGCCCGTCGTTACCTTCGCGATATCAAGATGCTTGCTACCAATCCCTTCCGTCATGGTGGCGGGAAGTATACACAGGAGAGTACAAGCGAATGGGTCGGTTCTGTGATCAGGTTCCGAACGAGGAGTTTAGAAGTACCTGCTTTATAGAGCTTGGCGTGACGATTGCATCAGGTGCGTCATTTATGGCGAGCACAATTGTTGAGCGCTGTCGCATGGTGGTAGCCGAGGACGGGGAGACGCTTTGCCTTCGTGCTGCAGCACACCGCGTGCAGGAACATATGGGAGACTTGTATCAGGCACATCTCGTTTGTGCGTCACTGCCCATTAGTAGTTCTGGCGATTGTCCTGCTGCACTCACTACCCCATGAAATCGCAACTTCTCACATTCCTATCGGGCGCACTACTTTTTGCGGTAGTGCTTCTACTCAGTGCATTCATTCCTGTGTCGCTTGATCAAGAAGCTGATCGTCTCATCGCTCGGTGCGCTGGAGTTGGCTACCCGCCTGCTTGTTATGACGAACACGTACCAAAACTCATGGATAGGGGTCTCTCTATGGAAGAAGTATTTGCCGTCACACGACGTATCCAAGAAAAGACGCAATCGTATTTCTATTGCCATGTGCTTGGGCACAAGCTTTCCGAGAAAGAGACGGCGAAGGACCCCACTGCGTGGACTGAAGTGATTGCGCGGTGTCCGTCTGACATTTGTTCAAACGGTTGTCTGCATGGAGCAGCGCAAGAGCGGTTCCGTACTGAGTCGCTGACGCCGGAGCAGCTCACAAAGGTTACTCCCGAGCTTATGAATCTGTGCGAAGCAGGGAATGGATTTTCGTTCACTGAACTTGAGCGTGCAAGCTGCTATCACGCACTTGGGCATCTCTCTATGTTTCTTTCTGGAGGCGATGTAGACGCGGCAACCGAGATCTGTGATGTGGTCGCCGGCCGGAAGGGTATTGAGTACGAGACAACCTGTTATGAGGGCACCTTCATGCAGATTTTCCAGCCGCTCGAACCTGAAGACATTGTGCTTGTACAAGATTTACCAGTGAAGACCAAACAGGATGCGCAGGCATTTTGCGATCGTTTCTTGGGAGATCGTCAAGCCGCGTGTCATCGCGAGTCTCGTCCTCTGTATGGCACGCTTACACGTCCGCAAGACCTCGAGGCATTCTGCTCGTTGGTCCCAGGCGAAACATATAAGCGGGACTGCTATCTTGCGATGCTTTTTGCGTTGACGCCATATCTTAACTACGACATAGAGGCACTCACAACACTGTGTACAGGCGTGCCTGAGGAGCGGACCGCGCAGTGTTTTTCTAATGCCGCGGGTCGTTTTGTTGAATCCGATTACAGATTGGCCGAAGAAGCCGTGGCACTTTGTGATCGCGCAGCAACGTATGGGGTAGGTGATGCTTGCTATACAGAACTCCTCTACTACTCTACGTTTGTCTTCCACGAAGGATCTGTTGGCTTCACTGCACTTTGTAGTGCACTCCCTGAGCCGTGGGGAAGTCGTTGTAGTCGCGGGGAGGGGAAAGATCTCCAGATGTTTCAGTGAGCAAATCCTGAGGACAGAGATTCAAGCTCGGAGAGTGCATTCACCAGTGATTGTGGAGGCGTTGCATCTGATGCGAGATTCATATGCTCACTTGGATCTTTGGAAAGGTCATACCAGTGGAGTCCCGCAAACCAACGTCCTTCCATAAATCGGAGCACTTTGGTATCGCCACTGCGAACTCCAAATGCGACTGGTTCTATGATTGGTACCGTACGTCCTGCCGCTCCTGCAGTTTCTAGGTTTGTTTGTATATTGGTGATGTCTCCTGGCTTCCTAAAGTACGGAAAGCCGTTCACAAACAGAAGCGTTCTTTCACCCAAAGAGGAACCCGTCATCACAGGCAGAAGACTGTCTCCATAGAAGGAGTCTGGAATTGGGATGTGCATGAATGAAAGGATAGTCGGTGCAAGATCCATGAGCGAGACTGGTTCCGTCACACGGCGCGTCACATTGGGTACGCGCATCATAAGTGGAATATGTAGTTCCTCCTGGAACAACCCGACGCCATGCCATACTTTTCCATGTTCGCCAAACCCCTCTCCGTGATCAGAGGCGAAGATCACCACCGTGTTGGCCAGTACGTCTTCCGGGATGGATGTTAAGAAGTCTCCGAGGTGTGTGTCGGTCTGTGCAAGTTGCTGGTCATAGCGCAGACGAATAGCCTCAATCGTCGCAGGGTCAAGTGACGCATTGGTGGCATTCAGTGCAACAAGTTCTGGCATAGTGACGATTGCAGGCGCGTCACTTTCACTGAAGTAATTGCTGTATGGTTCATTTGGTTTATAGGGATCATGCGCCTCAAACGTGTGTACGACAAGGAAGAATGGCCCTTGTGTATGAAGGCGGGAGAGCTCCTCAGAGGCGACGTCAATTGACGAGTGCTGGTCGTTCTTGCTCCAGGTAATTTCTTCTGGTTCAAAAAGGCGCGTAATGGTATCAAAGATAAAATTCTCGCCTTTCGGGCGGATTACTCGCATGCTGACTCCGTGCTCGCGAAGGGTCTGTGGAAGGTTCGCTTTGGATCCGTCGTCTAGTTCGGCAAAGGTAATGGTTGATGCAGGAGCGGAGAAATACATTGAGGAGAACGAAGGAAGGGTCCAAGGAGCGTTTGTGCTGGCATCTTCAAAGATCACACCATCTTCGAAGAATGCAGTGGTGTGTGGCATGGTGTCTCGCAGGTAGCCGTGGGTGGCGAGGTGATTCCCTGCAAGTGTGTCGACCATTATAAGAATAACGTTGCAGCCACTTGAACACGGACGTGCTGGCGTAAAAAAGGCGAGCGCGACTAGCACCACCAGCACAAACCCTCCACCAACCCAAGAAACATGACGCGACATATTGCTATGAGTCTAGCAGTTTTTCACGTGAGAGACCCTCGACGGGTGCGTAACGATCAGTCAGTATACGCACGTGATCTAAAGTGGTCACCTTGGTGAGAGTCAGATCAGGGTAACGCGGATCCGTGAACTGTTCTGGGAGTTCGCGTGAAGGTGACGCAAGGATAACGAGATTTTGCGGGGACAAGGGATCTTGCGTGAATTGGTAGAGCGCAACATGTGCAAAGGCAGTTTCTGCAGTCTTTACAAACACTGAAGGATACAAAAGGCCAGGGCCTTCATAGGAGCCATGGGTGTTCATGATAAGGAATCCGTCACTCGACACATGTGCCGCAAGACGCGCAAACATTTCTTCGGTTACAAGGTGAAAGGGAACACGACCACTTGAACCAAACGCGTCGACGTATACCAAATCATACGGCTCATGGTCGTTGTTTACGAATACGCGCGCATCTTCATGGATCATAGTTACCGTCGTCGGATCAAAGTCAAAAAGCTCCTGTGCGACTTTGGTCATGCCGGGGTCCAGTTCAACCACGGTCGCGTCAAGTGACGGATAGCGTGTGGTGAGATAGCGCGGGAATGCCGCAACGCATCCGCCAAGAAATAAAGCTCGGTGAGCGCCTTCGGGCACAAGGGCGGCGACTAGTATATCGTGCGCGCGTTGGTACGTCTCCACAAGCCGTGTGGGATCAACCGTTCCTTCATCGGTCACGAACATCTGACATTGAATGCCAAACGGACTGGTCCAGACCGCACGTGTCGTGTCTGTCTCGGTAATCACAATGCGGTTGTATGCAGTTGAATATTCTGCACGCCAACCGTCAGCACGTGTCGGTACTGCATTGAGAGACCATGCCAACGTGGTAGAGAGGATCACAATGGCAACAAGTGGGAGGGCTAATCCTCGCCATGTGAGGATTGTGAGGGCAAAAAGCGCGAGTGCGACCCCAAGCAAAATATGGTCTACGCTGAAATAGGGAATAAGGTAGATACCAGTGACAATCGCGCCCACAATCGCTCCGGCGGTACCGACTGCGTTGAGGTCTCCGACCACATGCGCGGTGGTATCAAGTCTTTTAATAAGGTTCTTTGCCAGAAATGGCGATACGCCAGCGAGAAGGATCACGGAAGGCATGAAAAGGATCGCACCAATCATGACTGCGTGTAGTGTCGGCTCAAGATGGGTCGCGGTAATACTTGTGGGAGCGAGGTCGCGTACACTCCATGCGATAAGTGCGGTGACGGAAGCCGCCAGGAGTATGGAGGTGATACGTCGAGGTGACGCATCAGTGTCAGCGAATTTGCCGCCCACATGATAGCCAAGTGCCATACTGCCAAGGACGACGGCTATGAGTCCAGCCCAGACCCCTACGGAGGTCCCTAAGTACGGCGCGAGCAGGCGCCCCCCTGTGATTTCAAGGACCAATACAAGTGCATTGGTCGCGAACGACAACAGGTAGAGGAACCTTTGATCCATGAAGATAGCCCCATGATACTATAAAGAGCAATGAAACCAGAGCATTTGATTCCTCTCATCGCAATAATATGTATTGTCGGATATGTAGCGTACGTGCAATGGATTCCAAGGTCTACACCTACAATTCCTCCTCTTGTCGTCTCCGAAGATACACAAAGTATTACCTTAACCAAGGACGGATTTGTGCCTGGAGAACTCACCATCCCTGTTGGAACGATCGTGACTTTCCGCACGGATACTGGAGAACTCTTCTGGCCCGCATCCAATCTCCACCCCTCTCATCTCACCTACGCTGAGTTTGATCCAAAAGAGCCAGTGCCACCGAGCAAGACGTGGAGCTTTACTTTCGACAAAGCGGGTACGTGGAAGTACCACGATCATCTCGCTCCGTATTATACGGGTGTAGTGGTGGTGACAGAATGAAAAAGATTATTGTAATTTTTCTCCTTCTCTGTGCGTTTCCTATATACGCACACGATACAGGACCGTCATTTGAGACGGCACTCGATGGGTACACGATTGATATTGGGTATAGTGAGAATGCGCCGACGACAGAAGACACCGTTATCTTTGATTTCAATATTACTCAGGAGGGGGTGCACACTACCTTCGATGATGTGTGGGTGCGTATAGAAAGGAAGGAAGCAGTGGTATTTGCGACCGGTATTTATAACTCCGAGTTTGGGGGTCCGCGTCTCAGTTATCGTTTTCCTACTGCAGGTTCTTATACCATCATCGTGCGCTACGAGAACGACGGGGAGACGCTTGTAGAGACGACGTTCCCCCTTGTCGTTACCTCCGCTTCATCGGGTCCGTTCCCTCTTCCTAGCGAACTGTCATGGGGACTTATCGGCCTTTTGCTTGGAGCATGGGGAGGAGTGGTGTGGGGACGAAGATGGGGGAGTAAGATGCTACACTAGCGGCATGAAAAAAATACGCGTTGCAATCAATGGTTTTGGCCGCATTGGCCGGGCATTTGTTCGTCAGGTCTGGAATCGTCCTGAAATTGAATTAATTGCTATTAATGACCTTGGCTCTCCAGAGACCGCAGCCTATCTTTTAAAATACGATACCGTCTACGGACGTGCGCCGTTTACCGTTGAGCGTCGCGACGGTGTGCTCATGATTGATGGGAGAGAGGTAACACTTTTTGCAGAGAAAGATCCAATGGCACTTCCGTGGAAGGATCTTGCGATTGATGTGGTGGTTGAAGCGACGGGAGCATTCAATGACTATGAGAAGGCCTCGGTGCATATTAATGCAGGTGCACGTCGTGTGGTGATCACTGCACCAGCCAAGGGAGACGAAGGGCCAGGGAAGGGTGCCACTGTACTCATGGGAGTCAACGAAGAGCTGCTTTCTACGTGCCCTGTGACGAGTAATGCATCGTGTACGACCAATTCAGGAAGTCCGATGATTGCTATTTTAGATGAAACGGTTGGCATTGCTCACGCGATGCTTTCCACCACGCATGCCTACACTGCAACGCAGGCAATTGTAGATGGTGCGTCTAAGAAGGATTTGCGTGAGGGACGCGCTGCAGCACAGAACATCATTCCTTCCTCAACCGGAGCGGCCATTGCGGTGACGAAGGCGTATCCGTCTCTTGCCGGAAAGTTTGATGGCATCTCACTCCGTGTTCCAGTGCCGGTCGGTTCTATCGCTGACATCACATTTGTCGCGAAGCGCGATACGAGTGCAGAAGAGATTAACGACATTCTTCGGAAGGCAGCGGCTGAAGACCGTTGGAAGGGCATCTTTGCTGCAACGGATGAACCACTTGTTTCAAGTGACATTATTGATGATCGCCATGCTTCTATTGCAGATCTTGCGATGACGCGGGTGGTTGATAAGCGACTCGTGAAGGTGCTTGCGTGGTACGACAATGAGGCGGGGTATACGCACACACTTGTGGAGCATGTGATTAAGGCAGCGAACGTGTAGTATGAAGATCTTTGTTGCGTTTGATCACGCAGGGTTTGAACTCAAGGAGAAACTCAAAGCATTTCTTGCAGAAGAAGGGCATGATGTAGAGGATTGTGGTGCATTTACCTATGATGCAGACGACGACTATCCTGACTTTATTCGTCCGTGTGCAGAGAAAGTTGCTGCTACTCCGGGGAGTTTTGGCATCATAGGAGGCGCGTCAGGACAGGGAGAGGCGATGGTCGCTAACCGTGTACCAGGGGTCCGCGCCGCGCTCTACTACGGCGAGCCAGACCGGAAACAGACGGATATGGGTGGGAAGGAGCTTGATATGATTGCCTCTACTCGGGAGCATAATGATGCAAATGTGCTGTCTATTGGGAGTCGGTTTCTCTCTGAAGAGCAGATCAAAGAGAAGATACGTACTTTTCTCTCTACTCCCTTCTCAGGAGCCGAGCGTCATCAGCGGAGGATCAACAAGTTCTAAGCATATGAATACCGTACGAACTATGAAGGTACGGTATACTTCTAAGCAATGGACGTGAAGGTCGTCCCCGCCGTGCTCCCCACGTCTCGCGACGATCTCGAGCGGCAGCTCAGTGAACTTTCTGGTGTTACCGATGAAGTGCAATTAAATATTGTGGACGGAAAGTTTGCTTCTCCAGCGACCTGGCCCTACGTGCTTCAGGTACATGATCTTGAACATTTGATTGCACAGCATCGCATGTTGCCAGGGTGGGGGATATTTCGTTTTGAAATTGAACTTCAGGTAAAACAACCAGAGGATGTAATCGGTGCCTGGATTGCCGTCGGGGCGACCCGGCTCACCATTCATATAGATAGTATTGGTGTTCCCGATCGTATTCTTCGGGACCTTGAGGTGCAGTACGGACACGACAAAGACTTCGCTCCTGATTTATTGTCAGTGGGGTTTGCGCTTGGTGTTGATACTGATTTTAACGTCGTTGAACCGTACATAGATCGCCTGGATTATGTGCAGTTCATGGGAGTGTCTCGTCTCGGCAAACATGGTGAACCTTTTGAGTCAAAAGTTGTTGATCGTATAAAAGAGTTCCGTAAGAAGCATCCGAGTGTGGGGGTACAGGTGGATGGTGGAGTGTCGCGCGCAACTGCTCCTGCGCTACTTTCGGCAGGCGTCTCCCGCTTGGTTGTGGGAAGTGATCTGTGGCGCGCGGAAGATAAGTTGGTTCGCTATCAGGAGATTAAGATGCTTGCGGAGCAATACGGTATTTATGAATAGGTGGGGATTTCGGTATTCTGACTCATGCAGGTAGAATGGCGGCAACATGATTGAGATAGTCCCGACGGTCGTTCCGGAGTCACTTCAGGACATCGTTGATACAGTGAATCGCTATACGTCATTTGCGACACGTATTCATGTGGACGTAGCAGATGGAGTCTTTGCACCAAACACCACCTGGATGCCGGGAGAGGGAGAGATGCTTCCTGAAGGAATGGAATACGAGATCCATATGATGGTTGCTGACCCGCATGCAATAGGTCTTCAGTATGCAAAAGCAGGTGCGCATTCTTTAATTGGGCACGTAGAAGCATTTGATGGTGCAGAGAATGCCGCTCGTGCATATGAGGCATGGCGCACCGCAGGTATTTCTGAGGTGCAGGCAGCGGCACTTTTTCAAACGAGAGTGGAAGATCTTGCGGCCTATGTGCCGATAAGTGACCTGATTCTTCTTATGACTATTGCCTCTATTGGCGTACAAGGTATTCCGTTTGAGGAAGAGGGAATTACCCGCATACAGAAATTCCATGATATGTATCCGGACGCTCGCATTGCGGTCGATGGAGGAGTGTCTATGAAAAACATTGATCGTTTGGTAGAAGCGGGTGCACGACATTGCTGTGTGGGCTCTGCCATCTCTCGTACCGAAGACCCAGCAAAGGCCTATCAGGATCTACTCGCACTCGGGAACACTGCGCTATAATCCCTTTATATGGCTCTCACCGACGAAACGTTGCAGGCACTTGAAGATAAGGCACGCGAGATTCGCATTACGGTTCTTCGGATGTTGAACGCCGCAAAGAGTGGACACACCTCAGGTCCTCTCGGCATGGCAGATATTTTTACTGCACTCTATTTTCATAGCGCCAAACATGATTCCAAGAACCCAGACTGGGCAGCGCGTGATCGCATTGTCCTTTCAAACGGACATATCACTCCGATTCGCTACGCTACTATGGCGCACGCAGGATATTTTCCAATTGAGGAATGTTTGACGCTTCGTAAACTCGGCAGTCGTCTTCAGGGACACCCGGAGCGTGAGAAACTTCCTGGTCTTGAAAGCACCTCGGGTCCTCTCGGATCTGGGTTGTCACAGGCAGCTGGTATGGCCTATGCACTTCGCATGGATAAGAACAACGCACGCGTCTTTTGTTTGACCTCAGACGGAGAACAGCAGGAAGGGAACACATGGGAAGGTGCGATGTTTGCCGGGAAGTACCGTCTTTACAACCTCATTCAGATCATGGATCGTAACAACATCCAGATTGAGGGGAACACCGAAGACATCATGCCGCTTGAGCCACTTGCGGATAAGTACCGCGCATTTAATTGGCACGTGATTGAAATTGATGGACACAACATGCGCGATATTATTGACGCGATTGATGAAGCAAAAGCAGTACGAGAGAAGCCAACACTCATCCTTGCACGCACAATTCCAGGAAAGGGAGTGAAAGATATTGAGTACGATTACAAATGGCATGGTAAGCCACCGTCTGATGAAGAGCTTGTGCGTTTCATTGAGCAGGTAGAAGCTACCAAGAACGTATGATTAACCCACTTGCAAAACTTGTTCCAGGACTTCTTGAAGGGAAGCCAGAAAAGAAGCCAACCCGTGATGGGTTTGGGAACGGTACCGTTGAAGCCGGAAAAGAGAATCCGAATGTCGTCGTTCTCTCTGCGGACCTTGGTGACTCTACGCGTGCGGCATGGTTCCAGAAGGAATTTCCGGACCGTTATGTAGAGGTGGGAGTTGCAGAGCAGAATCTAGCAACGGTGGCTGCAGGAATGGCAAACGAAGGAAAGATTCCCTTCATCGCCTCTTACGCTGCCTTTTCTCCAGGACGTAACTGGGAACAGATCCGCACAACGATTGCGCTTAACAACATGCCGGTGAAAGTATGTGGTATGCACGCAGGTATTCAGACCGGTCCTGACGGCGCAACGCATCAGATGCTTGAAGACATTGCTCTTATGCGTGCCATGCCAAACATGATGGTGATGGTGCCGGGAGATGCAGAGGAGGGCAAGAAGTGTGCGGTCGCTGCTGCTCGTTTGAATCATCCGGTCTATATCCGCTATGGTCGTGCAAGTGAGCCGGTGTTCACGACTCCTGAGACGCCATTTGAAATTGGGAAGGCGCTCAATCTCTGGGAGAGTAAGAATCCAAAAGTGGCCATTTTCACCACTGGCTCCATTGCGTATCAGGCACTTTCTGCCGCAAAGACTCTTGCAGAAGAGGGAATAGACGTGGTCGTCACCCACTTCCATACGGTAAAGCCGATAGATCGCGAAGCGATTATCACTGCTGCAAAGGACATCGGGAAGATCATTACGCTTGAGGAGCATCAGACCATGGGAGGCTTTGGAAGCGCGGTTGCTGAAGTAGTAAGTGAAGAATATCCTGCACAGGTGATTCGTATGGGGATCCAAGATGAGTTCGGGCAATCAGGAGAAGCGGATGAACTCATGGAGTACTACAAACTCACCGCTCCCCACATCGTGGCGAAAGTGAAGAGTGTGGCGGGCGTATAATATTTGTATGGGAAAACAGCGCGTTGATCCAGGAGTAGAGAAAGGATTCTCACTCTTACTCGTCGCATTTGTATCACTTGCAATCGGATATCTCATTTCACAGGCAATCACACACAACAAGTTTGAGCGCTCTGAGCAAACCGTAGAAGAGAGAATTAAGCAGAGCGATCAGGAATAGTATGGCGACATTGAAAGAACATATCTTGGAACTCGGTGTTGATGCTGGGCTTACATCTATTCTTCTTGACCTTGCACAGGTAGAGGTAGAGATCTATGACTCTATCCGCATGCGCGACATGGTGAAGAAGGGGGACACGAATGCGACTGGAGATACGCAGTCTGCGCTTGATGTTGCGTCTGAGGAGCTCATTGCAAAGACACTTGATGCTAATAGTCATGTCTGCTCTCACTTGTCTGAGGAGTGTGTGGATCTAAAGACCTGTTCTGCCACCGGTACGTACTTTGTGTCCTATGACCCGTATGACGGGGGTTCCGTGGGAGATGCTGATATCACGGTCGGTTCTATATTTGGTATCTGGAGTGAACCACCAGTGCTCGGGGGAGCGGCAGGAAAGAATATTATATGCGGTGCCTACACGCTCTGGGGACCAAATCTTGCGTTTGCATTTGCCACTCATGAACATGGTGCGTTTTGGTATGAGTATGATGGAAGTGAGTATCAGCTTATCGGTCCACTGAACTTTGATATGGAGGGACTCCATAAGGGAATCTTCTGCCCAGGGGACAGTCCTGCGATGCTCGCGAGTCCTGCTTACGAAGGACTATTTAAATATGCAATGGAACAGAAGTTCCGCCTTCGGTACACTGGCTGTTGCATGACGGATACGCACCACGTACTTCATAAGAAAGGAATGTTTTGGTACCCACCAGGAAAGAAGGGAGGCCTTCGCCTTATGTATGAAGCCGTCCCGCTTGGTTTTATGGTCATTGCCGCAGGAGGCACCGCAATAGATCACACAGGGGCTAACCTTCTGGATGTGCCGGTGAACGAGTGGCACCAGCGTTCGTCGCTCATGTTTGTATCTCCTGGATATGAAGAGGAAGCGACTCTACGCTTCCTCGAAGTAGGGAAAGGACACTAGATTTCCTTGATCGCGTACTCCGCAGGTGCTTTTGCAATGTAATCCTCCAGGACTTTTCGTGAGAGAAGTCCGCGCTGTGCACCGATATCCTGGACGACTGACATAGAGTTTACTGGACCCCAGAGGAGTGCTTCGTGAAGTGGTTTGCCGAGGGTGAGTGCGGCGGCCACAGTAGACGCAAATGCATCTCCTGCGCCAGTGCGTTCTTTCGGAGCGCGTACATCAGGATACATAGGAACGAAGTACGTCTTCGTACCATCATATGCGTATGCACCATTTCGTCCGTCCGTGATAAGTGCGGTCTTTGGACCAAGTGCTCGCATCTTCTGTAGGAGTTCTTTGATGTCCTGGGGTCCAGAGAGGCCAAGAATACGTTCTGCTTCTTCTTTGTTCACAACGACAAAGTCTGCACGCTTGTATATACGTGCGAACTTCTCAATGCCAAGCTTCATCTGGAACGTGCCTGGTTGAAACGCAAAGAAGACGTTTGGATGTGCTTCGGCGTATGCGGCAACTGCATCATGGTATCCTTCCGTTCCTTCCCCAAGAGAAGAGAGGTAGATGGTTTTTGGTGCAGGAAGTTTCGGAAGTGCGTAGGGGTAGTGCTCGTGCTTCACGAGGATAGTGCGCTCACTCTCAAAAGAGAGCACGTAGTGGTGATTGGTGGGGATGCCCGCGTGGAGTTTTACGAACTTCGTATCAATCTTCTCTTTCTTAAACACGTTTAGGATCTCTTTTCCATATGCATCCTTGCCGGTGTTGGTGACAAAGGCAGTCTTAAGCCCCAGACGTGCTGCGGAGACCGCGGCATTGGCCGCATTGCCCACGCCCGCGACCATAGTGGCGGACTTAAAAGGGATTTTATCGCCCCAACGCATGGAGATTTCACACTCTTCGTCATCAATCTTGCAATGCACACGCGCATCCTGTAGCTCAATAAATTCATCAACAACCGTATCACCAATGGAAATAAATTCTGTAGTCATAGTGAAAAGTGTAGCATGCTATCCTTTTGGTAATGATTGATCTTGAAGCCTGCGCACGGTCTTTGGTCGCCGAAGGGAAGGGGCTTCTTGCACTTGATGAAAGTGACGAGGCGCTTGATGCGCGGTTCTCAGCTGCCGGCATCACGCCGTCTCCCGCGACGCGGAAGGAGTATCGGGGCATGCTTCTTAATTCATCGGGTATTGAAGAATGTATATCGGGTGTTCTTCTTGCAAAGGGAAGCATGACGACATTTGCAAAGATTCTTCATGATCGTGACATCGTTCCTGGCGTTCGTGCAGATGAAGGTGCAGAACCAATGGGAGAGAGTGAGGACGAATGTCTCACCAAAGGACTTATTAGTCTTCCCGAGATGCTTCTTAAGTCACGGGAGAATCACCACACCGGTTTTGCGAAGTGGCGTGCGCTCATTCGTATCAATGGTGATCACTTGCCGACGGCCAGTGCGCTCGTGGAGAATGCAAAACGACTGGCGATGTATGCGCGCCAGGTGCAGGAACACGGCATGGTGCCGATCGTAGAGATGGAAGTGAGTAGTGAAGGAAGCCATAGCCGACTTCGTGCAAAGGTAGTGACGGAAGAAGCATTGTCGGCGCTGGTGCACGCACTTAAAGATCAGGCGATTGATCTTTCCGGTGTGCTCGTTGAAACTTCCATGGTGCGTTCGGGGAAGGAGAACGGACGAACGGATTCACCAGAAGAGGTGGCCACCGATACGCTTGAGGTGCTTCAAAAGGTTGTGCCACGTCATGTACTCGGTGTGGTCTTTCTTTCAGGGGGACAGACGCCTGATCAAGCCACCGACAATCTACGAGCGATCGTACAGGCCGGAAAGAAGGGAAATGTACCCTGGCCGCTTACGTTTTGTTATGCACGCGCCCTTCAGGAAGAGGCGCTCGCGATATGGGGAGGGAAGGAAGAGCACATGGATGCCGCGCGGGAAGCCTTCCTCACACGCCTACGGAAAGTGGGGGCCGCCGCCCGAGGAGAGTAGGGAGTGCTTGATTTTATGGGGTTGGTAGGGCATACTCGCCCCTATCATGCTTACGCTTACAGTTACGAAACGAGAGGAGACCGGAAAGCGCTCAAAGCGCCTTTTGAATGACGGATTCATGCCGGCAGTGGTCTACGGTCCAAAGCAGGAGGCGACGCCAATCAGCGTCCCACTTCCCGAGTTTGTGAAGATGCTTAAGAAGGCAGGAGAGTCCTCAGTGATTGAACTCTCTGGTCTTGGCGCATCAGTCCAGGTGCTTGTGCACGAGGTAGATCGCGATCCTATTACGGATGCTCCTCGTCACGCAGACTTTTATGCAATAGAGAAGGGTGCAAAAGTTGAAGTTGCCGTGCCATTTACCTTCGTTGGTGAGTCTCCAGCCGTGAAGGCAGGGGCAAACCTTGTGAAGGTGCTTCACGAGCTTGAGATCAAGGCAGACGCGGCGAACCTTCCACATGACATTGAGGTAGACATTTCTAGTCTTGCCGCTATTGGCGATCAGATTCTTGTGTCGGATCTTAAGATCCCTACAGGAGTAGAAGTAGAAGTAGAAGCAGACCAGGTCGTTGCCGTCATCCAGGAAGTGACTGTTGAAGAAGAGGCGCCGATTGCTGCTCCTGACATGGCATCTATTGAAGTAGAGAAGAAGGGGAAGACTGAAGAAGAAGGGGACGCTCCTAAGGAATAGGAATCTCTACCACGAGCACTGCATTGGCTCCCCAAGGAGTCTCTGCAATGATGGTTCCTCGCGGCGTTACCGCATAGGACGGAGACGCGTTTGCGGACACAAGGAAGTATCGTTGTGTATAGACGGCATGTACTTTTGCAAGCTGGGTAAGGCGTCTGTGGACGAGACGTGATCCGTGGAACCAGGCATTGTTTGCTACGTTGATAAGCACGTCTGCTCCCTGGTCACGTACCAGAGAATGATACAGAGAGGGAGACAATATTTCTGAACAGAGGAGGGCAGCGATACGTGTGGTACCGAATGAAATGACTTCGGTTCTGGATCCTCGTCGCGTCACTCGTTCGTAGTGGTCTTTGAGATAGTCCGTGAGTTCGGTGCTATGGCTCAAGAAAAAGAGCGTACGAAGTACGGGTGGCAAATACTCACCAAGAGGGACGAGGAGTGTTTTCTGGTGCGTTCCCAGAAGGCCCTCTGTACTGCTCCAGTACGTGAGTGTTCCATATCCTGTCTGGTCGGTACTTGACGCGTAGTGTGATCCTATGACTAAAAGCTCGCCTGGGTAGGTAAGTGGAGATCCGTTCAATCCATACCCCTCTGGGAATACCAACATATCAAGCGGCGTCGTTGGAGAAGCGAGGATGGTGTGTATAGAGGCGAAGGAGTCAGCAGTGGGTGCGACACCCGCGTGTATATCCGTGGCAACCAGTCCCACGCGAAGTGTATTCGTGTGTGTATTCATCGGTGCATACAAAAAGAATGGGAGGAGTAGCAAGGTGAGAAGTGCGATAATTCCAGTCTGACGCATGGCGCGATGAGGAATACAGAGGGCAGCGATACTACCGGCGCTAAGGCCAAAGGCAATATTGAGTGCATGGAATCCACCAAGACGTGCAAATTGAAGAAGGTGCGGTTGCTCGGTGAGCGCGTAACCAAGGGAAGTAATGGAGAAATATGAATTCAGTACCGATTCTGGAGCGAGTACCAAAAGTGCAAATGACCACGTGCGCACAACCTCCACTCCTCCCCAGAGGAGGGCAGCGCCGAGGGGTGCATAGGGGGAGGTCCGGAGGAGAGAAAGGACGTAGGCACCTACAGCATGGGGAAGTGCAAGTGCGAAGCTTGCTGCAACCCACGTGATACTGACCAGGAGGTACTCAGTTCCTTCAGGGACTCCCATCCATGCAAGGGGGAGCGTGTCAAAGAACCATATAAGTCCTGCCGCACTTGTGAGCACACCGAACAAAAGTCCATATCCAAGAAGTGCAGCGAGCGAGTGTGGACGGGACCAGAGGATATAGAGATACGTGGCGGCACCAATAATGCTGAAGGGGAAGAGTGTGGGGACGAGAAGGCCAGACGACGCAAGAATCCCCGCAGACACGACCTGAATCAGAGGAGAGGTGGCACATCGCCGTACAAAGGGGGTGTGTATAGACATACACCGAAAATGTCTCTCTAGTATACACTTTGTGGTATATGACCTTTTCTTCGTCACTACTCCGTGTAGGGATGCTTATGAGCGTTCTTATACTATCCGTGAGTATTGCGGCACCCGCAGATGCAAACTGTTTTGGGGGTGGTGGCTCGTGTGGAATTAATCTTGAATTAAGTGGTGCGGTCATAGTGAATGTCTCGGACAACACCATTACGGCAGGAGAACCAGTCTATATCACGTGGTATGGAATGATGGCGAATAGTTGTGAAGCAAACTTTACGTACGCTCCCATAGAAAACATTTATGGAGGAGAAGTGTGCGATGACGTAAACAATGTGTGTTACACACCAGACCCCGCTCAATATCCTGCGGGAGGTGCCACTACCTATCCGACTGCAACCGTCACGTATACGGTGACCTGTCTTGATTCATACAGCCAATATGAAGCAGCACCTCAATATGTGACTGACAGCGAGACCGTGACCGTGAGTCCTGCAGTAGCCGCAGACTTGATTGCGGGTGCCACCACCGTGTCTGCCAATCCTGCGCCAGGAGTAGCGGCGACCCTTACGTCATCGGTCACTAACTATGGTGGTACTGATGCGACGTCGTTCCCGAACATATTCCAGATAGAGAATGTGGGAGTCGTGGCGGCACAAACACTCACCCTTACCGCAAGTGGTGGTGCCAATGATTCTGATCCGCTTTCCGCATCGTATACGTTTGTCTCAAGTGGTGCATATCGCGTGCGTGCGTGTGCGGACAATAACACCAGCTGGATTGGGACCGTAAGCGAAACCAATGAAGGAAATAACTGTAGTGTGTGGACTGACGTGGCGGTGGCTCCTCCTGCGCCTGAGTGTTCTGATGGACAAGACAACAATAGTGCGGGTGGTTCCGATTATCCTAATGATTCATCTTGTACAAGTGCAGACGATGATACAGAAGATGGCGTGGTTGCTTCAGTGTCGTGTACGGTTGATTCCGCGAATGTAACGGTGGGAGGTCAAACGACTTATCATGCGGTCCCCGCAAATGGTGCAGGCGCTCCGTACATCTGGACACCGTCTTCGCAAACGAATTGTACCGGTACTGTTGACCGCACCTGTACCTTCCCAACCGCAGGACAGTACACCATGAGCGTACAGGCGACGGGTGCAACAAATCCCGCAACCTGTCCCACGGTTACCGCAGGCTGTAGCGGCCCAGTCTCAGTGTCTATCACTGCAGACGGAGAGAATGATGACGTGCGTGTTGAAGATGGTAGTAGCGTAAGCATTGCCTGGATCGTCTCGGGCACCTCTTCTGCCTGTACTGTGTCGGGTACTGATGGGTATAGTAGTAATTTTACGCCGACGACCTGCAATGTTTCAGATTCGGTGAGTCGCACGGTTACGACGCAGACTATCTATACACTCACTTGTGGAGGAACGAACGACACGGTAATTGTGAACGTAGGAACGAATTTGGAAGAATTTTAGTAAGGGTCGGTGCGGAGACTCGTCTGATATACTGAAAATGTATATGGTGTTGCGCGCTCTTTTCGGTGGCTTCCTGATTGTATTTGTCTTTGTGACGAGCGGCATATTTGCCGTACCGACAAATGCACAAGAACTTTCAGAGAGTGAACGTGAGGAGCTTGAAGAAGAGTATGACAAACTCCAAGAAGAAATTGCACAATGGGAGAAGATTCTCGCCGAGACCCGTGCGCAGAAGGGTACTCTCCAAGGGGATGTGACGGCACTGAACGCACAGATTCGGGAAGCGGAAACGCAGATCAAAGCAAAGAATAACGCTATCTCTCGTTTGGGTGGGGAGATTAAAAAGCGCAATGCGCGGATTGGAGAACTAGAAACAAAGATTGGGTCTGGACAGCAGTCCCTTGCGGCGATGCTCCGTCGTCAGAATCAAGTAGACGACCTCACGTTGTTTGAGATTGCGCTTGCCACTGAGAATGCCTTCTCTCTTTTTGAGGACGTGGATAATATGATTTCCGTACAAATTGGACTTCATGCAGAGTTTGCGGAACTTCGTGGTGTGAAGGCAGAGACAGAAGCGGAGCGTGAGGCGCTATCTGCACGACAGGATGCGGAGCTTGATGCGCGCTACGTGGTAGAGACGAAGAAGGCACAGGTGGCCAAAAATGAAGCGGAGAAGCAGCGGTTGCTTGCAATTAAGGCAAATGAAGAAGCAGCCTACAATCAGGTGTTGCAGCAGCGTCAGGCACAGGCAGCAGAGATTCGTGCACGTCTCTTCCCGCTTCGTGACACGGAAGGTGTTGAATTCGGGGACGCGGTGACGTATGCAGAGCAAGCGTCTACCAAGACCGGTGTTCGTCCTGCGCTTATTCTTGCCATTCTTTCGCAAGAGTCTGATCTTGGAAAGAACGTGGGTAATTGTTACGTCACGGATCTTACGACGGGAGATGGAAAGGGGAAGAATACCGGCACGCCATTTCTTGGGGTGATGAAGGTACCGCGTGACACGGTGCCTTTTTAGCGCATCACGGCAGCACTTGCAAAGGATTGGTCCACGACTCCTGTGTCCTGCCCGCAGCCAGGAGGCTACGGAGGTGCAATGGGTCCGACGCAGTTTATTCCTTCCACTTGGGAACTATTCGAACCTCGTTTGAAGAGTGCGCTTGGGGTGTCTGCGACGAATCCATGGAATGCAGGACACGCCATTATGGCCACCGGTGTGTATCTTGCAGATGTCGGAGCGAGTGTAGGGGGGTACAGTGCAGAACATCGTGCCGCTGCGACCTATTACGCAGGATCAGGATGGGCAACACGCGGACAAACGTATGCAAACTCGGTGATGGCAAAGGCGACGAAATTCCAGGAAGATATTGACTTCCTCGCGGATAACTAATACTTATCCCCGTGAGAGAGGATGCATGCGGTGAATCACGCGTAGAATAGAGAATATATGGAGAGTACAAAGCCGAATTCATTGGTAGTCGCTGCGGGCGTGATTATTGTAATCGTGCTTCTCGTCCTCGCGGTTGCCTATGTACCATTTTTGAGTGGAATCCGAAGTTGGTGGGATGTTGCCACAGCACCCGTTGAAGTAAAAGAGGTGGGGTATATTGGAATAGAACAGGGGAGGGGAGTGGTATACACCATTGGAATGTTCGGCCTCGAGACACTTTCGTTTGAAGAGTTTTCGGTTATAGACTATGTTGCACATGGTTCTGTCAAAATTGCGGTGCTTAAATCAGGAGAACGCTACGATGTATACGAAGTGTCTGCACCCGAGCCAGTACGTCTCACCACGGATGGACGACAGAAAGATTCTTTGGATATTTCAAAGGATGGCACAAAAGTAGTCTATGGAGTGAAGGTGCGTTCTACCGCATTCCCTGGCGCAAAACCAACTGATGTGATTTACAACCTTCCTGATTGGGAGGTTCACGAGCTTGATCTCGCCACTATAGAAGATCGTACGGTAGGTCCTGGCAATCACCCACGCTTCTATGGTGAAGGATTGCTGTATCCTGCACCTGCAGGATTCGTATATCGTATTGCGGGGGAGAATGGTGTATTTGATTCGCTTGATACATGGAGCATCTACCCTGATGTAATGGCGTATAGAGTCATGCGTCTTCCCGTACTCACTGATGAAGGTCTCATGGCATTTCCAAGTATTACTGCATCTGCCTACGATGCGGTCTCCGTGACGTCAGTAAGCCCACTTGCATTTGTAGTGGCACCTGACGCACCCATTGACGTTCCTCCCGGTACCTACGATCTCATGGTAAAGGGTACTCATGAGTACGTGCTTCTTCCAGGAGCAGAGGGTGCAATCATTGCGAAACTTACTGATGGTGCGATACGTCAGGTCTTCACCTTTCCTGCGTCCTATGCACCGCAACGTTTCGCTCAGATCCGTTAGTCGCTTATGAACCTTACTATGCACACTTCACACTTCTCAGTTGCCGGGCTCGTGTTTCTTGCAATTATCGCGGTAGTTCAATTCTCTCCGACACAGCTTGCGATGGCACAATGTGGAGGGGTTACCTATACCGGAGTCGCAGGTCCTTCGCAGATTGGTACCGGATTTGCAGGACAACCAGAGTACCAAAATCTTGGTGGGGGGACATGGGATCCAGTCATACAGGACGTCTTGAACAACAGCCTAGATTACGGTGACGAACCTGAAAAGAACTTCTACTCATTCATGTTTCCTGAAAATGTATTTGCCCAATGTGGTGGGAGTTCGGCAAGCAGTACCCCGTCGGTCACTCTGACGGCCACTCCAGGTGCAATTAGCACTCCAGGGTCTTCCACTCTCTCGTGGGCGGCTTCCAATGTCGCTTCATGTGCTGGGGGAGGATTCTCTACTGGTGGTGCAACCTCAGGAGAGGTAGTAGTCTCTCCGACTGATACCACGGTATATACCATCACGTGTTCGGTGAGTGGAGGATCAGCAACATGGCAGTACAGTAGTTCTAATACCAACGACTATGCCTGTCCCGTGACGACTCGTCAGAATGAGTTATTCGGCAACATGCCAGACTGTCCGAACGCATCTCCAGAAGGACAGGCATGTAGTCCTGAAGGTGAACGATGTAAGGTGAATACGGTAAGTGGATGCAATGTGGACAGCACCATTTATACCTGTAGCGCTGGTGAGTCGGTAAATGATGATGTAACCGTCACTGTTGCGGCATGTGTTCCAACCTACAATGCTTCTCTGTGGTACACCGGGGGGACACAGGTTGGGTCTGCATCAGACGGAAACAACAACCCTCTTAGTTGTGACTCCATTAGCCCAGGAGGAATCACGTATACCAATTGGAATAGAGAAGTACGGTATCAGAATAGCCCCGTGGTTGATCCAGTGGTGACTACTTGTTACTACTACACGGGCTCTACAGGCACGCAATCAAAACCTCCTGTGACGCAGGGCAACGATGACTATTATTACGACTCTGGCACCTCATGTGCGGTTCCACCAGTTTCAGAGTGTTCTGATGGCACGGACAATGACGGTGATGGTGACACAGACTATCTGAATGACAACGGGTGTAGCGACGGCGCAGATGATGATGAATCCAATGATCCGCCCCCACAGTGTTCTGACAATGCGGACAATAATGCTGCAGGTGGATCAGACTATCCAGATGATCCTTCATGCAGCAGTCCAGATGATGACACTGAAGATGGAGTAGTGGCCGGCGTATCGTGTACCGTTGATTCCACCAGTGTGAACGCAGGTGGCACCACCACCTATCATGCCTCAGGAACCAATGGCGCAGGTGCACCATATACATGGACGCCTTCAGGACAGACGAATTGTACTGGAGGTACCAACAACACCTGTACCTTTACGAATCCTGGTCCGTACACTATGTCGGTACGTGGCACTGGTGGAGGGAATCCAAGTGCTTCCTGTCCGGTGGTGACGGTTGGTTGTGTGGGCGCGCCCGAAGTTTCTCTTACCGCAAACGGAGAGGTAGAAGATACTCGTGTAAACGCGGGAGAATCTGCAACGATTGCCTGGGAAGCGAATGGCATCTCAGCAAGCTCCTGTACGCTCTATGAGAACGAGGTGGCGATTCAGACGCTGACGCCAAACGCATGTAACGTGACGGGCTCGGTGGCACGTACCATTAATACCCAGAAGGTCTATACCCTCGACTGTGCAGGGGACACCTCTACGGTAATCGTGAACATAGATGCAGGTCCTCAGGAGTTCTAGGTAATTGCATAGCCCCCTGGTGCGTGGTAAAGTGCCCGGATTATGAAGGCAGACATTCATCCGGCAGACTACCGTACCGTCCTTTTTGAGGATATCTCCTCAGGTGCCCAGTTCCTTATCGGCTCCACAATCCGTACTGAGGAAACGGGTACCTACGAAGGGAAGGAATACCCAAAGGTACTGATTGAAATCTCCTCAAAGTCCCATCCGTTCTACACTGGTGAGGACCGCACGCTTGATAAGACTGGCCGCGTGGAAAAGTTCAAGCAACGCGCACTCAAGAAGAAATAACGACGAGAATGAAAAGCCCCGCTCCGCGGGGTTTTTCGCGTTATCATTGACCCATGGAATATTCATCCGAATTTAAAAAGAACTTTGCCACCGCGTATCTTGCGGAGGAGTATGAACGCCTTGAAGAAGAGCGTACGTCTGCTATTGATGCCGCTGGTATGGATCCTGATCTCATTGCCATGGCCAAGGAGGACGAGACGCGGATACATGCACGGCAGGAGGAGATTCTTCGTGATATAGAACGTATTTTGAATAAAGAGAAGGAAGAGGAAGCAAAACCCAAGGCGGTGGTGCTTGAATTTCGTGCCGCGGCAGGAGGGGACGAGGCTACGCTCTTTGCGAGCGAGCTTAAGGACATGTACCTCAAGTATGCCGAGAGTAAAGGATGGAGGGTTCGCATCATAGACGAGCTCACGATTGAGATTGCGGGGGAGGAAGCATACGAGGCGCTTCGGTATGAGACTGGTGTGCACCGTGTCCAGCGGGTTCCTCTCACCGAGAAGTCTGGTCGTATCCATACCTCTACGGCGTCTGTTGCGGTGCTTCCGATACGCACCAAACCGAAATTTGAAATCAATCCTGCAGATATTGAAATGGAGTTCTCTCGTTCAGGCGGAGCAGGGGGGCAGAACGTGAACAAGGTGGAGTCTGCGGTTCGTCTTATTCACAAGCCGACAGGAATAGATGTGCGGTCTACGAGCGAGCGAAGTCAGATTGCGAACCGCGAGAAAGCCATGCAGATTCTCTCGGCAAAGCTTGATAGCTTGTATGAAGAAGAGGAGGCAAAGAAGCATGCTGCAGAACGTAAGGATCAGATTGGAACGGGGAGTCGGTCTGAGAAAATACGCACCTATAACTATCTCCAGGACCGTATTACCGATCATCGCATCAAGGAGTCCTGGCACAATCTCCCTAAAATCCTGCTTGGGGGCTTGGACCCTATCGTAGAGACTCTTCAGGAACGGGCAGCGGCGGGAGGGATAGGGGCAGCCGAGGAGGATTGAACCCCAGAACAAGGCATGGTAGACTCCTCCCTAATTGATATATGGTAGTTAATGACCTCAAAGGCCCGGGTGTGGACCGTCTGTTTTCTACAGGCGCTCATTTTGCGCAGCTCAAGAGCCGCCGCCATCCATCTATGAAGAAGTTCATTGTGGGCATGAAGTCCCGCGTAGAGATCTTTGACCTCGCAAAGACGGACGAGCAGCTTGCTGCTGCAAAGGAGGCAATTGCCGCTATGGCTCGTGATGGCAAGGTGGTTATGTTTGTGGGAGGGAAGCGTGAGGTATCTGACGCCGTTCGCCGTGTCGGAGAGCGTCTTAACGTTCCGTACGTAGATGGCCGCTGGCTTGGAGGTACCATATCTAACTTCGTAGAGATCAAGAAACGTATTGAGCGTCTTGCAGATCTTCTTGGAAAGCGTGAGAGCGGTGAACTTGCAAAGCTCCACACGAAGCTTGAGCGCGTGTTCATTGACCGCGAGATTGCACGCCTTGATGAGCGCCTTCACGGCATTGCGGAGCTTCAGAAGCGTCCTGACGCTATGGTGGTTGTTGATACTCGCCAGGAGGCATACGCAGTAAAGGAGGCACGTGCCGTTGGCATCCCCGTCATCGGTATCATGAGCTCTGATTGTGATTTGACGGACGCAACGTTCCCAATCGTCACCAACGATGCCTCCCGCGCAACCGTTGGCCTCGTGCTTGATGAACTTGCCGCTGCATACGAGGCAGGCAAGAAGGCGTAACTAGGCCTTTCGTTCTGTTCGCCCTAACCTTTTCTTTTTATGGATATATCTACTGACGTACTCAAGACTCTCCGTGATAAGACCGGTGTTTCGGTCATGCAGTGCAAGAAAGCACTTGAAGAGGCAGGAGGGGATGTAGATAAGGCAGAAGTGATTCTTCGCAAGAAGAGTGGTGCAGCGGCTGAGAAGAAGGGAGATCGCGAACTCGGTGCTGGCTGGATCGGTTCCTACGTCCATGATGGAACCATCGGTGCGATGGTGCTTCTTTCTTCAGAGACTGATTTCGTTGCAAAGAACGAAGAGTTTGGCGCACTCGCACGAGAGATCGCGATGCAGGTTGCTGCAGGGAATCCTACCTATCTTTCCGATAGCGAGATCCCACAGGATGCCAAGGACGCAGCCAATGCTGTCTTTGCCGCTGAGGTAGAAGGAAAGCCAGAAGAGATGAAGGCAAAGATTCTTGAAGGAAAGCTTGCCGCATACTTCCAGAGCCAGGTACTTTTGAATCAGCTCTACATCAAGGACGACAGCAAGACCATTAAGGATCTTTTGTCTGAGGCCACACAGAAGTTTGGAGAGCGTATTGAGATTTCTAAGTTTGCGCGCTTCTCCGCTCGCTAACTACATGATCTACCTCGCGATATTCGTCGTCGCGCTCGTGCTGTTCTTTGGGTTTCTTTTCTTGAACAGCGTAGAGCAGAAGAAGGGGGCTCGTATCTTGTCAGGAATGCGCAGTGCACTTGACGCACGTGTGGCTCGTGCGACCGGAGTGGTCGCACACGTAGACTTCAGTGCGTTCCTTTGGAATCTCTCTAAGGATGTTACAGGACGTCTTGTGCACGACATCGCCCACGTCTCGCTCATTGCGGTCCGTTCGCTTGAGCGCCTGCTCACTCGTCTGGTGCGTTTTATTCGCAGCCGCGTGCATGCACCTCAGGTTGTGGAAGGGAAGCGCTCTGCGTTCGTAGAAACCATCACCTATTTCAAGAAAACACTTCGTCGTTCCAAGGAGACGACAGAACCGGAAGAACGTGTAAAATAGGGCACATTGCCGCCTTAGCTCAGTTGGTAGAGCAACACTTTTGTAAAGTGAAGGTCCCCGGTTCAAGCCCGGGAGGCGGCTCCAAAGTTAGTTTGTAGTGGTCGTTGCGGTAGAGGTCGCAGGAATGAGGAGTCCTTCAGGGAAGGAATCTTCAAGGTCTTCAAGAGTCGTGAAGCCATAGGCACGCGTGCCCTGTATCACAAATGCGGGGAGTTCTGCCTTTACCTTCTCTACCGCGATAAGGGTCTTCAGTGCCGCAAGGTCTAGGTTGTAGTCAAAGGAGTACACGCGGAGGTCAGGATACGTCTGGCGGAGGTAGGAGAGGGCGTAGCCGGCACGATCGCAATCCTCACACTGTCCTGGCACGTTGCTGTAGAAGTAGAGAGCGACGACGGGCTCAAGGTCACAGGTGCGTGCGAGACGCTTGGTCAAAAGATAGTCACGGATCTGGAGAAGGGTGTAGCGTTCCTTGAGGCGAAGCACTTCTGGGTCAGTGGCACCGAGGCGTTCCTCCGCAAAAGCGAGACGATCACCAAGACCTCCAAGCTCAGTCGTGAATGCGTTATTTCCTTCAAGACCTTCACAAGGAGCCTCTGCAAGAAGCGCATACTGTGTTTCTATAGAAAGGGTGTCGGTGGCAAGTTGATCTTCAATAGCGCGAAGTTCAGCGACACGCTGTTCGTTGAGGAAGTTCACGGCGTACAAGACAGTCGCAATAATAGCGACGGTAATGGCGAGAGCGATAAGCGCATTACGAAGGTAGAAAGGCATGAAAGATTAACGCCAGGAACGACGGGTAGAGGTAGCCACATCTGCAACTGAGCGTACGAGCCAGAGTGGGGCAATGAGGCCATACACGAACATGTACCCAAGGATACCGACGCCAAGGTTTGCAGGAGTGTGAGAGATCTTACGACCGACGAGTACGAAGAGGATACTGCCCACGACGGCAACGACTGCAAGAAGGGTGAAGAGGGTGAGTGGGAAGTAGAACCACTCAATGGCGCCGAGCTTCGGGACGATGGTGCTTACTGTGTAGTCAAATGGGACCCCTGACGCAATCAAGAAGGTGTTTATTCCTTCTTTCACGAGCTGGTAGATCACAATACCAAACATGAGAATACCGCCGATAATCGCAAAGAAACCGAGCGGAAGAACGATGAGACCGAGCGCGCCGTAGCGAGGGTTACCAACCAACCCACGATATTCGTAGAGCATGTTGCGGAGGAACCCGGTAGTCCAGCGAGTGCGCTGCTTTACGAGAGAGGGAACTGATCGTGGGGTTGCGGTCTCTACGCGTGCTTTCGGTGCGCTATCAATCTTGTAGCCTTGCTGCTGCATACGGAGCGCCATTTCCATATCTTCGGTGTGGTGTCCGTGACGGAAACCGCCAATCTTCTCAATGATGTCGCGGCGATAGAGGGAGAAGGGTCCTGGAGTGACGTAGATACCGTTTACTGCGGCAAGAATGTGACGAAGCGCAATACCCATGATGTATTCGGCATTCTGCATGCGCTCAAGGAGGTTCGTTGGCTTGTGTACCGACATGGCTGCAGTGGTTGCACCTACCTCAGGATCATCAAAACAAGAGATCATCTCGCGGAGTGCGTCTTTGTGGACGAAAGAATCTGCATCAAGACAACCCACAATCTCTGCATCTTTTGCGGCGTCTATACCAGCATTAAGCGCAACATGCTTTCCACCGTTTTTCTGATGAATGACGGAGACCTGGGCATGATGCGCGAAGCCGTCCATGACTTTTCCGGTAGCGTCGGTAGAGCCATCGTTCACCAGAATGATCTGGAGTTTTTCCTTTGGATATTCAAGTGCGAGAAGGGACTCCACAGTAGCACCAACTGTCTTTTCTTCGTTGAAGCAAGGGACAATCATGGCGACCATTGGAGTTTTTGGAGAGACCACACGAGCGCGTGCATCTTTTGCAGGCTGGGATAGGAAGGTCACTAGCAAAAAGGCCTCAAAGTAGATGGCCGCAAAGAGAAAAGGATACGCAAGTACCGTAAGATCCATATGCCTTAATTTACCTTGGAGTATAGCAAATTTGGCCTATTTTCTCTATACTGGGCGGATGCATGAGGGGAAAATCCATCCTATTACTGCGGCGACCCGTGATATCGCCGATATCTTTGGCCGTATGGGCTTTTCCATAGAATATGGTCCTGAGCTTGAGGATGACTGGCATAATTTCACCGCACTTAACATTCCTGTCGATCATCCGGCCCGTGACATGCAGGACACCTTCTGGACCAAAGAGGATACTCCACGTGTGCCGCGCACCCACACGACGGCGGTGTCTATTCGCTGTCTTGAAAAGATGGCGAAGGAAGGACTCACCTCATATCGTGCTATTTCTCCTGCAAAAGTATTTCGTAATGAGCGCACGGATCTTACGCACGAGGCGCAGTTCTATCAGCTTGATGGATTTGCGGTAGGTCCTGATGTCACACTTGCACATTTGAAGGGCACCTTTGAAACATTCTTCCGAGAGTTCCTTGGTCCTGAAGCAAAGGTTCGTTTTCGTCCAAGCTTCTTCGGATTCACCGAGCCATCGGTAGAAGTAGATCTTTGGTTTCAGCCAGAGGGGAAGGAAGGCCGTTGGCTTGAGTATTGTGGTGCTGGCATGCTTCATCCGAACGTGATTCGCAACGCAGGACTAGATCCTGAGAAGGTACAGGGATTTGCATGGGGTGGGGGACTTGAGCGCCTCATCATGATTAAGTCAGGCGTGCCTGATGTCCGTATGTTCCATAACGGCGACATACGCTTCGTCCACGGATTCTCTGAATAAGTATGAAAGTCTCACGCACCTGGCTGCAGAAATATTTTGACACTGAACTTCCTTCCGCGGAGGAGCTTGCACATGCGCTTACCTTCCATGCCTTTGAAATAGAGGAGATAGAAGGGAACATGCTTGATGTGAAGGTACTTCCTGATCGTGCCTGTTATGCGCTCTCGCATCGCGGTATCGCAAAAGAGATTGCTGCGATTCTGAATATTCCGATGAAGGCAGATCCGCTTCGTGAGGCGGTGCCTTCGGTCTCAACAACTGAGAATCTTGTAGTTACAGCAGACCCTGAGTATGTGCGCCGCCACACAGGAGCATTGGTACGAGGTGTAAAAGTAGGTCCCTCACCAGAATGGCTCCGGAGCGCACTTGAGGCGGTGGGGCAGCGTTCTATCAATAACGTCGTAGATATTTCTAACTACGTCATGCTTGATATTGGTCAGCCATCTGGTGCCTTTGATCTTGCGAAACTGAAGCCGGAGAATGGCGTCTACAAGATTGATATTCGTCGTGCGGCACAGGGTGAGAAGTTTCTTGCGCTCACCGGAGAAACATACGAACTATCAGACACCATGTTTGTGTTCTCTGATGCGGTCGGTGGATTGGTGATGGACGTAGCGGGTGTTAAGGGAGGAAAAGAATCCGGAGTCACAGAAGCGACCACCGATCTTTTTCTCTCAGTAGGAAACTACGACGGCACACTGATTCGTCGTACCGCACAGAAGCTCCATCTCTTCACGGACGCCAGCTCACGTTTCCAGAATCGTCCGTCACCAGAACTCACCGCGTATGGTATGCGTGATATTCTTGCGCTCCTAGCTGAGGTTACGGGAGGAACGGTAGAAGGTGTCGTTGATTTCTATCCGTCACCAGTATCCATGCCGGCGGTGTCGTCCACTCCTGAGTTCGTTAACAAGAAACTCGGTACGTCTTTCAATGCACTCGACATACTCGGCGCGCTTACTCGTCTCGGGCTTTCTCACACCAAAGAAGGAGAGTCAGTCGTCGTTATGCCACCGTTTGAGCGAGGAGATGTGGTGATTCCTGAAGATCTTGTAGAAGAAGTGGGTCGTATCATTGGCTACGAAGAGGTGACACCAGTCCCACTACCAGGGATTCCTGCGCCTGCGCAGCTGAAATACCGTGGCATTGAGCGTGTGCGTGATCTTCTTGTTGCACGTGGCTTTACCGAAATCTCTACTCCTTCATTTGCGGTGAACGGTGACATTCTTTTGTCCAACCCACTTCAGGAAGATAAACCATATCTTCGTCCGAATCTTCGCGTGAATATGGAAGTGGCGCTTGCGCGGGCGGTGAACGTGGCACCGCGAGTTCTCGGCCCTGTATCTGAAGTGAAGCTTTTTGAAGTCGGTACTATCTTCACCAAAGAAGGAGAGAAGATGGCTCTTGCGGTAGGAAGAAAAGCAATTTCCAGGAAGAAGAGCCCTGTTATTGTTGATAACGTAGATGAGTTTATGGGGCTATTTGCTTCTAACGTCGCAGGCACTGACGAAGTACAAGAGGTTCTTTTTGCTGACGCAGATCTAGAGTCATTCGGTGCAGGATACGAACCAAAGAATCCAGGACTCGGAAAGTTTGAGGCGTTCTCCGTCTATCCATTCGCACTTCGCGACGTGGCGGTATGGACTCCTGAGGGAACGACGGAAGATACAGTTGCGGGAATGATCCGGGAGGCTTCCGGTTCACTTCTCGTACGTCTTGATTGCTTTGATAGTTTCGCAAAGGAAGGACGTGTGTCCTATGCCTTCCGTTTGGTATTGGAAGCCAATGATCACACCCTTACCGACACCGAACTTACCGACGTGATGGGGAAGGTGACCAAGGCACTTCAGGAAACCTCAGGCTACGAGGTGCGGTAGTATAGGGAAGACAATGGAACCTGCTCCCGAACTTCGTATCGCCATCGTGACTGATGCCTATTTCCCGCATATAAGCGGGGTAGCAACGACGTTGAAGGCTACCTGCGAGGAACTTGAGAAGCAGGGCAATATCGTAAAGATCATCGCACCACGCGATTTCCCTCTAGTGATTCCTGCACCGACGTACCCAGAGATTAAGCTCACCCTATTTCCGTACAAACATCTAGAGAAGATGCTTGACGAGTTCAAACCTGATTCTATTCATGTGGCGGTAGAAGGGCCTCTTGGTCTTGCCGCACGTAAGTACGCGAAGAAGCACAAGATGTGTTACACCACCGCGTATCACACACGCTTCCCAGAATATGTGCATTGTCGTACCGGTATCCCAACCTCATGGGTATATGCCTTTGCACGCTGGTTCCATAACGGGGGATCAGGCGTGATGGTGGCTGCCCACTCGCTCATCAAAGAGCTTGAGGGGCATGGCTTTAAGAATCTCCGCTACTGGCCACGTGGCGTAGACAGTGAGTTGTTTAGTCCTGAGAATCCAGTCACTCTCACTGGAGAGCACCCCATCTTTATGTACATGGGCCGTGTGTCGGTAGAGAAGAACCTTGATGCCTTTCTATCTCTTGATCTTCCTGGCACTAAATACATTGTCGGCGATGGTCCTGCACGAAAGGTGCTTGAGAAGAAATATCCGAACGCGGTCTTTACCGGATACAAGTTCGGTAAGGAACTTGCACAGCATGTTGCGGCTGCGGACGTATTTGTCTTCCCATCACTCACCGACACGCTTGGGCTCGTGATGCTTGAGGCGAATGCGTGCGGGGTGCCGGTGGCCGCACTTCCATCTCAAGCCTCTTCTACAGTGATTAAAGATGGCGAGAACGGCATCGTGTCTGCCGATCTTAAGGATGCCTGTCTTCGCGCACTCAAGCTTTCTCGCGAGCGCGCTCGTACCATTGCGATTGAGGCAGGATGGAAAGAACCGACCGAGCTCTTTTTGAAGAATCTCGTATGCGCGGTAGAGTAGGGATATGGCTGAGAACGTTACACACGCACCGGAGCGAGGACCGCAGTGGGAAAAGATCACCGCACAAGAATTCCTTCTTGAAGTAGAACGCTGTGCAAATAATGCGCACCAGCAAAAACTGAATCCGATGGACGCAGAGCAGTTCTCGTATGGCTTTGATGAAATACGCCTCAAACCTCTTAATGGTGCAGAGCTCGTGTTTACGAATGCGGCGTACACCATGGATCCAGAAAAGAGATTTGTGATTATTGGAAATCGTGGGCACGGTATGAAAGGTGCTCGTCAGCAGTCGCTTGTGGGTGGAGCCATCCTTAAAGATATCTCTGTATACACGCACAGTGTTGAAGATCCTTCTACTCTTATTGAAGTAAAACGTGCACCAGTGAAGAGAACGGGGTGGTAGATTTTGAGGCGTAGCTAAGCCGTAGATTTCCACTTCCTGACGCGCAAAATAGGGTCTTCCGTGCTATACTTCTGGTAACAATACATGGCAAAGAAGGCAGAGAAAGAGGTGAAAGCACGCGGCGCCAAGAGCGCCGGCGCTGCTAATAAGGGGTATGACGCCTCTTCTATTACCGTCCTTGAAGGACTAGATCCGGTACGCAAGCGCCCGGGTATGTACATCGGTACTACTGGTCCCGATGGTCTCCATCACCTTATCTGGGAAGTATTTGATAACTCACGCGACGAAGCGATGGGCGGGTTTGCAGATGATATTGAAGTGGCACTTCTTCCAGGAAATCGTATTCGTGTCGTTGATAACGGTCGCGGTATTCCGGTTGATAAGCATCCTGCCACCAAAGTCTCTGCGCTTGAGACGATCATGACCACCCTTCACGCCGGCGGTAAGTTCGGTGGGGAAGCATCGGGGTACAAAATCTCAGGAGGGCTGCACGGCGTGGGTGTATCAGTGGTAAATGCACTTTCCGTATGGACCCGTGCAGAAGTACATCGTGATGGAGCCGCTCATGTCCAGGAGTACAAGATCGGAAAACCAACGAACGCAGTAAAGAAGGTCGCCACATCAGACCATAACGGCACTATCATCACCTTTGAAGCAGATGCAACGATCTTCAACGAAGTGAAGTATGACTGGAACCGCATTGTCTCGCACCTTCGCCAGCAGGCATATCTCGTAAAGGGCACTCGCATCTCCGTCATTGATGCGCGTGGTCTTGAGAAGATAGAAGATCAGGAGGTGTTTTATCTACGTGAGCTCGGGTTAGAGACTCCATCCATGACCTTCTACTTTGAAGGCGGTCTTCGCTCTCTCGTGTCTTTCTATAACCAGCACCAGATCGTAGGGCACAAGAATATTTTCTATACAGAGGCAGAGAAGGACGGGGTTGCAGTAGAAGTCGCTCTTCAGTACACCGACGACATCACACCGCGCTTGATGGCGTTTGCCAACAATATCTACAACCCAGAGCACGGTACCCATGTGACTGGCTTTAAGACTGCGCTCACACGTACGCTTAACTCCTACGGTCGCTCTGCAGGTATTCTCAAAGAAAGCGAAGAGAACTTCACTGGAGACGATGTGCTTGAAGGCATTACCGCAGTCATCTCCGTCAAGATGCCAGAGATTCAGTTTGAAGGGCAGACCAAAGGAAAGCTGGGATCGGTGGAGGCACGTGGCGCGGTAGAGGCAGTATTTGGTGAACAGTTCTCTTCCTTCCTTGAAGAGAATCCAGATGATGGACGTTCCATTGTGAACAAAGTGCTTCTTGCCCTTAAGGCTCGCAAGGCAGCAAAGGCAGCAAAGGATTCCGTGCTTCGTAAGGGTGCACTTGAGGGCATGACCCTTCCAGGTAAGCTTGCAGATTGTCAGACCAAAGACGCATCAGAGTCTGAACTCTTCATCGTAGAGGGAGACTCTGCAGGTGGTACCGCAAAGACTGGACGCGATCGCCGCACTCAGGCTATCCTTCCGCTTCGTGGAAAAATCTTGAACATTGAGCGCGCACGTCTAGATAAGATGCTTGCCTCTGAGCAGATTAAGAACCTGGTGATTGCACTGGGGACTGCGATTGGTGACGTCTTTGATATCTCCAAGCTCCGCTATCACAAGGTGATTATTGCAACCGACGCTGATGTGGACGGGGCACACATTCGTACGCTTATTTTGACGCTTTTGTATCGTCACTTCCGTCCGGTGATTGATGGAGGATTTATCTATATTGCCCAGCCACCCTTGTATAAGATTAAACGTGGCAAAGAAGTGCATTACGCATACACCGACGAAGAGAAGTTCAAGATAGTTGGTAAAGATGCTGAGATTGAAGAGCCACAGGCAGGAGCGGAAGAGGAACCTGAGGAAGAAGGCGAAGAGGAGGAGACAAAGGCAAAGAGTAAGAAGCCTGCGAAGTTCTCACTTCAGCGCTACAAAGGCCTCGGAGAGATGAATGCGTCTGAGCTCTGGGAAACCACTATGGATCCTGCACGCCGTATTTTGAAACGCGTCACCGTAGAAGACGCATCAGAAGCAGATCGTATCTTTGATGTGCTCATGGGTAA
The DNA here is from genome assembly GCA_038078715.1 of Patescibacteria group bacterium. Taxonomy (GTDB): domain Bacteria; phylum Patescibacteriota; class Minisyncoccia; order Phycocordibacterales; family Phycocordibacteraceae; genus C7867-001. The sequence continues at coordinate 77,871 of JBBTSU010000003.1, forward strand.
TGATGTCGCCAGCCGTAAGTCCTTTATTCAGAGCAACGCCAAGCTCGCCAACATTGATGTCTAATCTAGACGCGCATCGGCCACCACGAATGATAGGAGGAGGGAATCTTCTTGAAATGCCCGCCGCCTATAAGACGGCTCTTACGTCCATGTTTCCGTATGGAGTAGAAGATTATGATGGTCGTCGCGGACGTTCACTTGAACGGTATCTTGAACGTGCCGGCCTTACTCTTGAGGAGCTTTTCACTGCAGATATTATTCTTGATCTTGGCGCAGGACCTGAAGCACGTTTTCGCGATGAGCTTGCGGAGGCGGCAAAAAAGGCCGGAGTGAGTCCGCTTCCTCACGTTATTTCAGTGAGTCTTGGATATGCTGATCCTGAGATACGAAAAAACCTTATAGAAAAGACTGGAAGTGCGGAAGGAGTGGTTGCCGCGGATGTAGAAAAGCTACCATTTAGAGACGGTACATTTACAAAAATTGTTGCGGTGCACCTTTTCACTCACTTGACAGAAGAAAAACTTAGAGGGGCAGTGGCAGAAGTAGAGCGTATTCTCGCACCAAACGGTACATTGGTAATTGTTCCTGTTCTAGTTCCAAAGGAAAAAGGAGACTATACGTTTGATCTTACTCAGGCAGAGGCAGACAACCTAAAGATACGTGCAATGGAGGATACGTGGGTGCGTCGGTCAGTACACCTCTCAGGACTTATCAGTCAGCAGTTTGCGGGGAAGGGAAAAGTGACAATGAGTGATCTCACCCCCGAAATTGGTTCAGAAACACAGCTATATAAGCTTCGCCGTATTACGGCTGAGAAAGGAGAATAAAAACACCCGCTTCAGGCGGGTGTTTGTTTAGTTCTCTACGTCAATCGTTGCGGAGTCGTCGTTGTTTCGTTCGTTTGATTCAGAGACGGCGTCGTTGTAGTCCACTTCAATCTCTATGCGACGGTTGCGGCCTTCATCTGGATCATCAAAGCCGATGGTGAAAATCTTTGAGGAACCGGGTACAAGGGAAGACTGCCATGCGGAAGTGTAGACATCGTCGTCGTTATCCTCTGTAGGAAGCTCTGCGCGGAAGCGCCAGAGACCAGAGACGTTCGTACCGGTGTTACGTACAGTAAAGCGGAAGGCACCACGCTCACCCTTAGGCACCTCATCATCCTCGCGGAATGAAGACGCAGAAGAGGTGCGGAGGTAACCGACCTCAATGATCTCTACGGTCAGATCAGGAAGTCCGTAGTAGGAAGGGATACGAGGATAGTTGTAGTAGTACGTAGGGTACTGCACGATGTTTGGCCCACCCGTTGATGGGGGAGGAATCGTTGGCGTGGTGGTTGCGGTTGGAGTTGTGGTTGCAGGCACTGGAACAAACACCGTTACGGTCGTGGTCGCAGGGCGCGTGGCGGTGATTGTAGGTTCAGTGTTTGGCTCAGACGAAAGATACACCGTAGAGGTGAGACGGGAGATGGTGTCAGGCACAAAACGTGCGCCATAAATAGCCAGCAAGATGCCAAGGAAGACAAGCGCAAGAAAGCCAACGACTGCAAGGCCGTTTACCGCAGCACGCTTCGCTGCTTCTTTTGTAGTGTGCTCTTCTGTGTGTACTTCTTCGTGTGACGCGTTCATTGATTACCAGGCTACCACATGAAGTCGATTTGTCAAGAGCATGGCAGAATTCTCTAAACTGTCCCCAGACAAGCTTGACAATACTATGTTTTATGCGTATAATTATTTTTACTTATGGCCACCCTTACAAAACAGGTGATCAAGGCCGCACGTCGCTCATACGCGAAGAAGTATCTCTTTCTTGGTGTGTACTCATTCGTACTCTTTCTTGCACTCGTAATGCTCCAGGAACTTGGTGTCGCACCGTATCAGCTCGTAGATGCACGAAACATGACTCCGATCGTCATAGATCGCAGTGAAGAAATTCGCGTGCCTGTTGAAGCAGTGGGGCAGAGTCCACTTCGTATTGAGATTCCAAAGGTAGGCATTGAGGCTTCAGTTGGGAACCCTGAGTCCACCGATATCGCGATACTTGATGAGGCACTTCTTTCCGGCACGGTGCGCTATCCTACGTCTGCAACCCTTGGTGAAGAGGGAAATGTCGTAATCTTCGGTCACTCAAGCCACCTTCCAGTCGTGCACAACCAGGCGTTTAAGGCCTTTAACGACATTGAGAAGCTCGTAGAAGGGGACACGATTATCGTCTATGGCGACACCTATCGCTATATCTACGCGGTAGAAAAGGTGGAGCAGGCAGATGCCAACTCTGATCTCATTCCTCTTGCGGTAGAGGGCTCAAAACTGACCCTTTCTACCTGTGATACCTTCCGGGCGAAGAGTGCCCGGTTTGTGGTCACTGCCACACTCGTCCTCACCGAGGCCGTTTGACGGAGCGGAGGAAGAGGTATACTTACTAAACAAGCCTAAAATTTATACTTATGTCATCAGGACACGGAGGAGATCGAGTGCCACGCGAATGGACAAATACGAACATTAATCACCGCGAAGGTGAAGGTGGTAGCTACAATACCAACATCTCGTATGAACGTGGAGGAGGTGATGGGGGACATGGAGCAGGTCACCACAACGGAAAACGTTGGGGTTGGGGCAAGACGCTTCTCCTTATTGGTGCCATGGCCGGCGTAGGTGCTGCAGCATATTACGGTGGTCGTGCAGTAGAGGCAGGCAATGCTGAGAACGCTGGTGAACCTTCTCGTGGGGAAGGTCCAGAGGACGGAGGTTCTGCAGCTCCAGCAGCCGCACCCGCAGAAACTCCACGGAACAATGGCGTGGAGACTGTTACTGAGCAGCACGAAGGTGCAATTACGGTAGATGGAAATATCGGCCAGCTTGAAATGGAGCTTCCTGGTACGTATACAGAAAACCAGGAGGTCATGGTCACTCTTCTTTTGGAGAACCAGGCCGAGTTCCGCGCCTGTGAAGGAGATCTTGGTTGTGCAGACGCGCTTGATGGAATTCCAAATACTACGAACCTAGGAGTACTCACCGGGGTCTTTGCAGTAGTGGTTCCTGAGGGTGAGCCAAACAAGCGCATGATTAGTCGTTCTGTTCCTGCACAGGTTACCTGGAGGGGTCGTACGATTACGATTAATCCCGACACCACCCGTGTACGGGTAGGGGACGGAGAGATTGTGCCACTTCGCGAGGTACTCGGAGAGCCTCGAACCTAAAGAAGCGTACATAGGACACCAAAAACCACCTGGGACACGCCCGGGTGGTTTTGTCTATACCCCCTTGACAAATATTATGCTGTGTGCTAGTATGGCCATAACTTATGGAGGAATCTGTAGGGGGAGCAAAAACTATTAATTACACACTTATTCACCACATTATGGAAACCAACAAGAATCGTTTTCTTTCCGGTGTCGCCGCACTTCTCGTGCCCGTCATCGTTGCGACGACCATTGCAGTTTCGTTTGCTGTGCCTTCGTTTGCGCTTGCAGATGGGGTAAGTTCTACGGGAAGCTGGAGTTCATCCGCGCCGTACACTACGACCAGCTCTAAGCCACAGAGCATTGGTAACTGGAGCTCTTCTGCACCGTACTCTTCCTACTCGTATAAGAAGAAGCCAAGCTATTCTTCCTACTGTTACACCTGTGGTGGTAGTTACAGCAACTATGGTTCCCTCTCTTCTACGCGCTCCCTCTACCTCTCCCTCGACTTCTCTGACAACGATATTGATCAGAGCGTTGACAACAGCATCACGAACAACGTGAATGTGAACGGTAACAACAACAACGTTGGTATCAACAACAGCCAGGAGACCAATCAGAACGCTGGTATTACCACCAGCCGTGGATACTATGAGCATCGTGATCGCAGTTCGTACTACGACTACTTCCGTCGCTTCAATAGCTCTTCAAGCTACAACAGCAACTCAAGTGGGGACGCAGGACAGAGCAACAATACCCACCAGTCAAACATCTTCAACAGCAACAGGGACAATGATGACGATGACGACGATGATGATAACGACAACAATAACGACGACCTCTGGTGTGAAATTGATGCCTCTGATACCTCAGTAGACGAAGGCGATCGCATCACTCTTGAATGGGATACTCGCGGTGCAGAAGACGCTCGCATCAACCAGGGTATCGGTGCAGTAGACGAGGATGGTGGTACCGAACGTGTTGAGATTGACGGCACCACGACCTTCCGCCTTACGGTTGAAGACGAGGATGGTGATGAAGAGGATTGTTCAGTCACGGTGCGTGTGAACGACGAGAATGAATTCTCTAGCATTGTCATTGACGAGGAGCCTACCTACGTTCCTCCCCAGTATTACTCCGGTGTGTACCTCTCAGACATTCCGTACACGGGTCTTGATATGGGTCCATACGCATGGGCATACTGGGCAGCGCTTGCCGCTCTCGGTGCCGCAGGAACCTACGTGTTCTTCTTCATGGGCCTTCCTTTTGTCCTCCGCCGTGCAGGTGCACTCAGCGAGGAAGTAGAGGCAGAGCTCTCCGAAGAGAACGCCTCTCCGATCCAGGAGTCAACGATGACCATGCCGGTCGCAGTGACTTCAACAGGAACCGCCATCATTGCTTCTCAGTCAGATATCACGAAGTTTGTTGGGGCACTTCTTTCCGCCGACAATGATACTGCCTCTGATATCCTTGAGGACGCAACGAAGGATGGTGCAAGTGCGTCAGTGTTCCTTAACCGCGCAAGCGCAATGCTTCGCTCTGAGGTTGCAACACCTACGATTGCTCTCGGTATTGACGTTTCAGTTCTTGAAGCTCTTGTAGAGTCTCTTGAGGCAGCGGCAAAGGCTCGCGCCTAAGCCAGCGCTCACAGAAGAAAACGCTCCCGCACAGGGGGCGTTTTCTTTTTGCCTATGCCAAGTACAATAGACGCATCATGAGTGCTGTGATTCTCTACTGGATACTTCTTCTCGTCTGGGTTGCTGTTGTTGCCTACTTCATCATCTTTGACCTCTTTCCGCTTCTCTTTGGTCATGGGCACGGGAAGAAGGAGCATGGGGGAGGGCATGGGCATGACGACCATGCGCCTGAAGTTCCGAGTGGGTACTCGGTCTATAGTGGCTTCAAGTCCTTTGCGGATAAGGATGGGAAGCTTACCCCAAACGATATTGTGAAAGGATTGTCTCGGGAAGAAAAGGATCTATGAGTGATGTAGTAAGAACAGTTGAGTTTCCTGGATCAGGACGGTCAAAAGAAGAGAGAGTGTCAGATGCAGAAAAGGACCCTCGTCTTGAGCGTCAGCGATTTGTACTTTCACGAGTGCCCGAACTTCGCGAACGTATATTTCGTCTACAGAAAGTATTCATGGATCTGCAGAAGGAACATTCTGAACTTGTTGGTCTCTCGCTTTACGGTTCGCATACGAAAGGGTACGCAGATTTCGTCTCCGACATAGATGGAGTTGTGTTTATTGATTTTGAAGAAGCTCAGAGACTGGGAACTAATAAGCAAGAGCTCCGGCGCATAGTGCAGGAAACTGTTATGAAAGAACTTGACGTAGGTCTTGAACACCTGTCTCTGGATGCGGTGAGTATTTCTCTTGAGAGTATCAGTGCCCTCAAGACGCCACGACTTTTTCATCTCGCGATAGGTGACAAATTGCGCCCATATAGAGAAGCAGTCATTCGCTCATACGAAGAAAAAGGAGAGGATGGAGAGAAGGAATGGCAGCGACTTGTGTTTGAGCTTGTTCTTCACGAGAACCACACCTTCTCTGATGACTTTGTGGAGAAAAGGGTGCATTTGTATCCATGGTCGCTCAAGAAAGCGCGTGCGTATTACGCGCCGGAGCGAAGGAAAGAATACGAGAGACTTTCTCCATAGGAGTCGCACTAATATATGACCGACGAAGGGTTAGGCAAGTTTGAACGAATAGATGCTATAGAGAAAGACACTCGTCTTGCGCATCACCGGTTTCTTCTTTCCGAAGACCCTGCGCTGAGAGAGAAACTTCACATGCTTCAAGATTCATTCAAACAGCTACAAGTTCAATTTCCTGAGATTATTAGTATTCAAATCCTTGGGTCACACACGAAGGGATATGCCAGTCCGAACTCGGATTTTGATCTGGGGCTCGCTCTTGATACTGCAAAGCTTGAGGCGGTCCAGCGTACGAGCGCTGAAGTCGTTGATCAGGTACAGAGCTATCTACAAAAGGTGCTTAACGTTACTAAGAAAGATATTGCGCTTGAATACTACGAATTAGGAGGATCAGATAGCTATGCACGGTATGAACCATTTCTCCTCTCACTGGGTAACGACATGCGCTCGTATCGTGAGGCAATTATCCGGAAGTTAGAACAACAAGAAGATGGTGAGCGAGTATGGATGCACATCGTAGGGCAGCTATGGGAACGAGAGAATTTGTACTTCGGTGCGTCGCTCTTACGTGAACGAAAGAAACTATACCCACAGACACTCGCTGAGGCGCGTGCATACTTCCTCCCCGAACCAAAGGTAGGCTAGGAGCGATTCCTAATCTCGTCTGTAAGGCGTGCCGCAAATGCGCCCACTGCTTCTGCAGCTTCTGACTTTCCATGGTCACGGCTCTCTATAGAGACCGTACCATCCGTCGTCTCCTTTTCTCCTACCACAAGCAGATACGGAATCTTTTTCTCCTTGGCGGCACGGATTTTCTTTCCGAGGGATTCGTTTGCGGCGTCTACTTCCACACGAATACCTCCTGTCTTAAGAATCTTCTCAACTTCAGATGCGTACTGATTGAATTTTTCTGACACTGGGAGAATGCGGGCCTGAACAGGAGAGAGCCAGGTCGGGAAGGCGCCCGCATAGTGCTCCATGAGAATACCCATGAAGCGATCGGGTGAGCCCACAAGCGCACGATGAATCATGCTTGGTGTCTTCTTATTCCCATCCTCAGCGACATAGGAGAGTTCAAAGCGTGCAGGCTGGTTGAAGTCAAGCTGGATAGTAGAGATCTGCCACTCACGCTTGAGCGCATCCACTGCCATGATGTCTATCTTCGGGCCATAGAAGGCTGCTTCACCAAGTGCTTCTTTGTGTGGAATCTTCTGTGATACCAGGAGGTTGCGCATAATACCCTCTGCCTTCTCCCACGTAGCATCTTCGCCAAGATACTTATCTTTCTTTGCGGGATCACGAAGGGATAGGCGCATCCAGTAATCAATCTTGTATACGGCAAGTGCTTTTTGGATTGCCTTCAAGACGTTTGAGATCTCTGACTCTATTTGGTCTTCACGGCAGAAGATGTGGCCATCGTCCTGAGAGAACGCGCGAAGTCGGGTAAGTCCTGATAGTTCACCTGGGCGCTCATCACGGTAGAGGACGGCAAAGTCTGAATAGCGAATCGGAAGGTCGCGATAACTACGGAGCTCACTGTCATAGATCTGCGTGTGCTGCGGGCAGTTCATGGGCTTCAAGAACATCTCGTCATCTACGTACTGGCTCTTCGCCTGGAGCATATCTTCCTTGTACTGGTCGTAGTGTCCGGAGATCTTAAAGAGCTCTCCTTTGTTGATGTTTGGGGTATGGACTTCACCAAAGCCAAGCTCAGTATTGAGTTCACGGGAGAACTTGATGATCTCTGAACGGATGATATTGCCTTTAGGAGTAAACAAAGGCATGCCGGAGCCGACAAGATCTGAGAAGACGAGAAGGCCCTGTTCTCGTGCGATTTTGCGGTGGTCACGCTTCTTTGCTTCCTCACGATTTGCGAGATACTCGTCTAGCTCTGCCTTGGTATCAAAGGCAAGACCATAGATACGGGTCAACATAGTGTTCTTCTCATCTCCACGCCAGTACGCACCTGCAATGCGGTCTATCTTGAAAGAATCAGGAGTTATTTCATGCGCAGGATTCTCACAGTGTCCACCACGACAGAGATCCCAATAGTCACCAGACTTGTAGAAGGAGAGCGTGCCACCATCCTTGGAGAATTCATCAATGAGCTCATGCTTGTAGGGGTTTTCTGGGTATTCCGCTTTCGCGTCCTCAGGAGAGAGTTCGTGACGATCCATGGAGGTCCAGGACGGAAGGATGCGGCGCATCTCTGTTTCAATCTTTTCGAGATCTTTTTCGTTGATTGGGGTGGGGAACTCAAAGTCAAAGTAGAAACCATCGTCAATGGCAGGACCGATGGTGCGCTTGGCATCGGGGCGAAGCTTCAGTACCGCAGCGGCAAGAAGGTGGGCGAGCGTATGGCGTTTGTGTTCTAGGTCCTGGTTCATAGTGTGTGTAAGTATACCGTTTGAAATAAAAAACCCCGCAGGTGGCGGGGGTAATAGTGTGTGAGGCTAGGACCACCGCCATGGGCGCTACGAGGTAGTAGTGGTGGTCGTGGTCACGAATACCATAGGGAGAAGTATAGGACGCCCCATTACTTATGCAAGTGCCTTGAGGTTATCCACGGCAAGCGTGGTCTCCCCGTTTCTAATAGATACCTTGGCCTTGAGAAGGACGCAGGAACCCTCTACCAGTGCAGGATTCTGTTCCTTATAGAGCTTTGGGAAGACTACTCCTTCAATGGAATCAGTCTTGTCCTCAAAGCGCACAAAGGACATCTTCTCTCCGTTTTTTGTAAGAAGAGTACGGACACTTGCAACAAGCGCAGGGAGGATAACGGGAAGATTCTGCTGGGGCTCTTCCTTGATCTTCCCGATTGTCATGGTGGCTTTACTCATCACCGTACCGTGCGAATCAAGCGGATGTCCGGAGATATAAATACCAAGGAGCTCCTTTTCCCATCTGAGCTTGTCGCGAAGGGTGGTCTTAAGATCACTCTCCGGAAGAATCAAGCTCGGTGCCACAGAGGCAAAGAGAGAGTCCTGGGTGGTGGGGGCGGTCGCGTCTCGGTGGAAGGTAAGAAGTGTTTCAATGTAAGTAAGAAGATGTGCACGCTCACCAAAACGATCAAGCGCACCACACTTAATGAGTGACTCAAGTGACTTTCGATTTAGATTTCTGTTCCCAATTCGACAAAGGAAATCAGAAAGGGAAGCGAAAGGTTCCGCCTTTTCGCGCTCAACGATGATGGCTTCTGAGATTCCTTCTCCGAAGTTCTTTATGGAAGAAAGTCCGAAACGGATAGTATTTTTGTTCTCACCGGCCACCGTAAACACAGAGCGGGATTCGTTCACGTCAGGCGGAAGCACAGGAACTTTGAGTCGCTCACATTCGGCGACCATGACCGCAATCTGATCTACGTTTCCAGAGTCGGCGGTCAGTACGGCGGCCATGTACTCCACGGGGTAGTGAGCCTTCATGTACGCAGTCTGGTACGCCACTTTTCCGTAGGATGCGGCATGTGCTTTGTTGAATCCGTAGGCAGCGAACGGCTCAATCAACTTCCAGAGTGCTTCAGCGTTCGATTTAGAAAGCTTTGCATGATCCATGAAGCCTGCGATGAGCTTTTCTTTCTGTGCCTCCATCTGTTCTGGGATCTTCTTACCCATAGCCTTACGAAGGGCGTCTGCCTCAAGCCATGAGTAGCCACCAAGGCGCACCGCAATCAAAAGCACATCGTCCTGATATGTCACCACGCCATAGGAACGATCTAGGATCTCTTCTAGGCGAGGGTCAAGATACTTCACCAGCTTCGGATTTCGCTTTCGTTCAATGTAGGAAGGGATAGATTCAAGCGGACCTGGGCGATACAAGGCCACCATGGCGTTAATGTCGTGGATGGTGGTAGGACGGAGCTCCTTTAAGTATCGGGTCATACCACTTCCTGCAAGCTGGAAGAGCCCTTCGGTTTCTCCACGCGCAAGCATCGCAAAGGTCTCTGCGTCATCAATAGGAATCTTCTCAATATCAATCCAGGTATCGCGCGTGTCTTTTACGCGCTCCACGGAGTCAGCGAGAATGGCGAGGTTTTTAATACCGAGGAAGTCAAACTTGAGAAGTCCCACACCACCATATTCATCAGTGATGGAGTACATGTCGTACTGGGTGATGAGCGCGCCATTCTCGTCTTCACTCTTCGGATCGTACTGAAGCGGTGCCCACTCAATGAGCGGGGAAGGAGCGATCACCACGCCGGCCGCGTGCACACCTACGTGACGCACACAGCCTTCAATGCGCTTAGCCAGATCTATTACTTCGCGCACGTCATCATCCTCGTCGTAGAGTTTCTTTAGATCCTCCTCAAGCGTCATAGCGCGGTCAATGGTCATGGGAAACCCTTGTGAGCCGATAGGAATGAGTTTGGCGATACGGTCTCCGGTGCCATAGGAATGTCCAAGGGCACGTGCGACATCGCGCACGGCGGCACGAGCAAGCATGGTACCGAAGGTACCGATCTGTGCGACACGATCTTCACCGTACTTACGCTTTGCATACGCGATCACTTCACCACGCCGATTATCAGCAAAGTCCATATCAATATCCGGTGCTTTCGGACGCTCAGGGTTCAAGAAGCGTTCAAAGGGAAGTTTGTAGAAAATAGGATCCACGTTCGTCACACCGGTGAGGTAAGAAACGAGGGATCCTCCTGCAGAACCACGAGTGGTGGTGAGGATGCCTTCCTTACGCGCAAAGGTAAGGAGGTCGGAGACAATGAGGAAATACGGAGCAAAGCCTTTGTCCTTAATGACTTGTAACTCATACTCTATGCGCTCTTCTACTTCCTTCGCCTTTTCCATTCCACGCATAGAAAGGCCGGCATAGGCACGATCTTTCAATTCTTCGTCGTGGGTCTTACCGCTTTCCACTTTAAACTCAGGGAACACCCACTCGCCAAGTGTGAACGAGAGGTTGCAGCGTTCTGCAATCTCACCACTGCGATCTACCGCATCTTCCATGCCCGTAAACCACTTCCGCATATCCTTCTCGGAGGTGAAGGAGAAGTCTTCGTCTTCGTTAAATCCTTTCTCCCCATGCTGGATGCGACGAAGGACCGCACAGGCTTCACGATCTTCTGGTGCAAGAAAGTACACATCGTGCTGGGCAACGAGTGGCACACCCGAAGACTTTGAAAGAGTGATCAGTGCCTCCATGCGTTTCTCGTGCCCCTCTACTTTCGGGTGATGGGTAATCTCAAGAAACACATTATCTTTCCCAAAAGTGCTCACGTATTCCTCTAGAAGAGCAGCCGCAGCTTTAAGATCTCCTGCTGCAACCGCTTGCACGACTTCTCCAGAGAAAGAAGGGATGAGGGCGATGACTCCTTCTTTGTGTTCGCGAAGTAACTCCTTATCCATCCTCGGCCTCTCATTCAATCCTTCGGTGAACGACTTCGTGACAAGTGCAAGAAGGTTTTTGTATCCTTTTTCATTTTCTGCAAGAAGCACGAGACGCGCGCGTTTCTCGTCACGATTCTTTTCGTGTCGTGAACGTGGTGCGAGATACGCATCCACTCCAAGAATTGGTTTGATGCCCGCCTTCATAGCGGATTTATAGAAATCAATGGCGCCATGAAGGTTCCCGGCGTCGGTAAGGGCGACTGCCGGCATCCCTGCTTTCTTTGCAGCCTCTACCAGCTCATCTGCCTTCGGGAGTGCCTGAAGGAAGGAATAGTGGCTATGGGTATGGAGGTGCACAAACTTGCTCATAGACACAGAATAGCAAGCCAACGAGGCATGCGCCTAATGTTGGTATACTGTCCCTATATTCATATCTTCATAGACTATGTCTGATGCAATGGAATCAGGTGCAGGGCCTCTTAAGCTTAACGAAACTCCTGAGGCAGCGTTGAGGCGCCTCCAGGGAGCTGAACGGTTGATGCGAATGAACCCATTTAAGAACAAGAATAAATTGGCCACACTTCAGGCAGAGATTGCACGCCTTGGCGCACAGCTCCGAGGAGAGTAATCATGCCGCGCCTCATACTCGGCGTTGATGAGGCAGGGCGCGGACCACTCGCGGGTCCCGTCGCAGTAGGTGTCGTTCTCGTAGAAGAGGGATTTGATCTCCTTGCAACATTCCCACACCTCAATGATTCCAAGAAGCTTTCCGAGAAAAAACGCGAAGCAATATTTGAGCAGCTTCTCGTCTGTGAGAAAGAGGGGAGTGTGTCATTTTGCGTGAAGTCAGTGGATGCGGGGACTATTGATAAGGCAGGGATTAGTCCTTCAGTACGCAGTGCCGTACATGCCGGCGTTCGTACACTTGCACCAGAACCTACGGGAGTGAAGGTGTATCTAGACGGACTTCTACATGCGCCCGATGAGTACGAGCAGGAGACGGTGGTGGGAGGAGATGCGCTCATCCCCGCGATCATGCTTGCATCCATTGCCGCGAAGGTCTCTCGGGACCGGCTCATGGTCCGTTTGGCCTCTGAATACCCTCAGTATGGGTTTGAGGCGCATAAAGGGTATGGCACCAAGGCACACCAGGCAGCCATCCGTACCCACGGCCTTTCACCACTCCATCGCAGGAGCTTTTGCCGGTCGTTTACGTAGCCCCGTTGCGAGAAACGCCTATATACGGTAAGGTAGCGCCTATGTCTGTACGAATGCGCCACACGAGCTCCCACACGAAGAATCGTCGGAGTCATCATGCTCTTAAGAACAAGAAAATAGTGACGGATAAGGAGACCGGAAATCTTCGTCTTCCGCACCGGCTTGATGAAAAGACCGGTATGTATAGAGGTAAGCTTATCGTCCCTCCAAAGGTAAAGAAGGCAAAGAAGGACTATGCCAAGGCAGATAAGGTAGGCCCTGCAGAAGGAAAGGTGCATCTTGAGAAGGTAGATGAACCAAAGGTAGAGAAGAAGGGTCTTCTCGGCCGTATGACTCAGGGACGAGCAAAAGCACGTTCAGGAATGGGAGGAGGAGTATAAATCCTATCCCCACTGTACACAGGCCCACGCGATTGCGTGGGTCTTGTCGTTTGTTACTCTCAAGAGAGTTCTTTCTATATATGGCCAATCGGCATCTCGCGCGTTCCCTTGTGCTCCAGTCCCTCTTTGAATGGGATACGGCTGGTGTTCCTGCTGAAGAGGTGAAGAACATCCTTGCACGTAACACTCGTGAGTTTGGTGGAGATGACACCGAAGGGCCATTTATGGAATCTCTCCTTGAGGGTGTGCTCGCCAAGCATGACGATCTAGATTTGATTATTCAAAAAGCTGCACCCGATTGGCCCTTGGATCGCATTGCACCAGTAGATAGAAACATTCTTCGTTTGGGGCTCTATGAGCTTTTGTTTGCGGACCGTGATCAGGTGCCGCCGAAGGTGGCGATTAACGAAGCGATTGAACTGGCGAAGATCTTTGGAGGAGAGTCCTCAGGACGTTTTATTAACGGTGTGCTTGGTGCCGTGTACAAGGAGATGGGGGAGCCAGGAAAAGAGGATGGGACAAAGAAGAAGGAGCGCATAGATCCACGCACCCTTCCGGTGGAAGAACTGGCAGGTGCAATTGTCTACGCACCACATGAGGGACAGTGCTATGTCGCGCTCGTGCATGACGTGTTTGGGCGTTGGACGCTGTCTAAGGGGCACATCAATGAAGAAGAGACCCCACAGCAAGGAGTGGCTCGTGTGATTCAGGAGGAGCTTGGACTTACGGGCACGGTAGAGGAAGTAGTTGGAGAGAACGAATACATTGCGTCACATCCTGAGAAAGGGAAGGTTCGTAAGCATGTGTACTTCTTCTTGGTGAAGACAGAGTTTTCAAAACTCTCTTTGAAGCAGAGTGGGGGACTGGACGATGCGCGGTGGTTTAGGCTTGCCGATATTCGCGCCCTTAACTTCTATGACGACATGCTTCCGATCGTCACCTCGGCCGTTCAAAAGCTCCTTGATAAGGCTTTGAAATAGTTGGGGTATACTCCCTGATATATGGAGTTTACTGACGCCGCAGAGAAGCTAGGACTTCCGTTTCGTGATCTCGCCCTTCTTGAAGAGGCGCTCACGCACCGTTCCTATCTTAATGAGAATAGAAGTTCTAAGGCGCATAATGAGCGTCTGGAGTTTCTTGGGGATGCAGTGCTTGAGCTTGCCACAACTCGTTTCCTCTTTGATAAGTTTCCAAAGAAACCAGAAGGGGAATTGACTGCATACCGTGCTGCACTCGTGAATACGTATTCTATTGCTGCCGTTGCACAGGAACTTGGGGTGAACGATATGCTTCTTCTTTCTAAAGGGGAGAAGCGTGACACAGGGCGTGCACGCCAGATCATCCTTGCGAATGCCTTTGAAGCAATTGTGGGTGCGGTCTATCTTGATCAGGGATATGACGCCGCAGAAGCATTTCTCGCCAAACATCTCTATCCAAAACTAGAGAGTGTGCTTGAAGAGCGCAGCTACCAGGATGCCAAGAGTCGTTTTCAGGAACTCGCACAGGAACATGATGGGGTGACGCCGAAGTACAAGACGTTAGAAGAGACTGGGCCCGATCATGACCGCCAGTTCACCGTCGGTGTATTTATAGGAGACGAGGAGATTGCGCAGGGAGAAGGGAAAAGCAAGCAGGAAGCAGAGCAGGATGCAGCCAAGAAGGGACTAGAGAAGAAGGGGTGGTAGGTTCGAGTCCTGGACCGCCAGCAAAAGGTATACTTCTGACATGCCCGAAGGTATTAGCCTATTCCGCAGAAAGACCCCTGAAGAACAGGAGAAGAACAAACGTCGAAAGGAAACGCTTAAGGATGCGCGCCTAGAACGACATCGCATCGTTTTTGGTTCTCAATTTCGTGAGAAACTCCCCGTCATCCGCAAGGCCGTCCAAGAACTACAGGAAAAATATCCCGCGATAGTTGCCGTCTCATTTTTCGGGTCACACATGAAAGCGTATGCAAACGACGCGTCAGATCTAGACGTGCTTGTTTCTATAGATATATCAAAATCTAAAGTTGATTTAGACGATGCACATGACTATCGAGAATGGCTTGGTGGCCAGGTGCGGATCGCGCTTGATTCCGTAATGGGCAGTGTCTACAAGGTAGACGTCACCCCAGACCTACTTTCCAGCCCCCAAGAAGAATATTCTCATTACCTCTTCCTTCCATCGTTAGGAACTGAGGTGCAGTCGTACAGGGAGGCTTCTATTGCTGAAATGGAGAAATACGGTCAAAGAGGAGAGCGCAAGTGGCGCGAACTCATGAAGCGTCTCTGGGCGTATGAAAACGAAGGGATGCCGAAATCTCTCGCTAGCAAACGAAAGAATCTATACCCGCAGAGTCTTTCTGCCGCCCGGAGTTACTTTCTACGAAAAGGCCGTAAGAATGACGATTTAGGCGAAGAGGGCTAAAAAGGTTCCAACATCGTCCCAGACAGCCAGCTACAAGTGCTACAATCTATCCACAGCAATCGGACATACCTCCATGAGTCTTTCTGAACAGGCCGCGCGCTTACTGCTTATCTTGGCGGTTGCCTGCGCCATTCCTGCAGGACTAGCTGGCGCACTAAGTATATTCGTCGGGCTGCTCGCATCAGTGGCTCCGTATGCTAATCCCCTGTACGCCTTACTAGGATGGGTAGTGCCTGTACTTATCTGCGCTGTGCTTCTCGCTCTATTGATCTTAGCGGTAGCGAGCTATCGGTCTAAAAACCTGGGTCGCTCAATGATTCTCTCGATTATCTCTATAAGCATCAATCTTGCTATCTCCCTACTCCTTTTCACTGAAAGCGGGAGGGACATTCTTCGCCATCTGATGACCTAACACATTAAGAAGGCGACAAAGGTTCCAACATCGTCCAGAGACAGCCAGCTAGAGGTATACTGAGCATACATGCCGTATCGTCCGGAACAAGGACCAGAATTTCCAGATGTTGCCAAAGAAATAGGAAAGAATATAGAAGTGCTGCGAAAGGCGGGAAAATTGAAGTACCGGGGAGAATATGTTCTCAATGCTTCACCAATTATTTGTGAAGTACACCCACGTCAAATAAAAGAAGGAGTTCTTGGGGTGAACATAAATGCATACCAAGAAACGGAAAAGGACACGCACCCACCAGCACGTCTTGTACTCAAGGAAGGAATGGCAGATTCTCAAGACGTCAACAGCTTTCTTTCAGGAGTTGATTTTAATAAGTTTGTATTAAGCGTTATTGCAAGTCAGCGCGAACAACTTCATACAACCGAGCAGGAAATACGACTACGACAGGTGAAAATAGCTCGTGCCAAAGCGGTTCCCGATAGGCTCAATTTATACAAGCCCAGTGCGGAAGAATATATCGATGGAATTCTTGAAGATTTTCCGGCTGGTAGCAATCCAACTGAGGATCAGCTGAAAGAAATCGGCGTAACCGCTGATAGATATAATCGAATTGTTCATGACCGAGCAGCAACAATTGAAGACGTTGCTAAAGAGATTATGGAAGGCGAAGAACAAGATAATGGCGTGGGCCTCCGAATGGTGCAACAAGAACTTGAATGGCTTGAGGATATGGAGGCTAAAGTAATGCAGGAACAATATAAAATAATCCTTTCCTCTATTCCTTCTGCTGTCTTGCTTTCAGTAGATATTGGGTTTTAGAAAGGTCCCAACATCGTCCAGAGACAGCCAGCAAGAAATGATAGTATTTGAGCCATGACACTCGTTAAATTTGAAGACATACCTATCCGCGAATGCGGTGAGGAACTTGTAGATTTAGCACAATACGATTTCTTTCTTGAGCGTGCGTACTACAACCAAGGTCTTTCTTCAGAGCCTCGCATGTTCCTTCGCAAATCTGTTGCAGATAAACTCGCCGAAATCCAAAAAGGCCTCGGTGGCTACAAGTTCAAGATATGGGATGGTTTCCGCCCTCGATCTGTACAGCAGGCAATCTATGAGAAATTCTGGAAGGAACTGAGCGAAGCGCACTCAGAATGGGATGAAGAAAGACTCAAAATGGAAGTTGGCGTATTTGTTACAGCTCCAAACAATCCAAACCGTATTCCGCCGCATGCAACCGGTTCTACCATTGATCTCACACTAGTTGATACGGAAGGAAACGAATTAGATATGGGCACCGTGTTCGACTTCTTTGGCGCAGAAGCAGCACCTCTTTATTTTGAAGAAAATCCTGGAAACGAGGAAGCAGCGAAAAATAGAAAGATACTGCGCGAAGCAATGTTCTCCGCAGGCTTCGGAGGGGACAAGAACGAATGGTGGCACTTCGACTACCACAACCAGAAGTGGGCGGCAGAATTAGGGCACCCTGAGGCTATCTACGGAGAAGCCCCTACGCCTTAAAAAGGTTCCAACACCATCCCAGACAAGCGAAGAGTGTATACTATCCCTATGTCAGAAGACCTAAAACAACCTGGAGAAGCACTTCCAAAGGAGCTTCAGACTTTTATTACTACGTACGAGGGAGCGTCAGAAGACCGTTGGATAGAGTGGTCTAAAGAATTAAGTGTAGAAAATATCCGCCTCCTCCGGAACATGGCGGTTGCGCTCCTGCAACTTGGATCAGAGAATACGAATAGACGTGCAGAAGGTCTCCAGCTCTATAAAAATGGACAGGGCAGTACCGATGCACTCGTCGCTCCTCTTTTCTTTCTTTCCGAAGCAGCATTGAAGCGTATTGAAAGCGGACTCAATCAAGTCACCACCTAATGCGCCTTCAGTGCGGTATACTTTTGGATAAATGTTGAAGCGACTAGAAATCGCAGGATTCAAATCATTCGCGAAGAAGACTTCGCTTGATTTCTCATCGTCGGTCACTGCGGTTGTGGGTCCCAACGGGTCGGGTAAGTCCAATGTGGCTGAAGCCTTCCGCTTTGCACTCGGCGAGCAGTCTATGAAGAGTATGCGCGGGAAGCGTAGCGAAGATCTTATCTGGAGCGGTTCTAACACATCTCCTCGTTCTAACCGCGCCTCAGTGGCCGTTGTGTTTGATAACCGGAAGAAGACCTTCCCGAAGATGGAGTTTGATGAGGTGTCTATTGAGCGCGCAGTGTATCGCGATGGTGCAAGCGAATACTCAGTGAACGGGTCTAAGGTGCGCCTCCGTGATGTGCAGGAGCTTCTTGCGAGCGCCAACATCGGTAACACGGGGCACCACATCATTTCCCAAGGAGAAGCGGACCGTATTCTTCTCTCCGCACCCCGTGAACGCCGCGCCATGCTTGAGGACGCGCTTGGTCTTCGGATCTTTGAATTCAAGAAACAGGAGGCAGAGAAGAAGCTTGAGAAGACTGAAGAGAATGTAAAGCAGGTAGAGGCGCTTCGTCGGGAGATCCTTCCACACATTAAATTTCTTTCAAAGCAGGTAGAGAAGCTTGAGCGTGCAGAAGAACTCATCAAGGAACTCACCGCCGCAGTGCGTGAATATTTCGCAATAGAGGAACTCTACATTCGTAGAGAGAAAGCAACCTCTTCTACTCGTCTCAAGGACGCGAAGGAGCGTCTTGCCACCGTCTCTGCAGAGCTCGCACCACTCCAAGATCGTGCAGCAATGGATTCTGAGGGAATGAAGCGTGCAGAGGCAGTACGAAACGCAGAGCGAGAGCTTGATCGTGCGCTTGCGGACCATGCCATCTTGTCTCGTGAGATGGGACGAGTAGAGGGTGCACTTGAAGCCGCACGTAAGCGTGCCGAAGTGGCGACGCAGGAACCATACGTGAAAGTATCTCGCGAAGATTTGTCTGCCCTTAAGCACGAAGTGGAGGCGCAGGCGCGTATTGGAGACGGAAGCCCTGAAGCAATTCGTGCAGCCTTCATGGCCATCAAGTCTGCGATCACCGCGTTCTTTGAGCGTTTTGCAGGGGGAGGTGAACGGATGGCAGAAGAAGAACGTGAAGTGTATGTGCTAGAGGAAGAGCGTAAGGGTCTCGTCGCACGTGAAGAAGAACTTGCGGCCGCTTCAGAAAAGGCTCGCCATGCGCTCGTGCGCGCCCGTGAAGAGTCTGCCGCACATGAGGAGACGGGGCGTGAGAATCAGTACCGTGTGCTTGATATGGCAGAGGCGAAGGCACGCGAAGAGGCGACTGTGGTTCGTGAAGAGAACCGTCAGCATGAGATTTCTATGCTTGCCGAGGAGCTTGAGCGCGATCGTGCAGAAGTTATGGCACTTGCCGGTACTGCGGCACTTTCATACGCACCACTCTCTGCGCTTCCAGAAGAGGAGCGTCGGGTGCAGGAAGATCGCAAGCGCAGCATGGAGCGCCTTAAGATTCGTGTAGAGGAAGCAGGAGGAACTGGAGAGGATGTACGCGCCGAATACAACGATGCGACTGAGCGTGAGCAGTTCCTTACCCGCGAGCTTGAGGATCTTGCGAAGTCTGCAGAAGGACTCCGTGCCCTTATTCGTGATCTTGATGAGGAGCTTGGGAAGACCTTTGCCGAAGGACTCGCGAAAGTGAATGCATCCTTCACTGAGTTCTTTGCGATTATGTTCGGTGGCGGGAGTGCACGGTTGATACTTGAAGAATCCGAGGAACCTGACGAGGAAGATGAAGAAGGAGAGGTACATGAATGGAAGCCAGGTATTGAGATCTTGGTCAATCTTCCGAAGAAGCGTGTGCAGGCACTCATGCAGCTTTCAGGAGGAGAGCGCGCTCTTACGTCTATCGCTCTTATCTTTGCGATGAGCCAGGTGAACCCACCACCGTTCCTTATTCTGGATGAGACGGATGCGGCGCTTGATGAAGCGAACTCTCGCCGTTACGGTGACATGATTGAAGGACTCGCGAAGAAATCACAGCTTATCGTCATTACCCACAACCGCGAGACCATGAGTCGTGCAGGTATACTCTACGGAGTCACCATGGGAAATGATGGTATTAGTAAATTGTTATCCGTTAAATTTGAAGAAGCGATGATGGTCGCGAAATAGGTATGGCTCTACATATAGGAAGTTGTCATTGTCAGAGTGTGCGATATGAGGTGGATATAGATCTCTCCGCACCAGTGATTGAATGCAATTGTTCACACTGCGAACCAAAAGGCTTTCTTCTTTCATTTGTGCCTGCGTCTTTATTTACTGCACAGGGAGAGGAGAACCTTACCGAATACCACTTCAACACGGAGAAGATTCAGCATCTCTTTTGTAAGACCTGCGGCGTGCAGGCCTTTGGCCGTGGCGAAGGGAAGGACGGTCCTACGGTTGCAGTAAACGTCCGGACCATTAATGGCATTGAGCTTGGGAATCTGACCCGACTCCCGTTTGATGGGCGCAGTGCCTAGATATCCCCAGGTCAGAATGGAATAAGAGGCGTATGCTATACCCAACCATGGGAGCGTTTGATTACTACAAGTACTACACGGGCAAAGCGGCGGACCTTCTTGATTTGTCAGAAGGAGAGCGCGTGAAGCTCACGACACCGGACCGTGTGCTTAAGGCAGATCTCACTATTCCACTTGATGCGGGAGGTACCGCAACTTTTCCTGCATATCGCGTGCAGTTTAATAACGCACGAGGTCCATACAAGGGTGGTATTCGCTTCCATACAAGTGCAGACGAGGATGAAGTGATGGCACTGTCTGCCATGATGGCGATTAAGTGTGCCGTCGTTGAT
>JBBTSU010000004.1:0-6811 GCA_038078715.1 Patescibacteria group bacterium
CCAGAGATGGTGAGGGCGTCGGACACTTGACCGTCGGTTGCGGAGCCGATGAGGTCAGTGAAGTTAATACCGAGTGTAGAGGTGGCTACCTGCGTCCAACCCGTACCGCTGGTGTTACCAACCAAAAGTTGGTTTGCCGTAACCGAAGAGATACCAGTACCTCCACGACCTGAAGCAAGCACTCCCGACCAGGTAGAGGTAAACGTATGCGCACTTCCGGACGAGGTGATGGTGAGACCAATGTTCGTATCTGATGAAGTTGCAAATGTCTGTGAGGTTGCGACGAGTCCATTCAAGGTGGTGATTCCAGACCCACCACCACCCGTAATACAGGATCCATTCACGGAGATACAGCCACCAGTGACTGCAATGCCGTTTGCAAAGGTTGAGGTGGCGGTGGTGCTGGTGATGTTCAGCGTGTTTGCATCTACATCTCCATCCGCATCCACGGTGAAGACGTCCGTGCCTGCAGAGTTCTGGATTCTAAAGAGTTTTGCAATCTGCCCAAGAATTCCGCGAATAGAAATACCGGTGCTTTGTGTGGAGGTTGCTTCTACCGAGATCACTGATGTACCAAACGGACTTGTCGTTCCAAATGAGGACGGTGTAGAGGATCCGCTTACCGATGCGGCAACTCGTGCAAAAGGTGTGGCGCTCACTCGCTGACGTGGAGAGAGCGTTTGGAAACTCGTATTGTCAGAAGAAACCTCTACCTGAAGATAGACGTCGGTATTATTTGCAAAGTCGTAATCAAGCGCATGAGGGAATCCATTTGCGGTGTCACCAATCTGCGCAGTGAAGACTCCACTACGTACGGTAACCGGGAATGAGGTTGGGCCACTTGAAGGCCAGACCTGGGTGCCGTTTCCAACGGTGGGGTTTGTCCACAAAGAAAACTTTACATAGTACGTGGTGCCAGTTCCTCCAAGGAGGTTCCCGCTCGCGTCAGAGAGTCGGCCCTGGTATCCGATGATGGACGGGACCGCGGCAGTGGCCGTCTGGGGCATGACAAAGCCCCCGAAGACTACGAGAAGAAGGAGCACCGCAACCTGCCGAGAAAGTCTGTGAGTTATAGAAAAGGGGTGCCCGGAAAAGAACGCAAATGTACGGGATTTACCCTATCTATAATTATATATGGCTTTCGTAATCACGCATTGGTTTTCCGTACCCTCCTGGGGATATTGAAAACAGATAATATGGCGTATCTTTAGGCTTAAATCTGCTTCTCTGAAAAATGAAGCACCTCTGTATCCATTATCTTGCTATTTTCATGTTTACGTTTCGTAATACCTTTACTTTATTTAGATGTGAGGTGTAAATGGAGTGTATCTAAAAGTTCAGGGAATTCTGTTTGAGGAGAAGCGTCATGACCAAAGTGTTCGCGGTTTGTGTATTCATGATACTCAGCAGTGAGCATGTCACGAATATGTCGTGGCTCCTCAACTGGAATGAATGGATCGTCAGTTGATGCGAAAAGAACACTCCACTGCTGATTCTTTTTTATCGCATCCCAATTCCACGGTGTGTCAAAGTAGTGGCTTGCCTTCTCTTCTTCATATCCTAAGAATTACTTTCTTGCTCATACTCCCATCTTCTCGAGTGCCTCCAATGCCTGTGGAAGTTCACTCCACCCATCATGGGATCCCAGATGTCCTCCTTCATGAATGACGGTCAGTGTGGCTTCAAGTTCCTTCTCTAAGATCTTTGCGTCATCAAGGGACACAAGGTGATCATTATCGCTGTGAATGATTGCTGCTTTCCCAACACGTTGCCGTATAATGGCGTAGTTAAAGGGTATTTTAAAGAAATTATCTATCTTTGTATTCCCTGTCGCGTTACAGGGACCAGATACCAAGACGGCTCCTGCAATCTGTACTGGTGCAGTTTCTAGATACCGAAGTATCGCAGTCACTCCAAGGCTGTGTCCTACCAAATACACCTCATCTTCAATGTTAATGTGTCGTGCGATTTCTGCGATCCACTCTTCTTCAATTGGTTGTGCTGGTGTTGGCATGACCAGTGCTGCTGCGTACACATCACGCAGATCAAGCTCGGTCATAAGCCACGGACGCCACCCACCGTTTGGAGATCCCTCAAATCCATGGATGAGAAATACTTTCTTCATATCTGTAATTATAACGCGTTAGATCTTCTTCTTACCAACACGATATGTACCTACGAGTCTCCTCTTTCCCTTTAGTTCTCATATTGTATGACGGAGAGATCATGCCCACACCAAGGGTATCTACGTTTGCTGGGAGACTAGGAATCGAACCTAGATTCACGGCTTCAAAGGCCGCTGTCCTACCGTTAGACGATCTCCCAATATCTACATCCTGCCCTGTAGGGGCCTGCTAATCAAGCTCACAGACCGTCTGGAGCTCTACGAGATCTGCCTCTGAAAGCACCAGATCCTCCCCGACGTTGTATGAGTACATGATCGCATCTGGATCTTCCACGTGCCCGAATCCTAGGGCATGCCCGAGCTCATGGGCAAGCACCCGACGAAGCTCTAAGCCCTCCGTAAACTCACGGATAGTAATGCGAGTTCCGTTCTCGTCTACCACATACCGACCTTGGTCAAAGTCAGTATGGGCACGTGCGTTATAGACATCCACCTGTACGTTGATGGCTTCTGCAAGCGTATTCAATCTATCGACCTTCCCATTCATCTGATCAATGATGCTATTCACCTGTGCAGCATACCCATTCAAGGTCTCTTGCTGATTATTCAATGCCCGCTGTGTCCGCTGCAATTCCGCATACTCCGCAGAAGGCGCGCCACCGCGTTCATTCCAGTACGCGACATCTGTTTCATAGTCAGTCACCCGCTTCTCAAATGCAGCAGCGTATGACTCATACTGACGCTTCGCTCCCGCAAGTTGCGAAGTAAGAGAATCAAACTCTGCCTTCGCCGCGTCATACGCCGCTTGTTCATCATCGATGACTTCTCCAAGTTGCGACGTTCTCTGCTCTACGCCATACTCCAGATTCACCGTCATCTCTGCATCAGCGGCAAACACCACCACCTCTTTCCCTGCCGCTTCATTCCACACCGCTGCCGCATCGGCGAGTGCATCCTCAAACTCTGCACGAGATATGCCAAATCGTGTATCAAACTCTCCAATTCGGTATTCCACCGGCTTGTCACAAGGAGGCGCAAACACATCTAACTGCGCAGCCCCATATCCGAGCGATGTCACGCCCGCAATGAGAATAAGTGGCCAGGTAAAGCGAGTAATCATTAGCAGTGGAGCTCGAGGACTGCAAGTTCAAGCGGAAGTGCAGGCACCGGGGCATAGCGTACGCGACCTGAAGCTTCCAAGAAGACACGGAGTGTATTGTGCGTAAGTTTAGAGTCCTTATCAGAGGCAATCTTCTCTATCTCTACGTATTCATCATCCCCAACTTCCTCTTGAATCTCCTTCCGGAGCTCAGGTGCATGCCGCGCGAGAAGCACGCTTCGCATGTACTCAAGTACAAGCGCAAGATACATGCCCATATCTACGTTAGAGGTAGCAGCAGCACGGATAGCACCAAGTGCATCAGCAGCAGATCCAGAAGAAAGAGCAGACACAAGAGAGGCAACGAGGGCACGCTTCGGTGCGCCTGTCGCTGCTTCTGCTTCTTCACGAGTCACCTTCTTATCTGTAGTAGACGCAAACACACGCTCAAGTACTGAAAGCGCATCACGATAGGAACCGTCCGCAAGAAGGGCAATAAGGTCTGCGGCTGAAGGTTCAAGAGAGTATCCTTCTTTCTTAGCGACAGAAGACACCATCTTCGCAAGGCCTGCACGAGACGGCTTCTTAAACTCAAAGACCTGACAGCGTGACTGCACGGTCTCTGGCACCTTATCTAGTTCGGTGGTCGCAAGCACAAAGATGGCATGCGCTGGTGGCTCCTCAAGCGTCTTCAAAAGCGCATTCCATGCACCCTTAGAGAACATGTGCACCTCATCAAGAATGTAGAGCTTGTACGGAGACTCAAAGGGGTAGGTCGCAATATTCGCGGCAAGCTCACGTACCCCATCAACGCTGTTATTACTTGCGGCATCTATCTCATACAGATCCTTATCAGAGACCTTAAGCTCAGAGGCAAAGATACGCGCGATGGTGGTCTTCCCAAGTCCACGAGATCCGGCAAACAAATACGCATGCCCCACCTTCTCCGTCTTTATCTGCTCACTCAAAGGCCCCGTCACCTGCTCCTGTCCCAGCACCTCCTTAAAGGACTGTGGACGATATGCTCTATAGAGAGACTGGTGCGCCATAGTAGAAAAGATTATACCAAGGGAATTGCCTCTTTTAAGAGAGGCTCTAGCTCAGAGAGCTCATTGGTATCCATAAGCTTAGCGCGGAGCTCTGCGGCCCCATCAAATCCATTCACGAATGCCTTAAAGTGCTTCTTCAATATTGCGAAGTGTTTGGGAGGAGTGAGAAGAGAGAAATACTGCACAAGCTTCAAAAGAGCTTCAAGCTTCTCCCGAGGAGACGCATCGGTACGATCTGCAAACAACCACGGATTCCCAAAGATCCCTCGCCCAAGCATCACCCCATCAAGTCCTGTCGCAAGTGCCTTTTCACGTGCCTCAGCAATACTCTTCACATCTCCATTGGCTAGAAGAAGCACAGACGGATTCACCTGGTCACGAATCGCGACAAGCGCCGGCACTACTTCCCAATGTGCAGGTACGAGTGACATTTCTTTACGAGTACGCAGGTGCACGGTAAGGGCAGCAATATCTTCTTCAAGCACATGAGGAAGCCACTCCTCGTACTCAAAGCGGTTGTAACCAAGACGCGTCTTTACTGACACAGGAATCTTTCCCTGTACACCTTTAATCGCGGCACGAATGACTTCCTTAGCACGAGCGGGATGCTTCATGTGTGCCGCTCCTGCTCCCTGCTTTTCTATAGAGCGATCAGGACATCCCATATTGATATCTACGCCATCAAACCCAAGCGAGAGTGCAAGGGAAGCGGCATACTCCATCATCTCTGGAGTCGACGAAAAGAACTGAGCGACGATAGGACGCTCCGCTTCTGAATACTGCAGATCCCGAAGAAGTGGATTCTCCTCATCCTTCATTCCCTTCTTCTCTCGGGTATAGAAAAGGCCATCGGCGGACACAAACTCCGTCCAGGAGACATCCGGCTTCCCTGTCTCTGCAATCAAGCGCCTATATGCAGGGTCAGTCACGTCCGCCATAGGCGCAAGGACAAAGAATGGTTTGGGTAGGTCTTTCCAGAAGGACGACATACCTTACTCAGAAACCGTCTTCATGTAACGAGTTCCTCGTCCTCGTCCTACTCGTCGTATCTTCCCGAGCGCAACGAGGCGTTCAAGTGCTTGCCGGACCGTTCCGAGCGCAATACCCGTACCCTTCACAATTTCACTTGGACCTGCTTCGCTGACTCCCAAGAGGTACTGCCACACCTCTTGCTGCTTGGGTGAAAGATGTTCCTCATCCGCATCTCCGTCTACAAGTGCAAGCGCCTTCGTTGCCTGTTCCTCAACAATAGACATAAAGAAGTTAAGCCATGGCGCGATGGTATCCGCCTCGGTTGCAAATGTTTCTTGAGACTTCCGTAGCGCAAGATAGTATTCGTCCTTTCTGCGCTCCACAATCTGCTCATGTGAGACATACTGAATAAACTGATATCCCGAGCGCAACAGAAGAAGGTTGGTAAGGACACGTGAAAGACGCCCATTACCGTCTTCAAATGGGTGAATCTTAAGAAACTCAATAATGAAGTTGGCAATAATGAGCAAATGATGAAAGCGATTCTTTTCAAGTGCCTCATAGGTCCATTCAACCAACTCGGTCATATGTGCGGCGGTTTGCCATGCAGGTGTGGTTTCAAACAATATCTTCGCGACGGTTCCATCAGACCCAAGGATACCGACGGTATTCTCTTTCTTTTTATATTCCCCACGATGAAGATCATCTTTGGTTGAATACTTAAGGAGTTCTTTGTGAAGAGATGCAATCATGCTCTCCCGCAGAGACAGAGTCGTAAAATCCTCAAAGACGTTTTGAAGCGTTTCAAGGTACCCCTGCACTTCCTGTGAGTCGCGATCTGCAAAAGTAGATATAGAGAGGCCATGCATAATTTCCTCCACTTCTGCATCTGACAATTTTGCACCCTCAATACGCGTAGAAGCTCCTGCTGATGTGACGAGCACTGATTTACGCAGACTCGTAATCGTCTGGGGGCTCACTCTAAGTCCGGCTTTAAACTGGCCTTTTATTTCATCAATTGCGGCGATACGCGCCACAATATGTGGATCTGGAGTATTAATTCTATGATCAAATTTGCGCTTGATATCAGTCATAATCGCTGTAGTAGTACATGGCGGATTATAGCGGATTATAGCGGATTACGCAACCTACTCCCTTCTTTTGACGTATGCTTTCCCTGAGAAGCGCAGATCTACGTATTCAATGGAACCATCAACAAGATTCAAGGTAGGAAAGACCGAGGTCGCAAGCGCTGCCGCTGCCTCCTCTCGTCCTAGGACATACGTAATACGTGTACCGCGCCCTGAGCTTGGAATAAACAGATCCGCTTCATCCCCACGAATTGCAATAGACACTGGAGAGACGCCAAGTGCCTTCATCGCTTTCACAAACCGTAGCGCATCAGGAATAGACTCTAGACTCTCCATACGTGCACGTAGTGGATACGCAGGAGTATTCGTAGCATCAAGAAGATTCGCATAGATGCGAAGCGTAGAGCCTGACGGTGTAGACGATGCATTCTCATACACGAGCGCAGGTCGGAAGATAAGTCCCTCTGCATCTGCC
>JBBTSU010000005.1:0-82452 GCA_038078715.1 Patescibacteria group bacterium
AGTGTGGTTCCAACATCGTCCCAGACAGCCAGCAATCGTTCTTTGACAAATCCTTCGCACCACTTATGATTTCAAATATGAAACAAGGAGATCCAGTGCCTCATCTGGGCGAGGACAAGGGAGAGGCGAGTCCGCTTTCTAAGCTTTCTCGTAGTGACCTAGGTCCGTCATTGTATGTTGGTGTTCTTAATGCCGGGGCACAGGGTGCGGATGAAACAGATCTTGGTGCTGCGCTTGCATGGTTAAACAACCCTCATAACAGTAATTCCGCCACAGAGGCCGAATGGGCCCGAAGCCCGAACTTTTTCCCAGGTACTCTCCGGCCTGACCCTGAATACGATAAAGGCCAAGTAGTTTCTTTTATAAAGAAAGAAGGAGATGCATACGTAAGAAAAGAACACCAAATTCAAAGAGGATGGCTTACTTCAGCGTCTGTAATCGTTAAGAAATAGTTTCTAGCGATTAGGGTTCCAACATCGTCCCAGACAGCCCACAATCTTGTCTTTTTGCTTTAGATATGTTCTAATCCTCATAAACCTAATCTCCAATCTATGTCTGATTACTCAAAGCCCCGTTTCGCAAAGCCATCCTTCAATCGTGGTGGTAAGGATCGTTTTAGCGATTCAAAGCAGATGCACAAGGCAAACTGCAGCAAGTGTAATAACGTTTGCGAAGTACCTTTCCGCCCTAACGGCAAGAAGCCAGTGTTCTGTAGCAACTGTTTTGTTAAAGATGATGCGCCTCGCACCTCATATGGTCCGAAGCGTGAATTCTCTCCCCGCCCTTCTTTCAATGCAACACCTCCTCGTGAGAACCAGGATATGAAGGAGCTCAAAATGCACATGCAAGGTGTAAACGACAAACTTACTCGCTTGATCCACCTTATGGAGTCTGCTCAGGCACCAGTCGCTGAAAAGACTGCGCTCAAGAAAGTTATTAAGAAAGTGACCAAGAAGAAGTAGCGGTCAATATCGTTTGGGGCCGTGATCATGATATTCTCTTTCAATGACTGTTTCAGAGGTACGCAAGCGATATCTAGAGTTCTTTAAGAAGCGGGGACACACCGTAATCCCTTCGGCTCCTATTGTGCCGGGGAATGATCCGACCACGCTCTTTACCTCTTCAGGTATGCAGCCCTTGGTCCCGTACCTCCTCGGTAAGGATCACCCTGAAGGAAATCGTCTCACTAACTCCCAGATGAGCTTTAGAGCAGGGGATATAGAAGAAGTGGGTGACAATCGTCACACCACCTTCTTTGAAATGCTCGGAAACTGGTCTCTCGGAGATTATTTCAAGAAGGAACAGCTTCCATGGGTATATGAATTCCTTACCTCTAAAGAAGAGGGGCTCGGTCTTGATCCAGAGAAACTCTATGTCACCGTGTTTTCTGGAGATGCAGAGAGCAAGATGGAAGAAGATACGGAAGCTGTTGCGCTCTGGCAGGAACTCTTCAAGGCAAAAGGTATCTCTTCGGGATTCTCTTCAATAGGGAGCGAAGCAGCAGGATACGAGAAGGGAATGAAAGACGGTGAGCGTATCTTTGCATATGACGCGAAGAAGAACTGGTGGAGTCGTGCAGGAGTTCCAGGAAATATGCCTGCGGGAGAGCCAGGAGGACCAGACTCAGAAGTGTTTTACGACTTCGGTCTTCCACACGATACGAAGTGGGGAGCAAACTGCCACCCAAACTGTGACTGTGGCCGCTTTGTAGAGATTGGGAACTCGGTGTTCATGCAATTTGTGAAGGAGCAAGATGGTAGCTTCAAGAATCTTCCTAAGCAGAACGTGGACTTTGGTGGTGGTCTTGAGCGCCTTGCCTTTGCAGTACTCAATAACCCAGATGTGTTTGCCATTGATGTATTTTCTCGTGCCAAAGCAGCCCTTGAAGCACGCTCTGGGAAGAAGTACGGAGAGGATGAAGTCGTCACTCGCTCTTTCCGCATCATTCTTGATCACATTCGTGCAGCCTCCTTCATGCTCGCCGAGGGTATTACCCCTTCAAATACTGAGGCAGGCTACGTCCTTCGTCGTCTCATCCGTCGTGCCATTCGTGAGGCAGACCGTTTAGGTATCAAAGATGCCGTACTTGCAGAAGTCGCAGAAGGATATGGAGACGCCTATGTTGACCACTATCCACACGTGAAAGAGAATGCCGCAAGAATCCGTGAAGAGCTTCAAAAAGAGGAAGAGAAGTTTAGAAAAACTCTCGCACAGGGATTGAAGAAGTTTGGACAGGTGAGTCGTGACCGTGAAGTGAGCGCAGAAGACGCATTCCTCTTATTTACCACCTTTGGATTCCCTGTGGAGATGACCGAGGAGCTCGCCAAGGAAGGAGGAGTTGCCATTGATATGGAAGCAGTCGCGGCAAAGATGAAAGAACATCAGGACACGTCTCGCGCTGGAGGTGCACAGCGTTTTGCCGGAGGTCTTGCGGATCATTCTGAGCAGACCGTGCGCTATCACACCTCGCATCACATTCTTCTTAAGGCACTCCAGATGGTGCTTGGAGACGAAGTGAAGCAACGGGGAAGCAATATCACCGCAGAGCGCCTTCGCATTGACTTCTCTTACGGATCAAAGATGACTGACGAGCAGAAAACAAAGGTGGAAGAGATTGCGAATGAGGTAATTTATCAGGATCTTCCCGTTACCCGCACCGTTATGCCACGCACAGATGCAGAAAAGCTTGGTGCACAGATGGAATTCGGCGTGAAGTACCCAGATATGGTCTCAGTATATTCAGTCGGTCCTGTTCATGCCACGGAAGAAAATCCTGACATCTCCAACGCGTTCTCACTTGAGTTCTGTGGTGGCCCTCACGTAAAAAACACGAGCGAGATTCATGAGGGAGGTAAGAGATTCAAAATACAAAAGGAAGAAGCGGTCGCTGCTGGAGTACGACGCATCAAAGCCGTGTTGGTATAGCGTATACTAGAGAGAACTATGGGGTTCTTTTCGTCCGGCACTAACACAATTGCACTTATAGATATCGGCTCCTCTTCAATTGGAGGAGGGTACGCCACGATTGAGAAGAACGGTACGCCACGACTCCGCTATGTTGCACGTGTACCGATTGAGCTCCATGACCGTGAGTTACTCACCATGGATATGCTTAAGGCGTTAGATGTTCTTGGTAAGAAACTTATTCAAGAAGGTGCACCTGCACTCCGAAAAGCGGTAGGAAGCGGCACTATAGACAAAGTCCTCGTTTCTATTGGCTCACCCTGGCAGGACACTACAATCCGAAGTGCGGTCATTGAAAAGGAGACACCATTCACGTTCACTAAATCAATCCTCCATGAGGCGGTGGAAGAGGGTGCAGAACATACGGAAGGGAGAGTCACTACCGGCGAGTATGTGATCGCTACTCTTTTGAATGGATATGAAACCAGACACCCATTTGGGAAGCAGGCAACACGTGCAGAACTAGTCATCCTTTCTTCTACGATTGAATCCTCTATGACGGAGACCGTGTTGACCTCTCTGCGACACATCTACCATACCCGTGACATTAAACTCACTGCCTTTGCACCAGTGTCGTATACCGTGCTCCGAGACCTGTATCCGCACGAAAAGGACTTTATGATCGTGCATGTCTCAGGAGAATCTACCGATCTGGCACTCGTGAAGCGTGGGGTACTGGTGGACGTCGCTTCGGTGAATGGAGGGTTTAATGCACTTGCCCGTGCTGCACGAAAGGGACGCCCACTCTCTATGACGGCAGATGGAAAATCGCTCCCCGTCGGAGAAGAAGAGGCACCTCTCCCAACTGCCAAAGGAGAGTGGCTCTCATCACTTGCACTTGCACTCCGAGAGTTTGCCTCTCGTCGCGCGCTTCCACGTACTCTCTTTTTGCTTGCCGATGATGAGGCACGCGAGCATGTCGCTCGTATGTTGAACGATGAAGGACTCCGGTCACTTTGGCTTTCTGATGAACCGTTAACTATTATTCCGTCTCTCCCACAGCATCTCTCCTCCTACCTCACCTGCGATCAGGGCTGCGATTCTGATCTTTTCCTATCTATGCTTGCACTCTCCCTTGAGCGCACTGCAGGCATTGCAACGACTTAGTCCACACGGGGAAGAGGACTCCGGGAGTAGGTGGTGTACAATTCACCCATTATCCCTAGTGTAGTTCTATGCCTAAGACCATCAACGACATAATTCCACCGTCTCGCCGCCGTGCCATGGAAGCAGACCAGGTTGCCCCTCCACCAACCCGTGAACCTTCTTCCTACAGTTACTCCCGTCCTCGTCGAAAGTTCCCATGGGGATTGGTCATCGCGATTGTGGTTATTCTTGGTGTGTCTATTGGCGCACTCTACGCATTTGCCGGTGCACGAGTAGAAATCACTCCTTCGTCTGGAGACGCATCTATCTCAGGTGAGTTCACTGCGACGGCAGCTGCAGGGGAGCTCCCGTTTGAAGTGGTAACCGTAGATAAGATTGCCGCACAGAAAGTGGAAGCAGAATCTACCGAGACGGTAACCGATGCGGCGCAGGGAACCATCACCGTCTCCAACACCTCCGGAGAGGCACAAGACTTCGTAAAGAACACTCGCTTCCAAACTCCTGATGGTCTTATTTTCAAGGCACAGACTCCTATTAGCATCCCTTCAGGCACTGCTGAGCGCCCAGGGACCGTCAACATTACGGTCTATGCTGAGTCTCCAGGTGACCGCTATAACGTGGGTCCTACGACCTTCACCCTCCCAGGTCTTGTAGGAAGTGACCTTGGAAAACAGGTGACAGGTAAGTCCACTGAAGCGATGAGTGGGGGATTCTCGGGTACCCGTCCTTCCGTGTCTCAAGCTACTCGTGACAAACAGTACCCTAAGCTAGAAGAGGCATTGAAGCGTGATGTAGAGGAAGCAGTAAAGGCACAGGTGCCACAGGGCTACGTACTTCTTCCAGGTGCAACCTTCGTTTCCTTTAGTCCTCAGCCAGATACTTCAAGTGCTGCAGGATCAGTAGAAGTTCGCTTGAAGGGGACGGCAACCGCAGTGATCTTCCCAGAAGATGCACTTGCACAAGCGATTGCGTACAAGTCTCTCGGCGTCTATGCTGGAGAGCCAGTAACCCTTGGGGAGGCAGGAAGTTTGACCCTCTCCGCAACTGAAGCACCTGTCGGAAACGACTTTGCCTTTAGCATTACGGGAGAGACTGAAATCCTCTGGACCGTAGATACTGAGCGTATAGGCGGTGCCGTGGCGGGTAAGAAGCGTGATGCCGCTCAGGTCATCCTTGCGGGGTACCCTGAGGTAGAACGGGCAGTGCTAATTCTTCGTCCATTCTGGACGGGATCCTTCCCCTCAGACCCCTCTGAAATAGAGGTCTCAGTCACTGACCCAAAGGCAGCCCGCTAGTGCTTAGTTGACCTTATAAACCCTATTTGTTAGAGTAATCGGGCTACACGATGGAAGAAAGCAAAGAGCCCGTGACGGGCACCGTGGAAGAGGTGCTTCCGAATTCCTTATTCCGCGTTCGTCTCGGTTCGGGTGATCTTTTGCTTGCGTACCTTGCGGGTAAGATGCGATTGCATCGCATTCGCGTTCTTGTAGGCGATACGGTGGAACTAGTCACCGATCCCTATGGAGGACGTGCCCGCATCGTGAGGCGCCTTAGCTAAACACATGAAAGTACGCGCATCCGTCAAGACACAACAGCCCGGCGACATCATTGTCCGCCGTCGTGGCCGTTTGTACCGCATTAACAAGCGCAATCCTCGTCGTAAGGCGCGTCAGGGCTAATTTTTAGTACGTAATTATTTTTTGCATGCGTATCGCAGGCGTTACCATTCCCGACAACAAGCAGCTCGTCTACGCGCTGCCTCTTATCTTTGGTATTGGTCCTACCCGTGCCAAGGGTATTTTGAAGCAGGTGAACATTCCGTTTACCAAGAAGGGAAGCGAACTTACACCTGACGAGGAGCAGTCAATTCGCGCTGCCGCAGAATCTTTCCTCATTGAGGGAGAACTTCGCCGCGAGATCTCACAGAATGTGAAGCGTTTGAAGGACATTCAGTCAGCACGCGGTTCTCGCCATGCCCGCCGCCTTCCGGTAAAGGGACAGCGCACCAAGACGAACTCACGCACGGTGCGTGGCAATACTCGTAAGACCATGGGTTCTGGTCGCCGTACGCTTGAAAAGACATAATTCATATGGGTAAGAAACGAATCATCAAAAAGTCAGGACGCGGACTCGACCAGGGTCGTAAGGAGCGTGCACTCTCAAAAGCAGCAAAGCGCCGTCTTGAGAAGGGCATCTTCCATGTTGAGGCTACCTTCAACAACACCAAGTGTGTGCTTACGGACGAGAAGGGTAACGTGGTTATGTCTTCTTCTTCAGGTGCTCTTGGTTTCTCTGGCGCACGTAAGTCAACGCCGTACGCAGCGGCAAAGGTTGGTGAGCTTATCGGCGAGAAGGCAATGGCCATCGGTCTTAAGGAAGCAACCGTTATCATCCGCGGTATTGGTGCAGGACGTGAGTCCGCACTTCGCGCATTCTCAGGAAAGGGCATCCAGATTAAGTCAATTAAGGATCAGACGCCGGTTCCTCATAACGGACCTCGTCCTCCTAAGGCACGTCGCGTATAAACTCATATGAAAATTGGACCAAAGTATAAAATTGCTCGTCGTCTCGGACCTATCTTCGAGAAGACACAGACCCAAAAGTTTGCGATTGCACAGGAGCGCTCAACACCTAAGGGCAAGCGCCCAAAGCAGCACACCGAATACGGTAAGCAGCTTCTTGAGAAGCAGAAGGTACGTCTTACCTACGGTCTTTCCGAACGCCAGTTTGGTAACTATGTAGAGGAAGCAATGACCACCAAGGGCTCTACTCCTGTTGATACGCTCCACCGCCTTCTTGAGACTCGTCTTGATAACGTTGTGTACCGCCTCGGCCTTGCGCCGACGCGTCGTGCCGCTCGCCAGATGGTTTCTCATGGTCACATCACCGTAAATGGCACGAAGACCACCGTTCCTTCTCGTCGTGTCGCTCTCACTGATCGCATTGCGGTTCGTGGCGGCAGCAAGTCTGCAGGGTACTTCGTGAGCTTCGAAGAGAAGTTCATGGAGCGCCAGCTCCCATCCTGGCTTTCGTGGAATCCGAAAGACATGGAGGGTGGCCTTTCGGATATGCCGAACGCAGAGAACGCACCGGTGGCGGGAGACCTCATCGCTGTGCTCTCGTTCTACAGCCGTTAATTTTTATTCACTACAGGTAATTACGATTGAGTTATGGAATACCACATCACACTTCCTTCAAAGCCGCGCGTTGTATCAGAAGAGGGCGTTCAGGGGACTTATGAGATTGATTCTCTTTACCCAGGCTACGGCCACACCCTCGGCAACTCACTTCGTCGCATTATTCTTTCTTCACTTTCTGGCGCAACCGTTACGTCAGTAAAGATTGAGGACGTACAGCACGAATTCTCAACGATTGAGGGTGTGCGCGAGTCCGTCATGGAGATTCTTCTTAACCTTAAGCGCGTGCACTTCGTGCTTCAGGGTGATGAGCCTCAGACGGTTCGTCTTTCAGTAAAGGGTCCTAAGACCGTTACCGCAGGGGATTTCACCCTTCCAACCCAGGTCTCTATCGCAAATCCAGATGTACACATTGCAGACATCTCTGGAAAGGTAGGTCTTGAACTTGAAGCAACCATTGAGCGTGGTCTTGGCTACGTACCTCGTGAGCAGCTCACCAAGGAGAAGGTAGACATCGGTACCATTGCACTAGATGCCACCTTCACCCCAATTCGCCGTGTGAACTACGAAGTAGAGAACATGCGCGTCGGTGATCGTACTGACTTCAACCGTCTCAAAATTCTTATTGAGACCAACGGCACCATCACTCCTCGTGAGGCGCTTGAGAAGTCTATTGAGATCATGATCCACCAGCTTAAGGCTGTCATTGGTTTCCAGGAGGAGACTGAAGATGAGGATGTTCCTATGATGGGATCCGCTTCTGAGAAGAAGGATGCGTCAAAGCTCAAGGTTGCTGATCTTGGTCTTTCCGCTCGCATTGTTTCCTCACTTGAGGACGCAGGCATTAAGTCTGCTGCAGGTCTTGCCCGCAAAACGGCTTCTGCACTTAAGGAGCTAGATGGCATTGGGGAGAAGGCCGTCACTGAAATTGAGGAGGCATTGTCCCTTGTCGGACTCTCCTTGAAGGGCGAATAATCACTGGTATGGCTCACGCAAATAAGAAACGCTCATTTGGACGCACGCACGATCAGAAGGTCGCGCTCATGAAGTCCCTTCTACGCTCTCTCGTTATTCACGAGCGTATCTCTACGACCGATGCAAAGGCTCGAGAGCTTCGCCCGATGATTGAGAAGATGGTCACCCGTGCAAAGACCGATACAGTGGCAAACCGCCGCCTTATCGCGTCTCGCATTGGCGACGCAGATGCAGTGAAGAAGCTCTTCACGGCGATTGGTCCTCGTTACAAGGGACGTGCTGGTGGCTACACCCGCATCGTGAAGCGCCCCGTTGGTCCTACCGGACGCAAGATGGCGTATATTGCATTCGTTGATTAAATCCCCTATGAACATTCGAATGCACAAAGATGACCGAAACCGTATCGCGCACAATGTTGCGCCTATGGAATACACTGTTGACGCAAAGGGCCGTACCCTTGGCCGTGTGGCAAGTGAAGCTGCACACGCACTCCTTGGAAAGAAGAGCACTTCATTCGTGAAGAACAAGGTGCTCCCAGTACAGGTGACCATTGTGAACGCCAAGAAGCTTATGATCCGCGAGAAGATGCTCAAGGAGAAGACCTACCGCCGTTACACTGGCTACCCAGGTGGTCTCCGCGAGATGACACTTGCTGAATTTATTGAGAAGAAGGGAATTGCAGAAGTCCTCAAGAAGACGGTGGATGGTATGCTTCCTCGCAACCGCCTCCGGAAGGAACGCATGAAGCGTCTTACCGTAAACGATTAATACTATGCCTGAACTTACGTACACTACCGCCGTCGGCCGTCGCAAAACTGCTACCGCCCGCGTGAAGCTCACCCCAGCTGCAAAGACCACTGTGACGGTCAACGGCAAACCAGGAGATGAGTACTTCAATACTGGCGAGCGCCGCCTCACTGCCCGTGAAGCCCTTCACATTGAAGGCGTAGAAGGGAATTTTGAGATTGTGGCTCGTGTCTCTGGTGGAGGCATCAATGCACAGTCAGAAGCCGTTCGTATGGCAGTGGCTCGTGCACTTGAGAAGCGTGACTTGGGACTTCGTAAGAACCTCAAAGCCGCAGGATTCTTGAAGCGCGACCCTCGTGCCGTAGAGCGCAAGAAGCCAGGTCTGTTGAAAGCTCGCAAGCGACCATCCTGGTCCAAGCGTTAATACAGAAGCCCGCCGATATGGCGGGTTTTTGCTATATACTTTCTTCCATGACGGAAGGTCCACAAAAACTACGCATGCAGCGTTCTCCGAAAAGTACTCGGTCTGAAACGCTTATCCTTAAGGACGGAAAGAAGATTTCCGCAGGCGGAGGAATGGCGACGGGTGGTGTGTTCCAGGCAGAAGGACAATTTGAAGGGGATTGGCGACGACGAAAGATGCCGGTGGTCATCAAAGCCTACGAACGTTCTGGTCACGAGATCTTTCCTTCCATTGCCGAGACGCATAAGTCCGCGCTTAAAGATAAGATCCGTGTCCCTCGTACCCTTCGCTATAACGTAGAGGAGGGAATGATCGTGCTTACCGATCTGAATGCACGGGGCCATGTCGCGCTTTCGTTTAACAACCCCTCTGAGCTTATTGCAGAAAACTCCTTGACCGAACTCCCGGGGTTTGAACAGACGGCAAAGGATATCTTTACGCACGCAGCGTATGCAGCATCAAAAAACTACGCCATTCTTGCGGACGGGTATTTCGTTATGGTACCTACCAAGGAAAAAGAGAAAACTGATTTTGTGGTAGGGGATCTCCAAAGCTTGGTTAAGCGTACAGAACCAGATCCTCCCGGCATGTCGCTTCGGGTGTATAACCTGAAGGGAGCTCGTCGGTTTCTAGACGGTTTTTGTAGGATATGGCTCACTGAGGATGTTCAGGAGCGATACCTAGACATGATTGAAAAGATTGAGGCAGGCATTCCTCTAAAATAGTGCTATACTAGCTTCATAACACCATGTGTGGCGTCATTGGTATTTCTTCCCGTAAGCCTGTCTCGGGAGAACTATATGAAGGCCTCATCAACCTCCAGCATCGGGGGCAGGATTCAACAGGTATCGCCACCTTCAACGGTCGTTTCCATGTGGTACGCGGCGTCGGTTACGTACGTGAGGCATACAACCAGGCATCCTTTGACGAACTCGTCGGTAACATAGGCATCGGACAAACCCGCTACTCTACGGCGGGTTCTGCGCATAATGTGGGAAACGCCCAGCCATTCATCACAAACTCTGCCTACGGTATTGCGCTCGTCCATAACGGAAACCTCACGAACTACCCTGAGCTTCGTAAGGAACTTCAGGAACAGGACCATTTCCATTGCAATTCAGACTCCGATACTGAGGCACTTCTTGGTGTGCTTGCGACTGAGATAGAGAAGGCGGGAAATTCTCCTGAGTTCTTTGACATCCTGTCAGCTGCGATGGAGAAGGTGTACGCGCGAGTGCGCGGAGGATACGCAGTCGTCGCCGTTATTGCTGGAAAGGGACTGATCGCATTCCGTGATCCAAACGGTATTCGTCCTCTTGTCATGGGAGAGCGTAATGGAGACGGAGGAAAGGACTATGTCTTTGCCTCAGAGAACACGCCGTTTACTCCGCTTGGCTATGAATATGCAGGAGATGTGGGTGCAGGTGAACTCGTGTTTGTGACCACCGAAGGGAAGATGCACCGCAAGAAGATTGTGGATCGTGAGTTTACCCCTGACGTCTTTGAGTACGTGTACTTTGCTCGTCCTGACGCCGTCTTGAACAATGTGTCCGTGTATCGTGCTCGTCTTCGCATGGGACAGAATCTTGCCGCACGCTGGAAGGAACTGCACCCAAATGTCACTCCTGATCTTGTGGTTCCTGTGCCATTTACCTCTAATCCTATTGCGCTTGCCTTTGCACACGAGATTGGCGTGCGGTATTCAGAAGCGCTTTATCGAAACATCTTTATCGGTCGTACCTTCATCATGCCGGGACAGGAGAATCGTGCAAAGTCAGTGCGTCGCAAGCTCTCTCCACAAGCCATTGAGCTTGAAGGAAAGGATGTGCTTCTCGTAGATGACTCTATTGTCCGCGGTACTACCACTCGTGAAGTGATTGATATGGTGCGCAAGGCTGGAGCTCGTAAGGTGTACTTTGCCTCTGCCTGTCCTCCCATCATGTACCCCGACTTCTACGGTATTGATATTCCTACCAAGGATGAGCTTATTGCCGCCAAGAAGACTCCGGACGAGATTCGTGACTTCATTGGTGCTGACATCATGGTCTATCAAACCATTGATGGACTCTCTGAAGCAATTCTTCGTCGTGGCGAACACGAGATTGATCGTCTTTCTATGCCATATCTAGATGGCTGGTATGTAACTGGTGATATTGATGAGGGTCGTATGGAAGAGGTCAAGAAGTCTCGTACTGAAGAGCGTGCATACGACTAGTGTTTTGACTCTCCGTCCCTGTTCAGGCATATTCTCTATATGAATAACGACGATGTCGTAATTGAACCAGACGAACTTTCCGAAGGCGGGAGCGAAGAAGAGCTTGATGCTCTTGAGTCTCGTGTAGATGCCAAGGTCACTAAACTCAAGAAAGAACTTGAGCAGGTGAAGGCAGAGAAGCAGGAATACTTGGATGGTTGGCAGCGTGCAAAGGCAGACTATGTAAATGCGCTTAAGCGTTTTGAGTCAGAGAAAGCAGGGGCAATTGAGCTCGGGAAAGTAGTCAGTGTACAGGCATTCCTTCCTGCAATTGATTCTCTAGAGCGCGCAGAGGCAGCAGGTGAAGTGCCAGAAGCTTTCAAAGGTATCGCAAAGCAGCTTCATGATGCTGCGCGTGCACTTGGTCTAGAGAAGATTGGAAAGATAGGTGAGACATTTGATCCCAACATGCATGAAGCACTCGGACAGGATACTGCGCCCTCTCCCGACAAAGACGACACCGTTACCGTGGTGCTTGAGACTGGATGGAAGTCTAAGGAATCAGTGGTGCGTCCTGCTAAGGTGCGAGTCGCACATTTTGAAGGCTAGCTATGGAAGAGCGCATACAGAGACTTGAACAGGAGGTTTCAGCGATACGAGAGCGCAATGCACGCGTAGAAGCAGATAAGGCGTGGGAGGTCAGTCTTACACGAGCCGTAAGTATAATTGTGGTGACCTACGTGGTTGCCACACTTGCACTCTACGGCATAGGGGACGGACGTCCTTGGATAAGTGCACTTATTCCTACGCTTGGATTCTTCCTTTCTATTCAGTCGCTTCCGTTTATTAAACGTTGGTGGCTTACAAGGAAAGATAGATAACGAAAAACGCCCCCGAAGGGGCGTTCATTCGTTTTGGAGTTAGGCTACCAAGCGGACGTTAATCGCGCGAGGGCCCTTCTCTGCCTGTTCAACTTCAAACGACACTGCGTCGCCGACCTTTAGGTCGTCAAAAGCTACGTCTACCAAGCCCTGTGAGTGGAAGAAGAGATCCTTCTCCGCACCTTCGTACTTGATGAAACCGAAGCCCTTGTCAGTCAAACCGGCGATAGTTCCAGTCTGCATGTAAGGTATCTGCAATTGCACCTGATAAAGATCAAGTACAGTAGGCTGAACAAGGAGACTTCGACTGACCCTCGGCCCCAGCGCTGCGATTGATAAGGAAACAGTATCATGAAAAAGCAAGAAATGCGAGGGGAGACTTGAACCCAAAAATAGACGGGTGTAAACTGAGTAGATAAGGGCAGAAAAAGGGGTTCACCTTTTATTAACGTCTAATCATCTATAGAGCGTATATGGCAAAGATACTCGGTATCGATCTTGGAACGACCAACTCGGCTATGGCCATCATGGAGGGTGGCGAGCCACGTGTATTAGAGAACGCAGAAGGAGGCCGCACGACACCATCCGTGGTAGCAATCGCGAAGAACGGAGAGCGCCTCGTCGGCACGCTTGCAAAGCGCCAAGCCATCACGAACCCAAAGAATACCGTCTACGGCATCAAGCGCTTCATGGGCCACCGCTTTGAAGATGAGGTGGTACAGAAGGATAAGGGCATTGTGCCGTACGAGATTAAGTCAGGAGACGGAGGTGGTGTGACGGTACGTTTGGGTGATAAGGATTATCGTCCAGAAGAGATTTCCGCAATGATTCTCTCTAAGCTTAAGGCAGACGCAGAAGCAAAGCTTGGTGAGAAGATCACTGAAGCCATCATTACCGTTCCTGCATACTTTGACGATTCCCAGCGTGCCGCGACCAAGGCTGCCGGACAGATCGCTGGCCTTGAGGTGAAGCGCATCATTAACGAGCCAACGGCCGCAGCTCTTGCCTATGGCTTCACGAAGAAGAAGGACCAGCAGATTGCCGTCTTTGACTTCGGAGGAGGTACCTTTGACGTTTCTATTCTTGAAGTAGGAGATGACGTGATTGAAGTGAAGTCTACCGATGGTGACTCACACATGGGAGGTCGCGACATTGACCAGAAGATTGTGCGCTATCTTGCCGATGAGTTTAAGAAACAGACTGGTATTGATGTAACCAAGGACCCTCTTGCACTCCAGCGCCTTGATGAGGCCGCAGAGAAGGCAAAGGTAGAGCTCTCGTCAGCCAATGAGACGGAGGCAAACATTCCGTTTATCACCGTAGATGGGGAAGGAACGCCACAGCACCTGCTCGTGAAGATCTCTCGCGCAACACTTGAATCTCTTGCCGAGGAATACATCACTCGTTCTATTGATATTACGAAGCGAGCACTTGAGGCCGCAGGCATGAAGGCAGGAGATGTTGAGGAAGTGATTCTTGTTGGTGGTCAGACCCGCATGCCGAAGATTCAGGAAGAAGTGAAGAAGCTGTTTGGAAGAGATCCACATCGTGATGTGAACCCTGATGAGGTGGTAGCGATTGGTGCAGCGGTCCAGGCCGGTATATTCCAAGGAGATGTGAAGGATATTCTTCTCGTGGATGTGATCCCACTCTCTCTTTCTATTGAGACCATGGGAGGGGTCGCCACCAAGCTTGTGGAGCGTAACACCGCAGTCCCAACTACTCGCTCACAGACCTTCTCTACCGCTTCAGATAACCAGCCATCAGTAGAGATTCATGTGGTGCAGGGTGAGCGCGCGATGGCGGGAGACAACAAGTCGCTTGGACGATTTAACCTTGATGGTATTCCGCCCGCACCACGCGGTATGCCGCAGGTGGAAGTTACCTTTGATGTGGACTCTAACGGTATCCTTACCGTGAAGGCGAAGGAGAAGACCACAGGCAAGGAGCAGTCTATCCGCATTGAAGGCTCTACCGGTCTTTCTAAGGAAGACATAGATAAGATGCAGAAGGATGCAGAGATGCATGCGGCAGAAGATGCAAAGCGTAAGGAAACGGTAGAGGTGAAGAACCTTGCTGAGCAGATGATCTATGCGGCTGAGAAAGCAGTGAAAGAGAACGGGGAGAAGGCAGGGGCAGATGTCGTTGCCGATGTGAACGAGAAGATTGAAGCACTTCGCAAGGTAAAGGATGGGGAAGATGCAGGTGCAATTAAGACCGCTTCTGAAGCATTGTCTACTTCTATGCAGAAGATTGGGGAAGCGATGATGAAGGAACAGCAGGCAGGAGCTGAGCCTCCTCCACCAGAAGCGGGAGCAACGGATGCAGAGTTCACCGAGAAGCCGAAAGAATAAGAGAACTGAATCCCGCCTTATGCGGGATTCTTTTTTCTTTGATATAGTAGCCGCTACTTATGGCAAAGAATTACTACGACGTCCTTGGGGTAGAAAAGAAAGCAACGAAGGAGGATATCAAGAAGGCCTTCCGTAAGCTTGCGCAGAAACACCATCCTGATAAGGGAGGGGACGAAGCGAAGTTCAAGGAAATCACCGAGGCATACAGCATTCTTTCTGATGAGAAACGTCGTCGTGAATACGACTCCTATGGTCAGACCTTTGCAGGAGGTGGTCCACAGGGTGACTTTGGTGGTCAGGGCTTTGATTTCTCACAGTTCCAGGGGTTTGGTGGGGGTGTGGAGTTTGATATCTCTGATCTCTTTGGCGACATCATGGGAGGAGGGGGAGGTCGCCGTGCACGTCGCGGACGAGACATCTCTATTGATGTAGAGATCTCATTTAAGGAATCAGTCTTTGGCGCAAAGCGTTCAGTCCTTATCACCAAGATTGGAAAGTGTGATACGTGTACTGGCACCGGCGCAAAG
This sequence comes from Patescibacteria group bacterium, assembly GCA_038078715.1. Taxonomy (GTDB): domain Bacteria; phylum Patescibacteriota; class Minisyncoccia; order Phycocordibacterales; family Phycocordibacteraceae; genus C7867-001. Next base: position 15,350 of record JBBTSU010000005.1, read on the forward strand.
CCAGGCACGGACATGGAGGATTGTAAGACCTGCAATGGTCAGGGTCGTGTGCGTGAGACCCGAAACACCGTCATGGGTCCATTCAGCAGTGTGCGCACCTGTTCAGTCTGTGAGGGAGCAGGGAAGGTACCAAAAGAGAAGTGTGCCACCTGTGCAGGACACGGAGTGCTACGTAAAGAAGAGGAGATTAATGTCGCTATTCCTGCAGGGGTGGATGGCGGAGAGATGATGCGGATGCCGGGAATGGGAGAAGCGATTAAGAACGGCGCATCCGGAGATCTCTATGTGAAGATTCACGTGAAGCCACATGCCACCTTCCGTAAAGAGGGATTGAATCTCGTGATGGAGCTGCCAGTGAAGCTCACCGACGCGCTTCTTGGTACCACCGTCTCTATCACGACCATTGATGACAAGACACTAGAGGTGAAGGTGCCACAGATGAGTAAGCCCGAAGAGGTTCTTCGTCTCCGCGGAAAGGGTGTGACCATCCAAGGGAACTCAGGAGATCTCTTGATTCGCCTTTCAGCGGCACTTCCTAAGAAGCTTTCATCTAAGGCCAAGAAGGCGATTGAGGAGTTAAAGAGTGAGGGGCTGTAGCTTGAAATTATGTACGTTGGAAGAATGGTGGGTGTGGGGAAAACGAAAGAAGGGAGAAACACCGCTATATACAGAATCTCTTCCCGTTCCTTCCCTAATAGATCAGCCATTATTGCTGAATCGGGTGATTCAGTTGCGATTTCTTCAAGAGATTCTTCAGGAAGAACAACGAATCCGTTTATAAATTATACGTGCGTTAGAAAGTTATCGGATTGGTTGGTCATGAGTAATGGCACGCACACCGACATGATTGCCGAACGTCTTGAAGAAGGATACTCGCCACAAGAAGCGTTTACAGAAATTTTAAAAGAATTTGGCTACGAACAAGATGAACATAACACTCCTCGTATTGCAGGCATTGTTCCAAGGGAGGGAGACATGGGCTGGCTTGGAGTTGTCAGAGATGACGGAATGGAAGTAGAGGAAATTGAACTAAAGGAAGGGCAACTACAGTATCTTGCAACGTACGAACACTCTTCAATTCGCCCTGAGCAACGCATTGTTCTTGAAAGAACGGATACAACAGGAATTGTTGAAGATTTGATCCAGTCCGCAGAAATGAATAGGTTTGAATATCCAGTTACAGCCGTTGCTGGTGTGGCAACAGATGAGGATTTTGAGCTTAGAACCCATGACCACAGTCCTTCATAGAGGCTTTTGAGGTATGGGGTACAATATGCCCATACCTTTTTCAATTGATATATGGCACTAGCAACACTACGTCAGGTTCTTGATGAGGCAGCAAAGGGGGTCTATGGGGTCGGCGCATTCAACGTAAACAACATGGAGCAGGTGCAGGCAATCATGGAAGCGGCATCTGAGACAAAATCTCCAATTATCCTTCAGGCATCACGCGGTGCACGTAAGTATGCAGGTGATCAGTATCTCTTTGATTTGATGACGAGTGCCGCTCGTCAGAATCCTGACATTCCTGTCGTGATTCATCAGGACCATGGAAGTAAGGAGGCCTGTCTTTCTGCGATTGAGCTTGGGTTTACTTCCGTGATGATGGACGGATCTTTGATGGAGGACAATAAGACACCCAACTCTTTTGAAGCAAACGTAGAGGTCACCAAGGCAGTGGTGGAGATCGCACATGCACGCGGCGTTTCAGTAGAAGGTGAGCTCGGCGTGATTGGCGGTATTGAAGACGGACATGGGATGGGAGGTATTGGTGGCATGCTTACCGATCCTGATCAGGCGGTGGAATTTGTGGAGCGCACGGGAGTAGACGCACTCGCAGTTGCCATTGGTACTTCTCATGGTGCCTATAAGTTTTCCTCTAAGCCTGACCGTGCCGTATTGGTAATGGATCGTATTATTGAGATTCATAAGAGACTTCCAAACACACACCTCGTGATGCACGGCTCTTCCTCAATGCCACAGGAGCTCCGTGAGACCATAAATCAGTTCGGAGGGAACCTAAAGCCATCCTGGGGTGTCCCAGTAGAGGAGATCCAGCTTGGTATCCAGCACGGTGTTCGTAAGATCAACGTGGATACTGATATTCGTCTTGCAATGACGGCTGCTGTTCGTAAGCTTCTTGCAGAGACGCCAGAAGCGTTTGATCCTCGTGATTATCTGAAGGAAGCACGCTCCGCTGCCAAGGAAATGATCGCGAAGCGCATGCAGGATTTTGGGCAGGCAGGGCACGCAGGAGACTACACTCCAATCTCTTTGTCTGAGATGCAGGGCCGCTACTAATCATGGATATATCTGTAGACGTACTTGCGCAGAGTCAGCAACTCGCGACCACCATTACCGAGAATGCGTGGTTGTGGACGGGTAACTTCTTGGCGCTCATCGTTCTTACGGTGATCTTTCTCTTCTTTGCGATGAAGGGAGGGAGGAGCGGGTTGATTTCATTCATACTCGCACTCTACGCAGGTTATGCCATCTACGTGGTATTCCCATATACCGATTTCATCGTTGCGATGGGGGGCACGGCACCAGTCAAAGCAATATTGAGCCTAGTCATCTTTGGTGCCGCAACCTTCCTGCCATTCATCGTCATCCGTCGTCTTACGGGTGGGGGATTTGGCTCGCTCACGTTTATTCCAAACCTGATTCTCTCGTTCCTCGCTGCAGCGTTTTTGTTGGTGCTTGGGTATCACGTGTTTGATATCAGCAACATCTATCAGTTCTCGCAGCCACTAGATCAGTTGTTTGCGCCTGAAGGGTTCTTCTTTTGGTGGTTTATTGCACCGCTTATTGGTCTTTTCCTTCTTGCGAGATAAGTATGTTCGCATCACTTCGTCGCTGGTGGAATAAACACATGACCTTCATTGCCACCGTGGCAGTGGGGCATGGTGCCAAACAAGTAGAGGAGGTGCTCTTTGATTGGATCCTCTACGGTACCGTCGTTGGGTTTACGACCTATGTATACGGCCCGATCTGGGGATCCCTCCTTGGTTTTGCCATCATGGCACCCCTTTCTGCACTCGTGTGCTGGACCTATATCAAACTGTACGATTGGGCAAAGATAGACTGGTTTGGATTTGAGGCAGTGAAAGGGGTCCGTGAAGAACTTGAAGGAGATGGGTGGTGGAAACGAATGATGCGAAAACTCGTGCGCATGGGGGATGTACCCGCATTCTTTGTACTCTCCATCAACAGTGATCCGTTTATGGTGACCGTCTACCTGCGTAAGGGATCAAGTGAGTTCAATGGACTCACCTCACGTGATTGGAAGATATTCTGGTTAAGTGTGCTCTTCTCTAATGCCTACTGGACCCTCCGCTGGACCGTCATTATTGCTCTCGCCGTTTGGTTGTTTGCATTCTTCCCACCTGAGGTTCAGATCTTCTTTTCTACATCCTGGGAGTCTATGACCACCTGGTTTGAGGGACTTTTTTAGATCTGGGACTATCCACGGACCCCTCTAAAAACTCAGTAAATTCATGGTATATTCAGGGGTAATGGACCGATCGGACAAGCTTTTGCTTTCCCTCGTGTTACTCCTTTTGGTAGTGACGTTTGCCGCGACGGCGTGGCCCTTCTTGTACGACAAGCAGTATGTATTTTTGGTAGAAGCTGAATGCAATCCTGCCACTGAAACCTGCTTCTACCGTGACTGTAGCAATCCTGACGACTGTCCTCCCAATGGACTTGAGGAATACAAGACATACACCGTGTCCGCAAACGAATTTGAAATGTGTACTGATAACTCCTGTGCTGCGGAATGTGCAAGCGGGGTAATCTCCTGTGAAGAAATCGTGTGTGGAGCATCAGAGGAGGATGAGTGTGCGCTGTATGAACCAGAGCCCGAACCACTGATTGAAGAAGAATCTACTGAAGAAACGGACGATGGAGAAGTGTTAATTGAGGAAAGACCGTACGTTCTATAGGAAATAGTTTTCAGTGGTATGCATACAAAGGACCTAGACCCCCATACCATAAACATTGAAGCGTTAGTGCAGGATAGAGAATCCTTTGATCGTTTTGTGTATACTCCACCCGACGAAGCGGTAAAGGAACTTATGCATCGGAGAAATGATGAGACACTCCACACAAAAGTAACTACATGGCTTGGAGAGGATGTTCCAGAACCGTTACAGAGAGGACCGCATGGGATTGCATTCCGTCAGCTCACAACCTCTAATTATGAGATTCGTCGTTTCTTTAGCATCATTGATTCAATTGAATATATTGAGCCACTTTTTTTTGAATATCTTCAGGACAAATTTACCTCTAACAATGAATGGAAACACTCTCTGGGACGACTGTTCTTTTTTGCAGGAAAGGGGAAGAAAGGAGGTTCTCGTATTGATTCGCTTACCATCGTTGATTTCAACAAAGCAAACGGAAAAAAATTGAGCGAAGTAGAGACATTGTGGGGGCAGGATCTTGTGTCATTCCACCATGAACTGTTTAAGACGCGGTATCGGGAAGCCGACTCCGCGTTTTTTGATGCCTCTGACTGGTTCAAGCGCCATGGCCCCACACCGCTCTCCTATTACCGTTCGTTTCTTATGCTGTTTGTGCGTCACGGGATTCTATTTGAGAACTTCCTTATAGATGAAAAAGAACTTGAGTTCACGCGTGATATATTCCTTCCGGCATTTATTGCGGCCATGGTAGAGACAGGGAAGAAGCCACTTGTAGTGAATCTTGAACCAACGGAAATTGAAGGAGATCGTTTCTGGATGTGTCATCCGCGCGAAGATCGAGAATTCGTTGAAAATAAACTTATGGCGATGAGCCAATGATATACTTTTCGCATGGACATTAATACCTGTTACGAGACAACGTACTTCTATCACACGATAGCGTACTACTCTCATCTGGTACCGACCGCTATTGGTCTTTTCCTCAGTATTTACGCATTGATTCGTACAAAGTTTTCACGACTTGCCGTCGTGTTCTTTGCGTTTACGTTTGGGTTCTCCCTCTGGCTCATTGGTGACCTGATTGTATGGACACAGTCTGACTACAATGTCGTCTACTACTTCTGGTCGTGGCTTGATTTCGTAAATGTGGTGTTCTTTGTGCTCGGCGCGTACTTCTTTGGTCTTCTTGCGCGCGGACACGTCTCTGTCTGGGAGAAGGGAATTATGATGCTTCTCACCCTTCCTGCGTTTGCCATTACCGTGACAGGAAATTCAGTGGTTGACTTCTACCAACCGGTCTGTGAAGCCGCTAATAATGACTGGCTTACATACTACAAGCTCTTTGCAGAGACTTCCTCTGCCGCACTCATGTTGGTGTCGTTTGTCCTTGCGTGGAAAGGTTCCGATGTTCGTAAGCGCGTGCAGGTAAGTGTCATCGGTCTTGCGATTCTCATGTTTTACGGCGTCTTTGCAGGTACCGAGTACATCGCTTCAATGACGGGCGTCTATGAGACGAATCTCTACGGACTCTTCATCCTTCCGCTCTTCCTCATTATCATGACGTTTGCCATTACCGATCTTCGTCTCTTCCAGTTTAGATTCGTCGGTACGCAGATCTTGGCGTACATTTTGATCATCATGGTGGGTTCACAGCTACTCTATGTGCAGGACGCCACCGACCAGACACTCTCCTTGGTGACCTTGGCCATTACGCTCTTCATTGGCCTCATGCTTATTGAGAACGCTAAACGAGAAGCAGAGGCTCGCGTACAGATTGAAGAACTTGCCGGAACACTTCGTAAGACCAACAGCCAGCTCGACCTGGCAAACGCACACTTGAAGGAATTGGACCAGATGAAGGATGAGTTCCTTTCTATTGCTTCACACCAGCTTCGCGCACCGATTACGGCAGTGCGTGGCTACGCTGCAAACTTGGCGGACGGCACCTATGGTGTGGTGCCGGAGTACTTCAAAGAACCAATTGAAACCATCATGGAAGCGACTCGTATGATGGCGACCTCTATTGAAGACTATTTGAACATCTCTCGTATTGAACAGGGTCGCATGAAGTATGAAAAGAGTGAGTTTGATCTTGCGCATCTCGTAGAGACCGTCGTGCAGGAACTTGGACCTATTGCGTCTAAGAAAGATCTTACCCTCACCGCCACTCCATCTGAGGACGTCATGGTTCGTGCCGACATTGGAAAAATAAAGCAGGTGATCGTGAACATTGTTGACAATGCAATCAAATACACAGAAAAGGGTGGAATCAAGATCTCGATTGAAAAAGAGAAAGAGAACGCACAAATCGTAGTGACCGACACGGGTGTGGGTATTCCTGTCGATGAGATTGCAGTGCTCTTTGATAAGTTCACCCGTGCACGTGGCGCAAACAAGATAAACACGACTGGTACAGGTCTTGGGCTGTATGTCGCCAAGCAGTTGGTTGCAGGTCACAGTGGAAAAGTGTGGGCCGAGTCAGACGGACCAGGGAAGGGATCCCGCTTTATCATAGAATTGCCACGCATAGTATAATGGGGTGGTCTTATTTACGGAGACTTTATCGTAACGGTACTCACATGAAGAAGCCTACAGACGGGAACGGATTTGTGCTGCTTGCAGGGAACGGGAACCTTGTACTTGCGCAGAAGATTGCAAAGATCCTTGGAAAGGAGGTCACGAACCCTATTACCTATTTCGTAGATGGAGAAGTGCGGGTGAAGGGTATTCCGAACCTCCGTCGTCGCCCGGTCTATATCATTCAGTCCACCGGAAAGCCTGCAAACGACAATCTCATGGAGCTTCTTCTTATGATTGACGCTGCTCGTCGCGCCTCTGCAGATGAAGTGAACGTGGTCATCCCATACTTTGGATACGCCCGTCAGGATCGTAAGGATCAGCCTCGTGTGCCTATTTCTTCAGCCGTGGTTGCCAATCTTATTCGCAGTGCTGGCGCAGATCGCATCTGCACCCTTGATATTCATGCGGAGCAGGTACAGGGATCCGTTCAGTTCTCATGGGACAACCTCTACGGAAGCTACGTACTCGTGCCAGAGATTAAGAAACGCAAGCTCAAAGATCCCGTGCTCGTCTCACCTGATAAGGGAGGTGTGCCTCGTGTGACTGGCTATGCACAGCTTCTTGGCGTGTCCGACATTGCGATTGTATACAAGCAGCGCGATCTTCATGTAAACAACAAATCCGAAGTTTTCTCTATGGTCGGAGACGTAGAAGGAAAGGATGTGCTCTTGATTGACGACATGCTTGATTCTGGAGGAACGATGTTTAACGCAGTGGATCACATTAAGGAGTGTGGTGCACGCAGTATTCGTGTCGCCGTCACCCATGGTTTGTTTAACGGAAAGGCTCTTGAACGCTTGTCTGCCTCTCCAGTGGAGGAAATCATTACTACTGATTCCGTCGCTCATCGCGATGAGGTGTTGAATCACCCTAAGATTACGATAGTCTCTGTCGCAGACATGCTTGCCGAAGCCATCATCCACATCCAGACTGGTGCCTCCATCAGCGAAGAACTCATTCTGAAGGCAGAGTAGGCCTGGTATACTTTCGTATATGAGTTTGGCACACGACCTTTCGGCACGTGGGTTTGCGGAGCATTCCTCTTCGCCACTTGAGAACATTCTTTCTTCTAAACGAGGGGTGTATCTCGGTATAGATCCGACGGCGGATTCTCTCCATGTCGGTCACCTCGTACCGATCCTTCTTATGAAGCGGCTCGGGACTGCAGGGCATCGTCTCGTATTCTTGGTCGGGGGAGGAACGGGAATGATTGGAGACCCACGTGAGGTGGGCGAGCGCTCACTTCTTGATACGCGTACGCTTGAGAAGAATAAGCGCGCCATTCGTTCTCAGCTCTCTAAGATAGTCGGAAAGCGTATCGAGCTCGTGGACAATGCCTCATGGCTCCTTAAGGTGAACTTGGTGGAGTTCCTTCGTGATATTGGAAAACACTTCACCGTGAATGAGCTTATTAAACGTGACCTGATTAAGCGTCGTCTTGAGAACCCTGACGAAAGTATTTCCTTTACTGAGTTCTCCTACTCACTGCTTCAGGGCTACGACTTCCTTACGCTTTATCGTAAGAAGGGAATTAATCTTCAGATTGGAGGATCTGATCAGTGGACCAACATGCTTTCGGGTGTAGAGCTTATTCGCCGCAAACTTAGCGAGGAAGCATTTGTCTTTACCTGCCCTTTGGTCACTGACGCGGCAGGAAAGAAGTTTGGTAAGTCAGAAGGGGCACCGGTGTGGCTTGATGCGAAGAAAACTTCACCATTTAAGTTCTACCAGTTCTGGATCAATCTTCCTGATACGGGTATTGAGACGTACTTGAAACTCTATACCTTCCTCACTCTTGAAGAGATTGATTCGGTTATGGCATCACATGCCAAGAACCCTGGAGCACGAGAGGCACAGCAGACCCTTGCTCGTTTGGTAACGGAGATCGTGCATGGTCCTGCAGCTGCAGCACAGGCAGGAGCCGCCACTGATGCTCTCTTCGGAGGTCGTGCCTTTGCAAGTTTGTCTCGTGAAGAAGTATCGGTACTTCTAGGCGAGGTACCAACCCTTCGTATGTCTAAGAAGACAGTCGTACGTCCTATTGTGGACGTGCTTGTTGAAGGAAAGACGGTTCCTTCTAAATCAGAGGCACGTCGTTTGATTGAAGCCAGTGGAGTGACACTAAACGGAGAAGTGCTCTCAGATCCTGCACGTGAGCTTACACTCTCTGACTTCACCAACGAACTTGCCATCATCCGCAAAGGAAAGCGCGATGTACTTCTTTTGAAGCTTACCTAAGGCCTGGAATAGGAGGGAAGACAATGCTATAGTCGGCGACAGACGCGTCGGTGGCAGAGTGGTCAATTGCACTTGGCTGTAAACCAAGCGGATTTATCCTACGCAGGTTCGAATCCTGCCCGGCGCACCATTATTTACGTATGTCCGCAGGACTTATTGCGTCACTTATTACCGCCCTCTGTAAGGCGGGAAGTGATGTCGTATACAAATGGGTAAGTAAAAGCGTGCCGCACGACGATGTGCTCACGCTTATGTTGCGCCTTGTAGAGGCGCTTCTTGCGATTGCGATTCTTCTCATTGGTGGCCTTTTGTTTTCTGGATCCCTTGTACTTCCAGTCGCATTTCTTAATCCTGTGTTTTGGAGTATCTCTATTGCGTCTGCGGTATTAAGTGGTCTTGGACTTTTCTTTACCTTTAAGGCACTACGAACCTCTGACGTGTCACTCGTGTCTCCTATGACACAGCTCACTCCTCTTATTCTCCTCGTGACCTCACCGATCATGATAGGGGAATCACTGACAACTGCAGGAGTGCTCGGAGTGGTCGGTATTGTCTTTGGCTCCTACGCCATGAGTCTGGGCTCAAAGGATAATACGAGCGCAAATCCATTTCGTTCTTTTGCACGACTCTTCTCTGATCGTGGGGTACAGTTCGCACTCCTTGCGTCACTTCTCTACGGATTCTCATCTAACCTTGACAAGATGGGAGTGCTCGCGACCTCGCCTGTATGGTGGATTGCGATACAAGCGCTCATGATGTCGCTGCCAGTGTATCTCTGGATGCGATTCTCGTCACTGCGTAGTCATCTTGTTCTCACTCGGAGACAATTTTCATATTCCATCCTCCCTGGTATTACGAGCGGCACTGGGTCTATCGTGCAGATGATTGCGATTAGCATCTGGCCAGTGCCATACGTGATAGCAGTGAAGCGTCTAAGTGCCCTCGTATCTGTCGTCTCCGGAGCAGTGCTATTTAAGGAAGAAAACTTCTTCTGGCGTCTCATAGGAGCACTCATTATGGTCCTCAGTACCATCGCGATTATTCTCTACGGCTAGTGATAAGATTATGACTATGGATTCCTGTATTTTTTGTAAGATCGTAAAAGGAGAGGCACCATCCCATGTCATTTGGGAAGACGAGAAGCATCTCGCGTTTCTTTCTATATTCCCAAACACTCCAGGTTTTTCAGTAGTGGTTACCAAGAAGCATTATTCTAGTTACGTCTTTGATTTATCTGACGACGTATACGCAGAGCTTCTTTCAGCCGCTAAGACAGTGGGGAAGAAGATTGATGCGGCGCTTCCAGACGTAGGACGTACTGGACTTCTTGCCGAAGGATTCGGCGTAGATCATGCACATGTGAAATTGTTCCCTATGCATGGAACTGCTGACATGGACACTTGGAAACCGATTGAGTTCAGACGCACCGACTTCTATGAGATATATCCAGGATACCTTTCTTCACATGACGCTGGACGGGCTGATGATGGGGAGTTGGCAGAACTCGCGAAAAAGATACGTGATTGATATAGTCTTTTGATATGGCAAAACCTCGTCTCCTCACCGGTCTTCAGCCTTCGGGCGATCTTCATATCGGCAACTACTTTGGTGCGCTCAAGCCTTTTGTGGATACGTATGAGAAATACGAGAGCTTCCTTATGGTCGTGGACTACCATGCCCTTACATCTCTAAAGAGTCCTGATGAACTTCGGAAAAACACCATTGAAGCCGTACGTACCTATCTTGCCGTGGGGGTAGATCCGAATAAAGCAGTGATCTTTAAGCAATCAGACGTTCCTGCACACACCGAGCTTGCATGGATCTTTGATTGTCTGGTGACTCTCCCATTCCTCATGCAGGCACATGCGTACAAGGACAAGGTGGCAAAGGGTCTTGAAGCGAACGCGGGTCTCTTTACGTACCCTATGCTCATGGCCGCAGATATTCTTTTGTATGACACAGAGGTAGTGCCGGTTGGAGAAGATCAGCGACAGCACATTGAATATGCACGTGAGGCTGCAGCAAAGTTTAATAAAGCCTTTACAGAAGTATTTAAGGAGCCAAAAGAACTCATTCTTAAGGCCACGGGTATCGTTCCGGGTACTGATGGCAAGAAGATGAGTAAGAGCTACGGCAACACCATTCCACTCTTTGGTTCTCGTGAGGAAATACAGAAGGCGGCCATGAGTATCGTCACTGATTCTTCTGCAGGAATTCCTAAGAATGTGTATGCAATGCACAAACTGCTTAAGAGCGAAGAAGAGCTTGCACCACTCTACGAAGCGAACAAAGGAAGCTACAAGGCACTCAAGGATGCATTGGTAGAGGATCTGGATGCGTTCATTACCCCAATGCGCGAGAAGCGCGAATCAATCTCTGATGCAGAAGTTGCGTCTGTCCTTGCCGATGGTGCAGAGAAAGCGAGAGAGGTAAGTGAGGCAAAGATGGAGGTGGTACGTAAGGCCGTGGGCGTGCGCTAAATATGCTCACTCTGGTCACAAGCAACATGGACAAGGTTCGTGAATACGAACGGTATCTTGGTGCACCCATCGCACATGAATCTTTTGATCTGCCTGAAATTCAATCACTCAGCTACGAAGAGATCGTTGAAGCAAAAGCACTGGAGGCATACAAGCGGATTGGTTCTCCAGTGCTAGTAGATGACTCCGGTCTTCTCATTGATAGCATGAATGGTTTGCCTGGTCCTCTCACCAAGTGGTTTGAGAAAGCACTTGGCACCGAAGGGGTATGTAGACTTGCTGATGCAGATCCAGATCGTAAGGGATCGGTGACAGCTATTGTGGGATTCTTTGATGGTACGGAGTTCAAATCCTTTAGAGGGGACTCCAAAGGGACTATTGCAGATCATCCACGAGGAGAAAATGGCTTTGGATACGATGTTGCCTTCATTCATGAAGGGGATGACCGGACCCGGTCAGAATTAACGAGGGAAGAACAGGACGCCCGGCCGTTTAGGAAGACTGCCCTTGAGGCCCTCAAGACCTATCTCCAAGGTCGTGGTATTTTGTAAGGAATATGGAACGGGTACTGATACGGGACCTAAAGGCCCACGTAGGAAAGGAGGTGACCATCGCCGGATGGGTAGATGTACGTCGTGACCAGGGCAAGATGGTCTTCTTTGATTTCCGCGATCGTAGCGGCATGGTCCAGGGCGTCGTGCTTCCGAAGAGTGAGGCCATGGATGCAGCGAAGGAGACTCGTCATGAGTATGTCGTTTCCGTTACAGGAAAAGTGAATGCACGTCCGGAAAAGAATGTGCAGGAGGGAAAACAGAACGGTGACATTGAGCTTGAGGTTCTTGGCATAGAGATTCTTTCTCGTGCTCAGGAACTTCCATTTGAAAAAGATACTGACATCAATATTGATACTCGTTTTGACTATCGTCCGTTCACACTTCGTAGTCAGCGCGATCATGACATCTTTAAAGTGCAGGCAACCGTCGTTGATGCATACCGTCAGTCACTCATTGCACAAGACTTCACCGAGTTCCAGGCGCCCTCACTGGTAGGAGGAGACGCAGAAGGAGGAGCCGCCGTGTTTAAAGTGGACTACTTCAACGACCGTACCGCATACCTCGCCACCTCTCCACAGTTCTACAAGCAGATTATGGTAGGAGCCTTTGAGCGCGCCTTTACCGTTGCACGTATCTTCCGTGCAGAAAAGAGTGCGACCACTCGCCACCTTTCTGAAGCAACCTGTGTAGATTTTGAGATGGGCTTTATCCCGGACGAGAGGGAGGTGATGGCAACGCTTGAACGCACCATTCGTGATGTCGTAGAGGCGGTCGCAAAGAAGCACGCAGATGTGTTTGAACGCATGGGAGTACCCGTTCCTGCACTCGGGGAGAAGTTCCCAGTGCTCACTCTTCGTGAAGCACATGAAAGACTTGGAGTGACTCCAGAAGATGACATGACGCCTGAGCATGAACGCAATATCTGCGAGTGGGCACTTAAGGAGCACGGGTCAGATTTTGTATTCATTACGCGCTTCCCAACGAACGCACGTGCCTTCTACACCATGGCAGAGGATGGCACGTTTTCTCGTGGCTTTGATCTCTTGTTCCGCGGCCTTGAGATCAACAGCGGCGCACAGCGTATTCATAGCTATGACGAGATGGTGGCGCGTATTAAGGAGCGCGGGATGGACCCAGAGAAGTTTCAGTTCTATCTCCAAGCCTTCAAGTATGGTATTCCTCCGCACGGTGGATGCTCTACCGGTATAGAGCGCTTCACCATGAAGATGCTCAACCTTGGTAATGCCAAAGAGGCATCCGCATTCCCACGTGACATGAACCGCATTGACCTTCTTCTTTCACAAGAGGATGCGTAACTCTTTTTCCTATGCCAACCCTTAAAGAAATGTACGCAGAGGCAGTAGAGCTCGGCATTGACGCCGATCCTCGTGGACGTGATGGGGTACAGAAGCTTCTTGCCCGTCGCAAGAAAGAATATGACGGACTCTCTGAGAAGCAGAAGGAGGAATACCACGAAGAAGATTTGTGGGATCCATACATAGACTCCGGTATCTTTGCGGGTGATCCTGATAAGGAAGTGAAGAAGATCATGGCCGGCATTGATATTGATGTCGGGGAAGTGGCGATTGCAGGCCTCATGAACCAGCAGGGAGCAGGGATAGATGCGCTCGTCGCGCATCACCCACAAGCAAAAGCATACGCCGCACTTCACGAAGTCATGGAGATGCAGTCAGAGAATATGGCGCGCTACGGTGTACCGATTAATGTTGCTGAAGGGATTATGCGTGAGCGTATCAATGAGGTGGCTCGTAAGATTAGTCCTCGTAACCACACCCAGGCGGTAGATTCTGCAAAGCTTCTAAACCTCTCCTACGTCTGCACGCACACCATTGCCGATAACCTTGTGTTCCGTTTCCTTGAAGATCTTTTCAACGAGAAGAGCGCAGAGACGGTAGGAGATGTCATTGCTATTCTTAAAGAGATTCCTGAATACCAGGTTGCCATGAAGTCTAAGGCGGGTCCAACACTCTTCTCTGGAAACGAAAAGAATCGTACGGGTAAGATTGCACCGCTTGAGATTACAGGGGGAACAGAAGGATCTCCGCTTATCTACGAGAAGTTTGCACAGGCAGGAGTCGGCACCATTATCGCCATGCATGCCTCAGAAGAACATCGTACGGAGGCGATGAAGAACCATATCAACCTCGTCATCGCCGGGCACATGAGTTCTGACTCTATTGGTATGAACCTTGTATTGGATAAGTTTGAAGCGAAGGGAATTGAGATTGTGCCTACCTCAGGCCTCATTCGCGTGAGTCGTAACAAATAATGACGTAGACGACCACGACTGGGTTTACCGTCCGCACTCCAGCCTTTGAAGGACCATTCGCCCTTGTCCTTGAACTTATTGAGAAGCGAAAGCTTCTGGTAAATGACCTGTCCCTTTCCCAAGTGACGGATGATTTTATTACGCATGTGCGCAGTCAGGCAGAGTTTCCAATGGAAGACGCAGCAGACTTTATTCAAGTCGCGGCCACACTGCTTCTTATTAAGTCCAAATCACTCATTCCTGATCTTGAGCTTTCTAATGAAGAGGAAGAAGACGTAGAGGATTTCAAACGCCGTTTGAAGATGTACGAGCAGGTACGCGAGGCGACTCGTGAACTCTCGCGCGTCTTTGGTCGCAAAGTAATGGTAGAGCCAGGAGAACGTGCACCGGAACCTATCTTTGCACCAAGTCCTGATGCAACACTTCCAAATCTTGAGCGAGCACTTGCGGATGCACTTGCCGCACTTGAGAAGGTAGAGAAACTTCAGGAAGCGCGCGTGCGCCCCATGGTCACCATTGAAGAGATGATGGAGCGTCTTTTGGATCGGGTGCGTGGCGCACTATCTGTGTCATTCAAAGAATTCTCAGGGAACGCAAAAGAGAAGGTGGAGATTATTGTTTCGTTCTTGGCACTTCTTGAACTCGTGAAGCAGGGAAGTATAGACGCAGAGCAGGGGGAGCACTTCTCCGATATTCGGATTAAAGATACGACCACTGATCTCCCGAAGTACGGTTAGAGAATCACAAAGAAGAATACGAGTGCAAGAAGAATTCGGTAGATACCGAATGGGATGAAGGTGTAATTGCGGATGAAGTTAAGGAGGAACTTGATTGCGGCAATGGCGACCAAAAAGGAGACCACAAAGCCAATCGCAAGAAGCATAAAGTCATTTTCCGTAAACACATGTGAGTTTTTAAGAATGTCGTATCCAGTTGCGGCTGCAATCGTAGGAACCGCAAGAAGGAAGGAGAACTCCACAATGGCGACACGGGATACTCCAAGAAGAAGACCCCCGACAATCGTCGCTCCTGAACGGGAGACCCCAGGAATAACGGCAAGTGCCTGAATAAGACCAATAAAGAATGCTTGAAGGTACGATATATCCTTCACATCCTTGTGTGCATCCTCTTTCTCCTTATGAAAGAACTCAAGCGCGATGAGGGCAATACCTCCCAGGAACAGAGAGGCGAGAATCACCTCCATGCTTTCAAAGAGATAGTCCTTAATGAAAGAGTAGAGAAAGAATCCAATGACTGCGGTCGGAATAAAGGCAGCCAGGAGACGCTTTATAACCTCTAGATCAAGGAAGGACTTCCAATAAAGAAAGACTACAGCAGCAATAGCGCCAAGCTGGATGACGATCTCGTAACTCTTAAGAAATTCGGTTGGCGTAAGACCAAGAAGTTCTGCGGCAAGAATCAGGTGGCCGGTAGAGGAGATAGGGAGGAACTCGGTAATACCTTCAACGATACCGAGTATGACGCTATCGAGGGGGGTCATCATGAAGCGCTATTATACACCGCGGATTTTGCGACCTAGAGGCTCTGCGGTATTCTGGAGCGACATGCCTCTTTCTACTGAAAGCCTCCTTGAAGCCGTCCTCTTTGCCTCTGGTGAAGCGATGCCTAAAAAACGTCTTGCATCGTTGCTTGGTATTTCTGCTGATCAGCTTCAGGCTGCAGCGGATCGTCTTCGCGAAACCCTTACGGAACGAGGTCTTGCGCTCATTGAAACGGGGGGGGAGCTAGATCTTCGTACCAGCTCGGAGGCTGCAGACATAGTGAAGAAGCTTCGTGAGAGCGAGCTTTCACGCGATCTTGGAAAAGCAGGATTGGAGACCCTTGCACTCGTCCTCTACAAGAACGGCGCGACACGCGGAGAGATTGACTGGGTCCGCGGAGTGAACTCCTCTACGGCACTTCGTTCACTCTTGCTTCGTGGACTTATTCGCCGCACTGAAGATCCTACGGATCGTCGTCGTGCGCGCTACGAAGTAACCTCTGAGGCACTCGCACATCTCTCTGCAGAGCGACTTTCTGACCTCCCTCGTTACGAGGAATTTTCTGCTGCTCTCACACGAGAAGCAAGTGCGCAGGCAGCGGAAGAATCACAAGATGGAAACTAGCGATTTTAAATCAGCAATTGAAAAAGATCTGCGCGAGCGCGGACGTCGTCGCACTATTGCAGTAGTCGCGGGTCTTAGTATGGCAGGACTTCTTGCGGGAGGTATTGCACTTACCCAATTCACCGGAACTGAACCAATGGCGGAAGTACCGGTAGAAGTCGTCCCCGTTGATTACTATCAGGGAGTTGCACTCACTGCACAAGCAGCGATTGTCTACGATCTTGCGAAAGGGGAAGTGCTCTACCAGAAGAATGCAGATGCACAGCTTCCCCTTGCTTCCCTCACGAAACTTCTAACAGTCTACGCAGGTGCAGGTGCACTTGCACGTGATGCGACCGTGCCGATTACTTTTAATGCACTTGCAGAAGAAGGTGATAGTGGATTTGCATACGGAGACACCTTTACCTTTGAAGATCTCGCACGCCTCACACTGGTGAGCTCCTCTAATGATGGAGCATCGGCGATTGCAGAAGCGGCAGGACAGGCATACGCTTCCTCTGATTCCTCACTTCTTGCCTCTGCTGCACAGTCTGCGGGACTTTCACAGACCTATGCAGTGAATGGTACGGGGCTGGATGAAAGCGGAAGTGTATCTGGAGGGTATGGGTCGGCCCATGATGTTGCTATTCTTTCCGGCGCACTACTTTCTGCAGCACCAGATCTTGCCCAGGCAACTACCGAATCTTTTATTTCTATAACCTCACGCGAGGGGAAGACCTTCACCGAAAAGAACACCAACCAGGAGATTCCCGCGTTCCCGGGCGCGCTTCTTTCAAAGACTGGTTTTACTGATCTTGCAGGAGGAAATCTTACCGTCGTGTATGACGCAGGGATTAATCATCCCATTGCCATTGTGGTGCTTGGCTCCACACGAGAAGGACGCTTTACGGACGTAGAGCGCCTTCTCTCGCATACACTCAATCGCTTTGCCGCCCTATGATGCTTCTTGATGCCGCACGTGTCCTCCTCCCGTTCGTGATTGCCTTTGCGATTGGTATCTCTATCGCACCGATTCTTACGCACTACCTTTTCAAATACAAAGCATGGAAGAAGAAGGGAGGAAAGGGGAAGGGGCTTGGTGATAGTCGGGGCACGCCACTCTTTGACGACTTGCATCGTGAGCGTGAGGTTTCTACTCCTCGCATGGGTGGCATTCTTATTTGGGCATCCACGATTATCACCGTCGTCTTCCTTTGGGTTATTGCTACTTTCTTTGGAGAACCATTTGCAGGATTTGATTTCGTGGATCGCGGACAAACCTGGCTTCCCCTTGTGGCGCTTTTGATTGGTGCGGGTATTGGACTCCTTGATGACTTTCTAGAGATCACCCAAAGCACAGGAGGATTGTCACTCAAGTGGCGACTTATGTTTGTCTCACTCTTTGGTATCGTCGCTGGTTGGTGGTTCTACGACAAGCTTGATGTGTCTGCGGTGGGGATTCCGTTTTTTGGTCCATTTGAGCTTGGACCTCTTTTCATACTCTTCTTCTGGTTTGTCACCATTGCCATTTATGCAAGTGGCGTCATAGATGGGATTGATGGGCTTGCGGGAGGTATCTTCGGCATCATCTTCCTTGCGTATGCGGGCATCGCCTTTGCACAGGAACAAGTCGCCCTTGCCGCGTTTGCCTCAACCGTTGCCGGCGGCATCTTTGCATTCTTGTGGTTTAACGTACCGCCCGCACGTTTCTATATGTCAGAGACAGGGAGTATGGCACTCACG
Source organism: Patescibacteria group bacterium (assembly GCA_038078715.1). Classification (GTDB taxonomy): domain Bacteria; phylum Patescibacteriota; class Minisyncoccia; order Phycocordibacterales; family Phycocordibacteraceae; genus C7867-001. Next base: position 33,266 of record JBBTSU010000005.1, read on the forward strand.
CTCGCACTTGCGGTGACTGCATTCTCTTCGGATGTACTGGGGGACGGAGTCGGTGTTGCGGTGCTTCCAATTATTGCGTTTCCACTTACCGCAACCGTACTCGCGAATGTACTTCAGGTGATCTCTAAGAAAGTGTTTAAAAAGAAACTCTTCCGCATTGCACCGATTCATCATCATTTTGAGACGATGGGCTGGCCACCGTACAAGGTCACTATGCGCTATTGGATCATCACGATTATTGCAGGTGTCTTTGGGCTCACGATCGCGCTTCTCTAGACTATGTTTTTTACCAAATCAAGCTTCTCAGGTGATCGGGTGTTCGCGCTCATCGTCCTTGCACTTGTGGTAGGAGGGCTGGCAATGTTTTCATCTGCAGCGCTTGGTCTTCTTGCACGCCCTGATGGTTCTCCATGGCGTCTTGCACTCACGCAGCTTGTGTTGGGGCTTCTCCCTGGCATCATCGCACTGCTTGCACTTCGCTTTGCACGCCCTGACTGGATCCGAAAGGCAATCACTCCGTTTTATATCATTGCCATTCTTCTTACTGCCTCTGTCTTTATTCCTGGGATAGGACAAACGGTGAATGGTGCGACACGCTGGATTGATCTTGGATTTACGACCGTGCAGCCATCCGAGTTCCTTAAGATCGCTACCATCCTTATGATCGCGTCCTTTCTTGCTTCTGCAAAAGGGAAGTTGGGAAACATAATGACCGGCCTTGTACCGTTTGGGGTGATTGCCGGTATTCCCGCTCTTATTCTTCTTGCGCAGCCAAACACCTCTACAGTGCTTATCATTGGTGCAACTTCAGTTGCTCTCTATTTCATTGCCGGCGCACCATGGCGTGACTTTGCGATTATTGGACTTGGTGCGGTAGTAGGTCTCGCCATTCTCGTGTCCATGCGTCCGTATCTTATGGAGCGCGTTGCAACCTTCATAGATCCCTCTCGCGATCCACTTGCAAGTGGGTATCAGATTCAGCAGTCACTGATTGCGATAGGATCTGGTGGTGCACTTGGGCGTGGGTTCGGACAGAGTGCGCAGAAGTTTAACTATCTTCCTGAACCAGTCGGTGACTCCGTGTTCGCGGTGTTTGGTGAAGAGTTTGGATTCCTTGGAACCACCTTCATCGTCTTGTTGTTTGTTGCCTTTGCTGCGAGAGGAGTTGCGATTGCGGCGACTGCAGGCACTGCCTTTGGTGCCTATGCCGCAACTGGGCTCACCTTATTAATTACGTTCTCGGCATTCTTAAATATTGGTGCCATGCTGGGGATCTTCCCGCTCACGGGGCTTCCACTCCCGTTTGTGTCGCACGGGGGAAGTGCGCTCCTCGCCGCTCTTGCCTCGGTGGGTATTATTTTGAACGTAGCCGCACACCGAGCTAAGCAAAAAGCTTGAGTGGTATAATCGCTCCTATCTATGAAGGTCGTCTTTACCGGAGGGGGAACAGGAGGTCACTTCTATCCTATTGTTGCAATTGCGGAAGCAATTCGTGATGAAGTGCGTGATCGCCGACTCATTGCGCCGAAACTCTACTACATGGCGCCCTCTGCCTATGACATGGAGGCATTGTTTGAGAACGAGATTGTCTTTGTTGCCTGTCCAGCAGGAAAGGTGCGTCGCTATTTCTCCTTTCAAAACATCACCGATGGATTCCTTACCATCACGGGCACCATCTACGCATTCTTGATGCTCCTTCGTTTGTATCCTGACGTCATTGTCTCTAAAGGAGGATATGCCAGTGTACCGACGGTGATTGCGGGCGCGATTCTTGGTATTCCGATCATTATTCATGAGTCTGATGCAAAGCCAGGACGTGCCAATCTTTTTGCTGCACGTTTTGCACATCGTATTGCTGTTGCCTTTGAAAGTGCCGCTGCCTACTTCCCCAAGAACATGCAAAAGAAAGTGGCACGCACGGGTATTCCGGTCCGCAAGGATTTGATGAAACTTGAGCGTGAAGGAGCCGCACAGTATTTGGATCTGGATCCTGCGGCACCTACCATTCTCGTCATCGGAGGCTCTAGTGGTTCTCTTCGTATGAACGAAACTCTGCTTGCGGCACTTCCTGAGCTCGTGAACGTCGGCAATGTGATTCATCAGACCGGAAAGGATCATTTCAAGAGTATGGAGAAGACAGCACCGGTTGCGCTTTCTGGGAACTCAAACGCCAGCCGCTATCATCCATTCCCGTACCTTTCTACGCTTTCTATGCGCCGCGCTGCAGGCGCTGCGGATCTTGTGATCTCTCGTGCAGGTGCAACGGCTATTACTGAGATTGCCATCTGGGGTACGCCTGCCATTCTCATCCCTATTCCTGAAGAGATTAGCCACGACCAGCGCACCAATGCCTATTCCTACGCACACACGGGTGCCGCAACGGTGATTGAGGAGATCAACCTTACGCCGCATGTGCTTGTAAGCGAAGTGAAGCGCATCATTGAAAACCCTGAGCTTCGTATGCAGATGAAAGGGAAGAGTGCCGGATTTGCAAACTTAGATGCCGCAAAGATTATTGCAGAGGAAGTGCTCTCTATTGGACTGGCACACGAGAAGGTATGAGTAAGGTCGTCACACGATTTGCACCGAGTCCTACCGGCTTCATGCACGTGGGTGGCGTGCGCACTGCACTCTTTGCATGGCTTCATGCACGAAAGAATGGAGGGAAGTTTATTCTCCGCATTGAAGACACGGACAAGGCACGCGAAGTAGAGGGATCTATCGCACACATCATTGAGTCACTGAAGTGGCTCGGCATTGAGTGGGATGAAGGCCCTGACATTAGTGGACCACATGCACCCTATCTTCAGTCAGATCGTCTTGAGACCTACAAAGAATACGCACGGAAACTCATAGAAAAGGGGTACGCCTACTCTGATCCATTTACCGAGGAACAGGTAGAAGAGTGGCGGAAACAGGCAGAAGCAGAGAAGCGTCCATTCTTGTTCCGTGAACATCGTCCGGAGTCCACAGAACCATGGGATGGAAAGCGTCCACTTAGATTCAAAGTACCTGAAGTGAAGCGCTATGAGTGGGAGGATCTTGCATGGGGAAGTTTATCCGCTGGAGAAGAGGCACTTGATGATTTCATTCTCATTAAGGGAGACGGATACCCCACGTACAATTTCGCGCACATTGTGGACGATCTTTTAATGGAAGTGACGCACATTGTACGTGGTCAGGAATTCATTTCTTCTACGCCAAAGTTCCTTTCGTTGTATGACGCGCTTGGCATAGAACGCCCGCATTTTGCGACCATGCCCGTTATTCTTGGAGACGCAGGTACGAAAAAACTTGGAAAGCGTGATGGTGCGAAAGATATTCTTGAATACCGTGACGAAGGATATCTCCCAGAAGCAATGGTGAATTTTCTTGCACTTCTCGGATGGCATCCAGAAAGTGGTTCAGAGATTTTGTCTCGCGAGGATCTTTTAGAATCCTTTGATCTCTCTCGCGTACAGAAAGGCGGTGCACGTTTTGATGAAGAGAAGCTGCTCCATATCAATCGTGAATGGATGCGGAAACTGTCTCCAGAAGACTATATAACAACGGGAAATCTCTCTGGTTCACACCCTGAGCGGCTCTTGAAGATAGTGCCTATTTTGAAGGAGCGTGCCCAAACCTTTAAGGAGGCTCGGAAGATGCTTACTGGGGAACTGTCCTGCCTTTTTGAGGCTCCTACGCTTGATACAGGCCTTCTTTCGGGCAAGGAGGGCGAAGGGCAACCTGGCACTACAAAATGCCATCTAGAGGCCATAAAAGGCCTTGTAGAGGGGCTTCGTGAAGGAGCTGATCCTGAGGCCGTAAAGGCCGTGCTTATGCCGTATGCTGATGAAAAGGGAAGGGCTGCTGTCCTCTGGCCAACTCGCTATGCGCTCTCTGGTGCGGAACGCTCTCCAGATCCATTTACACTCATCTCTGTACTCGGAAAAGAAGAAACACTCTTACGTCTCACTGCCGCAATTGATATACTGTAACCAATGAACGGACGTTCTTTGGTATACGGACTTGTCGCCCTGCTTGCACTGGCATCATTGCCGATCGGTGCCACTGCGCAATCCGCCTCAGATCTTAAAGAGCAGATAGAAGACATCAATCGTCGTCGTGCGGCAATTGACGCAGAGATTGCGGGGTACCAAAAGGAACTAAACGTACTCTCAGGAGAGAAGCAAACTCTTCAGTCAGCAATTAAAACCCTGGATGTCTCTCGCTCACAGACAGCTTCTCAGATCCGCTCTACTGAAAACAAAATTGAGTCTGCAAACCTCAAGCTTCAAGAGTTAGCGTATGAAATTGCAGATAAAGAAACATTGATAGCCATAGATCGTGCGACCGTCGCGCAATCCATTCGGACGATGGCACAGATGGACGATCTCTCTACCTTTGAATATCTTCTTTCCTCCACTGATCTTTCTGACGCATGGCACGCAGTGGATGCGGCAACCAGTGTGAATGAAGCGCTTCGCACACATGCACGTGCACTTTCAGAAACCAAGCAAGTCTTGAACGTACAGCATGAGGAAGTGGGTGCTACTAAGAAAGATCTTTCCTCACTTTCCGTGGATTTGAATACCCAGAAGAAGACGCTTGATGTGAACCGACAGAGCAAACAGTCACTTCTTTCACAAACACAAAGTGAAGAGGCGGCGTATCAGGAATTGATTGCAAAAAAACGTGCAGAGCAGGCACTCTTTGAGTCTGAGCTTGATCGCTTGGAACAGCAGCTCACCGGGAGTGTGGACTCCTCACGTATTCCATCTGCAGGCTCTGGTGTGCTTGCGTGGCCGTTCTCTTCTACCTACATGAGTAACTGTTCGGGTAAGTCTAGTGTGCTCGGAAACGTATACTGCATCACACAGTACTTCGGTAACACGGCATTCTCAACGGCAAATCCTCAGATCTACAACGGCGCAGGACATAACGCGGTCGACTTCAGTGCGCCCACTGGCACCGCATTGCAAGCGGCACTTTCTGGAACTATTACCGATACAGGTAACACCGATTCTGTACCTGGGTGTTACTCATTCGGTAAATGGGTGTTGATCAAACACGCAAACGGTCTCTCTACTCTTTACGCACACTTGTCATCTATAGCGGTGTCGGCAGGGCAGTCGGTCTCGACTGGACAGGTCATCGGGTACTCCGGCATGACCGGGTACGCCACTGGTCCGCACCTTCACTTCGGTGTGTATGCATCTGAAGCAGTGCAGGTGATGACCCTTGCGCAGTTCAGAGGCGCCACGAGCGCGTGTGCGAACGCAAAGATGCCGGTCGCACCACGCGAAGCCTACCTAAATCCAATGTCCTACCTCTAATTCACATATATACGTTCTCAACTATTCTATGTGCGCTCGTAATTGATACTTCTCGTAACCGGAGTATCATTATAGAAAGGTTATTACTAACTTCCACTCTCCATGGCACCAAAAAAGAAAGTTGTCCGCAAAAAGCCAGGTACAACGGGACATGGAAAGTTTTACCGCATTGAGATTCGTCCCGATCAGAAATTCACGTCGTATCGCATGCAGGATGTGGGAAAGAAAGGTGGCCTTGAGCGCCTTGCAGGACGTCGTAGCAGCGGCAGCTGGGCAACGGTAAGTTGGTTGATTGCGAAGAAGAATGCGCATGTATCGGGGAAAACGCTCTTCATTGATAATGCCAAGGAACGTGCCGCACTCAAGAAAGCGCTTCGTGGACCTATCACGCATATAAAGGGTGATGTGTTCCGTGTACACCCTGTAAAGAATGTGCCGGAGAAGGCAAAGCCCACTCCTGCCATGAAGCGCGCGCAGAAGGCCAATATCAAGAAGGCGCAAGCTGCTAAAAAACGTACATAAGTATGAAAGGTTTCGTCACCAACATTGAGGAAGCAACTCTCGCCAACACGAACTTCCGTCAAGTACTCTATACCGCAAAACACTCACAACTCGTGGTTATGTGCATTCCTGACGGTGAAGACATTGGAGAAGAGGTGCACGACGTGGATCAATTCATTCGTCTTGAGAAGGGAGAGGCTCAAAGCATTTTGAACGGAGTAGAACGAGATTTGACCGACGGTTCCGTCGTCATTATCCCTGCAGGAGTACGACACAACATAAAGAACACCGGGAAGGGTGATTTGAAGCTCTACACACTCTATGCCCCCTCGCACCACAAAGATGCGACAATACATAGGATCAAAGAAGATGCCCTCCAGGACGAGGAGCACTTCGATGGGGTAACGACTGACGACCTTTCTTCATGAAATTGAACCACCTCTTGATTCCGTATCTCGCGCTTCTTATTGTGATCTTTGGAAGCGTCATCACCGGTGGCGGTGTGGCCTGGTATCAGACGCTCACACTTCCAGTGTGGCATCCATCTGAAACTCTTATCGGTGCAATCTGGATTACCATTTATATCGGTGCAGCGTGGTCCCTGCTTGTCGTCTGGAACACCATGCCACGAGACACCCGCTTCAAGTGGATCATGGGCGGATTTACCTTGAGCACGCTCATTAACCTTGTGTGGAGTGTTGTGTTTTTCCACCTGCATGTGCTTCCTGCAGCAGTGTGGTGTGCGGTTGCACTTGGCATCTCCATGCTTGGGCTTATGGCACTCATCTTCCCGAAGTCTAAGAAGGCGGCACTTCTCCTGGCACCGTACACCATCTGGGTGTTCTATGCGGCGTACCTTAACTACACCGTGTATCTTTTGAACGTCTAATATGTGGATGCTTCTTGCAGCGGGTTCAGCAGTTGCCGCAGCCTTTGTTGCTATCTTTGGAAAGATAGGACTTAAGGAGGTAGACCCAACCCTCGCCACCATCGTACGCGGGGTCATCATGGCCGTCATCTTGGTCATCTCAGGCTTCTTGTTTGGGAAGTGGAATGGGTTTGATCCTGCTTCCTGGAGTGGAAAGGCCTGGCTCTTTATTGTGCTTGCCGCACTTGCCGGTGCCGCTTCCTGGATTCTTTACTTCATGGCACTTAAGGCAGGGCCTGCAGGTTCGGTTGCCGTGATAGATAAACTCAGCGTCGTGATTGTCATTATCGCTGCGGCGATATTTCTTGGAGAAGCGCTCACGTGGAAGAGTATGCTCGGTGTCGTGCTCACGGTTATTGGTACCGTTCTAATTGTTCTTAAATGAGTCTCGGCTTCGCCAGAGGACGCGGCAGGCGAGTGTGCGATACGGCGACCATTTGAGTGCAATCATTTCTAGTTTTTTCACAGAAGTTCCACGCTTGAGTCCATAGAGTGTCTCCATACTTCGCACGAGTCCAAGGTCTCGTGGAGAAAAGATGTCCGGGTGTCCTGCAGCAAACATCAAAAACATCTCGCAGGTCCAAGGACCAATACCCCAGATGACGGTAAGACGTTCGGTTGCTTCTTCTTTTGTGGCGCGAGCAAGTGTAGAGAGATCCAGTCCATTCTTTACGGCCTTTGCAAGTTCTTTAAGTGTCTTTGCTTTTGCCGCAGAAAGACCAGCCGCACGTAAGCGGGGGAGTCGCGTCTTTGAAATAGTCTCAGGGGTTACTTTCCCGCCGCAGGTTTTCCGCACCCGTTCCCAAATACTATCTGCCGCTTTGGTCGCAAGCTGCTGACTGACGACTGAACTTGCGAGTGCAGAAAAAAGCGTAGAGTTCCCAACGCGTCGTTTCCGCTTCTCGGCAAGACTAGACCTGAAGGGAAGTGCTGCCGTGTACAAGACGGGATCACTCTCCTTCCAGTGTGTAAGTGCAGCGGTCACCTGTGGATCCATTGGTCCTAGGCTATACCCAGAGGCACCTTCCCGCCACCCCCGAGGACGGCTATAATCCTCTCATGACACGTCTTATCATCTGGATCATTGTGGGTCTTCTCGCCCTCTCGTTTTTCGGCATTTCGCTTCGTGGCCTCGTAGACAGCCCAACCAATCAGGACAATGTCTCCTTCCTTACCCAAATGTTAAATGCAGGGTGGGACATGATCTCTACATGGGTTGAAGACCTTTGGGACTCTATTCGTAATCTCTGGTAGCGCATGGACGAGGAAAAGAAGAAAGTGACTATTCGCATTCCCGAGGACGCTCGTCCGAACTTCTCTAATGTAGCGCAGGTGAATGTGTCAGATGACTCAGTGGTCATGCAGTTTGCCTTTGTGCGCCCCAATACCACCCAGGGCCAGCTGGTTGCCGAGGTTGTGTTGTCCCCAAAGCACGCTATAGAGTTCAATCGCGCTCTTGATTCCACTATTAAGAAGCACTTCACACGACATCTTGGAGAGGCTCAGGGCTCATAACATATCCATCAAAAATCAATTCATACGTCGGTTTTTTCAATCTCTTTTAAAATCTCGGCAAAAAGAGCCTGAAGGGAAGTAGCTGTTTAAATCATATAGTGTGCCGTTTTTTATCTCGGACACCAAGATCAGGGAAGTATAGATCTCAGATAGTAATTAAATGCCACTATACGACGCAAATTTGCCGTATACGAGTGGGAAGAAGAAGGTTGCGAGGGAAAGGGAGGGCCTGGCTATTGAGCCTCTTTCGCCCTAGGCGTACTTCGCAAAAGATATATTGTGCGAAGTGTAGCTCGTTTGAGCGGGATGCCTAGGAACTAGGGAGAATTAGGACACACTCTACTCTCTTCCCTGCACGACCTCACGGCACGAAGTTGTTGCCACTGTTAATGATGAAATATTCTTATCTTTTATCTTTGTGAGCATAGAGAAAGAGGAGAGACTCCCTACCCTAGGGGGGAAGCAGGGTAAATTAAGAATAATAAAGTGTGGAGAGGAATCTCTAACTCCCCTACCCCTGTCTAAAGCCCATCATACAAAAGAACTTCTCCTGGAAGATACGGCTTTAGCGCCTCATAGCGATGATGGCCCTTTATCTGATCATGGAAATAGAAGCCCGCAAGATTCATGATCTTTTCCCCTCCAGTTGGAAAACCTGATTCATCTAGCTGATGTTTGATTCTCCCCCACACTCCCCTCACCCACGTCTTTATCTGCTCAGGATTATCATAGTCTCTTATCGCGAGGTTGCTGTCCTCAAGCGCGTACTTATTCATCCAGTCAATAACAATATTCTCAACGACATCTTTCGTGATCTTATCAAGAGATCCCGGATTGAGTCCTTCACCCATACAAACTAGTTAGACTCAGTAGACGTCGCCTCCTCATTCTGAGGTCCTTGTACCCCCTCCCATATCTTTCCTGGAAGCTCTTCTACCGTTGCGCCCGGGAACATCTGCCCCACAAGTACGAAGAGTGCCACAATCACAAGTATCACCAGTGCGAGGTCTCGTGCCATATAGGTATAGGTTACGCCCTCTTGGCCTCAAGGACAATCTCCTCGCCGGTGACTTCCTTGAACCTCTGGGTAAGCACGACGATTTTTTCTTTCACACCTGGTGGCAAACTCTCGTATTCCTTTCGTATAAACTCCCCCATTTCTTCCCATAGTGTCTGATATTCAGGAGGCAAGAAGCCTCGTGCACCCTCCCTCTTCTCTGAGAGCGCAAACATACAAAACATGGAGTACCCTTTCATACGACGGAGACGATGCCCTTCTGCCCCTTGTACGATAAGCAAAGGATCTGGAGTCTGTAGCTGCGTCAGTAGCTCCATATCACGATTAATGATAAGAGACGCAAGACTCCTCACATGAATCGTTCGTAAACGATCCTCCTCTGCTTTCTCGGGTGATCTGAAATCTTTTGCCGCCTGTAAGAGTGCTTGCAATGCCTTGTATGCTTCAGCACGATGATCCGTATTCATATCAAGCTTCCCCTGCGCATGTGCAGCATCACTCTCCCGATAATTAATTATCCTCTGGACATACTCTTCTACAGTCCGGTCATTAATCAAACGAGAATCATCGGTCCAGTCTTCATCCTTAAAATCACGTGCCAAAAGCTCCTCATCCCACTTATTCTCTTTCATCCAACGTCGTATGGCGAGACAGAAAGTAGGATTGAAGGCAAACAACGCAGGAAAGATGCGCGCATGCACCATGGTGGGGACCTGGAGATTAAGACCACTCCCCTGCGACATGTGGAAGGACCAGAACAAAAGTTCAGTAATATCCTTGGGAGCATACTCGGGAGTGTTCTCCCGCTCTTTAGGTGAAGCCCCTCCGTTTTGCTCATGTGTGCTCATATCAACACTTCACGTTTTCAACGATGTAGTCAAAAGCTTCATCCACAGAATCCACCACTTTGTAGATTGTGAGATCTGCCGCATCAATTGCAGCATACTTTTTCAGGAGTTGCTCCTCAAACTGTCGCATAATGGGACCCCAATACTCAGAACCATACAGTACGATGGGTACACGATTAATCTTTTTGGTCTGCACCAGAGTCGCAATTTCAAAGAACTCATCAAGCGTGCCGAATCCTCCAGGAAAGAAAATGTACACCTCAGAGGCAAACGCGAGCATGGTCTTTCGCACAAAGAAATGATCAAAGGTGAGAGATTCAGTGAGATAATTATTCAACGATTGAGTATCCGACAAACGAATGTTAAGTCCCACAGAGGCACCTCCTGCCTCATAGGCACCCTTGTTCGCTGCTTCCATAATGCCAGTTGAGCCGCCGGTGATGACGGCAAATCCGCGCTTTGCAAGTCGTCCAGCTAAATCAGTAGCCGCCTGACCAATGGCATCGCCAAAGCCCATACGAGCGCTCCCGAAGAAGCTTGCCGCAAGCCCGTACTTGGCGAGGATCTCAAATCCTTCCACAAACTCAGACATGATTTTGAAGATGCGCCAAGACTCAAGCTGGCGAGGCTTACAGACAAGCGGCTTGTATTCTTCCGTCACTTCCTCCTTCCCTTTCTTCACGGCATGCAAAAGTGCTTCCTGCATACGTTCGTGGTGCTCCTCCTTGCTTGCCGTGTGATTCTTCACTGGCGGAATAATGCTTCGCCCATCTGTTTTTAGCTCATCCATGGAATATCGTACGTATCAAAATCTGGTAGTAGTTTCTTATTATACGCTATGCGATAGATGACTTCCGCATGGCAGAAGGCACCAGTGAGCGCATTGTGAGGGCGCGGCTCTGGCGGAAGGCCACAGTACGAAAGCGCATATGTCATATCAATCGCCGAGTGGTTGTGTGCGACGGGTGGAATCTTTCCTTTCACTCGCATATGCGTCCACACGAGCGTATGGACATCTATCGTGCGCTTCGCAAACGGGAATTCTATTCCCGCGCGCTCACATGCCATACGAAGCATGTCGTGATCAAAGGACACATTCTGGGCTGCAATGGTGCGCTCCTCTACCCTATCCAGAGCCCAGGCGATAAAGGCCTTCACGAGCTCAGCTTCTGTCTTCTTGGACGCATCCTTCACCTCTTCTTCTGAAAAGCCGTTTACTGCGAGCGCCTCTGCCTCTATGTGCGCACCGTCCCATACGCGACACTCGTCATAGAACTGATTCTCTGGATTATCCAAATCAAGCGCCCCCAAAGACACAATGGAATTCTTCTGCGGGTTCACCCCTGTGGCTTCAATATCAATGACAATCATGGTTATTTCTTACGCATTATCTGCTCCATATGCGCCTGCTGCAAATCAAACATACGCTGGAACGCCATACCAAGGCGTTCACTTCGTAGTAACTGATCTAGATGCCACTGTTGACGATCGTCTTCAGTAATGATTCCGCGTGCCACAAGCAGGTCAAGTGCTTTGTAGCGAGTCTCTCCAAGCCTCCATATGGTTTGGAAGGTGTCTGCTTCCCCACCTTCTACCTGTTCAAACAAAAACAACCGAGTGAGCCGACGATATTCTTCAAAGCGTTCCTTGATCTCTTTCTGGGCGCGCTGTTCTGACTCGGTGAGCGTCTCTCCTGATATAGAAGGAAGACGAGGAATAATCGCATCTATCTCAGAGAAGACCTCATCAAGCTGTGTGAGAACCTGCTCCTCTGCGGTCACCCGCGCATCAAGCGATGACTTCATTGCATCAGTCTCCATTTGCTCAAGTATGCTTGGCTTCTGAGGATTATGTGAAATGCCTTCATCACTCATAGGTCCTCGTATTATATCCCCTCGCAGTTAGCTGCAGGGGTGTACCCTGCCCCCTCGGCCTCTGTTTTTGTGGAGAACCAGATCTTGTTCCCTTCGGAAATAGTCCGGGCTCCCGGGCAGCTCGGAAGGTGATACTTAGTGCCATTCACCGACCCCACATACACCCCCTCTCTGGCCTCAGGCAGGCTTGCGGTCACCGTAGCCGCCCCTAGGTCCTCTATATAGAAATCGGTCTCTGAAGCAAAATCCCGCTCATGGAGCATCCCCAACTGGAAGCTTGCGATGGCAACCAGAATGACTAGGGCGAGATAGAGAGTATCGGTAGGGACCCGAGAGAGCATTGCCTTGCTTTGACGGCCTATCTCTGCTATATTCATCGTCACAACAGCATACCACTATGGCATCAACAAAAGCCGGAGGCTCAACAAAGAACGTACGCGACTCAAAGCCAAAATACCTAGGCATTAAGCTTGGTAATGGTGCAGCCGCACGTCCAGGTATGGTTATCGTCCGCCAGCGCGGTACGAAGATCATGGCCGGAAAGAACGTGCGTGTCGGTAAGGACCATACCCTCTTCTCAATGACGACGGGTAAGGTTTCCTACACGGAGAAACGCAAAATGAAGTTTGACGGCAGCGTCTCTCGCAAGAAAGTCGCCAACGTTATCTAAGTAAAAACCCCGCCTGAAGCGGGGTTTTCTTTTATCTTCCGAAGCTTATTCAGCTTCAACAACGATGGTGATCTTTCCGAAGTTCTCTCCGTAGGAAACCGGAACCTCAAAGGTACCGAGCTCCTTGAATGGGCGCTCAATAGAGATCGCATCTACTGGGAGCTGTGCCTTTTCAGCAATTTCCTTGGCGTCTACGGCGTCATAAAGGTGTCCCTGCTCGTTTGCCTTCTTTACGAAGACAATGCGCTCTTCTGCAAGAGACACGAGGCGCTCAGCGATAAGCTTGGCATCAAGCTCACGTCGCTCAGCAAACTGCTTCTGCATCGCCTCTGCACGCTTTACGGCGTCTCCAGAAGCCGGAACTGCTGCCTTACGTGGGAAGAGGAAGTTAATAGCGTAGCCATCTTTCACGTCAACGACGGTATTGGCGCGGCCAGTGCCCTTTACGTCTTTAATCATTACAACTTTCATAGTTCGGCTATCCTACCCTTACTCAGACGGTTCTGCAAATGGGACTACCCTATGGAAGGTTGGCGTCCAAGTAGGAATTCCATTGTGCTCTTCGGGTTGAGCTTCAATAATAGTAGACATGGATTCAAGGAGCGACCGATACTCTGCAATACCGAGTGACTGATCGTCAAAGATAGGATTAATCACATTTTCTAGAAAATCTACGATAAGCGTATCTCGTTCATACGGAGGAATGAGAAGTGCTGCGCGAAGCCCTGCATTGTCTGCAGGAGCAAGCGCAACCACGTGTTCCCCTTCTGTTCCTCGTAACCGAGCGACCTCATGAAGCTGCTGTGCAAGCACGAGATTAGAGAAACCACGAAGCATCCAATACCACTGTGCCATGGTCTCTTGCTCCTGAGGAGAATATACGGTGAGACGTTCTTTGATTATCTCTGCGTCTCGTGTCGTGCCGCCCTCAGGAAGAAAGCTCATGTACAGCGCAGTAGTTGCGGCAACAGCGGCACCGCCCGCAAGCAGATTCCTTCGCGTATATGTTTCTGGACGAGGCGTCGTCACTATATGTCCTGCGACAAGGACGAACGCTCCCGCAGCAAGGAGGCGCGCAACGTCTTCATTGTTCATGAGTTTTGTCGGAGGGGCATCAAGGAGACTAACCGGCATAGATCCAAACGTCATATATAAAGGACGGCGCTCCTGATACGCCAGACGTACGACAGAGTGTGCAAAGGGATAGAACTCTTCAGGATCATTCTGTAGCGCTCGATCAAGCTGTGAGGAGTCACTCATAGGGACAGAATAGGCGGTGACATGAAGATCTTGTAGCACTTCTGGATCTACCACATGCCTTCCCTCATTTTGTTCTGGAAGAAGAGTGACTGGCGCTTTGTCGGGCCCGAGTTCAAGTGTATACAGCACTGAGGTCACCTCGTGTGCCTCCCATCCGCCTTCAGCGCCAGTTCGAGCCATACGCTACTTCCCCGTTACAAGGAACTGCACTGCACGCTCCTTCTGTGGGTCCTTTCCTGCCTTCTTCTCTTCTGGCGTACGCTCTACTTCTATATCAGGAGTAAGACCTCCGGCAGAAATGGAATCTCCTGAAGGAGTAATCCAGCGAGCAATGGTGATCTTGAGTGCCCCTCCATCCACATCAATAAGTTCCTGCACGGATCCCTTTCCAAAGGATTTCGTGCCAATCAAGGTGGCAACTTCATGATCACGAAGAGCCCCTGCGACGATCTCAGAGGCAGAGGCTGATCCTTTATCTATCAAGATCACGATCTTCGTTCCTGCATTCACTCCACCTGATCCTGAAGAACGGTGCACAAGGTTATCGCGTTTTCCATCGTAGTCTTCCGTCACCACCACTTCTCCCTTTGGGAGGAAGCGGCTGGAGATTTGCACTGCGGCAGAAAGATACCCTCCTGGGTTTCCACGAAGATCTATCAGGAGTTTTGTAGAGCCCGTCTTGCGGAAGTCAGTAAGTGCATCCGCAAACAAACGATTCGCCGTTGCGGTGAAGCTGTGGAGGGTGATGGTGTAGATTCCCGTCTCGGCGTCGTACTCCTGATCAAGGGTTGGAACCTGGATGATGTCGCGGATGATGGTGATCTCAAGCACTTCTCCATCTCGAAGCACCCGGAAGGTCACCGGCGTTCCCTTGTCGCCACGGATGTACTTCACCCCCTCCTCAACCGTCATGCCTGTGGTATCTACATCCCCGATTGCAAGAATACGGTCCCCTGCCTCAAGACCTGCCTTCTCTGCCGGAGAGTTCTTGAGTGGCGCAATCACCGTAAGAACACGGTCCTCATCCAGTCCAATCTCCGCACCAATACCACTGAAGTTCCCCATGATGTCGTCCTTGAAGATCTTTGCATCTTCGGGTGCGAGATACATAGTGTAGGGATCCCCATATGAACCCGCAAGTCCCTGAATTGCACCCCAGATGCGTTCCTGTGCGGTTGGCATCGTAGAACTTGCACTTGTCTGCACAAATCGTCCTTCAAGTGTGTTCCATGCCTTCCAGAAGTTTGCGAGGTCTGCCGTCGTATCAGGCGTGGAATCAAGTCCCATCCCAAGAAGTGGAAGACTGTCCGCAAAGATGCGGCTTCCGGTTCCTGCTCCGGTCACTACACCCGCACCGAAGGAAAGCACGACGACGACCGCAAGAATAACCGCCGCGCGCGCAATATCTCCAAAACGACGACGTGAGGGAGTTTCAAAGGCCATAGATAAGAGAATTATATCATAGTGCTATACTCATTTTGTCGGCATTCACGCCCTTTTCTATCCTCACATGTGGCCTTTTAGTACCAAGAAGACTATTACTGTTCCCCTCTTTCTCACGAACACCCTTTCGGGGTCTAAAGATCAGTTTCTTCCGTTTGTTGCAGGTCGTGCGACCCTGTATTCCTGTGGTCCGACAGTGTATGGGCCCCAGCACATCGGAAACCTCCGTGCCGCGGTATTTGCCGATACCGTTGCCCGTGCCCTTAAGGCTGCAGGCTACCAGCTCCGACGTGTCATTAACATCACCGACGTCGGACACTTGGTTGGCGACGGAGACGAAGGTGAAGACAAGATGGTAGTCGGTGCACGTGCAGAAAAGACAACTCCTAAAGAGATTGCGAATCGCTACACCACCCGCTATCTAGATGACATCAAGGCACTCAATCTTGATCTCTCTGATATTCACTTCCCTCGCGCAACTGAATACATTCCTCAACAGATAGAGATGATTAAGGCGCTTGAGAAGAAGGGTCTTACCTACAAAACAGGCGACGGTATTTATTTTGATACGGAACTCTTTCCGTCCTACGGAAAACTTGGAAACCAAAAAGAAGTGGCACAGCAGGCCGGCACTCGTGTTTCTACCGAAGGAAAGAAAAACCCTCGTGACTTTGCACTCTGGCGTTTTGCAGGATCAAGTGATTTGCAGAAATGGGATTCTCCATGGGGTGAAGGAAATCCGGGATGGAGCATTGAGTGCTCAGCGATGAGTCGTGCACTCCTCGGTGAGACCATTGATGTGCACACCGGCGGACAAGATCACATCAGCGTGCACCACAACAATGAGATTGCGCAGTCAGAAGGTGCAAGTGGCAAACCATTTGTGCGCTACTGGCTCCACAATGCCTTCCTCACCATTGAAGGCGCAAAGATTTCTAAATCCGTTGGAAACGTCCACACGCTTTCTGAAGTGATTGAGCGCGGCTTCCATCCGCTCGCACTCCGTTACTTCTTCTTGCAAGCACACTATCGCACTCCCCTTTCCTTCTCTTGGGAAGCACTGAAGGCTGCGGAAACTGGACTTGAAGGACTCTGGAAGACCACACGTGATATTAAGAAGAAATCCCGTGGCAAAGCATCCTCTTCCCCATACGCGATAGAACTTCGGAGCATCTTTCTTGACGACCTTTCTACCCCTCAGGTCCTCGCCGCACTCTTCAAGGCGCTTGGAGATGACGACCTGACCATAGAACAGAAATGGGGCCTCCTTACAGAGGCAGATGCCCTTCTCGGACTTTCCCTCATAGAGCCTCCACAAGACGCGCATATAGGGCTCCACGACCTCCCAGAGGCAGTCCAGTCTCTCTATGCCGAGCGTGTAGAAGCAAAGAAACAGAAGGATTATGCTCGTGCAGACGAACTTCGTATCCACATAGAGAACAGTGGATATCGTGTTGAAGACACGGCTTCTGGACCCCTCTTCACCAGACTGGAAAGATAGTAGAATAGGCCTCTATGGCCGCAGATCGTATTCCTCCACAAAGTCTTGAAGCAGAGCGCGGACTTCTAGGTGCGCTTCTATTAAAGCCAGATGCCATTCATGACATCGGAGATTCCGTCATGCCGGATTCTTTTTATGCGGAAAAACACCGTTTGATCTTTGAGGCGATGAAAGAACTCTCTGATCGCGGAGAGCCTATAGATATTCTTTCCCTCTCTGAACGCCTTACGACAAAGGGCACCCTTGAGCGTTCAGGTGGTCGTGCCTACATCGCAGAACTTGCAGGAAGCGCTCCTGCGCCAGGAAACTTTGCACACTACGCAGAGCTTGTGTCTCGTAAGCACCTGATGCGTGAGCTTATCGGCGCGGCGTATGAAATAAATGAAGCTGCATACGATGAAGGCCGTGAAGCAGAGGAAGTGCTTGATGAGGCTGAGAAGAAAGTGATGGCGGTTAGTAACGGTACGGGTGTCCATAAGTTCACCGCAATCTCCGACAAACTTGATGACGCATGGGAGCGCATTGAAGCGATGTCTAAGAAAGAGGGTGGCGTGCGTGGTATTCCGACTGGATTCCCTGAACTGGATAACATGCTCTCTGGTCTTCATCCTTCTGATCTCGTGATTCTTGCCGCACGTCCCTCCGTCGGTAAGACCTCACTTGCACTTGATATCGCACGTAACACCGCAGTGAAGCACGGAACTCCTGTGGGTATCTTCTCTCTTGAAATGAGCTCTGAGCAGCTCGTGGATCGTATGCTTGCTGCTGAGTCCTATGTGGACTCATGGAAGATGCGCACCGGTGCGGTTCGTGCAGAAGATGACTTCGCTAAGATTCGTGACGCGCTTGAGACTCTTTCCAAGGCTCCTATTTATATAGACGACAAACCTGGTAATAACATTCTTGCCATGCGTGCAGTGGCACGTCGCTTGAAGCGTGAACGCGGTATCGGACTTCTTGTGGTGGACTACCTCCAGCTCATGGAGCCAGTGGGGTCCAAGCACTCTGACTCTATGGTGCAGCAGGTGACTGAGATCTCTCGCTCCTTGAAGTCGCTTGCTCGTGAGCTCAACGTACCGGTGCTTGCCCTTTCCCAGCTCTCTCGTGCGGTGGAACAGCGAGGAGGTAAGCCTCGTCTTTCAGACCTTCGTGACTCCGGTTCTATTGAGCAGGATGCGGACGTGGTCATGTTCATCCATCGTGAAGACAAACGTAATCCCGACGCAGAACCGACCAATGTTGCTGAGATTCTTATTGAAAAGCATCGTAACGGTCCCACCGGACGTGTGGAGCTCCACTTTGATGACAAGCGTGCCACATTCATGTCGGTTGACCGTTCTGGCTATGGGGATCTCGCAACTGAGTTCTAAGATATGGCTGACCGCGTAGAAGAACTCGCCCGACTCTTTGAACGCTTCCCTGGCATTGGTCCTCGCCAGGCAAAGCGCTTTGTGTACCACCTTCTCACCATTCCTCAAGGAGATCGTGCAAAGCTCGGAAACACCATTACCGAACTTGCGACTGATGTGAAGCAGTGTGTGGACTGTATGCGCTTCGCAAACGGTGGGGGTCCGAAGTGTTCATACTGCGCAGACACGTCTCGTGATGATTCCCTTCTTCTTGTGCTTGAGAAAGATCAGGATCTTGCCGCGATGGAGCGTGCCAGCACCTACAGAGGTCGTTACTTCGTGCTTGGTGGCGTGCTTACCCTTTCTGGTAAGGGAGTGATTCGTGAAAAAGAGCTCGTGCGTAGCGTAGAGGCACGAGTGAAAAACGGACTTAAAGAAGTCGTGCTCGCACTCTCTGCAACGTCTGAAGGAGAGAATACGACAGACCGTGTACGTGAATTGCTCCGTCCCTTCCGTGATCAGGTGAAGATCACTGCACTTGGTCGCGGCCTTGCCACCGGCTCTGAACTTGAATACGCCGATAAAGAAACACTGAAAGGAGCGCTTCAAAATAGAAGAGAGGCTTAGACTTTTGTTTTGGGTCGTCCCTGTCTAATCCCTACCGCTTCTTTCGCTCGCTTCGTGAGAAGTCTGAGGGTAAATTTTTCTATAGTGTCCGCCTCCATTGGCGTGCCTAACATGGAATATGCCTGTGCAGCGAGTTCTTCTCCTGAGGCGTGTAACTTGTACTTCATATACAAGAGACGTACTGCAACCTTGACGTGCGTGAGTGGAATGTTTCCTTTTAACTTCCCGGCGGAAGGAAGCTGACGTCCACTCCCTTGCAACCCCTGATCAACCGTATGAAAGATAAGATGCCGTGGAAGATGAAACACATCGTCTTCCAGAACTTTGAGTTCTTCTTCTATTCCTGATTCTTCCGGTGCCATGATTGCATGCCAACGACGATACAAACGTGCAGATTCCGAAATCTCTCCTGCGTACTCCGTCATCCATTTTGATACCTGAACCTTTACGGTGGTTGCCTTTACGGCACTACCTACCCCTCGCATCTTACGTGTCGCACTAAGCACTTCCGCAATTTCCTCCATAGAGCGTCCATCTACATACATCACGGCAAGTCGGAGTCGGTCTTCAAGAGGCCAGCAATTCTTCCCTGCAGCCTCAGTATGATTTCTACATGCATCCGTCAGTAACTCACCAAAGGTGAGTCCCCGTGTCGCAATTAAAGCTGCAAGACTTTCCTCTTTTGCTTCAGCAATCTGTGCAAGAGGAATCTGTCCTACTGGGTGTTCAGGAAGAAGCATCTCCCCAACTCTCCTGAGTGGTGTGTGTGGACCTTCAGACATAGAAACAGTATATAAGAAAAACTCCCGCATGAAGCGGGAGTTCTAAGGGTTAGGAGACTGAATCTACCTTTACCTTGATAAACGGCTGGCGGTGGCCACGACGTTTCAAGTAACGGCTCTTTGCCTTGTACTTCACCACATCAATCTTCTTTGCGCGGCCGACTACCTGTACGGTTGCCTTTACTGAAGCTCCCTTTACAGAAGGAGTACCAAGCGTGACATCAGAACCGTTGTCGGTCATAAGCACCTCATCAAAGGTCACTACATCACCTTTCTTAAGTTCTTTGGTGTTGATGCCACGACCAAGCTTCTCAATCGTGATGACTGAGCCCTTGGAGACAACAAACTGCTTACCTCCAGTCTTTACTACTGCGATATCCATAATCCGGCTACTCTACCCGAAAAGCGTATATATGTAAATACAGGCTCCGAGGTCGCTAAAGACTCATGAACCCACATATATGGGTATTGTCAAACTACGTATCCTCTCCCATCTGTGGCTTGTCAAGAAGTGCGGTTTCAATTCCCACCTTCTCTCCTGAAATGCGGTATACATCCTTATCAATCTTCCCGAGCTCTTTGTATGAGGCGTTGTAGTGCGAGACGGCGGTACCAAGGGCATTGCCAAGCTTCTGATAGTACCCACCCCAGCTATCAATGTGCTTGGTGAGTTCCGACACACGCTTCTGGATCTCTTCTGCACGCTTCTCAATCTTGAGTGCATTCAGTCCCACCAACACCGTCTGGAGATACGCGAGGAATGAAGTCGGGGAGACGATGATGACTTTGTTTTTTGCTGCGGCGCGCTGAAGCAAGTTCTCATCCTCTGCGGCTCCGACCTGATTTGTAAGCAGATCGTAGTAGATGCCTTCTGAAGGAATGAACATGAATGCAAAATCCATGGTTCCCTCTTCAGGACGAATGTACTTAGACGTCTCCTGAATACGGAGCTTGAGGTCATTCACGAACGCTTTCTCTAATGCAGCGCGCTCAGAGGGTTCACAATTAATGAGACGATTGTAGTTTTCAAGAGAGAACTTGGAGTCCACCGGAACCACCTTGCCGTTCACAAACACCACGGCGTCCACGATTTCGCCATTCGCAAACGGATACTGGATCTGATAGCCATCCGGCGGAAGCACATTTTTTAGTGTGGTCTCTAGATAGTATTCGCCAAGCACACCACGCTGCTTTGGGTTCTTAAGCACATCCTGCAGCGACTTAAGCTGCTCGGTGAAGCCCTGAGTCTGGCGGCCAATCTCTTTGACCGAGGTAATCTCTTCCGTGATCTCTTTAATGAGGCGAGAGGATTCTCCAAGCTGGGCACGCACGGTCTCATTCATCTGCTTAGACGATTCACTCACCCGCGCATCAAGGGTCTGGCGAAGTTCCTGAAGCTGCTGCTGGAGGAGCATGAACCCGCCCTGGTCTGCCTCAGGCGCTTTCTTGTTTCTAAGAAGGAAATACAGTGCCCCCTGCGCGACAAGTACAACAAGGACGATAATACCGATAGTAAGGAAATCCATTCCCCCAATTATACCCGTGTATAACAAGAATTGCCCACCTTCCCAGTGCTATGATTTTCGTAATGGCTGACACACAGTACCTTGTTACTCCTTCTCCGCTCGTTCTCGATAACGCCGAGCGTAAATACGTCCTTACCGTCCACGATCTTCCGCTGGACGAGCGTCCTCGTGAGCGCTTGATTGCCGAAGGACCTGCATCCCTGTCTACCACCGAACTTATGGCCGTCCTTCTTAACGTTGGGACCACCAAAGAAGACGTGCTGGGAATGGCTCGACGCATTATGCAGGACTATGGCGAGCGTGGCGTCATGAGCCAGACCAGTGCTGAGCGTCTGTCTAAAGATCTTGATATCCCTCTTGGTAAAGCCTCACAGATTGTGGCAGCGGGAGAGCTTGGACGCCGCTTCTTTGAGCGTAATGGAAGTGGCGCACCTACCATTCGCACCGCACGTGAAGTGTATGAGCATGTCGCCGATATGCGTTCCCTCTCAAAAGAACACCTTCGCGGACTTTATTTGAATGCACACTACAAAGTGATTCATGACGAAGTGATTTCTATCGGTACCGTAGATGCAAACATTGTGCACCCGCGCGAAGTGTTCCGCCCCGCGCTTGAGTACTCCGCTGCTGCCGTCATTCTCGTGCACAATCACCCTTCAGGTGTGACTGATCCTTCTTCAGCAGATCTTCAGGTCACTGAGCAGCTGGTCGCCGCTGGCAACCAACTTGGTATTCCACTTGTAGACCACGTCATTGTGACGAAAGAAGGCTTTGCGAGCGTGCCTATTCGCTATCAAGTATGAACGAACGTGTGTACGTCCTCTCTCCTCTTTTCTATACCTTCCGCGACGCGGCAGACGACCACCGTATTGAGCGTCTTGAGTTCCATGTAAAAAGCGGAGACTACTTCCCCATGCTCGCGACTATCCTTGGCTTTGTAGAAGAAACCATAGCGCAGTGTGGTAAATCAGAGCTCGCAGAACGTCAGTACACCCTTCTTAAGGATGTGAAGAAAGATCTCACGCACTTGCACCAGAAGTACGAAATTAAGAAGAAGGACTAAGCTACAACCAATCCCCGGCGGTGCATCTCCTCTTCCTCAGGGCGGATAAAGAAGAGCCATTTCGCAAGCTCTATCGTAAGCATGTTCACAATACCGAAGCCTAGAAGAATGGCGATATAGAGCGGAGATGGAGGGACCGTGTGGACGAGAGTCTGGATCGCAGGAACGTAGAGTGCGACAAGAAGCATGGCCGCACTTGCAAGAAGCGCTACCACCAAGAACTTGTTTGAAAGAAGCGATAGACGCCAGATTGGCGTACCAAAACTCTTGATAGAGAAGGCAATGAAGATGGTGTTGATGGACACCCCAATGAACATCATGGTCTGGATCTCAATCAATGGGAATCGCATTGAATAGAGGGCGAGGTAGATAAGAATAAGCGCACCGGCGGTGACCGCACCCACAAGCGAAATAAGCTTCAGGAGCTTAGACGAAAGCACCTGCGCCACATCTGGGTCCGTTGGCTTACGCTTCATGGCAGACGGATAGAGTGGCTCAAAAGCAAACGCAAAGTTCATGAGCCCACCCTCAATAAGATTCGCCCAGAGAATCTGGGTAGGAAGAATTGGAAGTGGGAGGCCGAAGATAAGGGTGAAGGCAATCAAAATCACTTCACTGAAGTTCGTCGCAAGCATGTACGCAAAAATCTTCTTGAAGTTATCGCGAAGACGGCGTCCCTCCCGAATGGCGGCGGTAATCACGCCAAACCCGTTATCAAGAAGCACAAGATCAGATGCCTCCTTGGCAACATCGGTACCAGACCCCACCGCAACACCAATAGAGGCTGCAGAGAGAGCGGGTGCGTCATTCACCCCGTCTCCGGTCATAGCGACGACTTCCCCACTACCGACAAGCACATTCGCCATACGAAGCTTCTGCGCTGGTGCCACACGGGCAAAGACATGGTTCTGACGAAGCACCTTCAATAGTTCTTCGTCAGACAATGCTTCAATTTCTGCTCCCGTGTACGCACGATCATTGGGTCCTGCGATTCCTACCTCCTTCGCAATCGCAAGCGCAGTTTCTGGATTATCTCCAGTAAGCATGAGCACGCGTGCCCCAGCAGCGTGCATATCACGCACGGCGTCATACACTTCGGGGCGAATACCGTCGGAGAACACGAGGAGACCGACGAGAGATCCCTTATCAAGCATTCCTTCTATGTTCTCGGTTGGGAACTGCTCACTACTACTCTTCACCCGCATCACGGCGACGACACGCTTTCCATCGCGTGCGGCCTCATGAAGCGCAAGTGCAAACCGGCTTGCAATCTCATCGACCATCTTATGATCAGTACCCTTCCCATCCCGCACAAACTTCACCTGTGAAAGGAAGAACTCCGGTGCGCCAGAGAAGTACGCGACTGATTCTCCGTACTCGCGCACCAACATACCACCGAAACGACGTGCAGAATCAAAGTGTAGTTCATCAGTGCGTGGGCAATTCCCACGAAGCTCAGGCCCGGCAATACCGATCTTGAGACCCTCAAGAATCACTGCCTGCTCAATCGGACGACCATGCGCCACCAATCGCTCTTCTCCTTCTTTTGCATCGGTACGTTCCTCTACATACGCATCTGATGCAAGCACTGCTGCGGAGAGAAGTGCGCGCGCCTCCTCATGCGTATTCTCGGTGATCATTCCTGAATACGTCACGAAGGAATGAATATTCATCTGCCCCAAGGTGAGTGTGCCCGTCTTGTCCGTAAGAATGATGCTTGTCGTACCGAGTGTTTCTGCGGCAAGAAGATTGCGCACCAATCCTCCTGACTTGAGGATGCGCTCCATACCAAGTGCGAGCACCACCGTCACCGCTGCAGGAAGACCCTCAGGAATACTGGCAACCGCAAGCGCAATGGCGGTGAGGAGTGTTTCATCAAACGGAATGCCACGCAGAAGACCAAGAATAATAATGAGCACCATAATCACTCCCACAATCATCACGATGAAGCGTGCGATCTGTCGGATATCACGCATCAGAGGTGTCACTACTGCCTGTGTATTTCCAAGCTCTTTGGCAATCGCGCCAAACTCAGTGTCTGCGCCAGTCGCAACTACAACGCCTTGCCCTGCACCAGAGACCACAAGCGTACTTGAATACACCATGCCCGTGCGATCCACGAGCGGCACCTCTACAGGATGTGCTTCAGTGTTCTTCTCAATCGGAAGCCATTCTCCAGAAAGTGCAGATTCGTTCACCGTGAGCGCATGTGCTTCTACAAGACGAATATCGGCAGGAACGGCAGTGCCGGCGATAAGCGCGACCAAGTCTCCTACTACCAATTCTTCTGCAGAGATTTTGGCTGGCTCTCCACCACGAATCACCACCGCTTGTTTGGCTTCACTCTTCTTGAGTGCTTCAAAGGCACGTCCTGCCCGGCCTTCCTGAATCAGACCTATGACGACGTTTACCAAGAGCGCAACCGTAATCACAATGGCGTCAGTGAAATGAGAGAGGAACAGTGTCGCAGCTGCTGCAATCAAGAGCACCACCGCAATAGGACTCGCAAACTGTCGGAGAACACGAGAGAAGAGAGACTCTCGCTTTACCCTCGGGAGACGGTTCAGACCACTGACAAGACGAAGAGCGGCCTCCTCCTTTGTGAGACCTTTCTCCGAATCGGTAGAAAGAGAGCGGACGACCTCGTCCGCAATAAGCGAATGCCACACCTGTTGTTGCATTCCCTCTATGGTACCCTATCCAAATATGACTATCCACGAATCCATCAAGGCAGGTATCCCGAACGCTATGCGCGCAAAAGACGAAGTACGTCTCCGTACCATCCGTTCTTTGGTGACCGCAATGACTAATGAGGTCGTTGCCAAGAAGCGTAAGCCTGATGAGTTCCTTACCGATGACGAAGCCATCGCCGTCCTCAAGCGTGCCGCAAACCAGCGCAAAGATTCTATAGAGCAGTTTGAGAAGGCAGGACGCAATGAACTTGCAGAGCCTGAGAAAGCAGAGCTTCTCATCATTTCTGAACTCCTCCCTGCACAGATGTCTCGTGAAGAGATTGAAGTAGTCGCAAAAGCTAAGATTGCAGAGATGGGAGCTGACAAATCAAAAGCAGGAATGGTTACCGGTGCCGTCATGAAGGATCTCAAGGGTAAGGCAGACGGCGGTGACGTGAAGTCAGTCGTCGACGCTCTTCTCGGGTAACATCTCCACCTCTATGGACGACACCACACCCGAGAACATCGGAGAGTCTCTCTGGCGCATACAGAGTAAAGCGCCCGGTTCTTCAGTGTGCATTATAGGCGGGATGCATGGAAATGAAACTGCGGGTATAGAAGTGGTGCGAATGCTTCTCAATGAATTTGAGGACGGGCGTCGCCTTGCGTCAGGTACTCTTACCCTTGCGCTCGGTAACACGCGCGCGATTGAAATAAATGAACGATGGATAGATGGAAAAGATCTCAATCGCCAGTTTAGTGACGCACATCTTATAGATCGTATTGATCAATCTTGGGAAGAAGAACGTGCGGTTGTCCTCGCTGCTCTTATGCGCGAGGCAGACACCACTCTTGATATCCACTCGACAAACAAACCCTCCTCCCCTTTTATTTGTTCCCGAGTGGATGAGAAACATGCCCGTGTCTACCAATGGTTCCCTATTATGCACGTTATTGAAGACCCGACATACGTGTTTGGTGACGGACCGGTAACCACTGATGAATATGCAGACCGTGTAGGAAAGATGGGTATGTGTATAGAATCAGGATGGATTGCGGATGAAGGACGCGTAATAGAAACAAAAAATAGCATAGAAGCAGTTCTTTCTGATCTCGGACTCTCTGATCGTCCGACGCCCCCTGAGCCCGTGCACGTCATTAACACCTATCGGTTCTACACAACCATAAAGCTAGACGAGCGTGGCTTTCGCTTCTCCGAAGGTAAGGGCGTATCTTCTTTTGAACCACTGAAAGCGGGAGAGATTCTTGGGTACCACGGTGATGAGCCGGTGAGACTTGATTGTGATGCGTTTGTTATCTTTCCCAAACTTAAGGAACACTGGCAGCTCGGGTGGCCAATTTGTTATATCGCTATCCCGATATAATCCGCAGAAAAATCATAAGTGCCGTTACAGTAAGAATAAGAAAGATCTGCCATAACGTAAGCCGTTCTTTAAAAAGAATCCAGCCCGCAATCGCAGAAATGAGGACGGTAGAGGTCACCAATCCTGAGGCGAGTGCGAAGGGTCCGTGATTAACGGCAAACGCGTACCCAAGCGTTCCTGAGATAGTCGTAAGTGAAATTAGCGAAATCATTCCGATTTCTTTCCATGGCAATGTGATGCGGTCAGTATACACTCCTCGGTACTTCTCAAACAGAAGGTACCCGAAGGTGAGCACCCCTATCGTTGCTTCCCAGAAATACCCAGCGACCAGTGGATTGAGCTCGCGTGAAAGCTGACTAAAGAAGTAGAAACTGAAAGCCACGCTTATGCCTGCAACTACCGACAATGTGACCCCTCGTCCATGCTGCGCGTTATCAAGGTGTGCATGATTAGAACGAGAAGCCATAATGAATGCGCTTGCTATCAAAATCCCTCCGAGAGCCAGAAGTTGCATAGCGGAGAGGTATTCTCCAAAAAAGATCGCGCCGAGAACCACAGCAGCACTAACATAGACCGCCTGGCGAATTGCCTGCGTAATTCCCACTGGAAGATAGCGAGCTGCAGTCTGAAGGCAAAGAAATCCGAACGCACCAGTGAGCGAGGCAATAAGCAACACCGGTAGCATCCCTGTTATTGCATACACTTCTTCCCACGATGCAAAAAACAGCACTGGCAACATTGTGATTGCTAAAGAGAGGTTTCGGTAGACTGTAAAGCGAAGCGCGCCAAGGCGTCGAGAAAAGAGTACGTTTAACGGACTCTGTATACCATATGACAGAATACTGACCGCGACAAAAATGTAGAAAATCGGGTCAATCATTTTAGAACTATACTAGATGTGCGCACAATTGTTTTGTGACCTTACGGGGAATCGAACCCCGATTTCCAGCGTGAGAGGCTAGCGTCCTAACCGTTAGACGATAAGGCCAGTGGGACTCAAAATACCAAGACTCGCCCATTCGGGCAAGGCTACTTAATCAGAAGCCATTCTTTCTCCTGACGCACAAGCTGAGTCGTATCTTTCGGGTTCGCAAGAAGCCGTGCCACCACCCGCTCCATACGCATAACCTGAGAACCCTTGATGAGGACGAAATCACCTTCGGTGACAAGACTGAAGAGTGCCTCTGCTGCCTCTGGAGACTTCGCATACTTATGTACCATCTCCTCCTTAAGACCAGCAGCCTGTGCCGCAGAGGCAACTGCCTGCGCACGCATACCAACAGCCACAAGCATATCCGCAGACTTCGCGACTTCCTTTCCAATCCGTTCATGCTCCTCTACTGAGTACCGCCCAAGCTCAAGCATGTCACCCAAAACTGCGATCTTTCGTCCACCTTTCATAAGCGCGAGGGCGGAGAGGCTCTCTACGACTGCAGCAGGAGATGCGTTATACGAATCATCAATAAGAGTAGAGCCATTCAGTCCCGCAAGGATGCGTGCACGACCTGGTGGTGGCACATAGGTAGCAAGTCCTTTTAGTGCATTCTCTATAGAAATACCAAGACCCTTTGCAAGCGCGAGTGCTGCAGCAGGGGCATAAAGCTGAGGGCGCCCAAGGGCGCCTGTAACGATGAGCGGATATGATGTACCGTCGGTGACGACTGTTGCCTGCATGCCAGTGACGGTTGCCTGTGCGAGATAGGGTTTGGGGTTCGTAATCTCTACGTCTGCACCCTTGGTAAATCCAAAACTCACGACATGCACGGGAAGCTTTTCCGCCATTTGAAGTGCATGACCATCGTCTGAAGAAAGCACAAGTGGCGCATCAGTGGGAAGTGCATAGGCTGGAGCAAACTCTTCTTCGTGAACTGCACGTGGTGAGGTGTAGGCTTCCACATGCACAGGCACATTTAGAAGATGCGAGACCACAACTGCATCAGGGGTCGCAATCTTAAGGATTTTTGCGAGATCTCCTGGACGATCTGCACCCACTTCAAGCACCAGGAGCTTTGGATATGGTTGGGTAATAAAAACGAGCGCAAACGCTCGTTGTACTACTCCTATCCATGCCGTGATGCTGTTCCAAGGGTTATGTGCACCAAGGATGGTAAATGGAACTCCAAACTCACTGTTGTAGCTCTTCTCACTTGTCCGAAGGTCATAGGTGGTGGAGAGCGCTGCGGCGACCGCATCCTTGGTGGAGGTCTTTCCGACGCTCCCCGTTACCATCACAATCATGGGCTGGTATTTGGTAATAACCGCCCGCGCAAGATGCGCAAGAATCCAAGCAGCGAAGCTTCGAAGTAGTGCTTTCATACCCCCTTACTCTTCAGGCTCGGCATATTCTACCCTGTCCGGCGGAATTGCGTAGTAGCTGATCAAAAAGTTCGTGAGTTCCATAAATGGGTGCGTGAGTGTCTCAGACGCGTAGCGCACACCCCGTGGCTCCCGAGTATAGAGAAGGATAATGAACTTTGGCTCGTAGGCTGGAAAGTATCCAAAGAAGGAGTGGAAGTAGCGGTCATCATAGTACCCACCAGAAGGTGCAGAAATCTGTGCCGTACCCGTCTTTGCCGCAACGCTCATCTCTGGGATCGCAACCGTACCACCGGCCAGTGAGTGATCCACCACATTCACGAGCATACGAGTCACCTCTTCTACTGATTCTGCGTCATACACCTCTTCTGGACTTCCCCACGAAAGATCTTTGGTGATTCCCGACTCAAGCCGGATGGAGCGCACAATGTGTGGCGTCACCACCTTCCCGTCGTTGGCGAGCGCACCAAGTGCTTTGATCATTTCCACTGGCGTCTGTGCAATACCCTGACCAAAGGAGGCGGTCGCATACTCCACATCACGAGGACTCTTCAAAATGTTGTCTATGGTGCCAGGAATCTCACTTGGAAGGTCTATCCCTGTTTCCGCACCCATACCAAGCTTTTCAAAGTAGTCACGAAATCGTTCGTGCCCGAGCTTTCCTGCAATAAACGACACGCCAGTGTTTAGCGACTGAGACAATATCTCCTGCATCGGCACCACGCCACGTGCCTTCCCGTCAAAGTTAGAGATGGTCTTGCTATTGAGGGTGATCGTCCCCGTGTCGTTATAGGTCGTGTTCGCGGTAATCACGCCTGCATCTATACCAGAGGCCATGGTGAGTGGTTTTACGATGGAACCGAACTCGTATCGACGCTCCACCACTGGATTACCAAAATACTCTGAATCTTCCTTTGCAAACACATTCGGATCAAAAGATGGCACCGTCTGGAGCGCGATAATCTCTCCCGTCTTCGGGTTCATAATGATCCCACCCGTTTCGGCACTTCCGTATTTTGCATGTACATTGGAAAGCACCTGATCAAGTTTCTCAAGCACCACTGGCTCTATCGCCGTGACTAAGTTTCCAGAACGAGCATGGTTTGCGTTTCCTACCGCGTCATCAAGATTCGCAAACAACTCTGCAAAGAAGTTACCAAAGAGACCTGTGTTACTCCTGGACAACACATCATCGTAGTAGCGCTCAAGACCGAAGCGTCCCGCAAGATCATTGTCGTTATCATAGGCCACAAACCCAACTGTCTGTGCCGCACGATCTTCTGCAGGATAGATGCGCCAACGCTCTCGCTCTATGATCACGCCTGGAATATCAAGATCTGAAATTGCACGCCCGGTCTCTTCTGATACGCGACGGGCCAATACCTCGTATGGATCATTCGTTTTTGCAGCTGCGGTCCGAAACTCTTCTTCTTCAAGCTCAAAATGTGTGGTAAGCGTCTCGTATACCTGATCTGCGTTCTTAAGCTTTGAAGGATCTATGGCAACCAGAAACCCGGTCCCGAGCGCAGCGCCTGAAAGCTGCGTACCGTCTTTACGGGTGAAGTAGATACTCCCGCGGTCATAGATGGTGCGACTTGCACTTACATACTGTCGTTCTGCACGAAGGGAGTATTCTTCCCCATCAACAATCTGTACGAAATAGAGTCGCGCGATCAAAAGAAACGCGACCACCATGATGAGGGCGGCGATGACCCGGAGTCGTAACCGGAGAGCCGCACGCATAGGCTACTGATCCGCTCGTGAGAGCGACGAGACACCAGTACTTGAGACGTACTCCACTGAGCGTGGGCTCGTGAAGCCACGTGCCACCGGGTCTATTGAAGAGTAGCGTTCAACTGACTCATAGTATTCAGTCTCAAGGCTAATCACTGAGCCTTCCATCTCCTGAATGGAGCGAGCAAGACCTGTCTGCCAGGTCGCAAAGAAGACGGTCGCCGCAACACCAAGAAGATAGAGCGCAATGGCAACAAGACAGGAGCACCCGAGGACTGGAATGGCGCGGCTAGACATAAGCGTTTTGGGAGCTTCGCTCAAAGATACGAAGCTTGGCGCTTCGTGCGCGAGGATTTTGAGAGAGCTCTGCGGTAGATGGCACGATTGGTTTCTTCGTCACCAAGACTCCCCTTCCTTCATGTGCGGCATCACGGAACATCTGCTTTACGATGCGGTCTTCAATACTGTGGAAGGTGATAACGGCAATGCGTCCACCAACCTTAGTGCGTTCAATGGCGGTCGTGAGTCCATCACGAAGTGCACCAAGCTCGTCGTTCACCGCGATGCGAAGTGCCTGGAAGGTTTTGGTTGCAGGATGAATGCGACGGCTCTGATACCAACGTGGCGTAGAAGCAAGTACAATCGCAACGAGATCATCAGTGGTTTCAATATCTTTTACCTCACGAGCTTCCACGACCCCACGAGCAATCTGGCGTGCAAAGCGCTCTTCACCAAGGGAATAGAGCATGTCAGCGATCGCTTCTTCTGATGCTTTATTCAAAAGATCAGCAGCAGTATTCCCTGCCTTCGGTGTACCGTAGGTCATATGGAGTGGTTCCTGTGCACGGAATGAGAAGCCACGACCACTCGTCAAATGAAATCCACTCCATCCAAGATCAAACAGAGACTTATCAATGCACTCTATGGAGAGCTGGTCTAGCACTGAACCGAGGTTACGAAAGTTTTCTTCTACCAGATGCACCGTTGCTTCAGCATCCATGCTCGTTGCCTGTGCGCGTTCAATCGCGCCCACATCGGCATCAATACCCACAAGCGTGCCTCGACCATCAAGCTCTCCAAGAATCTTCTTGAAGTGCCCTGCCCCACCAATCGTTGCATCAACGACAATATCGTTTGGCTGTATGGAAAGTCCGACAATTGCTTCGGTAAGAAGCACGGTCTCGTGTGCGCCGGTGGTACTTGAAGAGAAAGAAGTCATGGAATTCAAAGTGATCGTCATAGGCATTAGAGAGATCCGGCGTCACCAAGCTTTTCCGCAAATGCATCTGCATCACGCTCAATGCTTGTGGTGTACTTCTTCCACGCCTTCTCATCCCAGATTTCAACGCGATCATTCACACCGGCAATCACACTCTTTTCTGCAAGTGTGGCAAAAGAGCGAAGATAATCAGGAACGAGAATACGACCTGCAGTATCTACTTCTGCTTCAGATGCACCAGCGAGCATAAGGCGAGCAAGACCACGACCTGCACTTCCACCAGTTGAGTGGCGTGCAATCTTTGCGGCTTCGTCCTTCCACGTATTTTTTGGATACACAAAAAGACAGTGATCAAGACCACGAGTGACAATCACTGAACGCCCGAGTTCTTTGCGGAATTTCGCCGGAAGAGAGATCCGGTTCTTCGTATCAAATGTGTGACGATATTCTCCGATGAACATAATGAAAGGTGGCGGAAGGATGAGGTGGAATCAGGCTTTTTTCATGAATCCCACTTCATCCCACTGGTAGGTAAGTATATGACACTTCATCCCAC
The DNA here is from genome assembly GCA_038078715.1 of Patescibacteria group bacterium. GTDB lineage: Bacteria > Patescibacteriota > Minisyncoccia > Phycocordibacterales > Phycocordibacteraceae > C7867-001. The sequence continues at coordinate 65,368 of JBBTSU010000005.1, forward strand.
CCGAGGCGGGGTTATCCACACGAAAAACGGCCGGGAGTACCGGCCGTTTTTGATCTCTATTTCCTCTCTTTATTTCATCGCTTCTTCAAGACGAGTAAGGACCATATCCCTCGGCAATACCGACAGGAACCACCCTGCCTTAGGTCCCGAGGTACGGTTCAAGAAGAGTCCGTAGATAGCGCTAAAGAGCTCTTTTGGAGCAATAGGAGCCTCAGTCTTAAGCTCATGCAGGCGAAGATGAAGCTCTTCTCCAGTACGCTCCTTCTCGGCAAGGAAATCTTTGAGGAGAGAGAGTGCGTGCTTTTGCACGTCAGTGAGTGCTATCTCGGGCATGTTTTTCTGAAGCTCGTACTTGTATTCGAGAGGTGCATACGTCGCAAGCCAGAATCGTGCGTAGTCCGCACGTTCTTTAAGCATCGTTTTCTCCTCATCAGTCAGTGGCTCACCCTTAGCGCTTGCCGCCTCGTCTTCAAGCGAGAGGTGCGGCATCTGCACCATGAAGGCAACCTGACCAAAGCGAAGCTGCCATGGCGCGCGTCCTTCTGCACGGTCTTTCGGAAGCTGACAAAAGGCATGGAGACGCGTGAAGTCATCAGCTACGCCCTCACGTACCTTCTCTGCGATCTCGTCATACCAGTCATACACACGCGGCACCGAGTCCCCCGACGGATCCACATCAATCTGCTGCATCGGCTCCTTGCCAAGCAAAGTAAGGCGAAGTGCCTCAGTCGGAAAGAGCTCCGACATTTCTTTTGCAGAAGATCCCCTACCCTTTGACGAAGACATTTTCTTTCCGCCGACCAAGAAGAACTCGTATGGAATATCAAACGGTTCTTCGTATCCGAATACTTCTTTAGAGATGTGCTTAGACACATCGCGTGAGCCACCTTTAGTGGAATGGTCTTTCCCTGCGCCTTCAATATCAACTCCCATCGCCACCCACTTGGCTGCCCAGTCTACCTTCCAGAAGAGCTTCATGGCGGCACCTTCAGGACGCACGCGTCCCGTGTGCCCACACGGCACTGTATCGTCTGGTGAACGATCACAGGTATATCCGACGGTTTCTCCATCGTAGTCATGCGCACGCGTGGTCATTATCTTCTCGCACTTCTCACACACCACCGATACCGGAAGCCACGACTCATCTTTCTGAGAACCTGATACTTCTTTCAAGATGCGACGAATATCTTCCGCACGCTTAAGTGCCGTTTTGATAAGTGCATCCATCTTCCCTGCGGCGTACAAATCTTTGTAGGTACGATAGTACTCAGGAAAGAATCCTGCTTTTGCATGCACGGCCGCAAATTCTGCACCGTAATACTCCGCATAGTTTTCAAACCCTGGTTCTGGTGAAGGCACTCGGTAAAGCGGTTTGCCGAGATGTTCTTTGAATTTTCCTTGATCTAAGTACCCCGGTACCGTATCAAACGGATCAAAGTCATTGAACTCAAACAAAAATTTGTTTGGTATCCCATACTCGTTTAATACTTCGGCAATGGCACCGTGAATCGCAACGCCACGCATAGAGCCGATGTGGACACGACCAGAAAGTGTCTTCTCGTCACGTATGACGAAAGTTGTGCCGTCACGCGGCTTCCTCGTATCTTGTATTTCCTTTCCTATGCGGTCTGCCCAGAACATGCTCCCAATCGTAGCACGCTAGGCAACTTTCTGAACGGTATAGGTCTGCTTGCCGTTCGGCGTTTCAAAAGTAAAGACATCTCCCTTCTTCTTTCCCATGAGCGCGCTGCCGAGTGGAGAGACGTGGGAAAGCTTGCGGACACGCATGTCTGCCTCTTCGCTTCCGACGATGGTGTATTCGTGTGCTTCCTTGCTTCCCTCCTTGAGGATGGTGACCACAGAACCAAAGCCCACCACATCCTTCTTCTTTCCATCGGTAACGATCTTTGCGCGCTTGATCAAGTCTTCAAGACGACGAATACGCTCTTCGGTTGCAGCCTGAAGTTCACGTGCCTCCTGATATTCCGCGTTTTCTGAGAGATCTCCAAGAGAACGAGCGTACTCTAGGTTCTTTGCAATCTCAGTGCGGCGCACGGTCTTGAGGTTTTCAAGTTCGGCGACCATTTCGTCAAACTTTTCTTGGCTAACTACCGTGTCCTGTTCAATCATAGATATGCGTTATTGTTGCCGTATTGTACGGGTCAGCGGTATTCCGTCAAATCGGGGTACCATTCCTGAAATTCATTTGTAATGTACGCATCATCATATTGTAGGAAACCTGAGACTCGCGGTCTACGTGTTCCAGTCACTACGATTCCATCCCTATCACCTCTACCACGACTTACGTTCTCTAAACGATTCCAAAATTCTGGATTTATTTCTGGACTGAGAATTTCATAAAAACGTTTTATGAGATTCACTTTCTGTCGGAGCGTCTCCCGAAGACGCTCATCTTCTATGATCTCAATTCTATCTAGGAGTGATGCGTGGTAACGCACGGAAAGCAGCGCTTCCGCAATCGTTGCGCGATCTTCATATGAATCCACAGCACCGTACCCACGAGCAAATACAGTGGCAAGACGGGTGTCTAGATTTCTTGGTTCAAGATCACCACCCACATACGTACCACACTCACACGACTCCTGAAGTGCCTGCCACTCGTCTTCATGTTTCTCTGTCAGATGCCGAAACTCAAGGATATGATGAATCTCGTGGTGTAAATAGAGTGAAAATGATTCCAGTGTTTCTGGAAGTGAAATCACGATCTCTTCGGGGGTACGATCTGCAAATCCAGCAAAGGGCATGAAAAGTGTTGCTCCAGGAAGCATGGGATCTTCTTTATTCAGAAATAAATTCTTTCCGATACGAATAAGTGGAAGCTGATGTTTTTTAAAAAAGTCTGGTGGATATTTGTACAGGGTAATAAGAAGTCCAGACAATGCCGTTCGCGCCTCGTCTTCAGACAACCCTTCCATGCGATATTCGTCACGCCTTTGATGATCAGGGCCAAAAGTGACCTCTATGCCGTACTGAGCTTTTATAAACTCACGGGTGCGTTCTATGTACACGTTAGAGTTATGTTGTGCATCAGTTAAGAAATCTACGATCTCACGACGATACTGAGCACCAATCACAATGCCAGGCACCGTCATCAATCCATCTATGGCGCCGAACGCTCCTCCCGTTACCGCTCTCTTAAGTAGCTCACGTCGGTCTACTCCCTTTTGTTGTTTTGGTTCTTCAGACATGATTATTTAAAATATTCTGGCACTGACTGATACATCTTACTGAACGTCTGATGCATGACATAGATACCGCCAATTGCCGTGCCTGCCGGTGCCCGCTCCATGACGACCGCATACGCATACTTTGGCTTCTCGTACGGCCAGAACCCGACGGCCCAGGTGTTGTACCACTCGTTGTTTGCCCCAAGCTGGGCCGTACCCGTCTTTCCTGCCGCATGAAGGAACGAAAGATCATTCAATCCCACTGACGTACCCTCGGTCACGCCCATGCGCATACCTTCGCGGGCAATGCGAAGTGCCTCCTGAGAAACGGCAACTGTTTCTCCGACCACCGGATTGTCTTTCACAATGCTGGTATTCATAAGCTTGCCGCCGTTGGCAACCGCGGCAATTGCACGAAGTGCCTCAAGCAAGGTTACCTGTACTGCGTACTGTCCAATAGACGTGTGATAGGTGTTGCCAATCCTCCATGGCTCACCATACGTCTCTTCCTTCCACGTCTGTGACGGAATGAAGCCTGTGTTCTCACCTGCAAGTTCAACATTCGTGGGTTTTCCAAACCCAAACGCGTTGTACCAATGATTGAGACGATCAATACCAAGTCCTTTCTGATCCCCGAACCCACCACCTATCGTGTAGAAGTACACGTCAGATGAGTAGGCAATTGCACTTCGCATGTTCATCGCACCGAGTGCCTTCCAGTCGCGAAAGATCGTCGGATTACTTGGATCATACGGATTCGGAATGGAAATAGAACCCGTAGAGACAATGACCTTATCTGCAGAAATAATATTGTCATTGTACGCACCTGCCGCAATCATCGGCTTCACAATAGAACCCGGCGTATACAAACCAGTAATCGCACGATCAAGCGATGGCTCACGTGAGTTGGTAAAATAGGACTGAATCACATCTGCCGGGGTACCGGCTGAAAGAATATTAGAGTCATATTCAGGATATGAGACCAGTGCGATTAACTCTCCCGTTTCTACATCCATGATGGCTCCCGCGCCTCCCTTGTAGGGAATACGATCGGCAAGTTCTGCGATAGAGGAGTGCATCGCCTCCTGTGCACGCGCATCAATGGAGAGAGTGATGGGCGTACCATCCACCGGCGCCTTCACACTTCCCTGCGATTTAATCTCTCCGAGCGCATCTTCTTCAATAAGATAGAGGCCGTTCTCTCCCGCAAGTTGATCTTCAAATGCCATCTCTGCTCCAGCGAGCCCTTTCACCTCGGTATCGTAATAATTTCCTGAGGAATCTTTCTTTGGATATGACACATAGCCAAGTAAATGCCCGAACCCTGGTGAACGATACGAACGGCTAATGAAGCCCTTGTCGCTTGAGGTGTTTTCTACAAGCACCTCTCCATTCCGATCAAGAATGGCACCACGTTTGGCAAATAAGATCTCTGGTCGTAGCCGATTATTCTCGCTCTGCTCGGCATACTTCTCTCCCTGCATAATTTCCAGGTTTGCGGCCTGCACGGTATACGCAAGAAGAACGAATACGATCACAACCAACATTCCAAGAAAGGTGCGCTCACTAATCGGCTTTTCAAGACGTCCTTCAAGACGCGTCGTATCAAAATCAGGAATATTAGACGAATCTAGAAAGATTTCGTCAGGATTAAGTTCCTTATCTTTGCGCCGTCTGCCCATCATCCTCCTATGATACGCGTTTCAACGAATCTGCGCACCCCAAGTGCAATCAGGCTCCCAATCGCTCCCCACATAAGTCCATACGGAAAGTGCCCACCAGGAAGGTACAAAAGGTCATACAATATCCCCACCGAAAGCGCGGCGAGTGGGATGAAGAACGAGGCGAGTGCCGCAAGAATGATGGCGATAGATGCAGGAAAAAACAAAGGAGCAGACAAAGCGGCAATAAAGAATAGAACGCGGGTCATGGAAGCAAGTGTGGGCCCACGCGAACCGTAGAGAGCGTGAATGGGTTCGTGTACGGGAACACATGCACTCGTGCATCAGGAGAGGATGGATCGGTCTCTACCCGAGACACAAAACCAATTGGAAGCGCACCAGGACCTGGAATATACACCACATCGCCGACAAGTATCCCAGAATCTTTTGCGACCGTCATACGAAAGGTTCCTGCTCCAGTGCCAGACACAGAAACGGGAATACGCTCTGCCCCTACCCATCCCGGCGTCTCACGTCCTGCTTCAGAGAAAAGTGCCGCGCGCGCATTCCCCTCGCTTAGGCTACGAATAACGCCAATCGGGACGCCACCATTGCCATACACGAGATGTCCCTCCCGAATTCCTGACTCACTCCCTGCACCGAGAATAAGGACGTCGTAGGGTGCAATCGGTGGACGTGCGAGCACACCAGCAAGAATACCTTCTGGAGTTCCTGCCAATCCTTCTACATCTGCGAGTTTTGCTTCAAGCTCTGCGACCTCTGCAGACAAGGTAATGTTTTCTTCAAGTAACCGATCACGATCCTCAGTGAGCATCCGTGTATTCCCAAATGAATCTGCAATTCCTCCAAGCCCTCCAGTAAACGCAGCACTGAGGTTCCAAAACGGTGTGGCAAGTGCCACGAGTGAGCCCGGGAACACAAACCGCACAATAGCGAGTAGAAGAATGATACCCAATACAACGACGCTCGCGGTATGGACCGTCGGCGAGAGTAATGAAACGGCACTATGCCTTCGAAATGATTGCTTCTTCATGCATGAATACACTTTCCCATGGACGTGGATCTTCGGTGATTATACCTGTTCCGCGCACTACTGCGGTAAGTGGATCGGGAGCAACATGCACCGGCACACCAAGCATCTTCGCAAGAAGTTCTGGAAGACCACGAAGAAGTGCGCCACCACCAAATACCGTGACACCACGCTGAAGCACATCAGAGAGAAGTTCCGGTGGCGTGTGCTCAATCACATCCTTCATTGCCTCCATGAGAGTATCCAGAGATGGTTCAAGTGCTTCGCGAATGTGAGAGTCGGTCAAAAGAATCTCGCGTGGAAGACCAGTCGCCAAATCACGGCCACGCACTGCTTTCACCAGTTTCGTATCAAGAGGTAGCACCGCACCAATCGCAATCTTTGTTTCTTCTGCCGTGCGTTCTCCTATCGCAAGCTGGAACTCACTGCGTACGTAATCAATGATGTTTTCATTGAAACGATCTCCCGCAACCTGAGAACTCTTTGATGCCACCGTACCGCCAAGCGACAGTACGGCAATGTCAGTGGTACCGCCACCAATATCTAGGACCATGGTACCGACTGGTTCATTCACCGGAAGCTTGGCGCCAATTGCACCTGCCATCGGTTCTTCAACGATATACACCTCACGCGCACCAGACGAGAGCGCTGCATCACGTACGGCACGACTCTCTACGTTCGTCACTCCCGTTGGTACACCGACAACGACACGAGGACCAAACAAACGCGCACGATCTCCTTGCGCTTTGCGAATGAGATATGCAAGAAGTTCCTGCGTCACTTCAAAGTCAGAGATCACACCATGAGACAAGGGGCGCACAGCTTTCACATGTGGTGGCGTCTTGCCGAGCATCACCTTTGCTTCTTTGCCGATTGCCACAACCTGTCCTGTCTTCTCGTTCGTTGCCACCACAGATGGTTCTGTGATTACAATTCCGCGACCACGTACGTACACGAGCGTATTTGCCGTACCGAGGTCAATCCCGATATCCGTAGAGAAGAGTGACGCTTTAGGAAGTTTCTTAACCATTGTTGGTGTTGGACTCTATTGCGGAGAGTATGAACATACGGGAGTCTTTTGCTTCAAAGAAGTCATTCAACCCGACCGTGAAGGTCTCTCCAGTGGCGCGCTTCACTACTTCCATAAGTCCGCTCTCAATTGATTTCTTACCTATGATGAGCTGGTACGGAATACCAATAAGATCCGCATCATTGCGCTTCTCTCCGGTCTGCACCTTACGATCATCATAGAGTGCAACGTTATCCATGTAGAGCTTCACACTCTCCCCATACGTGATGTAGCAAAGACGTTCGTACACTTTCTCTGCAAGCGCTTCTACCTGTTCGTTATCTGAGCCGAGAGAAAGAAGATGGAACGCAAACGGTGCGACCGCTTCTGGCCACACGATTCCCTTCTCATCAGAGAGAAGCTCGACAATGGTACCCATGAGGCGGCCAGGACCAATACCGTAGGAACCCATGACGACTGGAACCTTTGTACCGTTCTCGTCGGTGTAGGTAAGACCAAGTGGATCTGAATACTTGGTGCCAAGTGGGAAGATATTCCCCACCTCAATTGCTTTGACTTCCACCATATCCTCCTTCTTCATATCAAGATCCGTCAATACCTCGTCGGTGTATACCTCTTTGTTCACCGCAAGCTTCTTGCCTTCGTGTATATAAATGATGTCCTCTCCTGCCTCGCAGACGGTCTGGAACTCATCAGAAAACTTTGAGAACGAACCACCTGAGGCGAAGGTACGGTACGTCTTTGCGCCAATACCCACGCGGGCAAAGATACGGAGATACGCCTCTGCACACTTTTCGTAGAAGGTGCGGAACTCCTCATCATTCTTACTAAAAGAGTACAGATCCTTCATCACAAACTCGCGAGAACGCATGATGCCAGACTTTGCACGTGTCTCGTTACGAAACTTTGTCTGGAATTGATAGACGTATCGCGGGAGATCCTTGTACGAAGAGATGTGCTCAGTCATGAGCGCAGTGAGCGGCTCTTCGTGCGTGTTTCCCAGACCAAGCTCTCCCCCATTCTTAAGTTGTGTCTTGAACCAAATATCTACCGCCTCATCATCCCAACGTCCGCTTTTCTTCCATACTTCAGGATCCTGAAGTGCGGTGAGAGTCACTTCCTGTCCACCAATACCATTCATCTCCTGGCGGATGATGTTGATGATGTTCTGGAGTACGCGAAGTCCTAGAGGGAGATATGCATAGACTCCAGCCATTTCCTTGTGCACATAGCCTGCACGAATAAGGAGCTGCGCATTCTTCGCAATCTCGTCTTTTGGCGCCTCTCGGCGCGTCTTCGTAAAAAGCCCTGTTTGCCGCATGAAGGACAGTATAAGCCCGCAAGCGGCTGAGCACAAAATGGGGGTACGTGAGAACTAGGTACCGACAATCTTAAAGATGTCGCTCGCAGTAATCACGAACATAAGGAGGATAAGGAAGAGGAATCCAGCCGTATTTACCGCCGCAGCTACTCCCTTCGGAATTGGACGACGGATCACTGCTTCTATCGCCACAAACAAAAGTCGTCCTCCATCAAGCGCAGGAATAGGAAGAATGTTAATGAGGGCGAGGTTTACCGAAATAATTGCAGTCAGTGAAAGCAACGAAGCGAAGCCCGTCTCGCTCGCACTCCCTACCGCTCCTGCAATACCCACAGGACCCGAGACCTGGGATAGATCTGCAGTGAGTGTAAACACACTCCCAAAGAATCCAAGAAGCCCTACCGCCGTCTGCTTCGTCACTTCCCAGGTAATCTTGGCGCCTTCAATGGGCGCTTCAAGCACCGACACTGGCATGGTACCTATCGTCCCCACTCCTACACCAAGCGCATACCGCTCTGGGTCAGACGGAGCAACTCCCTGCTTCGGCGTTGCGGAACGCTCCATCACTTCTCCATTTCGTTCTACGGAAAGCAACACTTCTTTCCCGTCTTGTGCCGCAATGAACGTAGTGAACGCCGCAGAATCAGATTCACTAAATGAGTCTCCATTGTTTGAAGCACTAAGGAGCACATCCCCACGCATAAGTCCTGCTTCTTCTGCAGGAGAGCCCGGGAGCACGTTCGCGATAATGAGCTTCGCATCTGGAGCAAGCGCTGCTTCTTCTGGTGAGAGCGCACGAGGGACGCCAAGTGCGAGCGTAAGAGAAAGGAGTACCCACGCAAACAAAAGATTCATCGCAATACCGGCGACTAATACCCCTGCCTGCACGATGCGCGGCTTACTCACAAACGACCGAGACTTCTCCCCGTGTGTTTCTTCACTCTCATCTTCTCCAAAAATCTTCACGAACCCTCCGAATGGAAGCCAGTTAAGAGTGTATTCAGTGTCACCTCTCTTTGCGATTGTCATCGCACGAGGTGGGTAGCCAATACCAAACTCCTCTACCTTCATGCCAGCCGCCTTGGCAGCAAAAAAATGTCCCAGCTCATGAGCCACGATAAGCACGACGAGAACAATGATGAAAATGAGGACGCCCATGCTACTGACTTATCTCCTCGTGCTTCTTCTTGGCGAGTGCTTCAAGTGCGTTAGTGCCTGCATCTATGAGCTTCTGCGCTTCTTCTTTGTAACGCTTCACATCATCTGCACCCATGCCTCCTTCTTTTTCTGCGGCATCTATTTCTTTCAGTGTATCCGTGCGATGTCCACGAAGGGTAACGCGTGCCGTTTCTAGCCTTTCATTCGCAAGCTTAGAGAGAAGAGTGCGACGCTCAGCGGTAAGTTCTGGGAAACTGACACGAAGTCCTTGGTCATCAGTAGAAGCAGAAACACCAATATCTGCTTCGGCAATTGCTTTCTCAATTGCTTTCGTCACCGTCTTGTCCCAAGGAATGATGCGGATGGTGCGTGCATCTTCTACGGAAAGAGAGGCGAGCTGCTGCATAGGAGTGCGGGTACCGTAGGCCTCAGGGCGCACGGCATCAAGGAGCGCAACGGATGCCCGACCAGTACGAATACCTGAGAATTCCCGACCCAGCCATTCCTCGGTCTCTTTAATATTGTTCTTAAGCTTGGTGAAGTCGTATGCCATATCTCCTTATTATGCCCTACTTCTTTATTTTTGCTTTAATCAAGTCAAGTACCTCATCTGAAAGTACTTGACTCTTGCCCTTCTTTACTCTACTGATAATGGAATTTATGGTACTGGGTGGCATTTTATGCTCGCGCGCAAGCTCTGCTTCTGTCTTCTGTCCAGAAAGTGCATCTGCAACAATCTTTAGACAGACATCAAATGTCACGACTGCCTGAGCACCTTTCCGCATAATCCAGTCACCCGCAGGAGGAATCGTGGCATCTGGATGGAACACCTCCTCTGGATCTGGACCGCCATAGCTTTTAATTTTCTCAAACAGTACACGTGACTTTGGAAATTCTTGCAGATGATCAAGCGGATACCGTTCCCGTTTGAGGTGTGCTTCTTGCACTGCCGCAAGTGCCGCAAGTGAGAGACCTTTCGTATTATTGTTTCCTGCAAAGAATGTCGTAGTGACATATGAATTTGCGCCAATCAAACGTGCTACCAAAAGAATCTTGAGACGATTTGTATCTTTGGTATCTGCAATAAATATCCCTCCAGGGTTCTCTTTCTCGTCATACACTCCGTCATTAAGGTTAAAACGAGAGAGAATTGCATTCATCATTACTTCATTTTTGCCTGCCTGATGAAGAAGGTACACCACTTTTGGCACTTCTTCTCCTTCGTCTTTATTGGTGAGAAGCTGGTCGCGTGTAGGCTTATCAAGACCAAGAAGCTCAAACTCGGTGAGTTTTGCAATTGCGTCCGCACGTGCTTCTGCAAGCTTTACTTGTTTACTCGTAAGAGACTCTGGCGCCATATGACGTTATCGTACCAAATCCTTAGGAAGAGTGATAAGGAGGTGCTCAAAGATAAGTTTGAGGGGTGCTGCACGCTCATGGAGCATCGGCGCAAAGGTGTCTAGATCGGTCAAAAACGCTACGATCTCTGGCGTCATCTCCTTCTTCCGTGCTGCAATGATAAGTCCTGCGATAAGATCTCGTGCTTCTGCCCGCGCAGCATCCTTTTCTTCATCCTTATCCGACTTCGCCCGATCAAGAAGTGAGGCAATCATCTCTTCCCTTTCTTTTTTCTCAGCAGACAAAAACTCGTCTGCGCGTGCGTAAGTAGTTTCCGTACTTCCTGAAAGAAGCTGCATACGAGATTGCAGTGTCGGCAATACAATTCCTGCGGTGGGAACAATTAAATACAGGTAGGTACCTTCGGGTGGTTCTTCGAATACTTTCAGAAGTGCATTCTGTGCTTCGTGGAAAAGACGGTCCGCAGAAAGCACAATGGCTTTGGTGCTTCCGCCGATAGGCGCCTGGCGTACCAGATCTCCCACTTCTCTTGCTTCATCTACCGAGAGAAGTCCATAGCGCATCACGACCACATCAGGATTTCCGGTCGTTGAAAGTCCAAGCTCCTTTTCTATATGCGAAAGCGCACGCTCAATTCCTTGTTCCCGTTCTCCTGTGTAAAAGTAGGCGTGGCTCATCGCTTGGCGAGGATGCTCTTCTTATAGGTATCAAGGTGACGGAGCGCGATACCAGTACCACGTGCCACACAGAAGTACGCATCTTGTGCGAGCTTGGCAGACACACCCGTACGACGGAAGACCAGCTCCGGCATCATACGAAGCTGTGAGGTTCCTCCCGTGAGAATGATTCCGTTATCAATGATGTCTGAGGCGAGCTCTGGCGGGGTTTCCTGAAGTACTTTGCGAATCGCATTCATCATGTCGCGAAGATCACGATTCATCGCGCTCACAATCTCATTGGTCTTAAGCTCCACGGTGCGTGGGAGTCCCGAGACAAGATCCCGACCTTTCACATTCATGGTGATCTCTTCATCAAGTGGGACCGCTGCACCAATCTTGATCTTCACTTCTTCTGCGGTCTTGTCGCCAATCGCGAGGTTGTACTGCTTTTTCAGATAATCAATGATGGAGCGATCAAGTGCATTTCCTGCCACCTTCACCGACGTAGAAGCCACGATACCGCCGAGAGAAATCACCGCCACGTCAATCGTGCCACCGCCCATATCCGCGACCATGCGACCCATCGGCTCTTGAATAGAGATGCCAGCGCCAATCGCCGCAAGAATTGGCTCTTTACCGACGAAGGCATCTGCGGCCCCAGCCTTCACTGCCGCTTCAATCACTGCGCGCTTTTCAGTAGAAGAGACACCCGCAGGTACGGAGACCAGTACCGTTGGTTTCCAGATATTCCACTTCCCCAGTGCTTTGCGCATGAAGTAACGGAGCATGGCTTCGGTCACACGATAGTCGGCGATCACTCCATCCTTCATGGGACGATATGCTTGAATAGAGTCAGGCGTACGGCCCACCATCTGCTTTGCTTCAGTTCCTATCGCAAGCACCTTGTTGTTCTCTACCGAGACTGCCACTACGGAGGGCTCATTGAGCACGACCCCCTTTCCAGGCACAAAAACGAGAACGTTCGTCGTCCCAAGATCTATGCCGAGGTGTGGTGAAAAGAATGCCATTGGGAGCAATGATACCGCGGACTAGTGCGGATTCAAAAATTGAACAAAAGAGGTTTTACCCAACTTCTACGGAGAACCTCCCGTGTGCCATCTTGTGAAGGTTAGTCTCACTCGAAAAAGTGGTCTGAAATTGAGGGTCAGATCAAAGCACATCCTGCAGAAACGGTCGATCTCTCATGGCTGCTGGCGGTCCAGGATTAGAACCTTCCTCAAATAATGCTACTATCCCTCCTATGCCAAAGGAGGAAATTAGCTTCTCCATACAGGGCGGAACTCCGCTCAGAGGGGAGGTCGTCACCAACCGCTCAAAGAACGGAGCGGTGGCACTTCTTGCTGCCTCCCTCCTTAACAAAGGAACAACCATTCTTTTGAATGTTCCTAAGATAGAAGAGGTCAATCGCCTAATAGAGGTATTGGAGTCTCTTGGTGTCTCCGTGTCTTGGGATGATCACACCCTCACCATCACTCCCCCAGAGACTATAGATCTGAACGCAATAGACCGTGAGGCGGCAACGAGAACAAGAAGCATCCTCATGTTCATCGGTCCCCTTCTCCATCACTTCAAATCATTTGAACTTCCACAGTCAGGAGGCTGCACACTCGGACTCCGCAGCATTCGCTCACATCTCTGGGCACTGGAGCGCTTTGGCGTCGCGATAGAAGCGAAGACTGACCACTACCGCATAGAACACACGAAGCTTACGCCAGAGACCATTGTCTTCTACGAATCCAGTGACACGGCCACGATTAACGCACTTCTTGCCGCAGCCTGCATTCCAGGTACCAGTGTTCTTAAATATGTATCTGCAAACTACCAGGTGCAGGAAGTCTGTGGATTTCTACAAAAGCTTGGCGTTGAGATTAAGGGCATTGGCAGCACCACACTCACCGTCACCGGTATATCCAACATCAACACTGACGTTACCTACTCTGTTGCGGAAGATCCAACAGACGCGATGTTTTTTATCGCCGCTGCGGCCGTGACCAAGTCCACCCTTACCATAAAGCGTGCACCGATTGAATTCCTTGAGGTAGAACTCTTTGTACTTGAGAAGATGGGACTGGAGTATGACGTTACCGAAGTTGGTACTTCAGAAAACGGTATCACCAAACTTGCGGATATTGTCGTCCGTCCTTCTGAACTCATCGCCTTCCCTGAAAAGATTCATGCACGTCCGTATCCAGGCATGAACATAGACAATCTTCCATTCTTTGCAGTGATTGCGACACAAGCAGAAGGCACCACTCTCATTCACGACTGGGTATATGAGAAACGCGCGATCTACTACACCGAGATGGACAAGCTTGGCGCAGAGACACAGCTCCTTGACCCACACCGACTGAACGTCATGGGCCCTCGTCGCCTCCGTGGTGCAGAGCTTGTCTGCCCTCCGGCGCTTCGTCCTGCCACCATTCTGCTTATCGCCATGCTTGCCGCAGAAGGACCTTCCACTCTTCGCAATGTGTACAGCATCAACCGCGGATACGAAGATATTGCCGCTCGTTTGGCTACCATTGGGGCCGCGGTAGAGGCATTTGAGGGCTAAGGTGCGAGAAAAGTCCTTTCCTGCTATCTTGTGTCAGATGAAGCAGATAAGGGTATTTTTTAAGAAGTGGTGGCTTTTGATAGCAATAGTCGTCGTCATTGCGGCGGTGATTCTCTTTAATATGGTGGGGTACCGCGTGGGCCCTGGTCTTTCTATTGTTCGAGTCGGTACTCTCGTCATTACCGACCTTCCTGAGGATGCATCTATTTACGTCGACGAGGCATACAACCGCCGAGTGACTGGTGGCATCGCCCGCGTATCGCTCCTCCCAGGCAATCACAATGTGATTGTGAGTGTGGATGGGCATTATCCATGGAGCGAACTCGTAGAAATCACGTCTGATACGGAGACCATTGAACGCCCACTCATCATTCCTACGAAAACAAACGCCGTAGAACTTGAAGGTGATGCGGTTATTGCCGCACGCACAAAGATACATGCGACAAGACTTCCCTCTGCCTTTGCACCACTTTCTATGGAAGGAGGATGCGCACAGATTTCAGTATCGGGTAACCGCATCCTTGCCACTCCTACCACCACTCCTGAATGTGTACCTCCTCCTTATCTTTGTGTAGATGGAATCTGTGAAGCAACGGTGGTCTTCGCTCCTCTTGAACCAATACACACAGTGCTTCCGTATCCGGACCGCAGCGACGCTCTTATTGTCGGCGTGAAGCAGCGTCTCTTCGTGCTTGAGATTGATCCTCGCTATCCAGGCTTCTTTGCAGAACTTGTACGCGGAGGAAAGGATACCATCACTCCTCGTGCGGCAACTTCAACCGATCACTCTCTCGTGACGATCGTTGGAGAGAAGGTCTACGGGATATCATTATGAAGCACATACGTGACCTCCTCGCTCGTACCAAAGAAACGACGAGGTCGCGTAAGACCGAGCGAGGCGAACTCATGCGGTTCTTTACGCGCCACCTCAACTACGCTCGCGCCACCGATGGTCTTGCTCCCATCTCTATGCCACGTATGGGAAAGATTCTTGAAGGCATTCCTACCAAAGACCTTTACTATCTCCAGAGTGTTTGTAGCCGCGCCAAGAACTTCTCCAAAAAGTTCTGGTGGGAAGTAGACCCGAAGAAGCATAATAAAGACAATCCTTTTTAATATGGCAGCTGAAATCGTACAGAATGGTCATCCTGTCCTTCGCGCCACAATCGCTGAGGTGCCTGAGTCTATGTTCGGTACTCATGAACTTAAGAAGATGCTGAAGGAAATGGAAGTTGCACTAGATGGAGAAGCAGATGGTGTCGCACTTGCGGCGCCCCAGATTGCGCTTCCGTATCGCATCTTCATTGTGCGCTACGACCGCATGGTGCCGCGCAATGAAGGAGAGACTCCTGCACCTGAAGTCGGTGTGTTCATTAACCCAAAGATCATAAAGAGTTCCCGCCGTCGCGTCGAGTGTGATGAAGGATGTCTTTCTGTTCGTGGAGTGTATGGAAAGACCGAACGATATGAACGCGCAACGGTGATTGCGTATGACGCAGATGGAAAGAAGTTTGAGCGTGGTGGTGGTGGCATTCTTGCGCAGGCCTACCAACATGAAATAGATCACTTGGACGGCATCCTTTTCATTGACCATGCACATGACACCTACACCATGGAACCAGTGTCTGACATGGATCATGAGCCATTTGTCTTCTTTGGTACTCCCTATGTAGCGGCTGACACGCTGGAGCTTCTTCACTTCCGTGGCATCACCCCCGCCCTCATCGTGACCTCTGCAGATGCACCTCGTGGGCGCGGCATGCAGATGATGCCGTCTGAAACGAAGGAATGGGCATTGAAGCATCAAGTCCCCGTGATTGCAGTGGACGCGATAGATGACTCGGTACACGATACCATTGCCGCGTATGGTCCGAGCTACGGTATTGCCGTTGCCTTCGGAAAGATTCTTCCTGAGTCTTTGATTAACGCATTCCCCAAGGGCATCCTCAACATCCACTACTCTCTTCTTCCAAAATACCGTGGCGCCTCTCCAGTAGAAGGTGCACTTTTGAATGGCGAGACGGAGACTGGAGTCACCATACAGAAAATGGTGTACGAGCTTGATGCAGGTGACATCATCGCGTCCAAAAAAGTAGCCATTGGCCCCGAAGAAACGACCCGTGAACTACGTGCACGCCTTATTGAAGATGGTGCAAATCTTCTTGCGGATACTCTCCATGCGTACGAGCAAGGCATACTCACTCCAGTTCCACAAGAGCATACGAAGGCGACACACTCAGGGAAGATCGCCAAAGAAGATGGTGAGCTTACGCTTTCAGGAGACGCAAAGAAGAACTGGAATACCTATCGCGCCTATGCAGAATCTCCTGGTACCTATTTCTTTGCGGAGAAAACCGGGAAGAAAATACGCGTAAAGATAAAGAGTGCGACATATGGCAATGGTGCGTTTATGCCGCTTCGTGTCGTTCCTGAAGGAAAGACAGAGATGGACTACCAGGACTTCCTTCGCGGCGGATACGCGGCAGTTTAGATCATCACATCAAACACTTTCTGCGGGGAGCGATGCCCAGCGACGAGTTTGATCTTCCCGACTGCAACGCCAAAGTGTTCTGCAAGCAGCTCACGCACACGAATATTTGCAAGGTTTCGCTCTGCAGGCTCACGGACTGAGATAGAGAACGATTTATCGTCCGTCGTAATGATTGATTCCCGCTTGGCGCCGGGGGTCACGCGCACCCGTGCGTACGTCATACCGTCTCTCCTATAAGGTAGGAGATGATCTCATCTGCCTCGTACATTTCAGTCCCCTTCACGGTATCTACGAGATATGGGGTCTGTGCCTTTCCTCCCTTTTGAAGGAGCTCTTTCTGCAACATAGGCTCTTTTATGTCCTTCAGAGAAAGTTCTATCCCCATATCGTCGCAGGCTTTGCGAACTCTATTCGAAAAGGAGCAGTCTTCGCGTACGTACAGGATATACATAGTCCACCGAGTATAGCAGACAGAAGCGTTGCTGAATTGGGAATTTCCGTTACAATGCCGCTACCATTCCGCGGTAGCTCAATGGTAGAGCAGCTCCCTGTTAAGGAGTTGGTTGTAGGTTCGAGTCCTACCCGCGGAGCC
>JBBTSU010000006.1:0-53772 GCA_038078715.1 Patescibacteria group bacterium
TCCCTTCTTCGTCCGGCACGGCGTCGTACACAGGGTCCATAGACGCAGGAAGAAGTGAGCGATCGATGAGTGTGGAGAGCACCTTCTCCATCATTTTCTTTTCTTCACCTGTCGCAGGGCGCGCCTTCTTATTTCCATCAAGCGTACGGACCAAGCGCTGCGCCATAGACACCGTCACGGAAGAGGCAAAGAGCTTCGGGTCTACCTTCAAATCCACCAAGCGAGGGAAGGTGCCAGCGGCGTTGTTAGTGTGGAGTGTAGAGAACACAAAGTGTCCGGTAAGTGCGGCTTGAATGGCGGTCTCTGCCACTTCTGCATCACGGATTTCTCCCACCATGATTACGTCTGGATCCTGACGAAGTACGGAGCGAAGTCCTGAGGCGAAGGTGTAATCCTTTCCGGTCTGTGTCTGCACGATGCCCTGGAGATGGTACTCAATCGGGTCTTCAATCGTCACGATCTTAATCTCCGGTGTGTGAATCTCGCGCAAAAAGGTATACAAACTGGTCGTCTTACCAGAACCCGTTGGGCCGGTGTTAAGGAGCATGCCGGTTGGACGGCGAATCTCAGTGGCAAGACGAGAGAGAAGCTTCGGATGGATACCAAGATCATTAAATGATTTATTGATTGCGCGTGGATCAAGAATACGAAGCACGATAGACTCGCCGTAGTTTCCTGGAATGACGGACGTGCGAACCTCAATCTGAGAGTCATTCATTACCACCGTGAACCGTCCGTCCTGCGCACGATTCACCACGTTCAATTTCAAACCAGAGAGAAGCTTGATACGAGAGTTGAGGAGGCGATGTACACGATGCTCAAAGGAGAAAGTGTCGGTCAACATTCCATCAAGACGAAGACGGAAGCGCACGTCTGCTTCTTCTGGCTCAAGGTGTATGTCAGATGCCTTCATCACAAAGGCCGCCGCAAGCATTGCTTCAAATACCTTAGATACCTGAGATCCTTTCTTTTCGCTCAGTGTCTTTGTGAGGTTGGCCCGAAGGGTGGCAAGACTGGTGAGCTCTTGCGAAAGCGCCACCAGCTCATCACCTGAAATATCAAAACTCCCGACGGCACTCTCACTCGCAAAGGAAAGATCGGCATAGCGGGCGTAGCCTTTGTTAAGGCTCTTGGTAGAGACGAGGAACTTCGTAAGGATGTAGCCCTGGGCTTCTAGGTCAGCGAGTACCACAGGAAGCGCGGGGTTACCTGGGTTATGGAGCGCAACCGATACCTGCTTGGCAACCTTAGAGAATGCCACCACTTCTGCTTCGCGAGCAACGTCCTCAGGGATAAGGCGAAGCGCATCCACATCAATAGGGACCACCCCAAGGTCGGTGTAGGTAAGTCCATATTTACTAGAGAGCACCTCGGCGAGGTCCTCTTCTTCTTTCTCGCGGAGAAGCGCAAGCTTTGCGTCCTCTGCGCCTACGTCAAATTTATTGGCCATGACTCCTTATAGTATCGCGCGGGAGCGTTGTTGGTACAATGGGTGCATGCAGAATGTCGTGGCAACCATCCCCGATCTAGAGCGGGAGGCAGAAGCGTTTATAGCGCGTCTTTCGCCTGAACCAAATCGAGCGACCCTGATAACGCTTTCAGGAGAGCTTGGTGCAGGGAAAACGTCTTTCACCAAAGCGCTCGCCAAGGCCTATAGCGTGAGCGAGAGCGTCACAAGCCCCACCTTTGTCCTAGAAAAGGTGTATGCGTTACCTGCATCTACTGGATTTGCACACCTCATTCATATTGATGCATACCGCCTGAAGAACGGAGAGGAACTCAAGGTGCTTGGATGGGCAGAAATTATGAAAGAGAGAAGCAACCTCATTCTTCTTGAGTGGCCAGAGAATGTAGCAGATGCTCTTCCGACGCCATCGGTTGCCATTCGTCTTGAACCAAACGCAGACGGAAGTCGTACGATCGCCTATGTCTAAGAGCACGAACAAAAAGAAGCTTGTGCTTCTCGACGCGCACGCGATCATTCACCGCGCGTACCACGCACTTCCCGACTTCACATCTCCGGCGGGAGCGCCAACTGGTGCACTCTACGGCCTCTCCTCCATGCTCCTGCGGATTATGCAGGACCTAAAGCCAGACTACATTGCCGCCTGCTACGACCTTCCGAAACCAACCGTGCGGCACGAAGCGTATAAGGACTACAAAGGAACCCGCACAAAGACGGATGACGCGCTTATTACGCAGCTCAAGTCCTCTCGCGACGTGTTCGCTGCCTTTTGCATACCTATATATGAGCGAGAGGGGTTTGAAGCAGATGATGTCCTCGGCACCATCGCGCACATGCTTAAAGACGATACGGATGTAGACGTCATCATTGCTTCAGGCGATATGGATACCCTGCAGCTTGTAGATGGCACGAGAGTGCGTGTGTACACGCTCAAGAAGGGACTGAATGACACGATTATGTATGACGAGAAGACAGTGGAAGCACGCTTCGGATTCTCTCCTGCACTCATTCCCGACTGGAAAGGACTTCGTGGAGATCCCTCCGACAACATTAAAGGAGTACCAGGCATTGGAGAGAAAACGGCGACTGATCTCATCGTGAACTTCGGGAGCGTAGAGGAAATCTATAAGAAACTTAAGAAAAGCGAGAAAGCGTTTCTTGATAAGGGCATCAAGGCACGCATGGTGAACATTCTCAAAGAACACGAAGAGGATGCCATGTTCTCTAAGATGATTGCAACAATCCGCACCGACGCACCGATTGCCTTTGTACTTCCTGACGCAGAACAGGTCGCGGCAACACGAGGAAAGAAAGTGCTCGCATTGTTTGATGAGCTTGGTTTCCGTTCGCTCCGTGGTCGTGCGCGAGCAGTTTTGTTCGGAGGAGAAGAGGACGAAGACGAGGTGAATGCGGAGGAGGATCTCCCAGCAGAAGAGGTGAACGAAGAGAAGCTTGCTGAAGCAAAAGCGATGCTCTGGCTCCTTCATTCCGACTTTACGAATCCAAGCATTGAAGACGTGATTGCGTTTGCCAAGACACGCACTTTTGAAGATGCATATACTGAACTTGAGAAGAAAATAAAAGAAACCGGTCGGCTCTGGGAAGTGTACGAGAACATTGAGAAACCCCTTATCCCAGTGCTTGTACGCATGAAGGAGCACGGAGTCCTCATAGACACCAAGGTGCTCACCGCGCTCGCCAAGATCTACCGAAAAGAGCTAGAAGCCATAGAAGCCCGTATCTACAAGGCTGCAGGGCACGAGTTTAACGTAAGCTCTCCAAAGCAGTTGGGCACCGTACTGTTTGACGAGCTTAACCTCGTCGCCAAGGGACAGAAAAAAACTGCAGGCGGCCAGCGCTCTACGCGTGAATCAGAGCTTGAGAAGATCAAAGACCTTCACCCAATCGTGGAAGATATTTTGGAATATCGTGAACTCCAGAAACTCCTCTCGACGTACATTGAAAGCATGCCGCCACTTCTGGACGATGAGAATCGTCTTCACGCAGATTTTCTTCAGAGTGGGACGACCACAGGACGTATGGCAAGTGCGAACCCAAACCTGCAGAACATTCCTATTCGCACAGAGCGAGGCCGCGCAATCCGCAATGCGTTTGTCGCACCAAAGGGCTGCATACTGGTGGCGCTTGATTACTCGCAGATTGAACTCCGGATCGCCGCAATTCTTTCTGGTGACAAAAAGCTTGGAGATATTTTCCGCAGTGGACGAGACGTACACCAGGAAGTGGCAGCAGCAGTCTTTAAGGTAGCCCCCGAGAATGTGGACGCAGAAATGCGCCGTCGTGCAAAGGCAATCAACTTCGGCATTTTGTATGGAATGGGAGTGAATTCACTACGTGCGTCTCTCGGCACTACGACCGCAGAAGCGCACAAGTTCTATGATGACTACTTCAACACATTCTCTACACTCGCTGAGTATCTAGAAAAAACAAAAGGTTTTGCACGTAAGAACGGATACACGGAAACACTCTTTGGCCGTCGTCGTCAGTTCCCAGAAATGAAATCACCACTTCCATACGTGCGTGCGCAGGCAGAGCGTATGGCCATCAACGCACCGATCCAGGGCACGCAGTCTGACATCATCAAGCTCGCCATGGTGCGGATTGATGAGTTTCTTCGTACCGACGGGCACGATGACAAGGCGTATCTTCTTCTTCAGGTACATGACGAGTTGGTGTATGAGATGAGCGAAGATCGTGCACAGGATCTGATACCAAAAATCAAAGAGCTCATGGAGCAAGTCCTCCCACTTGAAGACGCACATAACGTGCCGGTGGTGGCAGAAGTAAAGCAGGGTCCGAACTGGGGTACCATGGAGCGTATATGATCTATCTCTTCCACGGCTCAGACGCAGGGAAGACGCGCGCGAAGGCATTTCAGTGGATTGCCGCAGCGAGAGCAAAACAACCAGAGGCGTCGTATCTTCGGTTTGACGCAACTTCTTTGTCGGAGATGGCACTCTTAAACGCACTTGCGACGCAGGGACTCTTTTTTAAGAAGTCTCTCATTTTAATTGATGATCCATTCTCGGTGGCAGAATCGGGCGCACTTGTACTTGAACACTTAGATCAAATCCAAAAGACGGAGAACATTGTTGGGATTCTTGCGCCGAAGCTTCTTGCCGCACGCGTAAAGAAACTAGAAGCGAAGGCAGAAAAAGTATTTGTGTGTGATGCAGCGGAGAAGAAGGTGCGTGGCTTTAACAATGGACTGGTAAATGCGCTTGCCACAAAAGATCGCGCGCTTCTGTGGAAAGAGATCGTTAAAGCGCTGCGAGAGGGTGATGCTCCTGAAGCACTGCACGGTCTGTTGCATTGGAAGGCTCGCGACATGATGCAGAAGGGAAGCCCGAAGTGGGGGAAGGATGGATCTCGTGTCCTCTCTCGCCAGCTCATTGAGCTCCTATCTGATTCCCGTAGTGGTGACCTCCCGCTTGCAGCGTCGCTTGAGCGTTTTGCACTGTCGCTCAAATAAAAGTAGTCCGCCCGCCAGGGCTCGAACCTGGGACCGTCTCCTTAAAAGGGAGCTGCTCTACCGACTGAGCTACGGGCGGCTAAGGGACACCGTACCACCTTGCGAGCGTGTTTTCTAGTACGCAAAGACGTCGACGGTCTTTCCTGCACTATCGGTGAGACGAATGGTCTCGTGATTTTCTTTCCACAACTCTCGTGCGCCACCAAGGAAGACGCGCCAGGTGCGCTCGGAGAACTCAGGGTCATTTTGATACGCGGCAACACAGGAGTTGTAGTTGAGACCTTCTAGGAATGATTCACAACTACTTGATACATCCGTCTGAATATTCTCAGGCACCGTACAGCGAGGGATGCTCCATGATGCGAGCGCACAGTCTTCTTTGTCTGACCGATCGTAGCGCATCAGCACCTCTTCTCGTGCAGTCGGACAGGAATCTTCAAGATCAGGTTCAAAGTCCTGGAACTCATCCAGGTACCCAGTGCAGATGCTTTCACGGAAGGAAACACCGATAGGGGAACGACCAGTCGTGACGACCACAGTATCTCCAGGCGCAACGACAATAGACGAGACGGTGTTTACGCTTCCTGCGCGAGGAATGGCCACACCGCCGGGGATAATGCCACCGACACCTGAGGACATGCTCTCAAGTTTCCACCCGGTCATAGTGATAGGGACTTCTGCACGGCGAGACACACTGATACTCAAATATTCTTCGCTTGCCGTCGTGCCACGAGGACCACTTGGGTTACGAGTGATGGATACGACCCCACGATACTCAGAGGTCTCGCCATAGGAAGAAAGATCTTCAAGCTGCGCGCCAAGATCAAAGAAGCCGCTGTTATTTCCGGTGATGCCACTCGTGAGTCCTGAGCCACGCTTGAGTTCGTAGGGCTCCGCAAGTTCTCCTGGGCCATCAATTGGTTTTACGTAGGGACCTGCAGACGCGAAGGGTTTGGCAGGACCCCCTGTCATTACCCACAAGATGAATACGAAAATAAGAATGCCGATGAAGAGAAGCGCATTGTTGCTCATGTCCCAATGATACCAGCTAGGCTGCGCGGCGCTGGAGCTCCTCGTGTACCACCTGGGCATCACTCCACGGAGTCTTTTCATCTTTGGCGCCCATGATGTATGGGTCAGTGCCCTTACCCGAAATAAGCACCACGTCATCTTCCTCAGCGAGTGAGAGGGCAGTGCGAATTGCTTCACGACGATCCATGACAATGCGTGGCTTCTTTTCCATTCCTTCAGCCATTGCTTTCACAATCGCTTCAGGATTCTCATCGTATGGGTCTTCATTGGTGAGAATGACCTCGTGGCAATACTCCTCTGCTATCTTGCCCATTTCAGGACGCTTCCAGGTGTCGCGACCGCCGCCCGTATTCCCAAGGACACAGATTTTTCGGCGTGCAGGATACGCTTCATAGAGTGCACGAAGAGAGTCAGGCGTATGTGCGTAGTCCACCACCGCAAGAAAGTTCTGTCCTTCATCTATTTGTTCGGCGCGGCCAGGAATGCGTGAGAGACGTTCAAGTGCACGTGCGCATGAGGTTGAACTTACACCAAGGAACGTTGCTGCTTTCACTGCCGCAAGAATATTCATGACTGAGAAGACGCCAGGGTGTGGTGACGTGATAGTCGTTCCGTTCAAAGTGAAGCGTACAGACTCGTTCTCCAAGACGACATTCTGTGCGTCCCCGTATGAAAAAGGAATAGACTCTTCCACAGGAAGTTCCAGGAAACGAATGCCGTATGAGTCATCCGCATTTGCCACGACTGCACGCGGACGTTTTTCTGAGCTCGCAAGTTCTTTGCCAATGCGGTACTTTGCGGAGAAGTAATTCTCAATACCGCCGTGTGACTCAATGTGTTCACGCGCAAGATTGGTGAACACGAGTACGTTTAAGGAAGTGAAGAGATGTCGGTATTGAAGCGCGCTTTCACTCGTCAGTTCTACGACCACATGTGTTGCCCCCGCTTTCTTCGCATCACGGAAGAAGCGCTGCAAAAAACCACGACCCGGGAGCGTCATCTTATACAGGTTCGGATGTGATTCGTTTCCTATCTTGAAACGGATCGTGCTTGAGAGGGCGACGGTGTGCCCGTCCTCTTCAAGAATCGCCGTGATCATTTCTGAGACAGACGATTTTCCCTTGGTCCCGGTGACGCCGATGACGATGAGGTCACGCGCAGGGAATCCGTACCAGAACGCGCTCCCGAATGCCCATAGATAGTGGTAGGGGCGAAGAAGCGCCCGATAGATAGGGCGCGGAAGAGTTGCAGCGAGAATATGCCGAAGTCCCATGGCTATCGTGTTGCAGAAGAAAGGGCGGCCTTAAGGCGCGCGTCCTTTCCAGTAATATCTCCCGGCACCAGTGAGAGGGCACGACGTGCTTCACGATCGGTATAGCCAAGTGCAACGAGAGTATCAAACACATCTGAGTCCTCTCCTTCATGCGCAGGAGAGGACATTCCCACCTTCTCTGAAAGCTCCACCACTAACTTCTCTGCAGCCTTCTTCCCAAGACCCACGACGCGAGTGAGGTAGGAGATGTCGCGCTTCGCAATTGCTCCTTCAAGTGCCTCACGTGGTGCACGACGAAGAATAGAGAGGGCAGTCTTTGGTCCTACTCCAGAGACGAGCAAACAGAGCTGGAAGAATCGAACATCGGCAGCCTCAGTAAAGCCATAGAGCTCCACCCCGTCTTGCTTGAAGGCCAGGTGCGTTTGCATGTGGGTCTCTTGCCCGACCACAAGTCCCTCAGAGGAAATCATGGAGACAAAAACTCCCCAGCCCGCCACATCAACGACCGCACCTTCAGGCTCTACCGACACCACCGTTCCTCGTATCTCCCGTATCATTCACCCCATCCTACCATTTGCGCGAAAAAGAGAGATAGCGTACTATGCCGCGACATGGCAATCACGAAATCAGCAAAGAAAGCGCACCGCGCATCCCTAAACAAGAGGGTCTTTAACCTTCGTCGCAAGCGTGCACTTAACGACTCCACCAAGGAAGTTAAGAAGCTTATTGCAGAAGGAAAGGGAAAGGACGCGGCCGCTTCTCTCTCCGCTGCCTACAAGGCAATTGATAAGGCAGCAAAGCGCGGAGTGATCAAGAAAAACACCGCCGCTCGCAAGAAGTCTCGTCTCGCAAAGGCACTCGCAAAATAAGAAGCCGCCCCGAGGGGCGGTTTTTTGATGTGCTCTCGGCAGGAATCGAACCTGCATTTCCTCCTTCGGAGGGAGATGTCCTATCCGTTGAACGACGAGAGCATTCCGGGGACTATAGCACTATTTATAATGGTGCCCGACCCGACCTCAGACGGGGTCGTGCACGGAGTTCTAAGGGCTCCTTGGGGGCTAAGAATGGGGCGGAGTCTCTCCGTCAGGCTGTTTGGGACGAGGTTGGAACCTTTATTCGTCGTGCTTTTTTCTTCGATATATCACCACCTTATCGGAAGGTCGTTCAACATCAAACTCTCCTTGTTGATCATGAAGAAATACATGCCCTCCAAACTTCTCGCCAACGTACGCTCCGTCGTCTTTCAATACACGTTTAATCTCTTCGGATACCTGTTTTTCATACTCGTAGTTGATGATATCGGAGTCAATACCACTGCAAAACACGCTTACTGAATTATCAGGAAGTCGCTTTAAAAAAGTCAGCATGTCTTCTTCGACAATCGAAACTTCAGTAATGAGTGGGGGTTGCACAGATCCAAACACCTCTTGATCGCGACTTTTGGGATCAGTAAATAAGGATTGAGTGGTTGCCGCTAACGAAGAAGCTGAATATGCATCCACTCCTACATAGCCTTTAGCGCCAGCACGATCTGCGATGAGATACCCGAAAGGATATCTCCCGGCTCCTATATCGACTACCACCTGTCCTCGCAGCGCCTCATTCAAAGATTCTGCCGATTCAGCATCAATCGCAAGCCACCGGACAAATCCTGCCGGATAGTCGGTTCCGATGTCTGTGTTGTTTCTGAAAGATGCTCGCGTGCTTCTTTCAAATGTCGACTCTTCGTCGTGCGTTAAATCAGCAGCATCTATGTCTGGGACTAGTTTGCTAACTGAGACAAACAGTTTCTCTGATGCGCGTTCTTTGTTTGTATCAGGAGACTGTGTAGGAGTTCCTTCTTTTGCCATGCGAAAAGTATATCAGCCGCCGAGCGAAGCGGCCATCTCTGACTTGTCATTTTCTAACGAGTGCTCTCGGTAGGAATCGAACCTACATTACCAGCTCCGCAAGCTAGCGTCCTATCCATTGAACGACGAGAGCGTCGCCTGTGACTCTAACGTTCTTCCTCCGCATTCGCAAGCCTAGAGCCTCAAATACTCAAAGAAACGATCAAGAAAGGAGTGTTCGTGGTTACCTTCCGGCACGTGCTGAGCGATGTAGTCGTAGATCTCGAGTGGGTCGTGGCCGATGACGGGGATGAGAATGTGAGGGGCAAGAATGTGTCGTGTCCTGATAGAGAGGGCAGGAGGGAGTTTGGGATCTACGTATTCAAGCGCGGAGAAATGCATCATGTCCTCGTAGTAGTAGAGGTTTTCATCAATCGCAAGCCCGTCTTCCATCACACGGAAGCGGTGGGTGTGTGGCGGCTTTGCGGCCTGAAGGGCCAGCGCACCCGCGCCTGCCGCAATCACAAGCGCAAGCAGAATGTTATTGAAAAGAATGGCAGCGATGACTGCGGCGGTTGCAAGAATACCAAGCGCCCAAAACCAATCCGCGCCTTTATCGCCGAAGTCGTGTTGTGAGCCTTCCCATTCAAAGATGGTCTGTGCCATAGCTATCGCCATAATACCACCCGTATACAGGGTGTGAGGGAACACTGAGGACTACTCGTACTCAATCGTAGCTGGTGGTTTCTGTGTGACGTCGTAGAGGACACGATTGACGCCACGTACCTTGCCGACAATCGCACTGGAGATCTTCTCAAGGAGTTCTGGTGGCATTTTGTGCCAGTCGGCGCTCATGCCGTCTACTGAATCTACGGCGCGGAGTGCAAGGACATACTCGTAAGTGCGCGCATCTCCCATCACTCCCACTACCTTAAGAGGGAAGAGCGCGGCAAAGGCCTGCCAGATCTTTTCGTACTCTCCAGACTTCTTGAGCTCTTCTATGTAGACCGCATCTGCGTCACGAAGGATCGCGAGGCGATCAGGTGTGACTTCGCCGACAATGCGAATGGCAAGTCCTGGTCCTGGGAAAGGGTGGCGCCAGAGAAGTTCCTTCGGAAGATCCAAGGTTGCGCCCACGCGGCGCACCTCATCTTTGTAGAGGTCCTTAATAGGCTCAAGCACCTTAAGACCAAAACGCTCAGGGAGAGTAAGGTTATGGTGGCTCTTAATCTTTGATGCCTGCTTGCCAGTCGCTGCGGACTCAATGCGGTCTGGGTAGATGGTGCCCTGTGCAAGATATTTGATAGGGAAGTCTGCGAGCTCTTCTTCAATTGCTTTCTCAAATACCTCAATAAAGGTGTGACCAATGATCTTTCGTTTCTGCTCAGGGTCCGTAATACCAGAAAGTTTTGAGAGGAAGATGCGTGACGCATCAATCACATGGAGTCCTTTGAAGCCGTGCTTCTTAAGATAGGCAGAGACCTGCTCTACTTCTCCTTTACGAAGAAGACCCGTGTCTACAAATACGGCATGGAGTTGATTCCCAATTGCACGATGAATGAGAGTAGCCGCAACGAGCGAGTCTACGCCACCTGAAATACCGACGAGTACGTGTGCACTACCCACTTCTTCTTTGATGTCCGCGATAATCTTTTCTCCCACGGCTTTGATCTTCCAATCTTTCTTTGCGTTCACGATGTCAAAGAGGAAGTTCTTAAGTACTTCCGTACCATGTGTGGTATGCGTCACTTCTGGATGGAACTGGATGCCGTAGAACTTTCGCTTTGCATCCATGAAGCCTGCGTACTTGCAGGAAGGAGTGGTAGCAGTCACAGTGAATCCTTTTGGAAGCTTGGTTGCCTGGTCTCCGTGCGAGAACCACACGACTTCTTTTGCAGAGAGTCCTTTGAGGACGCCCTTCTTTGCCACAACCTTGATCGTTTCTTTTCCGAACTCACGCTCCTTTCCTGGAGTAACTTTTCCACCAAGCAGATGCGCCATCGCCTGGTGTCCGTAACAGATACCAAGCACGGGAACTCCAAAAGTGAATACTCCTTTTTCAGGAAGTGGTGCTCCGTCATCAAGTACGGACATAGGTCCACCAGAAAGAATGATTCCGGCAGGGGACAGGGCCTTAATCTCCTCTAATGAAGCGGTTCCTGGAAGAATTTCGGCGCGGACTCCAAGGTCACGGACGCGGCGGGCAATGAGGTGAGCGAACTGGCCCCCAAAGTTCAGTACGACAATCATGTCCTACATTACCATATGATCTTTAAAGTGCGGAGGAGGTGAGATTCGAACTCACGGTCCCTTGCGAGACTCTTGTTTTCAAGACAAGTGCGATAGACCACTCTGCCACTCCTCCCTGATACTACGACCCCTGTTGAGGAGCCGCCGTGTCCTTACTTGTACCAAAGGTAAAGAGAGAAGGGAAGGTGCGCACCTCTTTGTCCTTACGGAACCAAAGAAGGTACACAATCTCTAAGATACCCACCGTGTTTACAAGAAGAAGCACCACAAACCACACCTGCTCGCCGTTTTTAGCGGCGTGCCAAAGGGCAAGACCCTTCCATACAAGGGTCCACAAAACAACGACAATCATGAGCCCGGCAAACATCCCAAGACCTGCACCCATCATTCCCACATTTCCCATAAATGGACTATACATATATACAGGATAGCATGTACCTATGAAGTATCTAGGAATTGATTACGGTACGAAGAAAGTAGGACTCGCCCTCTCGGACGAGAATGGCACCATGGGGTTCCCGCATGGGGTCGTGTCTAACGACGCGAACTTAAAGTCGTACCTTCTCACTCTTATAGAAAAAGAGGGAGTAGACGCCATTGTCGTCGGGGAATCCAAGAACTATCAGGGAGAGGAGAATCCGGTCGCAGTGCATGCCCGCGCCTTTGTAGAAAAGCTCGCGGAAGTCGCCAATATCCCAATCCATTTCTATTCTGAACTTCTGACCAGTGAGGAAGCGCGCCGTATGCCAGACGGAAGCCGAGTATCCGAGGGAAGTGTTGACGCTTCCGCTGCGGCTCTTATCCTTACTCATTATTTTGAACGACCATGATTACGATAGATGATCTTGCAAAGATAGAGATACGCGTGGGCACGGTGGTGTCCGCTGAGCGTGTGCCAGAGACCGACAAGCTCATTCGCCTCCTGGTGGAATTTGGAGAAGAAACGGGACCACGACAGATTGTTTCCGGTATTGCCGCGTACATAGAGAGCCCTGAGTGGCTCGTCGGGAAGCAGCTTTCGTTTGTGACAAATCTTGAACCACGTACTATTAAGGGACTAGAGAGCAATGGCATGCTCTTTGCCGTTGGTGAAGGAGATTCATTTGCATTTCTTACTCCCCACCGTGCCGTGCCGCCAGGAACCAGTGCGCACTAAAGCCTTGGTATACTCCAAGAGATGAAAGGAACGTTCGCACGATTCGCGCGAGTGGAGTTTGCTCCTCCACCGTATTTATCGCTTCCAACTGCAGGCGTTGATATCTCCACGAGCGGTATCAAGGTCGCATTTTTGAAAGAACACGGGCACGGTCTTGAACTTGCTTCCTATGATGAGACGCCGCTTGCCCTTGGTGCAATTGATGGCGGAGAGATTGCTGATCGCGCTGCAGTGGTAGAGGGGCTTAAGGTGCTTGCGAAGAAGCACAATATTCGCTTTGCGAACATCGCACTCCCTGAATCCCGAGGGTATCTCTTTGAAGGAGGAGTAGAGGGGACGACACTAAACGATTGGCGCACCTCCATAGAACAGCGCATTGATGAGTATGTACCACTCCCTCCTGCAGAAGTGGTGTTTGATTTGGTACCGATCAATGAAAAGAAAGAAGACAAAATGCAGATTGCGGGCATCGGCTACGCACGTCGTGTGGTGGAAGAATCAGTATCGGCACTTGAAGAAGCAGGTATCACTGTGCGTGCAGTAGAGAGTGAAAACTTCGCACTTCCACGTGCACTTCTTCCACACGGAGACACCGAAACGGTTCTCGTGATTGATCTTGGGAAGACGACGACCAAACTTCTTGTTGTCACTGAACGGGTACCACGCCTTGCGACGACTCTTGATGTGGGAGGACACGCACTCACGCTTGCGGTCGTGAAGCACTTTGGCGTGTCAGAAGAAGAGGCGCGCCGCATTAAGGCAGAGAAAGGCATTGTTTCCGGAACGGAGAATGATGAGTACATTGCCGCCATGCTTTCTACGGTCTCGGTGATTCGTGAGGAGATTGCACGACGTCTTGAGTATTGGCAGACGCATGCGGCAGAAGACGGACATCAGCCAGTCACGCGTGCGGTGCTTGTAGGGGGAAACGCTACGGTGAGGGGACTTTCTGAGTATCTGGAATCAGGACTCAAGATTCCCGTTGCGCTTGGGGATGTATTTGTAAACCTTGCGTCTCGTGATGACTGGTTGCCACCGGTTGATTACATGCAGTCTCTTGCGTACGGAACCGCCATCGGCCTGGCACTTCGTGAGTACGTTCCATAGATATGCGCTCCTATCTTATTAATCTCCTTTCGTCTGAGCGCACTCGTGCGTTTCAGCAAGGTTACTTCTATCGCCTCGGTACGGTGAGTGCACTTGCGTTCGCACTCATGCTTGTGTTGCACGCGATGATGCTTGCGCCTGCATACTTCACGCTTGCAGAAGCAAAGGCAAACGAGACTGCGCTCTTGGCGAGTGTGAAAGAGCGCCTTTCTTCTGCAGGTGATCAAGAAATTACCGAACGTCTTTCTACACTTGGAAAGCAGACCGAGCACCTCGTGCGACTGTCAGGAGTACCGTCGGCGACCGCGACCATGCGCGAAGTACTCCTGCTTCCACGAAGCGGCATTGCACTCACGGGTCTTTCCTTCACGCCGCCCACAGGAAAGACGGGAGGTCAGCTTCGGTTGACCGGGACTGCAACCTCCCGTGATGCACTCCGAAGTTACCAAAGCACGCTTGGCACTTTGCCGACCGTCACGAATGTTGATTTGCCAATTAGCTCCTTCGCGAAGGAGAGTGATATTCCGTTTACGATTACGCTCACTGGAAGTTTTAGCCTTGTCTCACCATGACCAAGACGAACCTCATTCACCTAGGACTCTCCATTCTGTTTCTTACTGCTGTGGCAGTGGCGTACGTCTTTTGGTATACGCGCGTGGTCTCGCTCCGCACTGAGGTAACAACATTGCGCACAGAAACGGAAACACTCTCGGCATCCGCACTACAGATTTCTGCCGCACGGTCTGCACTCGCAAAACTGACGGCCGATGAGACATTCTTTGGTTCCTATTTTGTCTCTACCTCTACGGTTGTTTCGTATCTTGAAGCAGTTGAGAATGCCGGAGATGAGTTCGGTGCGTTTGTAGAAGTGGTGTCGGTGACGCCAGAAGGGAAGACGCGACTCGCAGTGTCGTGGCGTGCAGAAGGATCCTTTGCACAGGTGATGCGTACGGCTGGTGTAATTGAACACGGACCGTATGATGCAATTATGAAGAGTCTGACCATTGATACCAACGCATCAGCAAAGGGGGTGTGGACCGCGACTGGGGTCGTGTCAGTTGGGATGCGACCAGATGAGGGGGCAAAGGAGCAACCATCTACTCCTGCCGCTCCGTCAGATAGTGTGGACGATCTTCTTATATGAACCTCAAACTTCCATTTAAAATACCAAGTTTGAAATACGGTGATCGTATCCACGCCGTGCGTGATTGGCTCGTACTCCTCTCTGCGCTCCTCATCTTCCTTATTGCCAGTACCATATGGAATACATGGTTCTTCGTGAATGTGACCGACGAGAGTGTCTTTGTCACTCCCGGTCAGAGCGCTGCTGCACCCATTCTGAGTGTGCTCCCTGCCGCACGTGAAGTGCTTGAGAATCGGGCAGGGGAAGCGGATCGTTACAGAAGCTTCTATCAGTTCGTTGACCCGTCGTAGGAGGGCGAGTACTGTGAGTGAGCCCCCATAGCTTAATGGATAAAGCTACGGACTTCTAAGCCGTCGATCTAGGTTCGATTCCTGGTGGGGGCACCCTTACGAGCAAGAGCTCTGATTCCAGAGATACAAGGTAGTGGGCGCTAGAGGACTCGAACCTCTGACCATCCCGGTGTAAACGGGGTGCTCTACCAACTGAGCTAAGCGCCCGGTCCTGAGACGATAGCGCACCTCTCGCAGATTTCAAAGCGTGGTAGGTTCTATATATGGAGCGCATGGAGGTGGTGGTCTCGGGCAGAGTACAGGGAGTGATGTACAGAGATTTCGTAGAGCGGAACGCTTCTGTACTCTCTTTATGTGGGTTTGTGAAGAATCTTCCCGACGGAACGGTGTCGGTATGTGCAGAAGGAGAGCGAGAGAAGCTTGAGACCTTGCTTGAACGCCTCAAGAAAGGTCCGATGTTCGCAGACGTAAGGGAGGTGCAAGTGGCATGGAGTGATGTTCGTGGTGAGCACACCAATTTCTCCATCTCTTACTACACACCGTCGTCCAAAAAGAGTTCGTGATATGCCACGATGATGATGGGGCTACCGAATATCCAGAACAGCAGCTCTTCAAGAGGAATTACGTGACCCGCAATGGTAATGACCGCAAGATAATTTCCGGTAAAGGCCCAGTACCCAACATGAAGTGCCGTCAGCTCCATCACAAGGAAGAAGAGCGCGAGGAACGGGACGGACTGTATAAGTTTTCGGAACAGATGAGGACTACGAAGATGCAGTATGAGCGCGGGCAACAGTGCGAGGACTCCTAATATGGCGTAGGAATAGAAGAGAGTGATCTGTGTATTAAATCCATAGTGTGCAATTGCGATGATGCCGAGACCAAGTATCCCAAGTGCAAGCGCAGAACGTATGTGGCGCACCGTGAAGTCGCATACGCCCCGATCTATGAAGTATTCGTAGTATACGATGATGGTAAATACCCAGAGGAAGTACCAGAGCATCACGTCTCCAGACACGACACCAAAGAACAAAGAAGGGAGCACGAACGCATCAGCGAGAGGAAATATCCATGCGTTACTTACCTCGCTTATATATTCAAATCCTAAGGAATACAGCGTCCCAAACACGAGTGCGGGGACAAGTGCGACCTTAAAAATACAAGGACGCCGGAAAACCAGGTACGCGCTCGGGAGTCCGAAGTACAACAGGCTACCGACGAGCGGCGAAATGGGAGTAGTGATGAGAAGTACGGTGGTGAGTGCGACCAGTACTGCGAGCACGGCGTGATCAAGTGTACGGACATCCATATGACAAAAGTATACCGCCTACGACTAGCAGAGAATTGAATCTAAGGGTAGGTTAGGGATATGAACCTCCCCATCATCTACGAAGACGATCAACTTGTTGCGGTCAACAAACCCGCAGGAGTTATGACGCACCCCGACGGCAAGAGCGCTGAAGAAACAGTGAGCGACTGGTTTGCGGCCGCATACCCTGAGAGCAAGAACGTAGGAGAAGTGCAGAAACTTTCTGATGGCACGGAGCTTATGCGTCCTGGCGTCGTGCATCGTCTTGATCGGGATACCTCAGGCCTCATCGTGCTTGCGAAGACACAGGAGGCACATGCGTTTTTAAAGAGTGCGTTTCAAAACAGAGAGGCGAAGAAAACGTATGTTGCTTTTGTCTATGGGGTGCCGAAGGAGCGTCGTGGCGTGATTGAGTTTGCGATTGGTCGCTCTCGGAAAGATTTCCGACTCCGTTCTGCACAGCCAAAAGCAAAGGGCCTGCTTCGGGAAGCGATTACACGCTATGAGGTGATTGCCGACAACGGCACGCACTCTATTATGAAAGCGATGCCGGAGACGGGCCGTACCCATCAAATTCGTGTGCACTTGAAGGCCATCCATCACCCGGTGGTGGGGGATACGCTCTACGCGCCTGGTCGTCCGGAGGATCTTGGGTTTAGCCGTCTTGGCCTCCATGCGTATCGCTTGGAACTCCCGAACCCTACCGGAGAGCCGCGTATTCTCACCGCGCCTCTTCCTGAGGAGCTTCTCCGGGGAGTAGAGAGATTCCCTGAGGGAGCGACTCGGATTGCCTCTATATAGGCGGTGTGATAGAGTACGCCGACTATGAATCAGGTCATCACTCCGGTTAAGACCGAGGAACGCACCAAGCTTGGCATCCGCCCAGGCGATACGGTCCGTGTCCACCAGAAGATTGTAGAAAAGGGAAAGACTCGTCTCCAGGTTTTTGAAGGTCTCGTCCTTGCCGTAAAGCACGGTACTGAGGCAGGAGCTTCTTTCACCGTTCGCGCCACTCTTTCAGGCGTCGGTGTTGAGCGCGTGTTTCCACTCTACGCTCCATTTATTGAAAAGATTGAAATCGTAAAACGCTCAAAGGTCCGCCGCGCAAAGCTCTATTTCATCCGCGATAAGGTTGCTCGTGAAGTACGCCGTCAGCTTCGCAACATGCGCATGATGAATGTCTCCACGACTGATTTTAAGGAGCCAGAACTGGAAGAGGCACTGGCTCTTCCAGAAGAGAATCAGGAGGAGCAGGTGGAAGCAACTCCAGAGGTCGCAGAGGCAGGAGAAGAGACTCCAACCGAAGCAGCACCAGAAGCGGCAGAAACGAAAGCAGCCGCATAACGAAAAGACCAGGACACTCTGGTCTTTTTCATATGTTGTCGGTATAGTACCCGAGCACTTGCCCGGGTGCTGAAATTGGTATACAGGCTACCTTGAGGTGGTAGTGTCGAAAGGCATGGAGGTTCGAGTCCTCTCCCGGGCACTGACGAAACACCGTGGTTATGCACCACGGTGTTGTGGCTTCATCTGGGAATCATTGCCATGATAAAAATATGAGACAACATTTAATGAACTCCTTGATGGTTTCAATTGAGTGGCGTGTGATTGCGTTCTTGATCACCAACGTATTCCTCTGGTTTGTGACGGGGCACTTCGGACAGGCAACGGCGCTCGCGCTTGGGCTCCACCTCATTCTTTTCTTTGCGCATTTCCTCTGGCACTTCGTGCGGAGGGAGTATCCTCGGATGGAGCTTGAAGCAGCCGCTTCCAGAGCATCGGAACGCGTGGTATAAGTGCGAGACATGGCGACCGTGGTGTAACGGTTAACACTGCAGGTTGTGGTCCTGCCAATTCGGGTTCGATTCCCGGCGGTCGCCCCAAGGTATATACTGGAGTCATATGGATTTCATCAAAGAATTTAAAACCTTCGCGCTCCGTGGGAATGCGCTTGATCTCGCCGTGGGAGTGGTGATTGGAGCGGCATTTAATAGCATTGTGACCTCTCTCGTTACGAACATTCTTACGCCACCCCTCGGCCTTATCATCGGTGGCGTTGATTTCAGTGATCTGGAGCTTATGATTGGCGGGGAAGCAGCTATTCAATACGGTCTTTTTATTGAAGCGATCATCAGCTTCATCATCACTGCCTTTGCGCTCTTCCTCCTCATTAAGGCAATGAACAAATTCGTAACGAAACCCGATGTGCCGGTAACTAAGCCTGCAGAGGTGCTGCTGCTCGAAGAAATCCGCGATCTCTTGAAGAAATAGAGGAAGTGCTAGACTAGGGGCATATGAAACAGCTTCTGCTTGGGGTAGTGCTTCTGGTACTTATCGGTATTGCAGGCTTCTTTTATAGGAATGCCATAGAGGCACCGGGCCCAGTAGTTGCCTGTCCGCTTGATGCGAAACTCTGTCCAGACGGCTCTTCCGTCGGACGAGTACTTCCGACCTGTGAATTTGCGACATGCCGGGTTGCAGAAGGGAAGGTGTCCTACACTCCACCTGCAGGCTACAGGGTAGATGAAAATGCATATGGGGCAGACGCCTCTCTTCTTGATGCATTCGTGAAGCCATCCCTTTCAGAGAATCCGCAACACACCATTACGGTACGCGAGTACACGATTTCTGAAGGCCAGACTGCAAACGATGTGATCATTGCGAACACACACTTCTCTCCCTCTGATATGCCGGCAGAATCAATGGATCAGTTTGAGCCAGTGACGATAAGCGGAAAGACGTATCAGTCAGTAGTGATTGAGCGCTTTGAAGCGGTCGTACACAGTGCGTACTTTCTTCCGCTTGAAGGGAAAGTGCTGAAGTTTGAGATCGTAGAGCATGACGTGGTGGATTGGATGGAGCCTACGCTTGCGATCAAGAAACTCCCTGAACATGCGGCGTTCATCCAGATGCTGGGCACCGTTCAGTACTAATATATGAGTGAAGGACTTGTCATACAGTCGCCGCGGTACTCAATTGTTGAGAAGAGAACAATTGACGGGCATGACATTACCGTACGGTATGCAAATCAGGAAAGCATACAACGGCTGAAGGAGCGCATTGAGGCGACTGAATTTACTGACGACTTTGTGCGCAGCCCTCTCGGGGCATTTGTGCAATTTCTGGAACTTCCGATGGTTACAGATGATTTTGGTACTGATCACTTCGCCCGTACCGACTGGCGCAATGAACTGCTCACGAAAGGTCTTCGGGAAGAATATGATTTTCTTGATACTGGTGTGCTACGTGGCAATAACCTGGGAGGTGTGTTGCCTCATTTTGAAGGAATCAAAAGACTCAAAGAAGATCTAGATAGATATGCGGTAGTAAATGGTCAAGACCCCGCAGCACTGTGGACCATAGTAGAAGCAGGCATGAAGCTCAAGCAGGAGATGGATGAAAAGTACGAAACTATGACCCAGCCGCAACGGGAACGGTTTGTAGAGCGCGTCGCAGCAATCGTTGAACTTGCTACTCTTGGGCTCGTAAAGTTGTTCGAGAAAAAAGAAATCACTTAGTCTACGTATACTTCTGTTTCTATGTAGGATTCACCCTCATGACTTTCAGTTCCAAGAAGCATCATCATCGCGAGAAGTCCTAGCAGAATCACGACAAACTGAAGCAGTGAGCGGCGCTTGCCAGTGGTTTTGTGGAGCTCAGGAATAAGATCTGCAGCCGCGATGTAGATGAACATACCTGCAGTGAACGATGTAATGAGTGGAACGGCGACGTCTCCAAAGGTAGAGAGCCAGAAGGCAAACCCAACTCCAATGAATGCGGTAAGCGCAGACAGAAAGTTCATTAGAAGTGCTTTGCCACGAGAGAACCCAGCGTGAATAAGAAGACCGAACTCTCCGATCTCTTGTGGGATTTCATGAAGGGCAATAGCAATTGTCGTTGCAATACCCACTTCAGGGGAGATAAGAAATGCGGCACCAATCGCCACCCCGTCGACGAGATTGTGAATACCATCAGAGACGAGCACCATGTGCCCGACTGGATGAATCTGCGCGTGGTCAGGAGAATACTCTTCATCGCCGTGACTGTGGTGCCAGTTAAGGAACTTTTCTAGTACGAAGAAGGTCAAGAATCCGGCGAGGATAAGGAGAGAGACGGTGAGAGTGGACGCCTCCTCAAATGCTTCAGGAATCAAGTGAATGAATGCATCACCCAAGAGTGCACCAGCTGCAAGAGAGATGAGGAGGAAGAGGCTCTTTTTAAGAAATTCTTGGCGGATAGAAAGCGCAGCAATACCGACAATAGAAATAAGACTGACGATACCAACCGCAAGAAGGCTTCCAAGGAGAGGGGACATGCCGAAACGGTAGCATGCTAAGTCGTACGTGCAAGGTATGATAATAGGTATGAAGTATTTCGCTGTACTTGCCGCAATAGTCTGTCTGCTCCCGTCTGTCTCTTTTGCACAGGTGGAATCTTCGTTTGGAAACAGTGTCATGCGAGCCCGTGTACTTTCTCTTGAGGCTTCAGGAGAACGTGCGGTTGCGGGCACTGATCTTTCAGAAGCATTCCAACGCCTGTCGGTCGAAGTTATAGAAGGGAATGAGAAGGGCGAAATTATAGAGGTGGAAAATAACGCCCCCACCACCCTTTCAGTTGGAGACGTGTTCTATCTTCACAAAGTGTCCGACGAATTTGGTACGCAGTACGCGGTAGGGGAACCTGATCGTCGGTGGGTATTGTTTGCGCTTGGTGCATTGTTTATCGTCGTCACCATTGCCGCTGCAGGGAAAGCGGGCGCACTCTCACTTCTTTCTCTGGTCGTGAGTTTCCTCATTATTATTTATGGACTTGTGCCCGTGCTTTCTTCTGGAGGAGACCCAGTCCTCATCTCTACCTTCTTTGCCGTAGTGATGCTTGCGGTTGCGATGATCATGACGCACGGATGGAATAGGCCGAC
This sequence comes from Patescibacteria group bacterium, assembly GCA_038078715.1. Taxonomy (GTDB): domain Bacteria; phylum Patescibacteriota; class Minisyncoccia; order Phycocordibacterales; family Phycocordibacteraceae; genus C7867-001. The sequence continues at coordinate 21,267 of JBBTSU010000006.1, forward strand.
GTGGGTCGCGCTTGCTGGGAGCATTGCCGCGCTCGTGTTCTCGGCGATTGTGGCGCAGGTTGCAGTGGCACTCGCGAATCTTTCCGGGTTTGCGACCGATGAGACGGTGTTCCTGAACTTTGCGACCGATGGTGCCATTAATCTTCCTGCGCTTCTCTTAGGAGGAATCCTTGTCGGTATCGTGGGTATTCTGAACGACGTATCCGTGTCGCAGGTGCATACAGTCATAGAGATCTCTAATGCGAACCCCTCTCTTACGAAGAAAGAGGTGCTTGCCCGGGCCATGCGGGTGGGGCAGGAGCACATGGGGGCGGTGGTGAACACCCTCCCGCTTGCCTATGCAGGAGCTTCCCTCCCGCTCCTCCTATTGTTCTTTGGGTCAGATGCCTCTCCTTTGTTTATCCTTAACCGGGAGATATTTGCCGTAGAGCTTATCCGGACCTTTGCCGGGGGTATCGGGCTTATGTGCTCTGGGGTTATTGCGACCCTACTTGCGGTAATGTTTACGGTCTCACCCCGTCATCGTGATAGAATCGCCATATAATAGTTACGTATTAAATCCATGGACGAGAAATTTTCGTTTGATCAGCTCGCAAGTTCCAAGGCCTTCCGCATGACTGCGGTTGCGGTCCTCGGCTTTCTTGCACTCTTTCTTCTTGTGAAGACAGTAGACCTTCTTGTGTACGGTGTTGGTCGTAGCGATGTCTATCCTGCAAAGACCATCTCTGTTGAAGGAACGGGGGAGGCACGCATGATTCCTGACATCGCACAGATTACGTACTCCGTCACGGAGCAGGGTGCAACTGTATCTGAGGCACAGGACAAGGCAACCACGAAGATGGATGCTGCACTTGCAGCCGTTGAAGCACTCGGTGTTGAGGAGAAGGATGTGAAGACGGTTGGTTACAACGTCTACCCACGTTACGAATACCAGCAGTCTTGTTACTCCGGCATCTGCCCACCAGTGACCTCAAGTCCGCGCATCATTGGCTACGAAGTATCCCAGTCAATTGAGCTTAAAGTCCGTGACACGTCTAAGGCAGGAGAAGTACTTCAGGCACTTGGTACCACCGGTGTCCAGAACATCTCTGGCCCTAACTTCGTTGTAGATGATACAGATGCGGTCAGTGCAGAAGCACGCGAGCTTGCGATTGTAGAAGCAAAGGAGAAAGCAAAGCGGCTTGCGAAGGATCTTGGCGTATCCCTCGGCAACGTCGTCTCATTCTCTGAGAGCTCTGGCTACTACCCAATGTACGATTCGTACTATGGAAAGGGGGCCGGTATGGAAGAGGCAATGATGTCCGCTCCATCTCTCCCTGTTGGAGAAGAGGAGACCACCATCACGGTCTACATCGTCTACGAGATTCGCTAAGCGATATTCTCTCTTAAAACCGCCCTTCTCGGGCGGTTTTTTGTTGTCTTGACGGGTAGTACAACGGATAGTATTATCCTTCCGTACCAAAGGCCCGCAGGGCTTTTTTATTTGGACCATGAAATCATTCTTCACCTATCTTAAGAATGTGCGCGCAGAATTGGAGCACGTAGTGTGGCCAAAGCCTCGTACGGCGGTCGGGCACACGATTCTCATCCTTCTCATCTCCGCGTTCACCGCGGCGTTCCTTGCGCTCCTGGACTACCTCTTCACGAGCGGTGTCGGTGCTCTTATTCGCTAACGCATCTCCTATGGATACTCGCACCTCTCCACAATTCTCAGAAGACGCTATTAATCTTGAACCACGTTGGTACACCATCCACACCTACGCAGGGTACGAGAATGCCGTTGAGCGTAACTTGAAACAGCGCATTGAGTCTCTCGGTATGGAAGGGAAGATTTTTGAAGTGGTCGTGCCTACCGAAAAGAAGATCCGCGTGAAGGGCGGTAAGCGCATTGTAGAAGAAGAGAAGATCTACCCAGGCTACATCCTCGTAAAAATGATCGTGGATGAGGACTCTTGGTTTGTGGTTCGTAACACACCTCGCGTGACTGGGTTTGTGGGTTCTGGCACCACGCCGGTTCCTATGGAGGAATCAGAAGTTACTACCCTTATGAAGCGCATGGATGCGGAAGCACCGAAGCACCGCATTGATCTTGCCAAGGATGATCCTGTCATCATCGCCGATGGTCCATTCAAGGACCTTGAAGGAAAGGTGGGCGAAGTGGATGAGGAACGTGGCAAGGTGAAAGTCATGGTTGCTATGTTCGGTCGCGAGACCCCTGTGGAGCTAGACTTCTTGCAGGTTCGTAAGCTCTAGCGTAAAGTCACATAATTATGGCAAAAGTAGTAAAGAAAATTAAACTCCAGATCCCTGCAGGAAAGGCCACCCCGGCCCCTCCGGTCGGTACCGTACTTGGTCCGGCAGGTGTGAACATTGGAGACTTCGTTAACAAGTTTAATGAGGCCACTAAGGATAAGATGGGGGACATCATCCCCGTAGACCTTTCCGTCTACGAGGACCGCACCTTCAGCTTCGTGCTTAAGACTCCTCCGGCGTCCCGCCTCATTTTGAAGATTCTTGGAATTGAGAAGGGATCCCAGAAGCCAGGCGGCAAGAACGCAGCCACACTTACGAAGGCTCAGGTTCGTCAGGTTTCTGAACAGAAGATGCCGGACTTGAATGCCGCCTCTCCTGAAGCAGCCGACCGGATCATTGAGGGCACGGCCCGCTCAATGGGAATAGACGTGAAGTAAACAAAAACCCCGCCTCAAGCGGGGTTTTTACTTATCAAGTGTGAGATACGTGTACGGAGGATTGTGATCCAAATGAGAAATTTCCTCAATCACTTTCGTAAACTCTGAGTAGTCAGGGAAAAACACATCACCTGGAGAGTCATCATGCACGAGGGTGAGATAAAGACGGTCCGTGTAGGGGAATGCATCCTTAAAAATGCCGCAGCCACCAATGATGTAAATCTCTTCGGAACCTGGCGCGTTCTTTGCTGCTTCTATCGCTGCTTCTATGGAAGAGACGACGATCGCACCAGGTGCTTCATACTCAGGATTGCGAGTCACCACAATATTCGTGCGTTTCGGGAGTGGACGACGCTCAGCGGGGAGTGACTCCCAGGTTTTACGTCCCATGATAATGGGATGGTTCCGGGTGAAGTTGCGGAAGCGCTCTAGGTCTTCAGGAATATCCCAGACCAAATCATTATCCTTTCCGAGGACTTTGGTGTGCGCTCCAATAGCGGCAATGGCAGCAATCATGATTTCAAGATATCACGCGCATGCGTCTCGTGCGTAAAGAGCTGTTCTCCTTCTGCAACGCAGACATAATCCACGGGCTGATCCCATGGCTGGCGGAGAAGGGGAGCCTCAGAGAACTGGGAAGGGTAGCAAAAGCCTACACGAAGCCAGTTCTTCGGGAGGTATCCAAGGAAGCGGTCATACCAGCCTCCACCTCTGCCGTGTCGGGTGCCGAGTGCATCAAAGGCACGGCCAGGTACGAAGACTGCAACAGGACTATCTTTGAACGCCACACGCACTGCCTTGGCTTCTTCTTCGGGATTGAGAGAGGCACGTGGGGTGACGGTATGGGTCGGGGCCTCCTTTGGAAGAGAGAGGTAATCCAAGAAGGGTACTTCCGTCTTGAGTGGGACGTACGTAACAAAAGCGCCATAGGCGCTTAGGACATCTGCTACTTTGATTTCTTGTGCCACGATTGTTTCTTTTTAATATCGCGATCCTTCCAGAGTTTCGGCAGCATCATCTCCGGCTTCCACTCCTTCTTGAGACGATTAAGCTCAGTTGAGCTCTGGTACTTTCCTGCGGCCGCGTAGTCCTTCTTCAAGATAGGGCCGGTTTCAAAGAAGACGATCTGTGCGATGCGGCGTCCAACCACAAGAGGGATGATGTAGTGACGAGAAGAGTTTGAGATCTCCATGGTCCAGCGGTTGATGTAGCCGACATCACCCCAGCCCGCACACTTACAGACGTTAATGAAGTCACGTCCAAGAGAGGAGCGCGCCTTCATCATGGTGGTCACGGTGTCGCGTCCACCGATGAATTCATTCGTGTGTGCAAGAATAGTTTCTCCTGGTTCAAGGAGAATCACCTTGTCGTCAGGGCGGATACCGTCAAAGTCAAAGTTGAACTCTTGAAGGCAGTCCTTTGCATAGTCCGCGCGGTGTGGCTCGGTACCCCAGATAAGTTCCGTATCTTTCTTGCTGTAGAGGTTGAAGAGATTCTTGTAGCGCTTTGGTTTCTGTTCGCGGTAGTACCACTCACCAAGCGTGACGTCCATTGAGGACGTACAGAGATTTTCTTTATCAAAGGGCTCAATCACAATAGAGCCCGCCTTCATGTGTTCAAGAATCTTTTTGTCTGAAAGTGCCATAGTCCGAGGATTATATCGCCATAGGGGCCTTAATAGTAGGGTGGGATTCGTAGTTCTCTAGCTTGATGTCATCCATGGTGAACTTATCTATTTCCATCACCTCAGGATTGAGCCAGAGGGTAGGGGAGGCGAGGGGTTCACGAGTAAGCTGCTCCTTCACCGCATCAAAGTGGTTCTTATAAATATGTGCATCGCCAAGCACGTGTACGAATTCTCCTGGTTTGTATCCCGTTACCTGCGCTACCATCATCAAGAAGAGGGAATAGGAGGCAATGTTGAAGGGTACGCCGAGGAACATGTCACAACTGCGCTGATACATCTGCATAGAGAGGCGACCATCGGCGACAAAGAATTGGAACATAACATGGCAGGGAGGAAGTGCCATCTGATCAAGCTCTCCTGGATTCCAGGCAGAGACGATGAGACGACGTGAAGTAGGATCGGTCTTAATGCGCTCAATCACTTCTTTTATCTGATCTACGGTACCACCATCGGGTTTCTGCCAGCTCCTCCACTGCACACCGTAAATACGACCGAGATCGCCAGGGAACTTTGCTTTTGGTTTCCAATAGTCTGCTTCTGCGTTATCCGTCCAGATGGTGCGCTCGCTTCCGTTTAATTCTTTTAAACGGTTGTCATCATTACTTCCTTCAAGGAACCAGAGAAGCTCGCTCTTCACTGCTTTGAATGCGAGTTTCTTGGTGGTGATGGCAGGGAATCCGTGTGCAAGATCAAAGCGCATCTGGAATCCAAAAAGTCCTCGGGTGCCGACCCCCGTGCGGTCATTACGATCTACCCCTTCCTCATAGATTTTTCGTAAACTGTGCAAGTAGGGCTGCTCCATACAGGCAGTATACTAGGGGTATGAAAAAAGGGGTGTTTATAGTCCTAGACGGGAACGACGGCTCGGGGAAAGCTACACAAACGAGGCTCTTGGCCGAGCGTCTTATCAAGGAAAAGGTACCACTTGAGACCTTTGATTTCCCGAGCTACAACCGGAACTTCTTTGGCACCATGCTCGCCGACTGCCTCTCAGGAAAGTGCGGTGACTTCGTACATCTAGATCCTAAGATTGCATCTATTTTGTATGCACTTGATCGTTTTGAGGAAACTCCACGTATCAAGAGAGCCCTTTCCGACGGAAAAACGGTCATCACCGATCGTTTTTCTTCTTCAAACCAAATACACCAAGGAGGAAAGATAGAAGACACCAAGGCGAGAGAGGAGTTTCTCATCTGGCTTGATGGGATGGAGCACACGACGCTTGGTATTCCACGCCCTGACGCTGTACTGTACTTTGATGTCCCGCTAGAGATAAGCCTCGCCCTTCTTGAGGAGAAGCGGGCAGTGAAGAACACAGGGGTAGAGGGGAAGGACCAGGTAGAGCAGGATCGCCAGTACCTTGCCCAGAGCTATGAGGCGGCAAAATGGCTTGCCAGTCGCCAACCGAACTGGCATGTGGTCCAGTGTGCTGAAAATGGGGTTATGCGGAGCCGGGAAGCAATCCACGAGGACGTCTATAGAGTAGTGTCGGGGCTTCTAGTATAATCAAGCATTAGAAGATTAGTGTGTCCATCACATGAACAGTTACGAGCACGTGAAGCGTGACGACCCGGAAATTTATAAGGCGCTAGAGGGAGAAGAGAAACGTGAGCGGGAGGGCCTTGAGCTCATTCCTTCAGAGAACTATGTATCACTCGCCGTCCGCGAAGTGATGGGTTCGGTGTTCACCAACAAATACTCTGAAGGGTACCCAGGCAAACGCTACTACGGTGGTCAGCAGTACACCGACGTGGTGGAGGACATTGCACGTGAGCGTGCAAAGAAACTGTTCAACGCAGGCTTCGCAAACGTGCAGCCACATGCAGGTGCGCCTGCAAACGTCGCAATGTACTTCGCACTTCTTGAGCCGGGCGACACGATTCTTGGTATGGACCTCTCTCACGGTGGACACCTCACGCACGGACACCCTGTGACCTATCTCACGAAGATCTTCAACTTTGTGCGATACAAAATGAAGAACATTGAGACGGGAGAAATTGATTACGACGAAATGCTTGAGGTTGCAAAGCGTGAGAAGCCAAAGATGCTTCTTGCCGGATATTCTGCGTATCCTCGTGAACTTGATTACGCAAAGTTCGTCGCAATCGCACGCGAAGTGGGTGCCATTGCCGTTATGGACGTGGCGCACATTGCAGGACTCATTGCCGGGAAGGCGGTGAAGAATCCGTTTGATTATGGCTTTGACGTGATGACCACGACGACGCACAAGACCCTTCGTGGCCCTCGTGGTGGCATGATCCTTACCCGTGAAGACGTCGATATTGCCAAGAAGATTGATAAGTCCGTGTTCCCAGGATTCCAGGGTGGTCCTTTGATGCACATGATTGCAGCAAAGGCAGTCTGTTTCGGTGAAGCCCTCACGCCGCAGTTTGAGTCGTATGCGAAGCAGGTGATTGTGAATGCGTCTGCAATGGCCGACGTATTCCTTAAGGATGGCGCACGTCTTATCACGGGCGGTACCTCTAACCACCTCATCCTTGCGGATGTCTGGGGCTCGTATGAAATCTCAGGACACGATGCGGAGACCTTGCTTGATCGCGCCGGCATTACGCTCAACAAGAACTCTATTGCGGACGATACGCGTAAGCCAATGGACCCGTCCGGTATTCGTTTCGGTACTCCCGCTATTACCACTCGTGGCTTCAAAGAAGCAGAGTGTATTCGCATTGCAGAGCTCATGATTGAGATCTTGAAGAAGCGTGATGACGCAACGGTAGAGGCCGTACGTCAGGAGGTGCAGACCATGGCCGAGAAGCATCCGGTGCCTGAGTCGTTCGTCTAAAGACACGAAAGCTCGTTTGCTATACTCCCTGCATGGAGACGCGCATCAGTGATGCCGTGAGAAACGCACTTGCGACGCTTGGAGCGCCGGAGCTTCTGTTTGTGGTAGAGCGTCCCGCAGATCATACGCACGGAGATTACGCAGTAAATGCAGCCCTGGTTGCCGCAAAAGTATTGGGAAAGAATCCTAAGGAGGTGGCAGAGGCACTCGCGACTGAGCTCACCAACGTACTTGGAGATTCAGTCACTCGGGTCAGTGTTGCCGGACCTGGTTTTATTAACATCACGCTTGCACGCAGTGCAGTCACGGATGCAGTCGTAGAAGCAGTACAAGAAAACAGTGCATGGGGAAGAGGGAGCACGCAAGAGGGACGGAGGATCATAGTGGAATTCACGGACCCCAATCCATTTAAGGAGATGCACATCGGGCACCTGATGAGTAATACAATCGGAGAGTCACTCTCACGTCTCATTCAATTTTCGGGTGCCACTGTGATGCGCGCAAACTACGAAGGGGACGTCGGTCCCCATGTGGCGAAGTGTCTATGGGGTCTTCATCGTGCAGGCATTGAAGAACCGGTAAGTGCGACTGAGCTTGGCAAAGCATATGCACAAGGATCACGTGCCTATGAAGAGAGTCCTGATGCAAAGGCAGAAATAGATGCACTCAACCGGGAAATTTATAAAGGTGAAGAAGCGGTGCTCATGGAGTTGTGGCGCAAAGGACGCGCAATATCTCTTGCTGCCTTTGAAGAAATGTATAAAGTACTCGGCACAAAGTTTGATTATTATTTCTTTGAAAGTGAGACGGCACCTATTGGTCTTGAAATTGTCCGCGCAAAGAAAGAGGAGGGTGTATTTGAAGAGAGTGACGGTGCGGTGGTGTATAGGGGGGAAAAGAAAGGGAAACACACCCGCGTGTTCATTACCTCTCAAGGTACTCCGACCTATGAAACGAAAGACATTGGTCTTGCCTTCTTGAAGGAAGAGCGCTGGCCGTCCGATCACTCAATCATCATCACTGGCGCAGAACAGACAGGACACTTTTCAGTAGTGCTTGAAGCTATGAAGGAGGTTGCACCGCTTCTCGGGAACAAAACCGAGCATTTGTGGCACGGCATGTTGAAACTTCCGTCAGGAAAAATGTCATCTCGGGAGGGAAATGTCATTACTGCAGCAGGCCTTATTAACGACGTGATTGCCAAAGTGTCTGAACGTAATGAGGATCCGATTGTCGCAGAACAGGTTGCACTCGGCGCAATTAAATACATGATTCTTCGTCAGGCACCGGGGGGAGATATTATCTTTGACTTTGAGAAATCACTCTCACTTGAAGGGGACTCAGGCCCGTATCTTCAGTACGCACTCGTGCGTGCAAAGTCCGTGCTTGCTGCAACCGAGAAAGAGGGGGATACAAACGACGTGCCGGCAGAACCGTATCTTATAGAGCGCCTCATTTCCCGATTCCCTGAAGTGGTAGCACGTGCAGAGCACGACCGTTCACCACACCACATTGCGCAGTACCTCACCATTCTTGCTGGGGAGTGGAATTCATTTTACGCACAGAACCGAATCATCGGAGGAGAGTACGAAGCGTATAAACTTCTTATAGCGCGGGCGTTTGTATATACGATGAGTAACGGCCTGTGGCTTTTGGGGATTCCAACACCAGAGAAGATGTAATATAGGAGCATATGTCTGAATTTACCGATCCAGCCATTCCAACTCCAGAGCCAGTCATTGCAACCATTGAGGACGCGGTTGCTCGTGCAGCGAAGATTGGCTATCCGATATTGGTGCGCCCATGGGGTGCTGACGAAAATGCAGGAACGCTCTTTCATATCGTAAATGGAGATGACGATCTCCGACGCGTATTCCCTGATGCGCTTCGGGATTCGGTACATGAGGATCGGGTAGATCTGATTCATCTCTCCGGGCGACACGAGACCAAGAGCTACATCCCAACGCCTAAATAGTTTGGGGAACGTCCTTTCCTAGGATAGGATGGACGATTATGGCAGACGATAGGGGTAAAGCAGAGGTTGCCAGACGCGAAGAGGATATTCTCGCGTTTTGGAAGGATGCCCGTATCTTTGAAAAGTCACTTGGGAAGGAGGCGCCTAAGGGCGAGTTCACCTTCTATGACGGTCCTCCATTTGCGACTGGCCTTCCACATCAGGGCTCACTTCTTTCTTCAGTCGCCAAAGACGCGATCCCGCGTTACAAGACCATGCGCGGATATCGTGTGCGTCGTCGTTGGGGCTGGGACACGCACGGCCTTCCGATTGAATCACTCGTAGAGAAGAAGCTCGGACTCAAGAACAAGAAGGAGATTCTTAATATAAGTATTGAGACCTTTAATGAAACGGCACGCTCCATGGTGCTTGAGTATGTCGCTGAGTGGAAGCGCTACATAGAGCGTATAGGACGCTTCGTGGATTTTGATAACTCTTACAAGACCATGGACAACTCATTTATTGAGTCGGTCTGGTGGGGACTTAAGGAGATACATAAGAAAGGGCGCCTTTATGAAGGACGCAAAGTGCTCATGTACTGTCCGCACTGCGAGACACCACTTGCGAAAGCAGAGATCGCGATGGACAACACCTATAAGGACATCACTGAAGAAGCGGTGACGGTGAAATTCAAGGTGAAAGAGCCAGAGGTACATGGACTTCCACAGGAAACCTATCTTCTTGCGTGGACCACGACTCCATGGACGCTTCCAGGAAACGTAGGGCTCGCGGCAGGGAAGGACATTCAGTACGGACTCTATGGCAATGTCATTGCTGCGGTTGCTCGTGCAGAAGCACTTGGTCTTTCCACTCCCGATAAAGAACTTCCGGGAGAGAGTTTGGTAGGAATTGAATATGAACCGCTCTACGATATTGCAAAGGTAGCGGCACACACAGGAAAGAAGTGGCAGGTTCTTCCAGGAAACTTCGTTACGACCGAAGACGGTACGGGTATTGTTCATACTGCCGTCATCTACGGAGAAGATGACTACGCACTCGGTCTTAAGGAAGGACTTCCAATGGTGCCGCTCTTGCATCCAAACGGTACGTACAACACGGACGCGCCTCAATTTGTGCAGGGACAGTACATCAAGAAAGCAGAGCCACTCATCAAGGAGGATCTTGAGACGCGTGGGCTTATGTTTGCGAAGGCGATGAACACACACTCGTACCCTCACTGCTATCGCTGTGGTACCGCGCTTATCTACAACGCGGTCTCTTCCTGGTTCATAGACATTCAATCCGTGAAGCAGAAGATGCTTGCAGAGAATGAAAAGATTTCTTGGACCCCAGGACACCTCAAGCATGGACGTTTCAAACACATCATTGAATCTGCACCAGACTGGACTATTTCTCGTAACCGCTTCTGGGCAAGTCCGCTTCCGATCTGGAAAGATCCGAAGGGGAACGTGACCGTCATCGGTTCTCTTGACGAACTCAAAGCACGTACCAAGAAGTCAGGGAATAAATACTTCCTTCTTCGTCATGGCGAAGCAGAACAGAACGTACTTGATATTTTGAACAGCAAAGATCCAGAGAAATACGGCTTGACCGAAAAGGGGAAGGGACAAGCACATGACGCAAGCGAGGCATTGAAAGACAAAAAGATTACCAAGGTCTTTGTATCCCCTTATCGTCGTGCACGCGAGACCGCACAGATTGTACGGGAGAGACTTGGTATGCCCGAGAGCGCAGTAGCAATAGATGAACGGATACGGGAACTTGATTTAGGAGATAAAGACGGTAGTAGTCATAAGGCATTCCTTGAATATCGTGCCACGCGCATATCTTCTTGCGATGACCGTATCCCCGGGGGAGAGAGCTATCAAGATGCGCGAAAGCGGTTCGGAGAATTCATCTATGAACTAGAGGAGACATATACGAATGAATCTATTCTCATCATTTCGCACGGGATTGCGTTTGAGTCTCTAGAGACGCTTTCACTTGGACTCAGTAAAACAGAGGTATGGGAGCGAATCCTAGGCGTGCGTGCCCCGGTCGGCAGCTTTAAGGAGATTGAGTTTGTATCGCTTCCGCACAACAAAGACTACGAGCTTGATTACCATCTTCCGTATATAGATCGGGTGCAGCTGGTTTCTGAGGCAGGGGAGCCACTTACTCGTACACCAGAAGTGGTGGACTGCTGGGTGGAGTCGGGCTCTATGCCGTTTGCGGAGTACCACTATCCCTTTGAAAACCAGAAGGAGTTTGAGAAGCGTGCACCAGGAGACTTCGTGTCTGAGTACATTGGACAGACCCGTGCGTGGTTCTACTACATGCATGCCATCTCAGTTTCCATCTTTGGTCGTCAGTCATTCCGCAATGTGATCACGACTGGAAACGTCGTTGCCAAGGATGGTGCCAAGCTTTCTAAGAGCAAGAACAACTACACCGATCCGTATGCACTCTTTGATATGTATGGGGCTGATGCCTTCCGGTACTACCTCCTCTCAAGTCCGGTCATGCAGGCCGAGGATCTCATGTTCCGTGATGAGGATGTGAAGGATGCACATGCACGTGTCGTGAACATGCTTCGGAACGTATTGTCCTTCTATCTTCTCTTTAAGGATGACATTAAAGAGAATGTGGTCGTGCACACCACGCACCCACTTGATAAGTGGATCTGGGCACGCTTCTCCGAGGTGCTTTCTGACTCTACTGAGGCGTTTGATCGTTATGACGTCGTACGTGCCACACGCCCGTTCAAAGATTTCATTGATGATCTTTCTACCTGGTACCTTCGCCGGTCACGTGACCGTGTGAAGGGAGAGGATGAGGAAGACCGACAGGCAGCCCTTCTCACACTCCGCCATATTCTTCGTGAGTTCTCCAAGGTGATTGCTCCTGCCATGCCGTTTATCGCGGATGAAATCTTCCGCACCGTGCGTCTCTCCTCCGATCCTGAAAGTGTGCACCTCGCCAACTGGCCAGTGCGTAAAGTACCGTTGGTGACGAAACTTCTTGGAGCAGGGAAGCGTGAGAAGGTTTTGGTTACCGAAATGGCGCAGGTGCGCGCACTCGCATCTGAAGCTTTAATGCTCCGCCAGAGGGCAAACCTTAAAGTACGTCAGCCGCTTGCATCCCTTTCTATCCCGGGCACTCTGCTTCCTGAACTTGCAGCTATTCTTTCCGACGAAGTGAATGTGAAGGACGTAAAGATGAATGCAAAAGAAGTGGCGCTTGATACGGTACTTACCCCCGAACTGGTGAAAGAGGGGGATGAGCGCGCGTTTGCACGTGCCGTTGCGGAAGCGCGGAAGACTGAAGGCTTCTCACCGAAAGATAAAGTAACGGTACAAAAGAAAGAAGACGGTGCACATGTCGCCGAACTTTCTACGGGCAGTGTGCGATTCTCGCTTATTCGCGATGCGTCCTAAGTACGTCACTCCTGCAATTGTGCTTGCCCGTAACCCTCACGGGGAAGCCAATGCGCTCGTGACCTTACTCACTGCTGATTTCGGACTTCTACGTGCTCGTGCCCAGGGAGTACGCAAATCAGGTGCCAAGCTTGCGAGTGCACTCACGACACTCTCTGAACTTGATGCCAGTCTTTTTTATGGAAAGGAAGGGTGGCGGCTTTCGGGAGCTTCTCTCACCGAAGATCATTTCGGGAATCTTGATACGGTATCCCGTGTCCGAGCCGGCCGGATTTCCTCTCTGCTTCTTCGTCTTGTGAAGGGGGAAAGTGCAGAACCTGAACTCTTCTTTGCCATGAAAGACTTCCTCTCCACGCTTCCAGGGGAAGATGAAGAAACACAGGATGCACTTGAGTGTCGTACGGCGCTTCGCCTCGTAAGTGCACTCGGGCTTGATGCGGGCGAAATTCCTGCGCTTGAAGAGGTGCACACCGCTCGCAAGGAAATAGTCGCACGCATCAATATCGGCATCGCAGCTTCAGGTCTTTAAGGTATACTTTTCTACATCATGGCTGATGAGCGCGAAGAAAAGACAAGTCCGCTCGAACGGATGCGAAAGAGTCTCTACACTCCGGGTACGTCTTTTGACATACAGCCATCTTCCTTGTCTGCACGTTCTTCAAAGATGGCGCATACCTGGGAGAAAGAGCCTGAGCCCGCACCCAGAAAGGAACTACCTATCAAGATTTCTAAATCACTTCTCTTTCTTATCGGAGCCGCTGCGTTCTTTGTGATTGCGGGATTGATTGCGTTTTTCTTGGTGGTACAGGGAGGTCGTTCCGTCTCTACCGATCGCATCTCTATGACCATTGAGAACCCTCCTACCTCTATTGCCGGAGGGGACACCGTCTCTTTATTTGTACTTGTGAAGAACGAGAACCCTGCACTCCTTACCGACGCAAAGCTCTCGGTAGATTTTCCTGAAGGAACGTACTCCGCCATTAATGCAACCGAACCACTCTCGCACCACATTGAGAAGATTGGGAACATCGGTCCAGGAGAGAGTGTAAAGAAGACCATTCGTGCCACTCTCTTCGGGGAAGCGAATGAGACGATTAAGATCCCAATGACGCTTGAATATCGTACTGAAGGATCAAGTGCCACTTTTGAGAAGAAAGAAGAATTTAGTTTTGTGATTGGTACGTCTCCCGTATCGGTAAATGTGGTCGCGCTCTCCGAAGTTGCATCAGGGCAGGAGATGACTTTTGAGGTGTCGGTTCGTTCTAACTCACCAACGTTGATTGATGACCTTGCAGTACGCGGGGAGTATCCATTTGGCTTTTCTGTATTAGAAACATCACCCACTCCGACGGTAGGGAATCTCTTTTCTCTAGGTGGTCTTAAGCCAGGAGAAGAACGAAAGATCACTATCATCGGTACGCTCACCGGTCAGGATCAGGACGAGCGAGTATTCCGCTTCTCTGCGGGGACTGCACGCGCGGATGGTTCGCAGAATCTCGCGACCACCTACATCTCCAAGGAAGCACTGGTGCAGATTACTCGGCCATTTATCGCGGTGGATCTTACCATTGATGGGAGTGCCGCAGATTTAATTGCGGTTGCCCCAGGCCGTCCCGTACAGTCACTTCTCTCGTGGATGAACACGCTTCCAAGTCAGATTCAGGATGCAGAACTCACGGTGCGACTTTCAGGAGATGCACTTGATAAGAACTCAGTGACAGCGTCTGGCGGGTTCTATCGCTCATCTGACACCACCGTGCTCTTTAACCGTGACTCTTCTCCAGGCCTTCGCACGCTTCAACCAGGGGATAGCGGGAAAGGCTCATTCAGCTTTGCGACCAAGCCAAGCGCACAGCTCGCTGATCTCCACAATCCTTCTATCACCATCACGGTCTCTGTTGCGGGTCGTCGTGTAGGAGAAACAGGAGTTGCAGAAGAAGTGTCGTCTACACTGACTCGTACGGTGCAGGTAGCAAGCGAGCTTTCACTCTCTGCGTATGCAACACGCGTGAGCGGCGCATACCCGCCAGTCGCGGATGCAGAGACGGTCTATAGTGTGCGCTTTGGAGTCAACAATGGGGTGAACGCCATTGCGGACGGAGTGGTGAAGGCCACGCTTCCATCATACGTGCGCTTCATCAGTAGTCCTGGAGGAAGCGTCACCTACAATGAGGCTACGCGTGAAGTGTCCTGGGTCATCGGGGAACTTGCGGCGCATGCGCAGAATCGCTCTGCCTCCTTTGATATTGCCTTCCTCCCAAGTACCTCCCAGCGGGGCGCTGCCCCGGTACTCGTGAATAGCCCGGTGCTGTCTGGCTTTGACCGCTATGTACAGAAGGTGGTGACCGATACGGTGCAGGCAATAGACTCTGGCGAGCCAGTAGAGTAGTCTCTACAGATATGGAAGGTTTGACCCTTGATACTCTCGTCTCTCTCGCGAAGCGACGTGGATTTGTGTATGCGGGTTCTGAAATCTATGGCGGACTTGCGGGCACCTTTGACTACGGACCAATGGGAGTCGCGCTCAAGAAGAATATTGAGCAGCTCTGGTGGAATCGCTTTGTCGCAACGCGCGATGATATGTATGGCCTTGATTCCAGCATCATCATGCCTGAGGCAGTGTGGAAGGCGTCAGGGCACCTTGAAGGATTCACCGATCCGATGGTGGAGTGTGAGAAGTGCAAGCATCGTTTCCGCGCAGACCATATAGAAGGGGAGAAGTGTCCGGATTGTGGGGGAAAGTTGAGCGCCGCACGGCAATTCAACCTTCTGTTCCCCGTAGAAATGGGTGCTGCATCGGGTGGTACCACCACTGGGTATCTTCGTGGAGAGATTGCACAGGGTATGTTTGTGAACTTCAAGAACGTGATTGATTCCTTCCATCCCAAGCTTCCATTCGGTCTTGCACAGAGTGGCAAGGCGTTCCGCAATGAGATCGCCCCTCGTGAGTTTCTCTTCCGTGTCCGCGAGTTTGACCTCATGGAGTTTGAGTACTTCATCCGCCCTGATATGTGGGAGGAGCGTTTTGAATACTGGCGTAAGGAGATGTGGGCGTGGATTGAGGAAGTGGGTATTGATAAGGAGAAGGTGCATGAGCTTGAGGTGTCTGCCGATGATCGTGCGCACTACTCTAAGCGCACCATAGACTTTGAGTTTGATTTCCCATTTGGTCGCAAGGAGCTCTATGGTCTTGCGTACCGTACCGACTACGACCTTGCACGCCATGGCGAAGCATCTAAGGAAAACCTTACCTACCTAGACGAAGAGACGAAGGAGAAGTTTGTACCGCATGTGATTGAGCCAACCTTTGGTCTTAGTCGCACCGTGCTTGCGGTGCTCGCTTCTGCATATCGTGAGGATGAGCTTGGGGGAGAGAAGCGTGTATACCTTGCACTGCCTGCCGCAGTCGCTCCGGTGAAGGCCATGGTGTCTCCACTTCTAAAGAACAAGCCAGAGCTCGTTGCGAAGGCACGAGAAGTGCGCGAGATGCTTCGCAAGGTGAATCCGGCAATTGCGTGGGACGATAACGGCAACATTGGAAAGCGCTATCGCCGCCAGGATGAGATTGGTACACCGTACTGTGTGACGATTGATTTTGATACGCTTGAGGACAATACCGTCACGGTGCGTGATCGTGATACGGGAGAGCAGAAAAGGGTCGCTATCGCTGACCTCTCGTCTACGCTCTTCTAAGGTGCAGAGCTAGGGGCAGAGTGCTAGTATTGCCCTATGGATAAGCAGATCAACGTCTCTATCACTCCTGGGACGGTCGTCATGACCATCCTTATTGGTGCTGCAGCCTATGCGCTGTGGTACCTTCGGGACCTCGTGCTCCTGGTTCTTACGGCCATTGTGATTGCCTCTGCGCTTGAGCCGGGAATTGCCTTTTTTGTGAAGTATAAGTTTCCGCGCGTCATTGCGGCTCTGACGATGTATTTGATTCTCTTCGGGTCATTCTTCGGAACCATCTACTTCTTCTTTCCTCCAATTCTTGAAGATACTCAAGCATTCCTTTTGTCGGCTCCTCAGTATCTAGAGACCTTGAATCTTCCGCAGTCCCTCACCGACATCTCTGTTGCTGCAGAGCATGCGGCAGAAGGGGAGAGCATCATTGATACCTTGTTTGCGTTCCGTTCGGCATTCGTCGATACCTCTGAAGGAGCGTTCCGTCTCGTATCCTCATTCTTCGGCGGTGTGTTCTCGCTTCTTCTTGTGCTCGTACTCTCGTTCTATCTCGCGATTCGTGAGACGGGAGTGGATGATTTTCTTCGTTTGGTAACTCCTGCAAAGCATGAGGACTACATTCTTGATTTGTGGCGCCGTGCACACGGGAAGATTGGACAGTGGATGCAGGGGCAACTTCTTCTCTCGCTTCTTGCGGGGGTGATCATTTATCTTGGGCTTCTTATTCTTGGGGTACCGTACGCGCTCTTGCTTGCGTCTTTTGCTGCGGTAGCTGAACTCATTCCAATCTTTGGCTCATACATTGCAGCAATCCCTGCACTTATTGTCGCCTTTACCTACGGAGGATTCCCGCTCGCCGTGATTGTGGCCGGGCTCTACTTGATCATGAACCTCTTCCAGGCAAATCTTATCTATCCGCTCGTGGTGAACAAGGTGGTGGGCATTCCACCGCTTATGGTCATCCTTGCACTTCTCATTGGAGGAAGCTTGGCCGGATTCCTTGGGGTGCTTCTTTCGGTTCCTATTGCCGCCGCACTTCAGGAGTTCATCAAGGACTTTGACCGTGCTAAGCGGAAGGGCAAGACCGCCTGAGACGCATGAGCGCACGCTATCTTACTTCTACACTTCCGTACGTAAACGCTGATCCGCATATTGGATTTGCGCTAGAGATTGTGCAGACTGACGCGCTTGCACGCGCATGGCGGGCAGAGGGGCACGAAGTATTTTTCAGTACCGGTACTGACGAGCACGGACAAAAGATTCTTGAGGCAGCCGAGAAGTCTGGAAAGGATGTGCAGGAGTACGTAGATCACTACGCTGCGGAGTTTCAGAAGTTGAGAGAAGCACTTGATTTAAGTAACGATACGTTTATTCGCACCACTGATGCGCGCCATGTCGCTGCGGCACAGGAGATGTGGAAGCGTTGTGAGGCGTCAGGAGATATTTATAAGAAAGCATACGAAGGTCTGTACTGTGTGGGGTGTGAAAAGTTTTTGACCGAGCGGGACATGGAGGGAGGAAAGTGCGTGATTCACCAGAAAGAACCTGTGCTTCTCAAGGAAGAGAACTATTTCTTCCGCTTCTCTAAGTATCAGGACGCACTCCTTGAGTATCTTTCACGTTCTACCTCAGTCGTGCCTGAATGGCGCAGAGAGGAAGCCCTCAACTTCGTGAAGGGAGGGCTTGGAGATTTCAGTATTTCTCGTGAGAAGGAGCGTCTTTCCTGGGGCATTCCAGTGCCAGGAGATGATACCCAGGTGCTTTATGTTTGGTTTGATGCGCTCACCAACTACATCTCCACGCTTGGCTGGCCAGAGCAGGGTGGAAACTTTGAGAAGTTCTGGACGAACGGGTTCGTGCTTCAGACCGCAGGTAAGGATCAGGTGCGCTTCCAGTCACTCATGTGGCAGGCCATGCTTATTTCCGCAGGAGTGAAGGCAACGGACACCGTCTTCTACCACGGCTTCATTACCTCTGGAGGACAGAAGATGAGTAAGTCCTTGGGCAACGTCATTAGTCCGTATGATCTCGTGACGAAGTACGGGACCGATGCGACACGGTATCTCCTTCTTCGTCATGTGCATCCGTTTGAAGATTCAGATGTGACCTGGGAGCGACTTGATGAGTGGTACACCGCAAACTTGGTGAATGGACTAGGAAACTTGGTCGCACGTGTGATGAAACTTGCAGAGGAGCATCTTCCCGCACCGGTTGCCATCTCTGAAGACGAGGTACGTATAGAGGCGCCGTTTGTTGCTGCTCTTGATGCATTCCGTTTTGATGAGGCGGTGGATCTTATCTTCAGTCACATCCAGAAAGGAGACGAATACATCACTGAGAAAGAACCGTACAAGAAGGTGAAGGTAGAGGAAACAAAAGAGGAAGCGAAGAAAGATTTGGAGAAACTGGTCATTCATCTTGCGAAAGTGGCTGCACATCTCGCGCCGTTGATGCCTTCCACTGCGCGTGCTATTCAGGCTGCGATCGCCACGAACACCAAGCCAGAGAATCTTTTCCCACGACTGCCGTGAAGTATTTTGATGCGCATTGCCATATTCAGTTCGCACAGTATGACGAGGATCGTGATGCGGTAATCGTAGCGATGCGAGAAGCGGAAGTCGGAGGACTTATTGTCGGCACCGACAGTATGCACTCACAAAAAGCAGTCGCACTCGCTGATGGCCTGGCCACTTTTGCTACGGTCGGACTTCACCCGAACGATAAACCAGGTGAGGGATATGATGACGCGCTCTTTGCTGCGCTCGCAAAAGATCCGAAGGTGGTTGCAATAGGGGAGTGCGGTCTTGATTACTTCCGACCCGAAGAACCTGAGCAGGAGAAAGCACGACAGAAAGAAGTGTTTAGAAAACACATTGCGCTTGCAGTAGAGAACGACAAGCCGCTCATGATTCATGCACGTCCTTCAAAGGGGAGTATGGACGCATATCTTGATGCGTATGAAATGCTGAAAGAAGCACAGCAGACACATGGCGAGAAGGTGCGGGGGAACATGCACTTCTATGTGGGAGATCTTGAGACCACGAAGAAGTTTCTTGAGATTGGATTTACCTTCTCCTTTACTGCAGTCCTTACCTTTGCACGAGATTATGACGAGGTGGTGCGGTACATCCCGCTCACCCATATCCTTTCTGAGACCGACGCACCGTATGTGGCTCCGGTACCGAATAGAGGGAAGAGGAATGATCCGCTTGCTGTCAGGGCGGTCGTTAAAGCTCTCGCTGAGATCCGAGGAGAGGATGAGGAAGTGGTTCGGGAGGCGATACTAGGGAACGCTCGGAGGCTCTTTAAGATCACTTGACCTAGGTGATACACTTTTGATACACTTGTCCTATGCCTACCATCAAGAAACGTATCAACATCAGTGTCTCAAAGGAAGTAAATGAAGTGCTTGAGCGTCTTGCGAAACGCGACCAGATGCCACAAGCAACGAAAGCGGAGCATCTTTTGACGACCGCACTAGAGCTTGAGGAAGACGAGGTACTCAATGCAGTTGCGACTAAGCGCGACCGCAAGGGATCAAAGTTCGTCTCACATAGCGCAGCATGGCGATAAGTTTTGAGATCGTTTATCACCAAAAAGTCGTCAAAGACGATATCCCGCGTCTTGCAAAGTCTTGGCGAGAGCGGATACGGGATGCGATAGAAGAAAAACTCACTACAAGCCCCGATTTCTTTGGAAAGCCTCTACGCCGTTCGCTCAAGGGATACCGTAAATTACGAGTAGGGGACTATCGTGTGGTCTTTCGTATCCAGGGGTCTAAGGTGTTAATTCTGGCCATTCTCCATAGGTCTGTGGTCTATCAGCAGGCCGAGGGTCGCGACTAAGAACCACGCTACAGGGCCTATTTGCCCCCTCCAGGGGGGCGTGCTAGGATACGGCGACTATGGCTAAGAAAGAAGTAGAAGCGCTTGAGCGCGAGGAAGAGCTTGATGCGGACCACGCAGAAATGCGGGTCTACGAGCTCGGTTTTCACATTGACCCTGAACTCTCTCAGGAGGAGGTAAAGAAGGTATATCAGGGCATCAAGGACGTCATTGAGGGCGCTGGAGAGGTTGTTGCCGAGGGTACACCAGAGAAGATCCAGCTTGCCTACACCATTTCCCGCATGGAGCATGCAGGTCGCCACGATTTTGATAACAGCCAATTTGCATGGATTGCATACGAGACTGATGGCGCAGGACACGAGAAGGTAGCTGCAGCCGCACGCGCAGAGACCCGTATCTTCCGCTTCCTAGATATCCGTACCACCAAGGAAGAGGCGAAGCACTCAGCAGAGGTTGCTGAAATGATGCGCCAGGCCGCAACCGAGCAGGAGACTGTAGAAGAGGAGGTGTCTGAGACTGAACTAGACGCTGCTCTTAAGGAGGTGGGAGTGTAGTAGAATAGAGGATATGTACTTGAACAAGGTACAACTCTACGGAAACCTTACCCGCGACCCGGAGATGCGTTCGCTACCCTCTGGTCAGGCAGTCGCTAACTTTGCGATCGCCACGAACCGTACCTATAAGGACAAGAACGGTGCGAAGCAGGAGCAGACTGAATTTCATAACGTCGTTGCCTTTGGCCGCCAGGCTGAGGTGATTGGCCAGTACATGAAGAAGGGCCGCCCTATGTTTATAGAGGGCCGTATCCAGACCCGCTCATGGGAGAAGGATGGTGCAAAGCAGTACCGCACGGAGATCGTCGTGGAGAGCTTCCAGTTCGGTGCAGGAGGCGGGGGAGAGGGCGGTAGTCGTGCTCCTCAGCAGGATATGGACCAGTCAGCACCTGCTGATGCAGGGGACCAGATTCAGTACCCGGATGAGGACATCAACCCGGAGGACATTCCGTTTTAATAGGTTTTTGACAGGGCAGGCCCTTTAGAGTAAGGTACTTCAACTATGGCATATCAGGCAGAACGCGAAGAGATTGAGCACAAGAAGTTTGTGGACTACAAGGACATTCCGTACCTTCGTCTTTTCACCAACCCTCATGCAAAGATGCTCTCAAAGAAGCGCACAGGACTCAATGCAGCCCAGCAGCGCAAGGTAGCGATGGCAATCAAGCGAGCCCGCTACATGGGACTCCTCCCATACCTCGCAGCCTAACGAACCAACCGCCCGAAAGGGCGGTTCTCTTTTACTTCAGGGCGTTACAATATAGTTATGGACTTCTTTGGGTTTGCCCTAATCAATACACTGCTAAGCCTCGCTTCTCTACTTGGTTTGGTGTCTACTACGGAAGAAGTTCGTATATCAGATTCCGCTCCCGTAGAAGAGGCTGTTACTCAAGAGTTCGCAGAGACAGGACAAGGAATTGTTGTAACAGAAAAAACTTCAAATGAATTTTATCCAGTCCTCTCCATCGTAGATGGGGACACAATAAAAGTCTCAGTAGATGGGAAGTCGGAGGTTGTTCGTTTGATAGGAATAGATACTCCAGAAACAGTACATCCAACACAGCCCGTGGAATGTTTTGGAATTGAGGCACGCAACAAAATAGTTGAAATGCTTGGTGGACAATCGGTACGGTTGGAGTCTGACTTGTCGCAAGATGTAAGAGATAAATACGAGCGACTTCTAGCGTATGCCTTTCTGGCTGACGGAACGAACATAAATAAAACCCTCATAAGAGAAGGGTTCGCTTATGAATATACTTATAATGTTCCGTACAAATTTCAAGAAGACTTCAAGGCAGCAGAAGAATTCGCACAGAGAAATGAAAAAGGTCTCTGGGCACCTGGAGCTTGTAGTGAACCAGTAGAGGTGCCAAAAACGATTGCGCCGAGTGCACCCAAACCAATCAGTCCGTCTTCTATCTACACCTGTTACTATAACGCATATAATTGCGGTGACTTTTCAACTCACGCGGAAGCGCAAGACGTGTATGAGTCGTGTGGTGGGATCTCTAATGACGTCCACCGATTGGACGGAGATAAAGATGGTCTCGCTTGTGAAAAGTAGAGGGGAGTTGTGTGCCGGATGTGTCTACGGAATGTTGTGGGGCCAGGGCCAGAATTCACACAAAAACTTCTCATGTCCTCAAGTTGGGTTTCTAACTCCCAGGCTCACTAAGCCTTACGTCCAGCTTGGATCTGTAGCCTGAAATATTGCCGTCACGTAGGCACTGGAAGAAGGTGCTGAAGTCGGTCGGGGTGAGGAAATGGAATTGGTAGTGAACGTCTATATCTTTCTTATGTAGGTGCTCGTTAAGGTGTTCAAAATGCTTGAGTGCGTATTCGTACTTTTTTGGATTCTCTGGCGAAGGCTCACGTAGCTCTTCATCGCCCTTAGTCTCAACCACTACCAGGAGGGGGCCAATCTTTATGAAGAAGTCGGGGCTAAAACGGCTACGTTTTAGATGCTCTCCTTTTCTCCACGAATATTCAATCTCGTAAAAGCCGATTGGAGTGGACTTTATCCAGGCTGTGATATGTGCATGGTTTTCTGGAAGAAGCAGTTCCTTAATAAACTTCTTCTCAGGCTCATGATCAGCAATAACTGCATTAAGAGGTGTCTTGAAGTCGTACTTATTGGGAACAGGGATGGTGCGGTAACCTGACCCCTGTTCAGATATCTCTTCGTAAGCGTCTATATATTCATCAGGAATACTCGCTGCTGTTTCGCTAGTAAGGAAAAGAGTCTTTGTGGCCTTAAGTTCCGATGCACTAGCGCTTTCTTGAGGTCGTTCTAGAGTGAGGATCGTGGGGTATTCTGTCGGGGTAAAGTCGTATCTGACCATTTGTGTGGTCTTTCTCTGAAGGGTGCCAAGTGCCGATAGGAACTTCTGTCGCATACTCTCTGTAATAACCTTATTTTTTGCTTTCTCCATTGAGAGCCGCACCACTTTCTCAAGTTCCGCAACCCCAAACTGGTTTGTGTAGAATTTACTATCTTCTTCGGGGAGATCTTCTAGTCTTTGGTACATGACCTGTGCCACCTCTTCAGGAGAGTAAGTTTTATGTTCTACGCGAGTACGCCATTCGCTTCGTGTACGGGTTGCAGCGTCTTCAAATTCAATACGGACTTCTTGAACGCCTTGTTCTGTGGCCATATCCACATAACCCTTTTCAAAGAGTTTGTACGGCGCAGCACGAGGTATAACCTGTTCAAAATATGGTTTAGGTTCGTACTTAACGTTAACGAGCTCGAAATTAAAATTGGAACTTGAGACCGGAAAGGTCGGTATTCGTTTGTCGAAATCCATTACTTCACTAACGAGATGCTTAATGTCTTCAGACCAACGATCATGATTAAAAACTGTTACCTCAGGCTGGCCCTTCCATCCCTCTGGGATGCGAAGCCCACGTCCGAGAACCTGAGAGATTAGTAATTTACTCTCAAAAGCTCTTTTTTCGTGGGGTACGATTTGAAATACTCGACTTACATCCCATCCCTCGTTAAGCATTGAGACAGAGAAAATCCATTCGACCCTACTTGACGGATTATCCACGGTGGAAAGTTGAATAAGATCCGGAGATTTACTGTGCACTACAAGTACTTTTTCTTCTATCTCTGGGTCAGTGAGTTCCAAATTCTCGCTTAGATAGTGGCGGAACTCTTCAGCTACGTCCTCGCATGCTGTTATGTTACGCGTTACGACGATAGTGAGGGGGCGGATGTTCTGGGCCTTAACCACCTTTCTTATCTCTTCGTGATGGTTAGTGATCAGTTGCCACTTCTCTTCTGTTGGGAGGTTAGATGCTGGCATTTCTGCTACATATCTAACCTTCTTCACAAAATGCTCTTCCATCGCTTGTCGCAGTGAATAGCGGTTTATTACGTCGCTAAAATATTCATCCTTGATGTAACAAGTTCCAGATACGCCGATGATTCTATGAAAACCGAATTCAGGATCTGTTAGAAACTCTTTCCACTTGCCAGCTGCCGTGCCTGTTTCGTTTGCTATATGGTGAGCTTCATCATTCAAAACCAAAGTACGATCTCCCTTACCGACCAGAGAGTCTCGTATAGAGGAGCGAACATGAGCTAGAACCGCATGGTAGTTTTCAATACATATTGAGCCAGGCACAATGCTCTCGTCCGCATTAATAATCTTTGGGGTGCTAATAACAGCAGTCGGCGGTAGGAGATCACGGAGATCAGTATCGCTTGCTAGTTCCTCAAACTTTTTCGTCAATCCTTCTTCTATTGTCGTGGATGGACCAAGAACCAAGACTCTGTCTACAGCGCCTTCCGCCAACATAATTGCGGCAATGCCATACATCACATAACTTTTGCCGGTACCAGTAGCAAGGTCGAGAGAGGCAGACATGAAATCAGGCAGTTGTAGTTTTTTCTCCATGTTTGCAAACGTCCCGTATTTTTCTCTGAGCACTTGATTCTTATCAAAGTTTGCCTGTGCCAGTTCGCGTAGAGTTTTGTACTCTCCGCCCAAAAGGAACCTGAGAGCTGCTCGTATAGCGTCTTTCTGATATTCTCTAGCGCCGCACAACTCATCAATAAAAGCTTCATAATGGGTTTCATTCCATCTCCTCCTATCTACTGACTTAGACACCTCCAGTACAAGGTCATCTATATGGAATCTTCCAGTAACGGCTCCTGTGGTGCGAGGCATACTCATTTTTTCACTGCCTTTTTACTACCTCGTTTCGTTTTTACAATCTCCCTACCATCGACTACTACACGAGATTCATTTCCATAAATATCTATGAACACAAACATTACCCGCTCTCCAATCTTTTCTGTTGTGATTTCTAGCTTCCACCCATCTTTTTTAAGTTCATCAGCAAAGAAAACGTTATCGAATCCAAAAACGTTTTCTTTGTAATCGTAATCAGCCATAACCATAGAAAATGTGTCATGTTTCCCCGTCTTCTCTGTGCCTTTAATTCTTGCTCTCGTTTTGAAACTTTTTATCTTAATACGCAAGACCTGCGCAGTTCTCTCGATCTCAAGCTCGACTGACGGGGGATTAATGAAGTCAAAACCAACTGCTTCTACAATGTTGTTTACATCTGTTTCGTCAGAGGGCTGTGCCAGAGCTGAGAATTCGCGACGATGAAGTTCATTTATATATGAGTAAGGTATGCGCAGGGCATAGTAACGAACGCCGTCTAATTCAATGTAATCTTCTTGGAAAAGGAAAGCACCTCGCGGAGCTACTATGTAAAACTTACTATCTATTTGCTTACCTACGTTTGCGTGGATGTCTTTAATCGTATCGTAGCTTATCTGACCATCTTCAAAGTGATTATAGACATATACGCTTGATCCCTGTCTCTTTCCGTCGAGTTTAAATCCACGTATGACGTGAGGTTCGTCCTTACACTCAAAAAGTTTCAATGCAACCTTACGCCACTCTTTCCACGGTAATTGTCGCAAGGTTTCAAAATCATAGAGACCAGCGTTGTACAAGGTGAAAGGTTTTGGCTCTATCTTTCTTTCAGATTTTCCGATCTTCTCTCTGAGGTTTAGCATGCGTTTTTGCATCGTGTAGACCGCCAGTTTCCCACAGTCAATACCTATCCAACGACGACCAAGCTTCTCCGCAACGACACAAGTAGTACCTGAGCCTGCGAACGCATCCAGAACTAGGTCGCCTTTATTAGACGCCATCTCTATCAACCGCAACAAAAGTTTTTCTGGTTTTTGTGTAGGATAGCCCGAACGCTCCTCGCTAACTGGAGAGATGATAGGAATCAGCCAAACATCTCCAATTGAAATGTTCTCAGATGTCTCTCTCTTTATTGGTTTTCCATCTTTATCTCTAAGGACAACTGTTTTCCCTGAACTATCTTTGCTTGATACATACTGCGACGGATTAGGGTTCGTGTTCGGAACAACAGGGGGGTTAAAAGTACATGAGGTACCTTTCTTATACCAAAAGATGCTGTCATGTAATCTTGGTAGCGCACTAGATTCTGTTGACCACCTTTTGTACTCCCAGATAATCTCATTTCTAAAATGACTCTCACCGAAAACTTCGTCCATTAAAACTTTCATGTAGTGGGCCTTTTTCCCATCCAAATGGACGTAAATACTACCGTCTTCGGTGAGTAACTCTCGTAGGAGAATCAATCTTTTACGCAGGAACTCTAGGAATTCTGCGCCTGCAATTTTGTCTTGATAAGCTTTCTGATCCTGACTTCCACGGAAGTCCCGTTTTGTAGCAAATGGCGGGTCAATATAAATTAAACGAACACCAGAAGTGCCATCACTGTTCACCAACTCACCGTCCTGCTTCATTTGAAGTAGGGTCTTCATCGCCTGAACGTTATCGCCAAAAATTATCTTATTACTCCAACCTGAATCACTTTCGCCAAAAGTGCTAACTGGCTGTAATGGGACCGCCATAGTGTCTGCAAGAATTTGCTCCTCGCTTTCTTTTCCCTGATACAGGAGCTCATACTCTCGTCTTTCAGGAGGGAACAGTTCGCGAGCCCATTCTGTAGGCAGTTCTCCGCCGGATTCAACAATTTTTATTCCTCTCTTTAGAAGGTCGTAAACGTTGCTCCGGCGCGTCTCATCCATAGAGATATTTTAACCGACCCATGCGTAGTTCCCTATTTTTAATGTTCAGATCCCAGAGTTGGATACAAGATTGATTCGGGAGCGATATTATCAAACAGTACTGCCCAGTGAGCAGCATCGTTAGCCGGGTCCTCTACAGGGGATTTACGCCTTCTCCATTCGTTCCACGTATTCGCCGAGCTCAGTATTGATGCGGAGGATATCTCCTTCGTTAATGAAGAGGGGAGTCATTACGGTTGCACCGGATTCAAGAGTTACCTGCTTGGTGCCACCAGTTGCGGTATCGCCTTTCACTGCAGGAGGAGCGTCTACTACCTTAAGATCAATCTTCACTGGAATATCCACCGTCATCGGCTTCTCGTTATACGTAAACACTTCTACTGGAGAATTCTGCACAAGCCACTTCACCTTGTCTGCGACCATCTCTTCAGGGAAGGAGAAACGATTCTTGGGGTTACCGGTTTCCGCAAACCAAGACTCGCCACGGTTTGTGTAGAGATAGGTGGCATCCATCGTATCAATATCTGCCTCAGGCACGCTCTCATTCTGATGGAAGGAGATTTCAAGCACCTTGCCAGACACCAAGTGCTGGAGCTTGGTCTGGTTCACCGGCTTACGCTGCTGCATGCGGAAGATGTGTGAAGAGATCACCTTATACGGGTCACCGTTGTAGACGATGACCTTCTTCTGGAGGATTTCGTTGTAGGAAAGTATTGCCATAAAAAATGCCCTCAACCGGGTTAGGGGGTATCATACAGGACATCATGGACGACCTCAAGGATGTGCCGGATGAGGAGATATTGGCCCGCGCACGGAAGAATCCGGACCTCTTTGGGGTACTGGTAGACCGATATGAGGACGCCTTTCTCCGGAAAGCTAAGAGTATTGTCCGTATTCAAGAAGATGCAGAAGAAGTAGTGCAAGATTGCTTTACCCGCATCTATGTATACGCTGACCGCTTCAAGCCCCAGGAGGGGGCCCACTTCTCCTCCTGGGCCTACGCCATTCTTACCCGTCTGGCCTTTACCAGGTATCAGAAATTGAAGCGAAAGCGGGGCGTAACCGCAGAGCTTGATCCTGAGTTATATGAAAAGGTGCCGGATAAAGAGGACTTCCTGGAGGATCTGTCCATTAGAAGCGAAGTTCTGATTGCGCTGTCTCGTATCCCCGATGCTGCATCTCGTGTCCTCCGTCTTCAGTTTATAGAAGGGAAGACCCAGGAGGAGATCGCAGAGATAGAGGGAGCGAGCGTGTCCGCAATCAAGACCCGAGTCCATCGCGCCAAGAAAGATTTCAAAACCGCACTCAAAGATACCAATGCCTATGAACAAGATTAAACCTATCGTCATGCGTCGCGTAGAGATGATCCGCACACTCCGTCCACTCGTCAGTGACGTGTCTGCGGCGACGGTGCTCTTTTTGCTTGCGCTCTATGGTATTGGGCACGAGGTATGGGTGGCACAGGTGGTCGCGAATATGCCGCCACTCTTTGATGTCGCTGCAATGTCTAACTTTATGATTGCGGCGTTTCTTAACACCGAGTTTTTTGTACAAGTGCTTGCGCTGGCGGCGATTGCGACCGGTATATGGCTTGCACGTGGAGTAGGTATTTCTCTATCCCACATAGCCTTCACAGTGAAGACGTAGTACACCGTATACTGAAGAGCAATGAAGATTGCTGTCATAGGCTCGGGGGTGTCGGGTCTTTCTGCTGCATGGCTCCTTGCTCCACACCACGAAGTGGTACTCCTAGAAAAGGATTCACGTCTTGGAGGACATGCACACACAGTGATGGTAACGGATCAGGAAAAGAAGGAGATTCCAGTAGATACGGGATTTATGGTGTTTAATCCTTTAAGGTATCCCAACCTTGTGCAACTTTTTAAGCACCTCAATATTGAGTCCATACCGACGAGCATGTCGTTTGCAGTTTCAATAGATGGCGGGGCATTTGAATTTAACAGCAATATGCCGAATGGAATATTTGCAGACCGGTCAAACATATTGAATGTATCTTTTTACGAATTCTTGATTGAAATTAATCGTTTTAATGTCACTGCACGAGAATGTTTGAAAGAGGGGGTCTCGCCCCATCAAACACTTTGGGAGTGGCTTAAGGAACACAAGTTCTCTGAAGACCTTGGTGAGAAATACCTACTTCCGCTTATTGGCTCTGTATGGTCTACACCGAAGAAGCTCGCGCGTAATTTCCCATGTGGGGAACTGTTACGGTTCCTTGATGGCCACCACCTTCTTGCGGCAGTAGGGCACCCACAATGGCAAACCGTAGTGGGGGGAAGTTCAGAATATGTAAAACGTATCGCAGAAGAAATTACGAACTACGGAGGAATAATACGACTCAAGCAGAAGATTAAAACTGTGCGACGCTCAGAGAGAAGTGTAGACATTGTATTCCCGACAAAGACAGAGAAGTTTGATTACGTTGTATTTGCAACGCACGCAGACGATACCCTTACGCTCCTCTCTCGGCCCAGCAGGGAAGAGAAGGCACTTCTCTCAAAGTTCAAGTACGAGAAAAATGAAGTCTATCTTCATAGTGATCCTTCGCTCATGCCTCGCCGAAAGGATGCATGGGCTGCATGGAATTATCTCGGGCGTAGTGGATGGGGGCGTACGACCAAGAAAGTGTGCCTTACATATGATATGAACACTCTTCAACATCTGAAGACGGACATGCCGATATTCGTGACCCTCAATCCATACAAGAAACCAAAATCTAGACTCACCCACAAGGTACTTCGCTACAGTCACCCTATGTGTACGTGCACATCAATGGAAATGCGCGAACGGCTTGTAGACCTGCAAAACAGGCACAGGTCACTCTTTTGTGGTGCATACTTTGGGTATGGGTTCCACGAAGATGGCATTACCTCAGCGATAGAAGCAGTGCGCACATTAGACATTACACCACCATGGGAACATGAACGTTAAAGAATCACGTGCCCGTTCACTCGTGAAAGCTATTATCTGGCGCATCATCGCGACAGCGGGTACCTGGATAACCATGTATCTTTTTACCCAGGATATCTGGGGCTCACTTGGTGGCACACTCGCCGCCGCGGTGCTCGGTACCATTGGGTACTACTTTAATGAGCGGGTGTGGAATCATATCCACTGGGGACGACACGCGAAATAACTATTCAGCAACAAGCTTTGCACGAATCTGTTTCAAGATCTCGTTTGCAATCGGCTTATTCTCACGAAGGAAGGTGCGAGAGGCATCGTATCCACGTCCGAGAGACGTCTCTCCGAACTTGTAGCTAGAGCCTGACTTCTCCACGATGTCGTACTTCTCTCCAAGTGCGAGGAGTTCTCCTTCACGGCTGATGCCTTCGTTGTAGAGAAGATCAAACTCAGTCGTCTTGAATGGGGCAGCAACCTTGTTCTTCACCACCTTCACGCGTACGCGACCTCCCACCACTTCTTCTCCTTTCTTGATCTGCGCAATGCGACGGATATCAAGACGAACGGAGGTGTAGAACTTAAGCGCTTTTCCTCCAGTCGTCGTCTCTGGGTTTCCGAACATCACACCAAGCTGCATGCGGATCTGGTTAATAAAGATGATGATGGTCTTGCTCTTTGCGGTAATGGCGGTGAGCTTACGAAGTGCTTGAGACATAAGGCGTGCCTGCTTTCCCATCTGTGCGGCACCCATGTCGCCTTCAATCTCATCCTTTGGTGTAAGTGCGGCGACTGAGTCAACGACAATAACGTCTACTGAGTTTGCACGCACGAGTGACTCCACAATTTCAAGTGCCTGCTCGCCAGTGTCTGGCTGCGAGATAAGAAGCTCTGGAAGCTTCACGCCAATCTTGCGTACGTACTCTGGATCAAGTGCATGCTCTGCATCTACGAATGCGCAGATGCCACCTTTCTTCTGTGCTTCTGCAATGACGTGGAGTGCGAGTGTGGTTTTTCCTGAAGACTCAGGACCATAAATCTCAATGATGCGGCCGCGGGGAAGACCCCCAATACCCAGTGCGTAATCAAGACCAAGAGATCCCGTGGGGATGGAAGGGATCGCTGCAATCTTTCCTGAGCCATAGGTCATGATGGCTTCGTCTCCGAACTTGGTTCGGATTTCTTTGAGCGCAAGCTCAATAGATCTACTCTTGCCCTCCGCGGTCGTCGTGTCCGTCGGCTCCTTCACCTCCACTTCCGTTTTCTTCGCTGCTTTCTTCTTCGCTGCCATAATCTATCTCGTTAAGGATATAAATAGTGCGCGTCATAGTTCGGGTGCGCCCGAACCGGTCCGTCGCCGTTAGAGACAGTATAGCGCCTCCTTGGGGAAGGGTAAGTGAAGTGCTGAAATTCCCATCCTGGTCTATCAATAGAGGACCACCATTGAGGTATAGGGTCTCGGTCCGGGAGGCCACCCCGGAGACCAGTACCTCTCCTGAAGGCACCGTCTGGCGCTCTGTGGGTGAGTCTATGCGTATATCAGGGCCTGCAAGGAGCGGGTATGCCTCCTTAATGCCATAGGCCAGGAGGAGAAGGAGGACGACGGCGATGACGGCGCGGATCATAGCTCTATTTCACCACCTCTAGGAGCTCTTGGAAACCACCAAAGCTGTAGTCCGCCTCAGGAGAGGAGGTCCACATAATCCCTGTCTGAAGCCCAACTGACTTTGCAGGGATCATTTCTTTCTCTACCGAGTCTCCGACAAAGAGTATTTCTTCTGGGGGAAGGGCAGAGCGCTCAATAATCATATTGAATCCATCTAGTGCAGGCTTTGGATTCTTCACATCATCAGGTCCAAGAATGTTGGTGAACCACGAAGTCTCTATCCCAAGAGCAGGGAGGACCCGTGCGGCGTAGATGTTTGACCATATAGATATAGGCACGCGCTCTTTAAGTGTCGCGAGCACAGAAGGAATGTCCGGACTTCCTAACCGAAACAGAATCTTTGGATCTACGGCCGCAAGTCTCTCTGACCAGAAGTCTGCGTTCTTTCCGAGTGCAGTGAACACACCTGAGTTACTCTTTGCCTTTGCAAAGAGTGTTTTGTATTCCTCAATTAACTCCTCTGAGACTTCTTTCCCGACTACTTCTGCGTACGTGTCGTACAAAAGCTTCTTATGCATCTCTTCCGCAGGGAAGGCGATGGTGTAACTGAAATCAAACCAGACGTGTCTAATCATTAGTACGGTCCGCCCTCATTTTCTTCCTTCGGGGCGTCTCCTCCACCGCGAGAGAGCACATCACGTGGGCGAGAACCATCAGCCGCTCCAATCACACCTTTCTCTTCAAGGATATCCATAAGACGTGCAGCACGAGAGTAGCCAATGCGGAGTTTGCGCTGGAGGTAGGAGGTAGAGGCACGGCCGGCTTCTTCTACCGCGGCCTTTGCTTCTGCATACATATCATCGTCTACGTCGTCATCTTCAGTGGCGAGCATGATGGCGTCGTTTGGCTCTGTGCTTCCTCCATTTCCTGGGGCAAGATCAAGGGAACCAAGAGAGCCTGCATTGTTCTGCTTGATATAGCTCACAATCTTCTTTACTTCACCCTCGGCGATGTAGGCAGTCTGGAGACGTACTGGCTTCTGCATATCAGAGGAGAGGTAGAGCATGTCTCCCGCACCAAGGAGGAGTTCTGCACCACCCTGGTCAAGAATGGTACGAGAATCTATCTGGCTTGCGACCTGGAGCGCCATACGGGTAGGGACGTTTGCCTTAATAAGGCCCGTAATGACGTTCACGGAAGGGCGCTGGGTAGAGAGGAGGAGATGAATAC
>JBBTSU010000007.1:0-24264 GCA_038078715.1 Patescibacteria group bacterium
CACGTGTCACTAAGATTGGAAACAGTGAGAGTCTTTCTCCGGCGCAGGTGGCCAAATGGGAGAAGAAGCTTGCCACTTTTGGCACGAAGGGAATCTAAGCTTAACTTTGCGTTTATTCCTTCTGTCCGCTAAGGTACGTCCATGCTAAAGATTGGAATCGTCGGTCTCCCCAACGTTGGTAAATCAACGCTTTTTAATGCGCTTACCAAGGCGGCAGTGCCTGCAGAGAATTACCCGTTCTGCACCATCGATCCTTCAGTGGGCGTGGTAGGTGTGCCGGATACGCGACTTGATACACTCGCAACACTTTCAGGTTCTGAGAAGATACTTCCTGCGGCAATAGAGTTCGTTGATATTGCAGGACTTGTGAAGGGTGCGTCTGAAGGAGAAGGACTTGGAAATCAATTCCTTTCCCATATTCGTGAAGTAGATGCGATCTTGCAGATGGTGCGGTTCTTCGAGGATCCTGATATTACCCATGTACATGGAGAGATTGACCCAGTACGTGATATTGAAGTCATTAACCTTGAGCTCGCGCTCGCGGATCGTGATGCAGTTTCTAAGCGTCGTGAGAAGCTCACTCGTGATCTTCGTGCGGGTCTTAAGGAAGCACAGGCTGAAGATGCAGCGCTTGCGAAAGTACATCAGGCACTTGAAGCAGGTGCACTTGCACGTACCGCTGACCTTACTCCCGAAGAAGCAAAGCTAGTGAAGCATTTGAATCTTTTGACGCTTAAGCCCATTCTCTACGCCTTTAACGGAAAAGCGGGCGGACATAACCTAGGAGAGGTCGCCGATGGTCGTGCAGAGAAGGCTTATGCATACGTAGAGTCACTTAATGGATCCTATGTGCATGTGGACGCACGTACAGAGCACGAGCTTAACGATGTCGCAGAAGGAGATAAGGACATGTTCCGTCAGGAGCTTGGTGTACAGGTAGATGGGCTCGTGGATCTCATTCGTAAGGCATACGAGACGCTTGGTTTGATTACCTTCTTTACCACGGGTCCCAAAGAAACTCGCGCCTGGACTATTTCTAAGGGAGCGACTGCACCTGAGGCAGGAGCGACTATTCATAATGATTTTAAGGATAAGTTTATTCGTGCAGAAACAATTGGATGGGATGTCTTGCTTGCCGATGGTTCATGGAGTGCAGCACGAGATAAGGGAGATATCCGTACTGAGGGCAAGACGTATGTCGTGCAGGATGGAGACGTCATGGTGTTCCTTCACTCCTAAGAGGGGTGGTAGACTTCTTTCAATATGCGGAAAAGGGGTCACCACGCTGAATATCTAAAAGCCCAGAAGCGTAAGGCCGATGAGAAACGTGCTCGTGGAATTGCATGGAAGGCGGGTGCCATTCTTTCAATATTTGCAGGATTGAATCTCGCACAGAATGCGACTCGTGATGTACAGCCGACGCAGAATGAACGTGTTTTTAGACATAATGAAACCCTTCGTGCGCATAGAGGATCCGAACGTACGGAAAGTGCAGCCAGCTCATACCGCACTCTCTATGGAGCACTTCAGAAGGATCAGGTTCTTTTTATAGATGAATACGGCGCATCGGTTGGAGGACCACGTCGAGCAGAACTTGAAACTGCAGAGAATGGTCGGTTCAGAATTGCACAATCGTGGCTTGATGCGCAGCGCGAAGTGATATGTGAAGAAGGAGACATCTTTTGTGATGCCGCACGGAATATTCCTCGCCAGTTGAATGTAATTGCACATCTTCAAGGAGAGCGAGATGGAGTGACGTATCTTGATTTGATACGCAGAAACGGAACGCAGCTCGTACTTCCTGTTCCAGGCAGAGGAGAGAACCAAAAAGGAAATGGATTGAATCGCATCCAATATGTGCATAGGTTTGTAGGAGACACCATTGAGGTTGGAGAGGACCAGGCAATTGTACGTGAAGAGCTCTCACGTCTTGCCCCTGGCATGATTGGTATTGAGTCCACGTATGACAACTTGGCAGCATCAGGAGTCGGTGCAGGAAGATTGGTACAAGGAATGCCGGAGACGATCGCCAGTCATGGATACACTCAAGAGCAAATGACCTATTTTAGATACCAGGTCGCATTTATGGGAGATCTCTTTTCTGAGCATTTCATCACTGTGAGAAACAGTGCAGTCGCTCGACAAATTGAGGAACAGTACTTCCCAGATACTCCCGAAGGACATGAGGCATTCGTGAGATATGTCTTGGTGCCGATGACCGTGGGTTCATATAACGCTGGTCCGCGCCGCGTCCTTGCGGTCGCAGAGTCGTTTCTCGCACTCTACCCAAATAAGGAAGCCTTTACGGCAGTGCACGGAAGTTATGAGATGATGGGATACGACCTCTTTCATATCATGACGCAAGAAGCGTTCTTTTCTCAGTCAGTTGGAGAGTATGGTCCTGATGCAAGTGCATATTGGGTTGAAGCGCTCGCACTCTCGCAGTTGATGCAGGAGGCAAACCTTTACTAATAGAGCCTTTCGTGGCTCTGTGATATTCTCTACTGTATGAATACGACACACCCAAAGTTTGTTCGCTGGGCAGTCATGCTTGGCATCGTGATTGCACTTAACCTCTTCTTCTTTGCGGCTCGTGCCATCGTGCTTCCTGAGCCAATGTTTGACGACTATTGCCCAACTACGGTACAGCCTGCTGCGACTGAGGAAGCCTGTGTGAAGCAGGATGGAGTATGGGTACTTACCCCTGAAAATCCGCAGGTTACTGCAGTCGTGAAGCCAAGCCCAGCAGGGTACTGTGACCTCTACCAGAAGTGTCAGCCTCTCTATGACGACGCGTCTGAAAAGTATCAGATGTATGCATTCGTCTTCATGGTTGGTCTCGGCGTCCTCTCTCTCATTGCTGGTGTGATTCCGATGGGTTCATCCATTGTCTCTACTGGTCTTTCCTATGGAGGCGTGCTCGCACTCATTATTGCTGCCTTCGGCTACTGGGATCAGGCAGGAAATCTCCTCCGTCTTACCATGTCTGTCATCGCACTTGGGGTGCTTCTGTACATCGGCGTACGTCGCTTTAAGGATTAACGAATAACGGGCGCACGGGTATGCCAAAACCATCCTTCGATCATGCATCTATAGAGAAAGAGGCGCAGGCGCGCTGGGAGTCTCTTGGCCTACACGAAACAGATCTCTCAAATACCAAGGATCCATACTATCTTCTCTTTGAGTTCCCGTATCCATCAGGAGATCTGCACATTGGACACTGGTATGCGTATGCACTGACTGATATCTACGCTCGATATCTGCGCATGAAGGGGAAGAATGTGCTCTTCCCAATAGGCTTTGATGCCTTCGGGCTTCCTGCAGAGAATGCGGCGATGCGTCATGGCAAGGATCCAAAGGAATGGACCTACGCCAACATGGATCGTATGCGTACGCAGATAAAGAGCATTGGGACGAGCGCTGATTGGAGTAAGGAAGTGGTGACTTGTAGTCCTGAGTATTACAAATGGACGCAATGGTTGTTTACCAAACTTTACGAACACAAGCTCGCTGAGCGAAAGGAAGCGCCGGTGAAATGGTGTCCAAAGGATGCAACGGTGCTTGCGAATGAACAGGTGGTTGATGGTACCTGTGAGCGCTGTGGGACTGAAGTAGAGGAACGCCGACTTACCCAGTGGTTCTTTAAGATTACGGAGTACGCAAATCGTCTTCTTACCGACCTTGAGCCCCTTCCATGGCGTGAAGATATTAAGGAAGCGCAGCGTGCATGGATTGGTAAGAGTGAAGGAGCAAAGCTTTCCTTCCCATTGGTACTCAAGAAGTATCCTGAAGAGAATGGTTCAGAGATCACCGTTTTTACGACGCGTCCCGATACTATCTTTGGTGCTACCTACATCGTTATTGCTCCTGAACATCCTTGGGCTAAAGCAATCTGGGATACTGAATATGATGATGTAGTTAAAAACAAAGAAGAGGTGCTTCGGTATATAGACGCAGCATCTAAGAAAACTGAGCGCGAGCGCCAGGAAAACAAAGAGAAGACGGGAGTAGAGCTCAAGGGTATTCGTGCCGTTAATCCTGCGACCAAGGAGGAAATTCCTGTCTTTATTGCTGACTATGTACTCGGTTCATATGGAACAGGTGCCGTGATGGCAGTGCCGGCGCACGATGAACGCGACTTTGAGTTCGCAAAGCGTTACAACCTTCCTATGACAGTAGTGATTGAAGGAGGAAAGGAAGGAGAGTGCTACACCGAGAACGGCGCACTCTTGAACTCAGGATCCTTCACTGGAATGGATAACGAGGAAGCGAAGTCTAAGATCACTGAAGCCGTAGGTGGAGAGAAGACCACCAACTTCCGAATACGCGATTGGCTTGTATCTCGTCAGCGATACTGGGGATGTCCTATCCCAATCGTGTACGACCCAGAAGGAAAAGTACATCTTATTCCAGAAGAACATCTTCCATGGCTTCTTCCTGAAGACGTAGATTTCAATCCAACAGGTAAAGCTCCACTTGCATCTTCTAAAGAGCTTCATGAGCGTGTTGAGCGAATCTTCGGAAAGGGATGGACGCCTGAATACGATACCTTGGATACCTTTGTTGATTCTTCGTGGTACTACCTTCGCTATCTTGATCCAAAGAATGAGAATTCATTTTCAGATCGTGCACTGATGGACGCATGGCTTCCAGTAGATCGTTACTCTGGTGGAAGCGAGCACACCACGATGCACCTTCTCTATGCGCGTTTCTTTCATAAGGCGCTTTACGACCTTGCGCTCGTTCCAACTCCAGAGCCGTTTAATGAACGTTTCAACCGTGGCATCATTCTTGGTCCTGATGGTGCAAAGATGTCGAAGTCTAAGGGGAATGTGGTTAACCCAGATGAGTTTGTAAGGAAATACGGCGCTGACGCCGTGCGTATGTATCTTGCCTTTATCGGTCCATACAATGAGCCTGGACATTATCCTTGGAAATTAGATGGGGTAGAGGCAATGCGCCGCTTCCTTGATCGTGTCTATGTACTTTCTGAAAAGATAAGAGGGGACACAATGCCAGAAGAGACCCTACAGACACTTGCCAAATCAATGCAGAAAGTCGCTGAGGATACCGAGCGCTTTAAGTTCAATACCGCCATTTCTGCGCTTATGACGGCACTTAAGGCACTGGAATCTAACGAAACAATCCCTGCTCAGCACTACCAAGAGTTTCTCTGTCTGCTCGCACCATTTGCACCACATCTCGCTGAACATTTGTATGATGGCGAAGGCAGTGTGCATCAGGCATCATGGCCTGTACCTGATCAGAGCCTCCTCTCAGAAGAGACTGTCACCCTGATCGTGCAGGTAAATGGGAAGAAAAGAGGGGAATTGAGCCTTTCCAAGGACGCTTCAGAGGAAGAAGCTCTTCGTGCGGCCCAGGGTATAGTGGCAGTAGCGACTGCGCTTGGTGGCAAAGCCCCTTCTCGCACCATCTACGTTCCTGGGAAGATCCTTAACCTGGTTGCCTAGGGCTCAAAACTTGCGCTCCCGCAACCTTCGTGGTATAAATTAGAACACGAATTATGGCTAAAACCGCCCGTACTCCTAAGAAACCCCGCGCCAAAGTGCTTGCCACCGCGTCCTTCTCCTTTGACGCGCTTTCACTTGCCAAGAACCTTCTTGCTGGCATTTCTGAGCGTGGACGTGAGGTACTTACGCTTCGTTTTGGTCTCGGAACCAAAAATACTCGTGAGACACTTGAGTTTATTGGTGAACGCTGGAGCATCACTCGCGAGCGTGTCCGTCAGATTGAAGCATCGGGTATTGAAGCCATTCGTTCCTCTCGCGTATTCAAAGAAGCGGAAGGATCCTTCGGAGAGCTTTCTTCCTACGTTGAGTCCCTTGGTGCCATCGTGCCTGAAGACCATCTATTGAATGAACTTGCAGGGGACGAGAAGACTCGCAATGCATTCCGTTTCCTTTTGGTCGTTGGAAGTGCTTTTTTCCGTGAACGAGAAACTGATCATTTCTATGCGCGTTGGCATGTAGATCACAAGACGGCTGAAAAAGTGCACCAGGCACTCTCACGCCTCTATGCCACTCTTTCTGATGAGGAAGTGGTGTCCGAGGCTGAACTCTTCACACGTTTTATTGAGGAACTTAAGGATGTCAACACGGCGTACCATAACGAAGAGGTTTTGAAGCGTTGGCTCTCTCTTTCTAAAACGATTGATAAGAATCCTCTTTCAGAGTGGGGCCGTGCACACGCACCTGCCGTACGTACCAAGGGTATCCGTGACTATGCATATCTTGTGATCAAGCGTGAAAATGCACCGATGCACTTTAAGAATGTCGCAAATGCAATCACTGAGCTCTTCTCAAAGAAAGCACATGTCGCCACTACTCACAACGAGCTTATGAAGGACTCACGCTTTGTCCTTGTAGGGCGTGGCCTTTACGCTCTTGCGGAATGGGGGTTTGCTCCAGGAGTCGTGCGTGACGTCATCCGCGATCTTCTAAAGAAGAAACCCCTTACGCGTGATGAAGTACTCTCCGAGGTAAAGAGGAAGCGATATGTGAAGGACAATACGATCCTTGTAAACCTTAACGACACTCGATATTTCAAGCGTCAAAAGGACGGAACCTACGGTCTCGCCTAACACTTCACACCCGCCGCCCGTACAGAGCGGTTTTTCTTGATATACTTGCCGTATGTCAGACGCTGGACATGGTGGAGGAGATGGAAAACTTCCATTTCTTCATTCAATAGAGCACTTCGTTGAGCAAACGAACGAGGGAGCTGGTGTGTACATCCCTGGATGGGGACTCATGTGGGCATTTCTCATTCTCATTTTTGGGTTCTTTGCGCTTGCCCCTGTCCAGACGATGCTCAACTTTGAGTTCCTGTTCTTCTTGGCACCAGTGTGGCTGACGTTCCTTATCGTACGTTGGGCGATTTTCTCATTTGTGAAGTGGCGCCGCACCGATTGGAGCGCAGAACATAAATGGGTATTGCTTGAGATTCGGATTCCTCATGACAACATCCGTACCCCTGCAGCCATGGAGGCATTTTTCCACTCACTTCATATTCCTGCAGGACAAGGAACCTGGTACAAGCGTCACGTA
Organism: Patescibacteria group bacterium; assembly: GCA_038078715.1. Classification (GTDB taxonomy): domain Bacteria; phylum Patescibacteriota; class Minisyncoccia; order Phycocordibacterales; family Phycocordibacteraceae; genus C7867-001. The sequence goes on from JBBTSU010000007.1 coordinate 7,068, forward strand.
TTTGGACGTACGCGTGATTGGTGGTCATTTGAAATCTGCTCTGCAGAAGGAAAGATTCGTTTTTATGTATGGACTCGCGAACGCATCCGTCGCGCAACGGAGAGTTTCTTGTACGCGCAGTATCCAAACATAGAAATCATTGAAGCAGAGGACTACAGTCGCCTTATTAATCCGAGCCATGGAAACTGGAGCATGTTTGCCTGTGAATACACGTTTACAAAACCATCGCCGTATCCAATTAAAACGTATGTGCAGTATGGCCTTGATAGGAACGATCTAAAGGAAGGACATTTTGTAGACCCATTCGCAAACGTGCTTGAACTTTTTGGTGCACTGGGGAAAGACGAACATTATTGGTTCCAGATTGTCTGTCGCGCCACTCGTCATGACACACAGCAAGGGAAGCCGGACATTAAAACTCAAGCGAAGCAGCTCATTGACAAGCTTCGCGCCCAATCAATTGAATATGGACACGGAGGACATGCACAGTTCCCAATCGCAAGTCCGGGTATGCTCATGCAGATGGAAGCAATTGAACGTAACGTAGGAAAACTTACCTATGATGTAGGTATTCGCAGTATCTACTTCGCACGTCCTGATAAATATATGGGCATGATGGCAGGTATGGCTGTGCAGCTCATGAAAGTCTATAACTCAGAGATGTTTAACGGCCTTGTGCCCGCTCCTCTCTGGTCAGAAAAATTCAACGACTATCCTTGGGAAGACATCGGTGGGAAGCGTCAGGCTCGCGAAATGCACGAAGTGGTGGAGTTTTATCGTCGGCGTGCCTACTTCCATCCTCCGTATAAGGGTCCATGGCTTGTGATGAGTACCGAGGAGTTGGCGACCATCTACCATATCCCAACGACTCATATACAAACACCTGGGCTTGAGCGTATTCAGAGCACCTCAGCCAAGCCACCAACCAACTTGCCAGTGTAGTTTATGCGCTCTTTCATTGAGTATCTCTACGCGGCTACGGAATTACATTGCGCACGCATGCGTCCGGTGTACATACCGCTTGGTCTTGCAACGGTCATCAGCGGCGCGATACTTTGGTATCTTCTTTTTCTCCCTCCTACAGGATTTCCTACCGAAAAAGTCATTACCATTGAGGAGAGCATGACACTTCGGGACGTGGCGGAGCTCCTGACCACCGAACGTATCATCAGCGACGAGCTCCCGTTCATCGCTTTTATGCGTCTGACTGGAAGAGAGAACTCCGTACAGGCAGGGCCGTATGCGTTTAAAGAGCCCTATGGCCTCATTACGATTGCCGATCGTCTTGCGCGAGGTGTCTCTGGGATTCCACTCGTTCGTGTGCGTATAGAAGAGGGTGCCACGTCGCGAGAAATAGGGGATCTGCTTGCTAAAAAGATGAAGAACTTAGATCACGTTGCGTTTGATAAGAAGGCTCGCGCACTTGAGGGGTATTTATTCCCTGATACCTATCTTCTTCTGCCTGACGAGGAACCTGATGAGATTTTGGAACGTTTTTATAATAACTTTCAAGGTAAAACCGCCTCGCTTGAGGAGGAATTGATTGCTCTTGATCGCCCTCTCCGTGAGGTACTCACGATGGCATCACTTTTAGAACGAGAGGCGCGACACTTGGAGGAGAAACGAATGATTTCTGGGATTCTCTGGCATCGTCTTTCTATTGGCATGCCACTCCAGGTAGATGCGGTCTTTGGGTATATCAATAACCGACCGACCTACAGTCCATCCTTTGATGATTTGGAAATTGATTCTCCATACAACACGTATCTCTATAAAGGACTTCCTCCTGGTCCGATCGCAAACCCTGGTCTAGAGTCCATAGAGGCAGCCATTACCCCTATTGAAACTGACTATCTCTATTACCTCACGGGTCAAGATGGGGAAATGCGATATGCGCGTACCTTTGAGGAACACAAGGCAAATCGTACCCGCTATTTGGACTAAAATACTTTCCTGTATAGAGGTTTTAGGGTATAGTAAGGCTTAGCAATAGCGGTATACGCATGGCGCATCGCATCACTGTAGAGTCCGTCGCAGATCGTGCACGGGCCGCACATATTCGGGGGATGCTCTCGGAGCGATTTCCTAAGGCACGCGTACGCGAGGTTTCAGTCACGAACGCCTACACTATAGATAAGACTCTCTCTGTAGCCGAGCAGAAGAAGGTTACCGCCGCACTTACGAACCCCGTCATTGAACGGAGTTCTTTTGTTTCAGTCATTGCGCCAAAGAAGTTTTCTGTTGCCCTTGAAATTGGCTTCTTACCGGGAGTCACAGATAATGTTGGAAACACCGTGCGTCAGATGATAGAGGACGCAACTGGAAAGAAGTTCAAAGTATCTGAGGCAGTCTACTCCTCAGTCTTTATCTTCCTTTCTGGCTCAGTATCTGAGGAGGAAGTGAAGCGTATGGCACTAGAGCTCCATAACCCTCTCATTGAGGAAGCAAAAATCATTCCTTCATGGACTTGGAAGCGAGGACACGCGCCACTCCGGGTGCCCAAGGTGACTCTCACTGCGTCTTCTAAAGCAGATACCGTGGACCTCCATGTGCCTGATGAAGAACTTACTCGCATTGGCAAGGAGGGGATTCTAGGAAACGATGGGGTGCGTCGTGGACCACTTGCACTTTCTATACCTGAACTGCTTGCCATTCGTGCGTACTTTGACTCACTAGGACGTAATCCAACTGATGTAGAGCTTGAGGCAATTGCTCAGACGTGGTCAGAGCACTGCAAACACACCATTTTCAATGATCCACTTGATGAGATCTCTGAGGGTATTTACCGCCGCTATATCAAGGGTGCCACTGAGCGCATTCGCAAAGCAAAGGGAAAGAAAGACTTTTGTGTTTCCGTATTTAAAGACAACTCAGGAGGTATAGAGTTCGATGAGAAGTATGTGGTGACCCATAAGATGGAGACGCATAACTCTCCTTCAGCACTTGATCCCTATGGTGGTGCGATGACTGGTATTGTCGGGGTGAATCGCGACACTCTTGGGTTTGGTCTTGGCGCAAAACCAATTGCGAACCTCTATGGCTTCTGTGTCGGACGTCCCAATGAGATGCGGACACTGTATCGGGATAAAGAGAAAACTGTACAACTCCTTCCGCCACGTAGAATCCTTGAAGGAGTGGTGCGGGGTATTAACGCAGGAGGAAACCAGAGTGGTATTCCTACTCCACTTGGATTTGTGTACGCAGATGATAGTTATCGTGGGAAGCCGCTCGTGTTTGCCGGTACCGTGGGTCTTGTACCCAAGAAGAAAGGATCCCGTGTGCTCTCATCTAAGCAGGCAAAGGCAGGAGACTACATTGTGATGATTGGTGGACGTGTCGGACTTGATGGTATTCATGGTGCCACTTTCTCTTCTGAAGATTTGAAATCGGGAAGTCCTGCAACCGCCGTACAGATCGGAGACCCGATTACGCAGAAACGCTTCTCTGATGCCCTTATTCGTGAAGTACGGGACGCAGGACTCTATAACAGCATCACCGATAACGGTGCCGGAGGACTTTCTTCAAGTGTCGGAGAAATGGCAGAACAGTCAGGAGGATGTGTGGTCGATCTTGCGAAAGTGCCACTTAAGTATCCCGGGCTTTCACCATGGCAGATCTGGATCTCTGAGTCTCAGGAGCGCATGACGCTTTCCGTACCGAAGAAGAGTTGGAAGAAAATGAAGACACTGTTTGATAAACATGGAGTAGAAGCAACTGTGATTGGTGAGTTTACGAAGTCAGGTTCTTGCGTCGTGACCTATGGCGCCAAAAAAGTAATGAATGTAGGTCTTGAGTTTCTTCACGACGGACGCCCAAAGCGTCAACAGGAAAGTCGTGAGTTGGAGAAAATAGAACATGCGTCAGTACCTGCGAAGGATGTGCAGACCATGCTTCCCACGTTACTCGCGAGCCCAAACATTGGAAGCTACGCTTTTATTTCTCGTCAGTACGATCATGAAGTGCAAGGAACCTCAGTAACCAAGCCACTTCAAGGACCAGGAGGAGTGAATGCGGATGCCGCAGTATTAAAGCCGGTGTCAGAAAGCAATAAGGGTATTGTCCTCTCTCACGGATACGCACCAGCCTATAGCGGGCATGATGCGTATGCGATGGCAGCTGCCTCTATTGATACCGCCGTACGAAATGCGATCGCCTCTGGCGCTTCACTCTCGCATCTCGCGATTCTTGATAACTTCTGTTGGTCTTCAAGTCTTGACCCGAAGCGTCTGTACCAGCTCCGCCGTGCAGCAGAAGCCTGCTATGACACGGCAGTTGCATACGGTACGCCATATATTTCAGGTAAAGACAGCATGTTCAATGACTTCCGTGGATATGACGATAAGGGAAATGCAGTTCATATCGCGGCAATGCCGACGCTCCTTGTTTCAGCCATTGGTGTGATAAAGGATGTTCAGAAGACAGTCACCATGGATGTGAACCATGCAGGTGATGTAGTCTATCTTCTTGGAGAAACCAAAGAAGAGTTTGGCGGAAGCGAATATGCCCGCATGCTTAATCTTCCTGAGGCAGGTGTGGTACCTCAGGTTAACGTTAAAGAGAATCTGAAGACATATCGTGCGCTTGAGAAAACAATACAAGGACGCCTCGTCTCTGCAGCGCTTGGTCTTTCTCGTGGTGGCCTTGCGGTTACGGCAGCAAAAATGTGTATCTCGGGGGGGAGAGGTATGTCACTCTCTGTTCCAAAGATCGCTCCTCATGCTGCACTCTATTCTGAAAGCCAGGGTCGTATCTTGGTCACCGTTCCTAAGGCAAAAACAAAGAAGTTTGAGGAAGTGACCAAGGGATTGGTTCGCAGCAAACTTGGCACAGTTATTGAAGAGAAGAATCTTGCCATGACGGTCGGCACCTCATCCTTCAGCTGGTCATTGAGTGAACTTTCACGTGCATATCGGAAACCCTTTAATACATTTGACGTATGAGCAAGCCACGCGTACTTATCTTCTCAGGATACGGCCTCAACTGTGAGGAAGAGGCAAAGATTGCGTTTGAGGAATCAGGTGCAGTGGCAGATATTGTGCATCTTGAAGACGTCATTGCGTCTCCGAAAATGTTAAAGAACTATCAAATTGCAGTCTTTCCAGGAGGGTTCTCCTATGGAGATGATGCAGGTTCTGGTAAAGCGTATGGAAAACGCGTATCGCATCACCTGAAGGATGAACTTCAGAAGTTTCTATCTCGCGACACCCTTATGGCAGGTATTTGTAACGGATTTCAGATTGTGACAAGCGCAGGCATTCTTCCTGGTGCACTCATCGCGAATGACTCAGCACGCTTTTCCTGTCGCTGGGTAGATCTTGAGGTGGTGGGGGAGAGTCCTTGGCTTACCGGTATCAAGATGCTCTCAGTTCCGATTGGGCACGGAGAGGGTAAGTACTATAACTCTGAGAAGGCACTTGATCTTCTTGAGTCAAAAGGTCAGGTTGCTCTTAAATACGTGAAGGGGAAGATGAGTACCTGCTTTGATCTTCCTGCCAATCCTAACGGAGCCCTTAGGGATATTGCTGGCATAACTGGGTATGAAGGCCGAGTTCTCGGTCTCATGCCGCACCCAGAGCGTGGTAGCTTCTTTACTCAGCTTCCGCACTGGACCTACCTCCGGGAAAAGTATGAGAGGGAGGGGAAGAAAGCCCCGAAACACGCAGAAGGCATAGAAGTCTTCCGTAACGCGGTCAAATATTTCACATGATAAACTTAATCGTCTAATTACATCGTATGAAAACACTTGTCGGTATCCTTATGGGCTCTGATTCAGACCTTCCCGTCATGCAGGAAGCGTCTAAAGTGCTTACAGAATTTGGTATTGGTCACGAGATGCATACTCTCTCTGCACACCGCACACCGGGCGCGGTGATGTCCTATGTACAAAAGGCAGAGGCAGACGGGTACAAGGCTTTCATCTGCGCTGCAGGAGGCGCTGCACACCTTGGTGGAGTGGTGGCTGCACATACTGCGCTCCCAGTCATTGGAGTGCCGATCATGAACAAGTCTACTGGCGGTATTGATGCCCTCTATTCAACGGTACAGATGCCTCCGGGTATTCCTGTTGCCACCGTCGCCATTAATGGTGCTAAGAACGCAGCCATTCTTGCAGCTCAAATCATTGGATCCGGGGATGCGGATATAAAGGCTAAGGTCACTGCCTACAAAGAAAAAATGGCGAAGGATATCCAAGGAAAGGACGAGGAGCTTCAGACGCTTGGGGTTGAAGAGTATCTAAAGAGCAAAGGACTTGTATGAGTAATGGGAGTGCAAACGCAAAGGCTGGAGTTGATTACTCCGTCATGGAGCCATTCAAGCAGGCAATGATTGCTGCGGGCTCGCGTACGCTCTCGTTCCCAAATAAACGTGGTGTCTATATCAATCAGGATGTAATGCATGCCCATGGTGGTGTGTATGAATATCGTGGTGATGCGTCACATATGTGGTGCAACACTCAGGAAGGTCTTGGAAATAAGAACTGGATTGCAGAGTGGATGTATCAGAATGAAGGAACGGGCAAAACCTACTACGACGCCATCGCAAAGGATGTCGTTCTTATGGCCGCCAATGACGTCATTGCACAGGGTGCCATGCCGGTCGTATTTACGGATGAAGTAGCGGTAGGAGATGCGTCCTGGTTTGCGGACAAGAAGCGTGCAGACGATCTTGGTCGCGGATTCTATGAGATCTGTCAGGAGATTGGTGCTGCACTTCCTGCAGGCGAATCTCCTGCACTTAAGTATCTTATGAAGCCAGAAGCACCAGTAAAGGCAGCACCTTCTCTCTCAGGTTGTGTCACTGGTATCATCGCTCCGAAAGAGAATCTGATTACTGGAAAGGACTTGGCCCCAGGAGACCACATCATTGGCGCACCATCTTCTGGTCTCCATGCAAATGGTATTTCTGTAGTCATTCACAAAGCGCTTGAGCTTCCTGATCAATTCCTCACGAAGCTTCCAAACGGACATACACTTGGTGCAGAGGCGCTTATTCCTACTCGTTCGTATGTGGCGCTCGTAGAGTCGTTGCTTACTGCGGGAATAAAACCACGCGCGATTCTTCCAGGAACCGGAGATGGAGTGGGTAAACTTGCATATGATAAGCGTCCATTTACGTATCGCGTGCATACCTGGGGCGAGGTGCCACCACTGTTCCAGTACTTCCGTGAACAGATCGGCCTTCCACTCTACGATTGTCTGAAAACCTTTAACTGGGGTATGGGGTATTATTTGTTTGTAGGTCCTGATCAGGTAGAGGAGACACTTCGTATCGGCAAAGAGGCAGGATATAACCTTCTTGATCTTGGAGTGGTAGAGGACGGGAAGCGTGAAGTAATCTTTGAGCCAGAAGGCATTACGCTCCCTCCTCCTGGGGAGTAATATAGTAATCGTATGGATACACTTGCACGAGCAGGACTGATCAACGAAGGAAAGACCAAGAAGATCTTTGCGGTTGTCGGCGACCCCATGCATGTGGTTGTGGAGTACAAGAACACCATCACGGCGTTTGACGACCCTTCTTTTACGAAAGAATTTGCTACGAAAGCAAAATACTCCACTACAATCACCTCTCGCGTGTTTGAAATGCTAAACGCAAAGGGTATTCCTACTTCGTATGTGCGCCAGCTTTCCGATACTGAGTTTCTTGGACTTGCCTGCACTATGATTCCACTTGAAGTGGTGGTGCGTCGCTACGCATTCGGAAGCTATCTAAAGCGTCGTCCTGAATTCTCCGTTGCTGAAGGGGAACCGCCACACCGTTTTGATCCTCCAGTAGTTGAGTTCTTCCTTAAGACGACCAAGGGTGGACTTAAAGATGAAGACGGTACGATGCTTGTGGAAGACCTTGATCCACAGAAAGGAGAGGAGGATCCGTTCATTGAGAACCCTCGTGAAGGCACGTGGCGCCTTATGCATCCTAAAACACCAGGAGAAGAGCCTTCTGCCTCCTTAAACCGCACCATTGATGCGGAGCGTGTGCTTAAGGGAGCTACTATTGATGAGATGGAGTCTGCGATTGTTCGTACTCTTGAAACTCTTGAAGAGTTCTTTGCAAAGAATGATTTCAAGCTTGTGGACTTCAAGATTGAGTTTGGTCGCACTAAAGATAGCCGAGTGGTGATTTCAGACGTGATTGATAACGATAGTTGGCGCCTTCGTGATCAGAACTGGAGTGATGTGAGCAAGCAATCATTCCGCGATGGAGAAGCAATGTCACAGATTGAAGATAAATATGCTCGTGTGGCAGCCCTTATGGAAACCAGCCGTACATGAACACCCTTACGAACATTTCTTCAGTGGACGGACGATACGCCAAGCTGGTGGGTGAGACACTGTCTCCATTTGTCAGCGAGTGTGCTCTTATTCGATATCGCGTACTGGTGGAGTGTGAGTATTTGAAAGCACTCGCAGAAGAATCTGCGCTCGGCATCTCTCTCACCGACGAAGAAAAGAAGCTTCTTGATCGTATTGCCGATGTCTCGGAGACTGATGCAGAGATCGTTAAAAAGATAGAAACGGAAGGGTACGAAGGTATTCTCGCGACTCGTCATGACGTAAAGGCGGTTGAGTACTTCATAAAAGGAAAACTCAAGGATACGTCTCTTGAAGCAAAGAGTGAGTGGGTGCATTTCGGTCTTACCTCAGAAGATGTAAACAATATTGCGTACGCACTGATGCTCTCTGATGCAGTAGAGAAGGCGCTTGGACCAGAGGTAGAGAAGATTATCGGTGAGCTTACGAAGTTTTCAAATGCTCATGCAGGTCTTGCCATGCTTGCTCGTACTCACGGACAGTCCGCAACACCAACTACCTTTGGGAAAGAGTTCAAGGTATTCGCAAAGCGTCTTGAGCGCCGAATGCTTGGCCTTAAGAATATAGCGATCCAAGCAAAGCTAAACGGAGCAACAGGAAATTGGAACGCGCATGTCGTTGCCTTCCCTCAAATAGATTGGATGTCATTCACCGAACGGTTTATAGATAGCTTCAATGTAAATCGTACGTGCAAGCTTGAGGCGAATCTCTACACGACTCAGATTGAGTGTCATGACAGCTACGTCGCGATATTCGATACTATTCGTCACATTAATACCATCTTGATTGGGTTTAATCAGGACATGTGGCGCTATATCTCTGATGGCTGGGTGGTGCAAAAGCCTAAAGAGGGAGAAGTTGGTTCTTCTACTATGCCGCACAAGGTGAACCCAATTGACTTTGAGAACTCAGAAGGGAACTTTGGTATTGCCAACGCACTTTGTGAACATTATGCTCGAAAACTTCCTATCTCTCGCCTTCAACGTGATCTTTCTGATTCAACCGTAGAGCGCACCTTCGGTCTTGCGCTTGCGCACTCCCTTATTGGATACCGAATGCTTCTTACTGGTCTTGGAAAGATTTACGTGAATGAGAAAGCCGTTACTGATGCACTGGATGCACACCCAGAGGTACTTGCAGAAGCAATTCAGACCATACTTCGTCGTGAGGGACAGACTGGTGCATATGAGAAATTGAAAGATCTAACTCGTGGTGCGTCTCTTACTCTAGAAGATATTCGTGCGTTCGTCTGGGAACTTCCACTTCCTGAGAAAGTTCGTGAAGAGTTGATTGCATTGTCTCCTGGTTCTTATACAGGATACGCAGAAAAGATTGCGCGGTTATAGCTTTCTATGCCCGACTCGCACAAATCAAGTCGGTTTCCCCAAGGAGATGACCGAAGAATTGCTCATGAAGAGACTGAGCGTCAGACTAAACGTCTGATTGAGCGTTTTAAGGAGAATCCTCAAATTATATTTGATCGGTATTTCTGGCTTGATACAGATCTTGATTACAAAGGTGGGAGTTCACTTTCGTACTATGAGACCTTTCACGACCTGCTTCCTGAAGGAACGAAACTCCTTAAAGACTATATAGAAGAGGTTCTCAAGGAGCGTTGGGGTGACGCGCTTTTTGCTGATTTTGGTGGTGTAGGATCAAATATCGCGAAGGCGTTTACTCCTGGATTCTTTAAGCGCTCATTTGGTGTTGCCTTGTTTGATGAGCGGTTTCGCCCAAGTACGGAGTGGCGTACCGAAGAGATACGTGCCGCGGACGCTGCATTAAACCATACGGTGATAGAGGGTGATCTTCGTGACCCAGATCTCTATGAACACCTTCGTGAAGAGCTCGAGGGAGAGAAGCTTGATCTCTTGATAGAACGAATGGGTAAGGGTCTTGAGTTTAGCCCTACGGATACAAAGACCGTTGGAGCACTTCTTCAAACCTGGTATGACTTGGTGCGCGAAGGCGGCTTGATGCTTATCCAAATCCCTATACACTTCAACATTTTCATACAAGCGTGGGTAGAGAAAGTACAGAGAGAAACAGGTGGGACGCTTGAAATTAAATGTGCAATTGGAGACTCCGATGCAGGCACTGATGCACAGTCGGTGCTCTTGATTCACAAACAGCCTGGAGCGCCAGCAAAGCTCCCTATGCTTACGGCAGCTGAAGTTGGAAACTTGATAGAGCATGATCGAAAAAAGTAAGAAGGTATACGTGGGTCTATCAGGTGGAGTCGACTCTGCGGTATCTGCAGCGCTTTTGAAACAACAAGGATACGACGTCACGGGCGTCTTTATTAAAGGTTGGTATCCTCCAGGTCTACCGTGCAGTTGGGCGGAGGATAGACGTGACGCTATGCGGGTTGCCGCGCGTCTTCGTATTCCATTTCATACCCTTGATGCCTCTGCTGAATATAAGAAAGGGGTTATAGACTATTTGCTCGCTGAATATGCACTTGGGCGAACTCCAAATCCTGACGTGATGTGCAATCGTGAGGTGAAGTTTGGTGCATTCTATGACTTTGCGAAAGAGTCTGGTGCTGACTTCATCGCCACAGGACACTATGCGCAGGTTCGCACTGACCATACTGATGCACATCTCCTTCGCGGTCACGATCCTGCAAAAGATCAGAGCTACTTTCTCTGGGCCATAGAGCCCAACGCACTTGCCATGACACTTTTTCCTGTTGGAGAATTGGAAAAAGAAAAGACTCGGAAACTTGCGAAGTCGTTTTCCCTTCCCGTTGCAGAAAAGCGAGACAGTCAGGGCATTTGTTTCCTTGGGAGTATTTCGATAGAGGAGTTTTTACGCGCAGAGTTTGGTACTGCGTCAGGAAAAGCAGTTGATACGAATGGGGAGGAGGTAGGAATACACGATGGTGTACTTCTTCATACTCTTGGGGAACGTATCTCACTTGAGAACGCTGCACCAGGACCCTGGTACGTATCTGCAAAACGTATATCTGAGAATATACTTGTCGTCAGTCATACACGAAAGACTGAGATGCATGGCGAGGGGATCAAACTTCGTGAGATGAATTGGTTCTCAGGAAAGATGCCAGAGGGAGTCGTAGAGGCACAATATCGTTATCACGGCCCAATCATGCGAGGGGGAATAGATGCATCAGGGATGTTTTGTTCTTCGGAATCTTTTCCTGAACCGATCGCTGAAGGTCAGTCCATGGTGTTATACCGTGGAGAAGAGTGCCTAGGCGGTGGTATCATAGGGTGAACATGCGTTCTCTGATTCTTGCAAGCATTGGTGGCCTTGTACTTATCGGTACCGCGTCTCTTGCGCTTCGCATAGATGCTTCTATTGCTGAAGACGAATATGTGCGCCCGGAAGCACCTCTGGTAACGTTACGTGAATCATATGAAGACGGAATCTATGCCTTTGGGGGATCAGTGCGAGTTCCCACACGGTGTACAGGGGTGTCTGCGACTTCAGTTGTGTCAGAAGAGGAAATTATTCGTATAGAATTAACGATAGAAGAGGATGTAGATGCCTGTTTAATGCTTCCTACGGTTAAGGAGTTCTCTGGAGAACTTGAAACACTTGAAGACATTGGCAGTGCAGTGTATGTAAATGGAGTAAAGGCAGTAATCACTGAAACACTATGACCGCAGTCGTAAAATCAGACGGCACACTAGAAACATTTGATGGCGCAAAGCTTGAGGCGTCTCTGTATCGTGTCGGCGCAGGAGATCATACCGCCCGTCGTATACGACAGACTATTCAAGATTCTCTAGCTCCAGGTTCTTCCACCGAAGAGATTTACAAACGTGCGATGACTATGCTTAAACAAGAGGCACGGCCTGCAGCGGCACGGTACAGTCTTCGTCGTGCACTCTTTGAGTTTGGCCCGACTGGACATCCATTTGAGGACTTTGTAGCAGAAATATTTAAGACCGAGGGATGGGAAGTGGAGTGGCGCAAGCTCATTCCTGGTCGCTGTGTGATGCACGAAGTAGACGTGTATGCGAAACGAGGAGGAGAATACCTTGCGGCGGAGCTTAAATATCATAACGATCCGCGATTTAAGACTGATGTGAAAGTGGCGTTGTACGTGAAGGCCCGTTTTGATGATATTTGGCACTGTGACCCAACCACCAGTGGAAAGTGCCCCGTAGATCACGGATACCTGATTACCAACACTAAGTTTACTGATCAAGCGATTCAGTACGCCCGCTGTTCCGGCATTAATCTTCTTGGGTGGAGCTACCCGACCGAAGGAAACCTCTATGACCGTATTATTGCCTCAGGGGTATTCCCAATTACATGTCTCACTTCTCTTCGTAAGGCTGAGAAGAAACTGCTTATAGATAAGGGGGTAGTGACAATAAATCAGCTCAGGGGGTCACGAGATGTGCTCCGCTCTATTGCCATTCCTGCGGACCGTATAGGGGCTATTGTAGCCGAGAGCGATGCGCTCGCATCTCCTGTATAATCCTTGATATGGCCTGGAAGTCTAAGACCTTTGATCCGAAGTCCTCGGAACCCTTTACACTCAGTCGCTCAAAGATTGATACGTTTACTGAATGCCGTCGCTGTTCCTATCTTGATCTTCGGTTTGGGGTAAAACGTCCGTCAGGTCCTTCATTTACCCTTAACAATGCCGTGGATGAGCTCTTTAAGAAGGAGTTCGACGTGCACCGTGCGAATGGCACCAAACATCCTCTTAGTGAGAAGTACGGAGTTGATGCCATTCCCTTTAAAGACAATCGTCTTGAGGAATGGCGGGACGCACTTCGTCGTGGCATCAAGACTCACCACGAGAAGACCAATCTCATCATTCGTGGAGGTATAGACGATGTGTGGTGCACTCCATCCGGTGAGTTGATTATCGTTGACTACAAAGCAACTTCTAAGAAAGAAGCGCCGACGACCGCAGATGACTTGTATCCTTCGTACAAGAAGCAGATTGAGATCTATCAATGGCTGTTCCGACAGAATGGATTCCAGGTATCTCCAACTGGATATTTTGTGTACGCAAACGGTATTACCGACCGAAAAGCATTTGACGCGAAGCTAGAGTTTGATATTAACCTTGTCGCCTATACTGGAGATGATGCATGGGTAGAGCCAATGCTAGGAGAACTTAAGGAAACACTTGCAAGTGATGAACTTCCACCAGTGGGCACTGCCTTTGGAGGAGGACCTTGTGACTTCTGTACGTATCGCGAAGAAGCAGGAAAGGTACTTTGGAAGTACCAAACTAAGAAGAAGTAGCCATGAAGTCACGCTTTCCAGATCGGGTACGCGATATTGTGCGTAAGATCAAGAAAGGAAAGACCATGACCTACGGTCAGGTAGCTGCTGCCGCAGGACATCCTGGTGCTGCGCGCGCCGTAGGGTTGGTGATGAAGAATAACTACGACCCAGCGGTCCCATGCCATCGTGTAGTTCGTGCAGACGGAAAGATCGGAGACTATAACCGTGGAGGGGAGGCGCGAAAGCGGAAACTGCTAGAGGAAGAAGGGGCGCTATAATACACGTATGACTGAACGTAAACTCTCTCCATTTCATCAAAAGATTCAAGATAACCTTGATAATCGTAAGACTCGTGAGCAATATAAGGATTGGTCCTCCCTCTCGGGTCTTGTGATCAAAGTTACGGCAATAACGGGGCACAAGCACAAAGAAGCTATAGACGCCGTACTCGCACGCTCAAAAGGCATGTCACTTCCTCATACAGGAAAAAAGACACTCTACTATCCACCAGAAGTACTTACAGATATTCTCCAAGAAGTCCTGAAAGAACGCATAACTCCTAAAAAGCGACAGAATATAGAAATTTATCTTTCTAATCTCCCGAAATAGTTGTATGGGTGTTGTTATTGGGTCTTCCTGGAAGGAGAAGCTCTCTGAAGAATTTGATAAGCCATATTTCAAGGAACTTGCTGCGTTCGTTAAAGCGGAATATCAGAAGAGCACGGTGTATCCCGCACCGAAGAACATCTTTGCGGCATTTGATCTCTGCCCATTTAACCAGGTGAAGGTAGTCATACTCGGCCAAGACCCTTACCACGGGCCAAAGCAAGCCATTGGGCTCTCATTTGCGGTGTCCCATGGGGTACAGAACCCTCCCTCACTCCGCAACATATTTAAAGAGGTAAAAGAGGACACGGGTGTGGACCCAGACATGATGAATGGCGATCTTTCACGATGGGCAACACAAGGAGTTCTTCTCTTGAATGCCACCCTTACCGTACGCGCTGGTGCTGCAGGATCGCATCAAGGAAAGGGATGGGAGGAGTTTACTGATGCTGTGATACGGACACTCTCAGAAGAACGAGAGCGTCTGGTATTTATTCTGTGGGGTAATTACGCACGCTCTAAGGGGGTACACGTAGATCGTGCTAAGCATTTAGTCATTGAATCTCCTCACCCTTCACCATTCTCTGCACACGGAGGATTCTTCGGAAGCAAGCCGTTTTCAAAAGCGAATGCATATTTGGGATCAAACGGACTTACGCCGATAGACTGGCGTTAGCTACCAAATCTTGGCTCGTTCCTGTGGTGCACGGTAGAGACCGTCACCTTTCTTAAGACCAAAAGCGTCATAGAAGGCATCAATGTTTGAAACAGGACCATTAATACGGAACTTGGGAGGGGAATGTGGATCAGTGAGCGCATGCGTCTTCTCAAACGCTGGACGAGTATTCTCACGATCAAAGAGCGTCACTCCAAGGAAGAACCGCTGCTCTGGGGTGTAGCCGTTAATATCTTTTCTTCCTGTCTTCTTGAGACGGAGTTGGTATGCGTCTAGCGCAATGGCAATACCACCAAGATCAGCGATGTTTTCACCAAGGGTGAGCTTCCCATTGACCTTTACACCATCAGAGACGGTATAGCGATTAAATTGATCCACGACGACCTGTGCTTTCTTTTCAAAGCGCTTCCGATCTTCCTTGGTCCACCAACTCTTGAGGTTTCCGTGTTGATCGTACTTAGAGCCCTGATCGTCAAAACCATGGGTTATTTCGTGTCCAATAACTGACCCGATAGCCCCGTAGTTGATTGCATCGTCTGCACTAGAGTCAAAGAACGGAGGTTGCAAAATTGCGGCAGGGAAGGCTATGTCGTTCATGTTCGGCGCAAAGTATGCGTTGACCGTCTGTGGGTACATGAACCACTCAGTACGATCTATGGGCTTCTTGAGCTTCTTCATTTCTCTACGATGTATGAACTCTGCGACACGTACCATGTTGCCTGCGTAGTCATTTGGGCGAATCACGAGGCCTGCAAATGACTTCCACTTATCTGGGTATCCAATCTTTCTGTTAAGTGCCTTGAGCTTTATTTGTGCCTTCTTCTTTGTGGCAGGACTCATCCAATCTAGTTTCTTCAAACGTGCTTCGTAGGCGATGAAAAGGTCATCTACGAGAAGATTCATCTTCTTCTTTGCGATAGGACTGAAGTGTCGCTTTACATAGATACGGCCAAGAAGCTCTCCAAGGTTTCCGTTTACGGCGCTTAGTACTTGGCGCCAGAGTGGCTTCATATGCTTCATGCCTGAAAGCACCGTGCCGTAGAAGGAGAAGCTTTGTGCAATAAATGGGGTGGAAAGGGCTCCGGCAAAATCACTTATCAGGTGCCAGGTGAGATATGTCTTCCAGTCTTCAAGAGGGAGAGAATCAATGAGCTTAGTGGATGCAGTAAGGAACTGTGGCTGCATCACAATCACTGACTTCAGCTCTCCTGCACCAAGACGAGTGAAGTATTTGTTCCACTCTACTTGTGGAGCAAGTGTCTGGAGTTCTTTGAGTGTCTTCTTGTGGTAGACCTTGTCTGCGTCACGACGATCCTCTTTGGTCATTGAGGCTTCGGCGAGCATCGTTTCTATTCGCATTACGGTTGCTGCAGCGAGTCCTGATTCTTTGTTCGTCTTGCCGATCAATCTGAACATAGACGCAACATGAGGGACGTAAGCAGAGCGGACACGCTTAGATTCCGCATCGTTCTTAAGGTAGTAGTCACGATCCGGCATACCAAGACCGTCTTGAAACAGGTGGATAATGTACCTCGTGCTTTCTTTTGAGTCCTGATCAATACCTGCACCAAAGAGCACTCCCACGCCAAGGCGATGGAGTGATGCGAGAACCTTCAGAAGATCTTCATTAGAAGAGATTGCATCAATTTCCTTGAGATATGGAGTGAGGGGTCGGGCACCAAGCATATTCCTGCGCTTAAGGTCCATACCAGAGTGATAGAGATCGCGAATAAGCTGCGCTGGACTTCCTTTCTTAACAGAACGAGTCTTCAAAAGATCTGTGAGAATTGTCTTGAGTTTCTTCTCTGTGTCGTATCTAAGGATCATAAAGGTACCCCAGCGTGCTTCGTGCTTTGGGATTGGGTTACGCTTAAGCCATCCTCCTGCGGCATACTGATAGAAGTCATCCTGTGGGCGGACCTTTGGATTCAGGTCCTTGTTATCAAAGCCCCAGTGGGTAGTGCGAACGTCCATAGAGCCTGATTATAGCGTTAGGAGAAAGGAGAGGCGAATTAGACCTGGTTCGAGTCCCAGGCAGTCAGCAAGAGGTATACTTTTATACATGGATAAGAATCCTACACGAAGACCGATGGAGTCGTTGAAAGACTTATTTCCCATTCAACTTGTGGGAAGACCGGACTTAAAAGATTTGAAAGAAAGAAAACGTTACTTGTATTTTCTTGTTAGACAGAACTTCAAAATCATTTTAGGAGAGAAATACCACACAGATCTTGCCCAAGAGACTGGAATTTATAATGAAGATACCCTGACTCGAGGATATATTGATATGGGGACAAACGAGGTTATATGGGGGAAGACAGCTAATGATCATAAAGACTGTACGCCTCAGATAAAACAGGCAATACGCGAAAAGCTTCACGAGTGG
>JBBTSU010000008.1:0-37186 GCA_038078715.1 Patescibacteria group bacterium
GTCGTTGATATTCCGTTTGGGGGAGGAAAAGGAGGAGTGAACGTAGACACCAAGAAACTTTCACAGAAGGAAATACACGAAGTCGCACGTGCCTATGTGCGCGCCTTTGGAGAACACTTTGGTCCTGATGTGGATGTGCCTGCGCCTGACATGTATACGAACCCCGAGATTATGGGCGTGATGCTTGATGAGTACGAGACGCTCACGGGAACTAAAGCGCCTGCCTTTATTACCGGGAAGCCTCTTGATAAGGGAGGAAGCGTGGGACGTGATACCGCGACTGCTGATGGGGCGATTGCGGTATTGAAAGCACTTCTGAATGATCGCCATGTATCCGCAGACATACTTCGTGCCGCCATACAGGGAGCAGGGAATGCAGGCGCGCAGGCGGCAAAGCTTTTGCAAGAGATGGGAACCAAGGTCGTTGCCATGTCTGACTCCAAGGGCACCCTGGTAGGAGACATGATTGATGTCGCGAAGGTATGCGAGATAAAAGAAAAGGGAGGTTCTGTCTCTGACGGCGTGAGTTACGGAGGAAACAATGCGCGCATCCTTTCTCCTGAGGCAGTTATTGAGGAAGAAGTGGAGATTCTTGTCCCTGCGGCACTTGAAGATCAGATCCGCAAAGATAACGTAGAACGCGTGAAGGCAGGTATTGTGCTTGAGATTGCAAACGGACCTACCACTCCTGACGCAGATGACATTCTTGCTGCTCGTGGTGTTGCAGTGATTCCTGACGTGCTTGCGAACGCGGGTGGGGTCACCGTCTCATACTTTGAATGGCTCCAGAACAAGAGTGGAGAGACGTGGACGAAGGATCAGGTGTCTGAGCGTCTCTCAGAGACTATGCAGGAGGCATATCGGGATGTCGCTGACTTTGCACTTAATCGGGGCGTCTCTCTTCGTGAGGCAGCCTACGCACTGGCGCTGATGCGTATTCTCGGGAAGTAGCGTTACGGCACCAGCTCAAAATCTAGCTCGCGTTCCATCACACGTGCGGCAGTAAGCTTTACTTTTATAGGGTCGCCGAGTGCGTATTCTTTCTTGGTGCGTTCACCGACAAGGCGATAGCGCTTTTCGTCATAGGTGTAGTAGTCGTTTCCAATTGCTGAGATGCGCACCATGCCGTCTGCACGGGTCTCGTTCAATTCTACATAGAGGCCACGATCCGTGACGCCAGAAATAACCCCATCAAATTCTTCACCAATACGTTCTGCGAGGAACTCTACCTGCTTCATCTTTACGGAATCACGCTCTGCTTCTGCGGCAGACACTTCGCGCTCAGACGAATGTACCGCAAGACGTTCGAAGTCCTCCATATCTTTCTTGGAGACTGGGTCGCCTGAGACATAGTGCTTCAACATGCGGTGCACGAGCACGTCAGGATAGCGACGAATTGGAGAAGTGAAGTGGGTGTAGTGCTCAAAGGCAAGACCGAAGTGCCCGACGTTCTTGGTCGTATAGATCGCTTTAGACATAGAACGAAGAGTGGCGGTCTTGATGAGGTATTCCTCAGGCTTTCCCTTCACTTCGCTCATAAGGCGGTTCAAGTCTACGCCACGGACACGGCCATCGGGGGTGACGTTCAAATCGTATCCCAACACCTTCAAGAACTGTGCGAGGTTCAAGATACGTTCTGCGTCAGGCGCATCGTGGATGCGGTAGACGGATGGTTGGTTCCCATTCTTCTTTCCTAGCTCGGAGAGTTCTTCCGCGACCGCAACGTTTGCAAGAAGCATGAAGTCCTCAATGAGAAGGTTCGTTTCTTTACGTTCCTTGAGGCGAACGGCAATTGGCTTTCCTTCAGCATCAAGTTCAATCTTTACTTCTGGAGTATCAAATTCAATGGCGCCCTGTGCGACACGACGGGTACGGATTTTCTTTGCAAGATCACGGATGGTAGAGAGTTCTTCGTAGAGAGTGCCACTGCCGTTATCAAGGACCTCCTGCGCTTCCTCGTATGCAAAGCGCTTATCAGAGTGTATGAGCGTCTCACCAAACCAACGGTCTACTACGTTACCTTCGGCATCAAGGGTGAAGATTGCTGCCATCGCAAGGCGGTCCACGTCTGGATTCAAAGAACAGAAGTTCGTGGAGAGTACATGCGGAAGCATGGGAATGGTGCGGTCCACCAAATAGACCGAGGTAGCGCGTGCGCGTGCCTCCGCATCAATGGCATTTCCTGGCTTTACGAAGAAGGAGACGTCCGCGATATGGACACCCACTTCAATCTTTCCACCAGGAAGTGTGCGTACTGAAAGAGCATCGTCAAAGTCTTTGGCGTCTGCGGGGTCGATGGTGAACGTGGTGATGGGACGGAAGTCACGGCGTGCCTGACTCTTCCGATCCTCGTTCCAAGGAATGACGGTCTTCGTCTCTTCGGCAATCATTGCTTCACCCGTTTCTTCAAGCTTCTTGGCGTCTGCCACAACCCCAGGAGGAAACTCAGAAGAGAACCCTTGAGAGAGTGCAAGCGCGCGCATCTCAGTCTCGTGTACCCCTGCCACCCCAATGTCTTCAATGACTTCGCCAGAAGGGAACTCATTTCCTTGGCGCCAGCCAGTAAACTGGAGCACTACTTTGTGATCTAGAGGAAGAGAAGCGCCTGATGCTTCAAACGGCACGTACATCTTTTTCCAATCCGGAATAAGAAGCACACGGCCACCATCTTGGACGAGCTTTCCTACAAAACGCTCGCGGGTGCGAGAGACGACTTCAAGCACTTTCCCTGCGGCACGAGCTTTGCGGGTGCGGGGATCGGCGTATGCGCCAGTGCGTACTACTTTCACAATATCTCCAGGGAATGCTCCTCCGAGGTCCTCTCCAGGGATGAAAAGATCTTCCTTATCAGGGTCGTAGGCGAAGAATCCCTTACCCGTTCGGGTGATGGAAATGGGTCCTTCGTACACTGTGTCCTCCCGCTTCATTAGATAGTGCTACTTTATCATCCTTTGACTCTTAGTGCCTCATTTGCTAGTCTTGCTTAACTTATGTTGATGATCCGCTTTCAGCGCATCGGCCGCAAGAACGACCCGTCGTTCCGTATGGTCGTACTTGAGAAGGCTTCAGGCCCAAAGGCCGGGAGCAACGTAGAGGTCGTGGGTACCTATAACCCAAAGACCAAGCAGTTTGCTGCAGAGGGTGAGCGCATCCAGTACTGGATGAGCAAGGGTGCCCAGGTATCGCCATCTCTCATGAACCTTCTTATTGATAAGAAGGTGGTTGAAGGTAAGAAGGTAAACGTGCTTCCAAAGAAGGCTCCTATCAAGAAGGATGAGCCTGAGGCTGCTACTGCACCCGCAGCCGCTGCAGCTCCAGCCGCAGATGCCGCTCCTGAAGCGGAGGCAGTTGTTGAGGCCGCTATTGCTGAGGCAGAACCAGTCGCAGAAGAGGTAGCCGTTGAGGCCCCAGCAGAGGAGGCTCCTGCAGCCGCGTAAGTTCTTCATCACCGCTTCTTGCGGTGTGTGCTTCTATAAACTCTGATATCCCGTAACGCTGACACTCTATGGAACAAGATCACGCATTTCTTGAATACGTTGTTAAGGCTCTCGTTGATAATCCTGATCAGGTAGAAATTTCTCGTACCGTTGATGAAATGGGTGTACTCCTTACACTCACCGTGTCTCCTGAAGATATGGGTAAGATCATCGGCAAGGAAGGAAACATAGCAAAAGCAATCCGCACCCTCCTTCGCGTGGTGGGTATGAAGCACAATGCTCGCGTGAACCTTAAGGTGAACGAACCAATTGGCGGAAAACGCGATGGACGTCCTGAGGAAATGAAGAGCATTGAGCAGGTAGTTGAGGAGCTATAATACCTGCATGAGTGAACAGGGCCCGTCGACACCTGATGGAAGAATAGAGAAACCCGAAGGACCGCGAGGAGCATTGTTTTTGATACGTAATAAAGAAGATGGCAGGTACCTGCTTGTACAGCGTGATGCCAATTGCAAATACTATCCATTGCAGTGGAGTTTTCCTGGAGAACATAGTCGTGAAGGGGAAGATCCAGGAGATGCGGCGGTGCGCGGTGCAGAGGAGGAGCTTGAACTCTCTTTGTCAAAAGAGACTCTCGTTCCTCTTGTGGAACACACGCAACCGCACGCACCAGGGACGACGCAGGCATTCCTTGTTGACCTACCAGAGGATCAAACTCCTGTACTCAAAGAAGGTGCAGCGCTCGGATGGTTTACCCTAGAAGAGATAAAGGGAATGTCACTTGGGTTTGGACATCAAGATCTTCTGCAGTACCTTACGTAAATATGCTTTCGTTCCATATCATTACGCTTTTCCCGGAAGCCTGCGAAGCCTATCTTTCCGCGTCCATTCTCGGACGTGCACGAAAGAACAAGAAGATCAGCGTGGCGTACCAGTCACCACGTGATTTTGTAGATAACAAATGGGGAAAGGTAGATGAGCGTCCGTATGGAGGAGGTCCTGGCATGGTGATGACCGCACTTCCTGTGGTGCGTGCGGTAAAGAAGTCTCTCGGTCGCAAGAAAGGGAAGACCGCAATTGTATGGTTCTCTCCATCAGGGAAAGCGTTTGATAACAAAGAAGCGGATACGCTTACGAAGCTTACTAACGTCGTGCTTGTCTGTGGTCGCTACGAAGGGATTGATGAGCGCGCAAAGAAGATCCTTAAGACCATGGGAACTCTTAAGACCTACTCGGTAGGGAACGCTGTCCTTACCGGAGGGGAAGTTCCTGCCCTTGCAATTGTAGATGCCGTTACGCGTCGTATTCCTGGAGTCTTGGGACGGGATGAGTCAGTAGAGGAGCGACGCATTGCCTCAAAAGACGTATATACCCGACCTGACACCATTGTCTGGGAAAAGAAGAACTACAAGGTTCCTGCGGTACTTAAGACTGGGCACCACGCACAGATAGATGGGTGGCGGGGAAAGAAGCGGTAATCCCCAACCTTGACCCCTTTTGCACCCAGGTGTATCTTAGGAAGAACCAGAACAGATTGAGTGACGGGGGCACTCTGGGGGGGAAACATTCGGGCGACAATATTTTACAAGCGTCTCAAGGAACGAGGCGCCGGTCCATGCGCATATGGACCCGTTTTCCGTTCCTGTACGACATACGTTCACGGATACTACATATGCCGACAAAGAAGAACCTTGTGCAGAAAACCTTCGCTGCGTTCCGAAAGCCACGCGTGGAGTTCCCGGACTTGGTCGCCCACCAGCGCCAGTCCTTTGAGTGGCTCGTCAAAGACGGGTTCACCGAACTCTTCAAAGAGTTCTCTCCAATCCCGGATTATTCCGGGAAGAAGTTTGATCTCAAATTCAATGGATTTGAGATAGGAGAACCAAAGGGAGACGAAGAGTCTGCCCGCGAGAACATGAGGACTTATGAAGCCCCCCTTAAGGCCTCAGTGACCCTTCTTAACAAGACCCTTGGGACTGAAAAGACCCAGGACATCTTCCTTGCTGATATTCCGATGATGACGCCGCACGGCTCATTCATCGTCTCCGGAGTTGAGCGCGCAATTGTCCCCCAGCTTGCACGTTCCTTCGGTGCCTTCTTCATCTCTGAAGAAGCGAAAGGTCAGACCTGGTTTGGTGCAAAGATCATTCCTTCCCGTGGTGTGTGGATTGAGATTGATTCTGAGCCCACCGGTATCTTCGTAAAGATTGACCGTAAGCGTAAGTTCCCAGTTACCAACCTTCTTGCTGTCTTCGGTGGAGAAGCAGGCGCTCCTCTTTTGAAGCGCTTTAACGGAAACCCAGACGCGGTTGCCGCTCTTCAGGCTACCCTTGAGCACGATCCTGCCAAGACCCTTGAGGATGCGTATGTAGAGATTCACCGCCGTATGCGTGATGGTGATCTTGCAACCCCTGACAACGCAAAGCAGTACGTCAACGCACTCTTCACCCCAGACCGCTACGACCTTTCTAAGGTGGGACGCTACCGCTTGAACCAGCGCTTTGGTGGCAAGCTTGAGGAGAAGGCGCTCGAGCAGCGCGTACTCACGTACGAAGATCTCATCCACATCGTGGGAGAGATTGCGAAGATGAACAAGGATCCGAACGCACGTCCAGATGATATTGATCACCTCGGCTTCCGCCGTGTTCGTTTCGTCGGAGAACTTCTCCAGGCACGCATGCGTGTTGGTATGTCTCGCATGAAGCGCAACATCCAGGACCGCATGTCTACCATTGAAAGCGATACGTCTCTTCCAATGGCGTTCGTGAACCCACGTCCGCTTCAGGCATCTATCCGCGAGTTCTTCACTGCCAACCAGCTCTCCCAGTTCATGGACCAGCAGAACATTCTTGCGGAGCTTGAGAACATGCGCACCCTCTCAGCCCTCGGTCCCGGTGGACTTACACGTGAGCGTGCAGGCTTTGAAGTGCGCGACGTGCACCCATCACACTACGGCCGCCTTTGTCCGATCCACACTCCAGAAGGTCAGAACATCGGTCTTATCCTTCGCCTTGCGCTACACGCACGCACGAATGAGTTCGGCGTGATTGAGACTCCGTACGCAAAGGTAAAGAATGGTGTGGTCACTGAAGAGATTCAATATCTAAACGCCCTTGAAGAAGAGGAGTATGTGATTGCACACGGTGCAACGCCAATTGATGAGAAGGGACACATTGTTCCTGACACGATTGAGGCACGCCGCGGTGGTGAGCCTGCAATCGTCCGTCGCGATGAGATTCAGTACATTGATTCTTCTACCTATCAGATGTTCTCTGCCGCTACCGCCATGATTCCATTCGTGGATCACGACGACGCGAACCGTGCACTCATGGGTTCCAACATGCAGAAGCAGGCAACTCCCGTGCTTATCCCTGAGGCACCACTTGTCTCTACTGGTATTGAAGAGCATGCAGCGCGTAACACCGGACGCCTCATCATTGCTGAGGAGGCAGGAGAGGTAACCTTTGTGGATGCTCGCCGCATCACCATTCAGGGTAAGGAGAAGAAGCCGCAGGAGTATCGTCTCCAGCAGTTGACCCAGACCAACCAGAACTCTGCGTTCAACCAGCGCCCAATCGTGCGCATGGGTGACAAGGTAAAGAAGGGAGATGTGATTGCCGACGCCTCTTCTTCAGATCGCGGACAGATGGCACTTGGTCAGAACGTTCGTGTCGCCTTCATGTCATGGAGTGGGGCAAACTACGAAGATGCCATCATCGTCTCCGAGCGCCTCGTGCAGGACTCTAAGTTCACCACGATTCACATTGAAGATTTTGAGGCTGCCGTTCGTGACACCAAGCTTGGTGCAGAAGTTACCACTCACGACATTCCAAACGTCGGTGAGCTTCGTTTGAAGAACCTTGATGAGGAAGGAGTGGTTCGCATCGGTGCAGAAGTTCGCCCTGGCGACATTCTCGTCGGTAAGGTAACCCCTAAGGGTGAGACTCAGTTGACCCCAGAAGAGCGTCTTCTTCGCTCTATCTTCGGGGACAAGGCGAAGGATGTGAAAGACACTTCACTTCGTATGGAAGGAGGGAAGCGCGGTCGCGTCATTGGTGTTCGCGTGTTCTCACGCGAGCGTGGTGACCAGCTAGAGAGCGGAATCATCAAGAAGATTGTGGTGACGGTTGCCCAGGTTCGTAACGTATCGGTGGGAGACAAACTCGCCGGTCGTCACGGTAACAAGGGAGTTATCTCCCGCGTGCTTCCTGCCGAAGACATGCCATACGATAAGGATGGAAATCCAGTGGATGTAATTCTTACTCCGCTCGGCGTGCCTTCCCGTATGAACCTCGGTCAGATTCTTGAGCTTCACCTCGGACTTGCCGCAAACACGCTTGGCTACCAAGCAGTGGTGCCTCCGTTTGCGGGAGCCTCTGCAGACGAGATTCGTGATGAGCTTGAGGCTGCCGGCTTTGACCGTTCAGGTAAGCTTCAGCTCTTTGATGGACGTACTGGTGAGCCAACGGCGCAGCCAGTGTCTGTCGGTTACATGTACATCTTGAAACTTCACCACATGGTGGAAGACAAGATCCACATGCGCTCTATTGGTCCGTACTCACTTATTACCCAGCAGCCGCTTGGTGGTAAGGCACAGAACGGAGGTCAACGCTTTGGAGAAATGGAAGTGTGGGCACTTCTCGGTTACGGCGCGGCATACACGCTCCGCGAGATGCTCACCATTAAGTCAGACGACATTCAAGGACGCTCTGCGACCTTTGATGCCATCGTGAAGGGCGAGGCAGTGACCCACTCGGGCACCCCCGCTTCCTTCTCGGTGCTTACTAACCAGATCCGTGGCTTGGCACTTGATATAGAGCCAGCTGACGTAGACGATAACGCGTAATCATATGGCTACCTATCCTTCCAAGAAACCGTTCGCAAATCGCCCTATGGCAAGCCGCCAGGACTGGAACGCACTTAAGCTTTCGCTTGCGTCGCCGGAGCGCATCCTTGAATGGTCACGTGGTGAAATCACCAAGCCGGAGACCATCAACTACCGTACCCAGCGCTCTGAGAAGCACGGTCTGTTTGATGAAAAGATTTTTGGTCCAGAAAAGGACTATGAATGTTACTGCGGTAAGTACAAAGGTATCCGCTACAAGGGAATTATCTGTGACAAGTGTGGTGTGGAAATCACTCGCTCTATCGTTCGTCGTGAGCGCATGGGCCACATTGAGCTCGTCACTCCAGTCGCACACATCTGGTTCCTTCGCTCTATGCCTTCTCGCATGGCCCTCCTTCTTGGAGTTCCTGCGGCTGACCTAGAGAAGGTCGTCTACTTCGCAGGCTACATCGTCACCAAGGTGGCAGAAGACACGAAGAAACGTCTTCTTAACGAGCTTGAGAACGAGTACAAAACCAAGCACAAGGCATCTAAGGATGATAAGGAGCGTGATGCACTTAAGGAGCGCATGACGATTGCGAAGACGGAGATTGATTCCGTCGTTGTAGGTCGTGTGTTTGACGAAATTCAGTACCACCGTTTCTCCGTGAAGTACGGAACCCTCTTTGAGGCAAAGATCGGTGCAGAAGCAATCTTTGATCTCTTTAAGGCAATTAACCTTGAGGATCTTAAAGCAACACTTGAAGCTCGTTACGAGCATGCAGGAGTCGCAGAGAAAGAGAAGCTTGCAAAGCGCATTGCGCTTATCACCTCTCTCATTGCTGCAAAGGTTCGTCCTGAGTGGATGTTCCTCACCAAGATTCCCGTGATCCCTCCCGCACTTCGTCCGATGGTCGCCCTTGAAGGTGGTCGTCACGCAACCTCTGATGTGAACGATTTGTATCGTCGCGTCATTAACCGCAACAACCGTCTCAAGAAACTTCTTGATATTCACGCGCCAGAAGTGATTCTCCGTAACGAGAAGCGCATTCTTCAGGAAGCAGTGGATGCACTTCTTGATAACTCCATTCGTAAGTCTGGAGCCTCAGGTGGTGCACTTACCCCCGCACAGCGCCGTCCGCTCAAGTCACTTGCGGACTACCTTAAGGGTAAGCAGGGTTACTTCCGCCAGAACCTTCTTGGTAAGCGCGTCGACTACTCCGGCCGTTCCGTGATTGTGGTGGGTCCTGATCTTGAGCTTGATGAGTGTGGTCTTCCAAAGCACATGGCACTTGAGCTCTTCCGTCCATTCGTGATCGCAGGACTTCTAAGCCGTGAGCTCGCCTTCAACATTCGTGGCGCAGGCCGTCTTATTGAAGATGGTGTCTCAGAAGTCTGGGAAATCCTTGAAGAAGCAATTAAGGGTAAATACGTTCTTTTGAACCGTGCGCCTACGCTTCACCGCCAGGGTATCCAGGCATTCCGTCCTCGTCTTATTGAAGGAGATGCAATCCAGTTGCACCCGCTCGTCTGTCCTGCCTTTAACGCGGACTTCGACGGAGACCAGATGGCCATTCACGTGCCGCTTTCAACGGAGGCACAGTGGGAGGCAAAGAACGTCATGTCAGCGAACAAGAACATTCTCAAGCCAGGTTCTGGTGAAATGATTGTGCTCACTGCCAAGCCACTTGATATCGTGCTCGGTTCCTACTGGCTCACCAAGGAGGTACCAGGTGCAAAGGGAGAAGGAAAGTACTTCTCAAGTCCAAACGCTGCCATTCTCGCTTCAGAGTACGGTGCGATTGATCTTCGTGCCAAGGTCTTCGTGATGCCAATGCCAGGAAAGAAGAAGTACGAAGGATTTGAAGGAAAGGCCTTTGAGACCACGGTGGGACGTCTTAAGTTCAACACCGTGCTTCCAAACGACTATCCGTTTGTGAACGAAGCCATCTCTAAGAAGGTACTCTCACGCATCATGGATGACTCCGTGGTTCGCTACGGTCTTGATCGCATCCCTGAAATTGTGAACAAGATTAAGCGCTTCGGATTCCAGTACGCCACCATGTCCGGTGTGTCCTGGTCTCTTGACGACGTGACCGTTCCTGAAAAGAAGGGTGTTGTCGTTGCTGCTGCACGCGAGAAGGTTTCTAAGATTGAAGGTGATTACCGTGAAGGTCTTCTCTCTGAAGAAGAGAAGCGCCGCATGGTGATTGAGGTCTGGCACGCTGCCAAGACTGAAGTAGAGAAGCTTGTGGAGGATCAGCTTGATCCAAAGGGATCCGTCCATGACATGGTGCGCTCTGGTGCTCGTGGTTCTATCGGAAACTTGACCCAGATGGCTGGTATGAAGGGTCTTATCCAGAACACTGCCGGAGAGACCATTGAAGTGCCGATTGTGTCTTCTATGACGGAAGGTCTTAACCCTGTTGAGTACTTCATGAGTACGCACGGTGCACGTAAGGGTTTGACTGACACCGCACTTGGTACCGCACGCGCGGGGTACCTCACACGCCGTCTCTTTGACACCGCACAGGACTCCATCATTACGGAGACCGATTGTAAGACCAAGCGTGGCATCACGATTAATCGTGTCGCTGCCTCTGGTATTCGTGTGGACTTCGGTGATGCGGTTCGTGGTCGTGTGCTTTCAGGAGAACTGGTCGCCGGAAGCGAGACCTTCAAGAAGGGTCACTACATTACTGCAGACGATGCAAAGGTGATTGATGCCTCTGACGTCTCTTCAGTCATGGTTCGTTCCGCAATGGCCTGTGAGACTCGCTACGGAATCTGTGGCACTTGTTACGGTATGGATCTTACGACCCAGTCACCGATTGATCTCGGTGAGGCAGTAGGTACCGTTGCCGCTCAGGCAATTGGAGAGCCAGGAACGCAGCTCACTATGCGTACCTTCCACGCTGGAGGTACTGCATCGGTTGGTGGAGACATCACTCAGGGTCTTCCTCGTGTGGAAGAGGTGTTTGAGAAGCGCTCTCCAAAGAATCCTGCCATCGTCTCTAAGACGCCAGGTATGGTGGTGGAGATTAAGGACGTGGGTCGCGACAAGGTACTTGTCGTTGCACCTGAGGCCGGCTCTGAAACCAAGAAGCGTAAGGGTAAGAAGGAAGGTGATCTCTACGAATACCTTGCCACCTATCCTCGTATGCCACTTGTGAAGGCAGGAGAGGCAGTCGTGAAGGGTCAGCTTCTTACCGACGGTTCTGCAGATCTTGATGAACTCTTTGAGTACGCCGGCCGCGCTGCGGTGCAGGAGTACATCATTGCCGAGACCTCAAAGATTTACGAGCTTCAGGGCGCAAGCGTGTCACGCAAGCACCTAGAAGTGATTGTGAAGCAGATGTTCTCTCGCATGAAGATTACCGAGACGGGTGATTCAGATTACTCAGTTGGTGACGTGCTTGAGGGCTGGGAGTTTGAGGAAGAGGTAAAGGCCATGGAGGCAGAGGGCAAGATTGCACCGAAGGCACGCGAGATGGTGCTCGGTATTAAGGAGTCTGCACTTTCACGCCGCTCATTCCTTTCTGCTGCATCCTTTGAGCAGACCACCAAGATTCTTATCAACGCAGCCCTCAAGGGTTCCGTGGATACGCTTCGTGGTCTTAAGGAGAACGTCATTCTTGGACGCCTTATCCCTGCCGGTACCGGATTTGCAGGCTCTGTAAAACAGGCCTCAATTGCGGGAATTCAGAAGGAACGCTCGGTCCGTCTCGCTGCACTTGCCGAAGAGGCAGATGCCGCAGTCGCGGAAGTGAAATAAGGGCGAGAGAATACGAGCCCCACGGGCTCGTATCTCGTTTCAGGGCGGTACAATACAACTCACATGGCAGATACGGTACAACTCATCAAAGAAAAACTATCCATCGTTGATGTGGTGGGACCGTACGTAAAGCTGACCAAGGCAGGACGGTACTACAAAGGTCTTTCTCCCTTTAACAAGGAGAAGACACCGTCCTTCTATGTGAACACTGAACGTAACTCCTACTACTGCTTCTCATCAGGGCAGGGAGGAGATGCGTTTACCTTCATAGAAAAGATGGAGGGCGTGGACTTCAAGGGTGCGCTCAAGATTCTTGCTGAGAAAGCAGGAGTACCGCTCGTGTATGAACGCACAGGTAATAAAGATGACAAAGAGAAGCAGGAACGACTTCGCACTGCACTCTCCGAAGCCGAAGCATTCTATGCACGTGACCTTGATGAAAAGGGCGCGGCCTATACCTATGCAATCTCTCGTGGTCTTACGCCTGAGACGATTCGCTCCTGGAATCTTGGTCTTGCACCTGATGCATGGCGAGCGCTTCTAGAAGAACTCTCTGGAAAAGGGTACTCAGTGCCTGAGCTTGAAGCCGCAGGACTCATCAAAGAAGCAGATGAGAAGAAGGGGACCTGGTATGACCGTTTCCGGAACCGTCTCATGTTCCCGATACGAGATAGTGCCGGACGTACGGTCGCGTTTACCGGCCGTGCGCTTGA
Source organism: Patescibacteria group bacterium (assembly GCA_038078715.1). GTDB lineage: Bacteria > Patescibacteriota > Minisyncoccia > Phycocordibacterales > Phycocordibacteraceae > C7867-001. The sequence continues at coordinate 12,751 of JBBTSU010000008.1, forward strand.
TAAGGAGGAGCAGGCAAAGTATCTGAACTCTCCAGAGACCGAGCTCTTCAAAAAGTCGCAGGTTCTCTTCGGCATGGATCGTGCAAAAGACGCGATTCGTTCTCGTGGATTTGCGCTTTTGGTTGAAGGACAGTTTGATGTGATCCTTGCGCACCAGGCAGGGTTTGCAAACACAATTGCACTCTCCGGCACCGCACTCTCTTCATCACACCTTCAGTTCATTAAGCGATACTCAGATAACCTCATGCTCGCGCTTGATTCTGATCGCGCAGGTCTTGCGGCGTCTGCACGTACCGCGGCGCTCGCTCTCACACTTGGCATGAAGGTAAAAGCAGTGCGCATGCCGAAGGGAAAGGATCCTGCGGATATGATTGCGGAGAATCCGAAAGAGTTCGCAGGGCTCGTGGCATCGTCTGAGCCGATTGTGGAGTTCTTCCTTTCTGCGCTTTCCGCAGAAGAGAAGGATACGCATCGCCTCGTGCTTGCCGCAGAGCGCATTGTGATGCCACTCATTGTTTCCATGAAGAGTCCGCTTGAGCAGGAGCACTTCATTGAGAAGGTGGCTCGCGCACTCAATATGGGGACGAATGCGGTTCGTAAGTCACTCGCAAACGCCGCTCAGTCGGTGGTTCGCGGAGACCTTGAGGAACCGAAAGCGGTCCCTGGTGGGGAAGTGAAGATGACCCCACTTGAGATGCGTATTGCCCTCATTCACGGTGCCGTTCTGTCCTATCCGGGCAGCCCTCTTGCAGAAAGGCTCGCAAGCGAGTACGCTCGGATTACTGGCACAGACCTTCCGGAGGAAGCCCCTCCCGAACGAGTGCTCTTTGAGGCGGGACTCGCGCTCGGCGAGACGCCTGATGAACACAGTGCAGATGATCTCATTCATGCGTTTGAGCACGCATTTCTCAGTCAAAAGCTCGCAGACGCGACTTCTCGGCTACGGGCCGCAGAGACGCAAAAAGATGAGGCGGCCATCAATGCTACCACTCAAGAATGTAGAGAGCTTTCATTACTCCTCTCCGCGCTCGCTCGCTAACGTATCTATACTATGAAAAAGAAACCTATGAAAAAGAAAGTCGTAAAGAAGGCCGCAAAGAAAGCAGCCAAAAAGGCTGCACCCAAGAAAAAGAAGGTGGTGAAGAAAATTGCCAAGAAAGTTGCTGCAAAGAAGAAGATAGTTCCTGGTGCACGCGCCAAAGCAAAGAACGAGCGAGATGCAAAAGCAGAACGCCTCGTTTTAAAGGGTCGTGAGCGTGGCTACGTCACCTACAGTGAGATTCTTAAGGAGTTCCCACACATTGAGGATGATGTGTCCTTCCTTGATCAGCTCTATGAGCGCTTCTCAACCGTCGGTATAGACATCCTTGAGGGCGGCATGCTTGAAGACAATGCCGATGAGTATCTTGCGACTCGTAACATTAAGGGTCGTGAATCTACCGGCTACGACTCCATTCAGATTTACCTTCGTGAAATTGGTCAGTACCCACTTTTGACCGCAAGTGAGGAGCGCGAACTTGCAAAGCGCATTGAGGCAGGGGATGACGAGGCACGTAATATTCTTGCTCGTTCTAACCTCCGTTTGGTGGTGTCTATTGCAAAGAAGTATGTGGGACGTTCTCCAGACCTTACGCTTCTTGACCTTATTCAGGAAGGAAACCTCGGTCTCTTTAAGGCCGTAGATAAGTTTGATTGGAACAAGGGCTTTAAGTTCTCAACCTACGCTACCTGGTGGATCCGCCAAGCTATTACCCGTGCCCTTGCCGACCAATCCCGCACCATTCGTATTCCGGTCCACATGGTGGAAACGATTGCGAAGTACAAGCAGGTATCCCGTCGTCTTGCTCAGACTCTTGGTCGTGACCCACAGCCAGAAGAGGTGGCTATTGAAATGGGTGTAGAGGTAGAGAAGATCTACCAAATTGAGAAGATCAACCAGGATACGCTCTCACTTGAGAACCCAATTGGATCTGATGATGATGAGAAGTCTACCCTCGGTGACTTCATTGCCGACGATAAAATTCCATCTCCAGTCCAGGAGTCGTCTGAGCGTATTCTTGGAGAGCAGGTCCGCGACATTCTTGATGATCTTTCTCCAAAGGAGCGTAAGATTCTTGAAATGCGTCATGGTCTTCTTGATGGTATCTACCACACCCTTGAAGAGGTAGGAAAGGAGTTCGGTGTGACCCGCGAACGTATTCGTCAGATTGAGGCAAAGGCGCTTGAGAAGATTCGTACTCACGATAAGAGTCGTCGTTTGAAGAGCTACTAAAGTGCCTAGAAGTTATGAACCTTTCTCTCGTTGACAGAGGGGAGGGGCAGGCGTAGTCTCAGCCATTAAGTATATGACCCCACGTACCCTTACGCGGCCTATGAGCCCGGTCTCTTCAGGATTACCCGTTGATCCAGACGCAACATTATCTAAATATCTGCCCAGGGATGCATCCTACTTTTATGGGTTCCCTGCAGGGAAAGGATCAGACTTTTATAACAACGTACCACCGTGGGTAGAAGAACTTGTCTCCGCGCGTACTATGGTGTGTGCAGGACCTTCTGTGCGACCAGTCGTATTTGCCGCTGCCTCATCACCAGAGATCAGGGAATGGCTAAGTAAAGATTGTGGCATTGCGCTTCCAGAACAGGATTCGTGTATTCAGATTCCTCCAACCATTACCGAGGACCTCACTGGGAATGAGCGAGATGCTGCGGTACGCGGTGTGCTTGAGAGTGCGTGTGCAGATGAAAGTCTGTTCATGGCTCAGCCCTTTTTGGATTCTTCGCTCTCTCATCTTTTCTCACTTAACCCAAAACTCTCAGCGCAGTTTAATAACAAAACATATCTCACGTCATACGTTCCTGCAGAATATTTGCCGGCTCGTCATGGTTCATATGCAAACGGTGTAGAGTTTCTTGCAGCACCAGTTCCGCCTATTCCATGTGTTGTGAAGGTCGGTTCCTCAAGCGCTGGCGATGGCGTTCGTATTTGCCGTACAGAAGAAGATTTCGTGAATGCAAAAGAATCTTTTAAGGAGGTGAAGGAAGGAATCTTCATTGAAGACTATATAGATATGGTGGCGAACTATGGAGTGCAGTTTGGTATTCCGCATGACCCAACGGCACCTATAGAAATCATTGGATACAACCACCAGGTCATTACTGACTTTGGGGAGTTTCTAGGAAGTGTCGTGTGCCCACCGCATGTTATTGCTAATCCTGTGCTGTACGATATTTTCTCTGTGCTTATCAATGTCATTTTGCCTCGTGTGCGTGCGGAAGGATGGTACGGTGTCGGTGGACTAGATGTCCTTCTCGCGTCATCAGGGAAGTTTTACTTTATTGATCCAAACTTCCGTCAGACTGCGGCATTTGGCTTGGTCTCACTCTCTCGCCGCGGACTCATACAAAAGAAGGCTGTTGGATTTATCGGTACGTTTACGGGCAGTGAGGATGCCTTTAAGAAGATACTTGCGCATGCCAGTCCAAAGACCTCTCACCAGATGTTGCAGATGATCTCTATGAGCAAAAAAGGGGACTTGTATCGCTTCAATGCAGGGCTACTCTTTGAGAATCAAGCAGAACTAACCGAAAACGTGAGACAGCTACATGCAATTGGAGTAGAGGGGAAAGTAATTGATCTTATCCTTGAGGGATACGAGCTGCACTTCTAGCGGAAGCAATTTTGTATACTAGGGGTATGGCCAAACCACCCCCATACCCAATTGCATACTGGAGCTATTCCTCCTTGATGTCATATCTGCGCAATCCGCTTGCCTGGTACAAGCGGTATGTTGCCAAGATATATGACACGCCTCGTACTCCTGCGTCTATCGTCGGCTCTGCAGGGCACACGGCACTGGAGCACTTCTATAGCGGAGCGGACAAGCAGATTGCAGTACGCCTTGGTCTTGAGTATATGCAGACCATTCCTGACTTTGAGATTAACTTCGGGGTTGCAAAAACGATCCGAGACAAGAAGGCGAAGCGCGCTTCCATGGAGCGGGAGTATCTTCAGGCAATTGGCTTCTATCTTGAGCGTGCACCGAAACACAAAGTCCTTGGCGTGGAGGTGAAAGGGTTCACCAAAGTAGAGGGACACGCACTCCCAATTAAAGCAATCTCAGATTTGGTGGTGGAGTCTCGCGTAGAAAAGGGAGCCGTAGATATTGTGGATCATAAGTTTGTGGAGGCGTTTAGTAAGAACGGAGGAGATAAACCTCTCTATGCACTTCAGGCTATTTTCAACTACTACACAGTGAGTGAAATATACGGAAAGCCCGTTCGTCGCTTTATCGTCTGGGAGTGTCGGAAGCGTAAGAACAAAGACGGGAAGCCGCAGATGCGCCGCTACGTCATAGACTACAACGAAGTAGGAGATGCATTTGAAGTCTTCCATCGCTTGCTTCAGGACGCAACGAAAGATCTCTCTAGACGAAAACTATTCCTGCCAAACCCCTCAGATATGTTTGAGGGCGATAACTCGTTTGATATCTATCGCCTAGACCTCCTTGGCTAACGAACGACTTCCTTGATTGCGGCATCAAGTACGCTGCCCATCTCCAAATAGGAAAGTGCGCCAGAGATAGTGATTGGCTCTGCGCCTTCAATGAGGATGACGCTGTAGGGTGTTTCGGTAACGCCAATATCAAGACCATTGGTGAGATCTGATTCCACTTTCCCTACATAGCGACCTTCATTGAGACACTTCTCAAACTCCTCTTGGTTGAGACCAAGTCTCGGAAGGAGTGTGCCATAGTCCTTCGGATCAAACTCGAGAGAGGCAGGAGCCGCGACATGTAATGCATCAATAAACTGCCAGAAGGCATCAGCGCCTCCCACGCCCGCTGCGCATTCGGTTGCTTCCGCATGGGTACCCGAGTTCGGGAACATGGCGACCAGAGGGAAGTGGCGGTAGACCCAGGCGACCTCTCCAGCAGTGCCGTATTCGGTCATAATCTGCGCCATGGTGCGCTGGAACTGCTTACAGTACACACAATCTGTGTTGGTGTACGTCACGACAACCACCGGTGCCTCGGGATTACCCACCAAGCGATCATCAGGAGTGACGGGGCGAATGGCGTTCACGTCTCCAATCTGTGGAGCTTCAATTCCGTTGGTTCGCACGAGATAGATGGAGATGGCGAGGATGAGACCCGCAATGATAATGGCGCCAGGAAGAAGAATGAGCGATTTGTTCATTCCCTCAAGTATACCAAGGAAGACCTAGCTAAAAGGGAAGGGTGTGGGTGAGTGAGGGTGTGCTTCCTCCATTTTCCCACTGGCTCGCATCAATCTTTATATCCTTGGTCGTCCCAAGGTCTTTGTATTTCATGTGTCCTTTGTCGCGTGCATATTCATACAGCTCTCGGGTAATGCGCACGTCTTCCAGGCAGTATTCCTTTACTTGGTCGTAGAGTCCCTGCTCCCACCATTCCACGGCTTTAAGTCCATCTCCAGTCTTTCCGCGACCGAGGGTTGCTTGTGCAAGCGTATCAAGACGAAGACGACGCCCGAGCGATGCATATACTTCAGAAAGTAGATCCAGAGATTTAATCTTGGTGAGATCTCCTGGGTAGTACCGATTCAAAATAGGAATATCAAATCCATTAGAGTTAAAGCCAATCAGCATATCGGCACGCTCAAGAATGGGCCAGAGCTTATGGAGCTCTTCTTTAAAGAAGGCAGAGTATTCTCCCGTTTCCGTATCGTGTATACCAACGACCGTCAGTTCAAGGGTCGCGGTATCAAGCCGTCCACGCGTGACGGACGAACCTTTCGTTTCAATATCAAACGTAATTGCCCTCATGCTACTTCGTGAGAGAGGAGGCAACGTCACTCTTGGCGAGAGTTTTTTCACTTCCTGTGGCAAGAGTTTTGATACGGACCGAGTCTCCGGATGCTTCATCCGCACCATAGGCCATGAAGAGGGGAATGCCACGACGACCCGCTTCCTTAATCTGGTCACCAAGACCCTTGGCGCTCAAGTTCACGAACACCCGTGCGCCAGTCGCACGAAGCTCGTTCGCAAAAGTCTGTGCGACAGGAATAGTGTCTGGGGAAGGAGTACCGATATAGATCTGTGGAGCGTATTCGTTCTTTACTTCTAGGTTATGCGTCTCAAGAAAATCGAGGAAGGTTACGTCGCCAAAGGCAAATCCAACGGCAGGAATAGGATCACCACCGAACATAGATACAAGACCATCGTAGCGACCACCACCAAAGAGCGCGCGAGGGTTTGCAGGATCAGTGTCATTTACCTCAAACACCATACCGGTGTAGTAATCAAAGCCGCGTACGATCTCTGGATCAAAGGACACATTCGTCACACCGCGGCCCTTCAAGGTCTCAATGAGTGTAAGTACTTTTGCTTTCTCGGTGGCTACTTCAGGATCGGTCGCCTCTTCTACCGCAGCAAGCGGGTCTTTGCTCCCCGCGCGCGCTGCCTGAAACTCTTCGGCACTCATCTTTGATTTTTTATCCAAGAGCTGCCAATAGGCACGCACTCCTTCAGCATCGGTGAGTCCGACGGCACGGCATGCGGCACCGAGAAGGGCGCGAGAGTTTATGCGAATGGCAAAGTCGTTTGTTGTTGCCCCAAAGGAGGTGAGGATGTTGCTTGCAAGCATCACCACCTCTAGATCCGCTTCACCTTCTGGAAGACCCACCAAATCCACGTCGGTCTGGAAGAATTCACGAAGACGTCCGCGCTGTGGACGCTCATAGCGGAAGCGGTTACCAATAGAGAACCAACGGAAGGGAAGCGGAAGTTCACGACGCTTTGCCGCAACCATGCGCGCCAAGGTCGGTGTCATTTCAGGACGAAGAGTCACCCGACGGCCACCACGGTCTTCAAAGCTGAAGGTCTGCTCACGAATGATCTCTTCGTTTCCCTTACTCTCATAGAGTTCTGACGGTTCAAGCGGGGATGCTTGATATTCCTCGTATCCCCACGAACGGAGGACTGCACGAGTCTTTTCAAAGACTCCGGAGAGGCGCGCCCAGTCTGAAGGATAAAAGTCACGAACGCCTTTATATGGCTCTGTTGAGAGGGGATTACTCATATCCCTGGAGTATACCTGGAGGCGGTGGAGAGACCAAACGTCTTAGAAAATACCTTTCTTGTCTACAATCACGTGCTGCGGCTTGTCTTCAAACTTATGTATCTGCTCCATGAGAAGGTCACGGACATGCTTTGGATTCCCAATGCCAGGGAGGGTTATCTTTTCGGTCGCACCGGCGCTCTGTGCGGTGATGGTGCCAAAGCCAAAGAGGGTATGGAAAAAGCCAGTCACATCCATGGTGACGTCTTCCACTCGGTCAAGGAAGAGACTGGTTACCTCACGACTGAAGAAGTCGTACTGTTCCACATCTATGATGCGCTTGTTGGTGATGATCCATACATCAAGGAAGTAGCGCATGAAGTCGCTGAAGGCGGCCATCCATACAAAGAGCCACCAGATACCAAGCACAAAGAGTATCCATGGGTTTTCGTAACTTACGTAGATTGCGGCAGCACTTTGTGAAAGCAGATCATTGCGTGCGAATAGTTCAATCACGAGCATTGGGAGATAGGCAAAGACCGCATAGGGAATGGCGCCCCCAACATACACGAGCCAGTGCTTTCGTATGGAGGAGAGGATGTGTTCACCAGGTTGGAGGTGTAGTTCTTCCATACTAGTGAAGACCAGAGGTCATAAACACGAATATTCCTCCAGATATGGTGAGATGTATCGCAAGCGCGGGTACGGCAACCCATGAGGCACGCCCAAAGCGAAACCAGTGATAGACCGCAACTGCGGTATAGACCGCCCACCATATAAACACCAAGGTGAATATGACTGACACCACCATTTCAGCGGAGGCACCAGTCATGAAAGAGGGGAGCTGAAGCGGAGACATAGCCCTAGTTTCCCACGAGAAGCCGTGGCCTGCCATAGAGGTCCGTGTGTATGGTGGCACTAAACCCGGTCTCACGCATAAGCGTCTGTGCGTCTTCAATGTTCTCCATATCAGCCTCTATCCAAAGTGTGCCTCCGGGATTGAGATACGTATGTGCTTCGGTGATGATGCGGCGGATAAGTGAGAGGCCGTCTTCGCCGCTGTAGAGGGCGATCTCTGGTTCATATCTCGTCACACTCTCTTCAAGTGTACGATCTTGAGGAATGTACGGAGGATTTGTGACAATTACGTCAAAGGTTTCTCCGACAAAAGGATCAAAGAGGTCACCAGTGCGTATGTCAGCAGATGGGAGATTGTTTGCAACGATGTTTCTTTGGATAAGACTTGCATGTGCCTCATCTATCTCTCCAAAGGAAACGTGCGCGTCGGGGGAGGCTTTCAACACGGCAAGACCAATTGCACCTGATCCTGCGCAGAGGTCCAGGAGATGAAATGGTTCGCTTCCATGTTTTTCTCTCAGTTCTTGGATGAGCTTCTCCGTCCACCACTCAGTTTCAGGGCGGGGAATAAGCGGGCGCGAATCAAGATGAATGGTAAGTCCAAGAAAGGGGATCCATCCAATGATGTAGGCAAGTGGTTCGCCTCGCATGAGGCGTCCTAAATCTTCCGTCATGTCTGCACCGCGGTCTCCTTGGTACTTGTCTTGAATCAGTGCTTCCACATCCTCACGTCTGGTGTCCATAGGCATACGGTATACTACGAACATGAAAACTGCACTCTGGAACATTTTCTTCGGGCTCTTCTTTGCTGCGCTTGTGGTTATGGGTGTGTACTGGCTTGAGGAGACGGGACGTTTTACTACCTGGGTACCGCTCGGCGACTTTGTCTTGATGGCGCTCGCACTTTTCCGCCTCATTCGCCTTACATCCTACGATCTCATTACCAAGTTCATTCGTGACGCCTTCATTGGAGTACCGAAAGATACCTTCCTCGGTACGCTTGGCGCACTCATTAACTGTCCATGGTGTGTCGGGCTTTGGTGGAGCTTCTTCATGGTCTTCGCATACTTTGCAAGTCCCTACGCCTGGCCGATCATTCTCATCCTCGCGCTTGCCTCTGTTGCTTCGCTCCTTCAGGTTTTCGCAAACCTTGCAGGATGGTCTGCAGAAGAAAAGAAGCGCACGGTTCTTGGCGCTGCTAATCCGTCCGGCTCCACTTCTACCTGCGGATAATTTAGAGTATGCGGAACGTCTACATCATCGGCCCTTCAGGAGGAGGGAAGACGTCGTTGTTCCATTACCTTAAGGCGCATCTTGGTCCTGCATTTCATTTCCCGCTTCGGGTAGTGTCGCGTCGTCCGCGGACTGCCGCAGATGGACTAGAGAATGTGTTTCTCTCGCATGATCAATTTGAGGAACTGAGACGCAAAGGTGACCCGTCCCTTTTCTTTTCTTGGCACCGTCTTATGGAAGGAGACCGGGTGGAATACTACGGGTATCGCACCTGCGACATAGATCCAGATAAGATTAATGTTTTTTCTGCAAATAACGCACTCCTGCTGTATCCGGATTCCTATATCCCTCCAAACACGCTCACCGCACACGACTCCTGCTTCATCGCCTGCATTGCTCCCGCAGATATACGTCGTGCACGTTTGAAAGAACGTTCGCCTGAATTCTCTGACGCAGAGCTTGAAGTACGTATCAACCAGGAATCCATAGAGGGGATGCTTGGAAGTCTTGATTTGGTAATCGATACCACGAACATCACACAAGAAGAGACGGGAAAGCGGGCGGTAGAGTTTCTGTCTCGCTTTTCAGTATAAAAAGAAAAAGCCCGCATGACGCGGGCCTTTCTTTTGAGTGGAGCTTAGTAGCTTCCGCCTCCGTAACCACCGCGGTCGTTTCCGCCGCCGTAGCCACCTCCGCGATTACCACCACCGAAGCCTCCGCTACGGCCACCACCCTGAGGGCGGTCACCCTGCGGACGAGCAAAGGAAACTGAGAGCGTGCGGCCATCAAATTCCTTTCCATCCCAACGGTCAATCGCTGCCTGTGCCTGTGCTTCATCCGCCATTTCGACGAAACCGAAGCCGCGAGAGCGACCAGTCATGCGATCCATGATAATACTTACGGACGTAACGGTACCTGCCTCTTCAAAGGCGGTGCGCATTTCATCCTCGGTCGTACGGTATGGGATACCGCCGACATAGAGCTTGTTTGTTGCCATGTGGCTGTCTGTTCTGAATGTATAACCTCGCTGAACTGAGCACTCAGAAGTGGGGTAACCCACGCGAAGTTCTGGATACTGCGAGTTATTTGCAGTATGCAACAGAAAGAGGGTTTTCACAAGGACGCTGTGGATTAGCGACGTTACTTCCTAACCCAAGGTATCCGTGCCTGAGGATCTATTTTCTTCTCTAGTTTGGCAATGACGGCGTTCCCGAACGCATCAAAATCTGCGCGATTCTTGAACAGGTAGCCAGGATGGGTGTCGGAGTGGAAGTATATCCGCACTTCGCCATCCTTGTTCTGCGAAGTACGTCCTTCAAGGACGATATCTTCTCCCTGTATGCCGTGTTCGGCTTGCACTTGATCGTGGGGTTTGGTGCTCGCGTAGACATCAAAGTTTGAGGTCACGGTAAACGAGAATGAAGATGACTTTTTGAGTGCACCGATACGAAGTTCGTTCAGCTTCAAACGAAGAAGTTTTTCATAGTGCGCCTGCGGTGATTCTTGTAGTCCTTCAGATCCCATACTTATGAAAGCTGTGCACCGACCAGTGTCGCAGGATTCTCTCCGTCCCAGGAAATCTCTCCTGATACGACTTGGTCAGTAATCTTCGGCTGCCACTCATGCTCTGCTTGGTTCACACGCTCGGCAAGGGTCGCAGGAGTGTCATCGGGAAGAATAGGAACGGGAGAGCGGAAAAAGGTTGGTCCTTCATCAAACTCAGGAGTGACGAAATGCATAGACACTGCGGAGTGGGTGACTCGTCCTTCATGGTATGCCTTCAGTACTGCTTCGTGCACAAAATTTCCGTAGAGCCCTTTGCCGCCAAACTCAGGAAGTGGCCCAGGATGTATGTTGAAGGTGACACGAGGATCAAGACCCGCAACTAAACGCATCCAGCCGGAGAGTGCGACGAAGTCTGCATCTTTCACAATCTCCTGATAGCGCTCAGAAGTGTATGGTGCCGGGAAGTATATAAAAGGAATCCCAAGTCGGTCTGCGCGTTCTCGCACACCACCGTATTCATTGTTAGATACCACACCGATAATGTCTGCCGCGATCTGGTGTTTTATCAAGTTCTCAAACCCAGAGCCACCGCCCTCCTTAGTGCCTGAGGCAAAGATGATCAGCTTCGGCTTCATACTTCCTTATGATGCGTCATCGCTTCTCTTATGTCATCAAAGGTACCACCGACCTTTTTTCCTGGGTTAAAGATATTGAGAGGATCAAAAATCTTCTTGGTTTCCGCAAACAACTCCACCATCTTCTCTCCGAAGAGCATCGGAAGATACGGTGTGCGGATGATGCCGTCATTGTGTTCTCCAGTTGTGGTGCCACCGTAGCGGATTACGAGCTCATACACCTTCGGAGAAAGTTCCATGATGATGTCATGAGACTTCTCATCCGAGAGATCCATAAGAGGAATGATGTGGAAGTTCCCGTTTCCGACATGTCCTGCAATGGTATAGGTGAGTTTGTATTGACCGAGAAGCTCGTAGAGTTCTGGAAGGAACTTTGGGTATGTCTCAGGTGGGACCACAAAGTCATCAATAAATGGACTCGCGTAAAGGCCCTTCAAGTTCTTACGAAGGAGTGCAAAACTCTCGCGACGTACAATCCAGTATTTCTCTGATGCAGCTTCGTTTACATTAATGCGCGTCTGAAGATTGAGGTCTTTGAGTGCCGTGCGTGCATCTTGCGCTGCCTTGAGCGCGGCTTCGTGGGTAAGTTCAGAGAACTCTGCCATAAGGACGAGCCTCGGTACGCCACCCTTAAGCACAAGCCCTACTTCTGGAAGGAAGGAGAACCCAAGACGCATCGCGCGTGCAAGACCCATCTGCGAGAGCATCTGTGGAAGGAACTGCACCGCAAGCTTGAAGGTGTGGTCGTCGTAGGACTCAAAGGATTCAGGATTGAACTTGAGTACACGCTTCACAATCTCCGGCAAGATATCGAGATCAGAAAGGAAGATGACGAGCATGGAGCGATTCGGCTCTGGCTTCACGAGCTTCAGCTTTGCTTGGGTGAATAGGGCGAGGGTGCCTTGAGAGCCAGTAATCAGCTTTGCAAGATTGAAGGTGCCGTTCTCTACATCAAACACATCCCAGAGGGAGTAACCCGCAGAGTTCTTAGAGACCTTTGGGCGTGCCGCTTCTATCACTTCACGGTTCGTGAGAATGAGATCAGACATTTTACGATAGATGTCACCTTCAAAAGTGTTTTCTGCTTTCTTTTGAAGCAGTTCATCAGGACCGAGTGCTTTAAACGTGGTGCGACTGCCGTCGGAGAGCACGACGTCAAGCTCCTCTACATATTTCTCGGTCTTTCCAAACTCAAGAGTGCGTTCACCACCTGAGTTGTTTGCAATGATGCCGCCCATCGCGGCAAGCTCACGAGAGGCAGGGTAGGAGGGGAGGAGGAGATTCTTCTTAAGTGTCTCTTTTTCAAAGTCCCGGTAGTACACACCGGGCTCAGTGATGGCGTAGTCATCTCCGACCTCAATCACTTTATTCATAAACCTGGTGAATACAGCAACCACTGAAGAGGTGAGTGGGCCGCCACTCATACAGGTACCTGCTGCGCGGCCGGTCACTGATACGTGTTCTCCTTTCTCTTTTGCAACCCTGACTGTTTTCACAAGATTCGCTACGTCTTCTGCGTCTTTCGGATAGACGACCAATGAAGGTATGCGCTCAAACACGCTCGTGTCGCGAGAAAACTTCGTCAGGGTAGCTGCATCATCCGCGACTTCACCGCGGATTGCGCTCTGTATATCATCCCGAAGCGCCATGATACGTCCATGGTATCACGCGGTATACTGTCCTGTATGAGTGAGACAGTGAGCGAATCACATGAAGGAAAGAGATTAAATGTTCCAGAGCTTTTCCGGCACAGTTACCTCTTCTCCCAAGGCAGCCCCTCACTTCAGTTGTTCATGGCAAACTGGCTTGCACGGCAGCCACTCAAGGGTATGAAGGTCGCTCTGGAAGACGTCATGCCGCAGAAGATTGCCGCATATGCCCAGGGGGAGATGGAACGAGGCGGACATACGGCAGACGACAACACAGCAACAGATGCAGCAATGAATGCGAAGCGTTTTGTCGCTGCCTTTGAAAGCGGTGGCACTATATACACTCTTGCAAACGAAGAAAATACGGGACGTGAAGAAAGAAGGCGCTCAAAGGACGTCTATTCTGACGCCGAGCTCATAGAAAAGATCGTATACGATTTGATTACCCAAGAGCACACCTTTCTTGCACAAGGAGGAAGGCCTACCACATCACGCGATCCGTATTCCTCTTTCATTATTGACTACGGTCTCTTAAGACGAGGAACTGGACCGTGGCCGTATAGCGCCGTCCCGGAAGCGTACAAAGAGATGTGGGATGAGGTGATAGAGAGACTCCAACGTCCACTGAATTTACCAAAAGACTACGAGCTTCTTCTTCAGGTGGTTAATATCTATATAGAGAAACACCCATCACTTTCACAGGAAATGTTTCAACACGTACTCCGATTTAAAGAAAACATCATTGAAGCAGCAAAGGATCGTATGCGGGAAATGGAAGAGAAGGGCGATTCAGACGCTGAAGAGCTTCGTGAGGTAATCGCTCAAGGAAATCCAATGCCTCGCCGTTAGGAGGCAAGCAAGCTCTCCATCATCTGCTCTGTTTCTTTGGGATCTTTGACCTGGTGCGTTTTGATACCGGACTTCTTAACTACCTCATCGTTACCACCAGGGAAGAGTGCATCACCGATGTAGATCATGTCAGAGATAGGAATGTTCAAGTGTTTTGAAATTTGCTGCACACCGTATGCCTTATCTATTCCTTTTTTCGTCACGTCTATGGTGCTGCGACCTGCAATGCGCACTTCATAGTTAGGAAGAAGGGGAAGAAGCACTTCTCGGAGTTTCGTACGCTTCGTACGTTCAGGATCCCATGCTGCTTTCACATCAATGGGTGCTTCTTGTCCTGGGGCAGTCAATGCTACTTCTGATCCGCGCCACTCTATGCGCTCACCAATCGAAGGAGTACTGAAGTCTATAAGTCCAGTATTGGTACCGGCTTTGATAAATGCGGCGCGCACCTCTTCTACTTCTTCATGGGTGAAAAGATATTCGTACACTGCCGTCCATGTCCCTTCTTTGTATTCGTAGAGCGCCGAACCTGAGGCAGGGAGCATATATAAGTTCCCTCGCACCTCTTCAGGGAGCTGGTCGGGAATCTGGTGTGTGATAAGAGAAAGTTTGGCACCAGAAGTGATCGCCACCTTCGTGTGGCGAAGGATCTCGGTCATAAGCCCCACTTTCTCGGGGGAGAGTGGCTGCTTACTTTCTGTAAGAGTGTTGTCGACGTCAAAGAAGACGAGGCGGGGTAACATCCCCACCATTGTACACGGGCAAAATGTTATACTCCTAACCTCTCTATGAGCACTCCTGCTATTGAAATCACCAATCTCCGGAAGACCTACCGTAAGAGCGGGGAGGGAGCAGGAGAGACTGAGGCACTCAGGGGTGTTTCTCTTACCGTAAAACAAGGGGACTTTTTTTCGCTTCTTGGACCTAACGGAGCCGGGAAGACCACCATAATCGGTATTTTGACCGGGCTTGTGGTGAAGACCTCAGGGGAGGTGAAGGTAAATGGCGTCTCTATTGATGAGAACCTCTCTCTGGCCAAGACTTATATAGGAGTGGTGCCTCAGGAGTTTAACTTCAGCATCTTCGAGAAAGTGATGGATATTATTGTAGATCAGGCAGGGTATTACGGTATTCCTCGGGATGAGGCGATCAAGCGTGCAGAAGAACTCTTGAAGGATCTTGGGATATGGGAAAAGAGAAATGATAAGTCACAGGCCCTCTCGGGAGGTATGAAGCGTCGTCTTATGATTGCACGCGCGCTCATTCATAAGCCATCTATCCTCCTTCTTGATGAACCAACGGCAGGAGTGGATGTGGAGCTTCGTCGTGGTATGTGGAAGTTCCTTCGCGAACTCAATGACTCAGGGACGACCATTGTCCTTACCACACATTATCTAGAAGAGGCAGAGCAACTCTCACGTCACGTGGCCATCATTTCAAAAGGGAACATTGTTGCTGATGAGCCGATGAAGGACTTGCTTTCCCGACACGGCGACAAGAAACTTGAAGACATCTTCCTTGAGATGACTGCTGACGCACCTACACCATGAGTACCGAAGCAATGATCACCGCGTTCTACACCATGATGCGCAAAGAAGTGGTGCGGATTTTCCGTATCTGGTCACAAACCCTGCTTCCTCCAGTCATTACGACCTCACTGTACTTTGCAATCTTCGGTGGATTCATTGGAAGTCAGGTAGATGCGATTGAAGGATTCTCCTACATGCAGTTCATTATGCCAGGACTAGTGATGATGACGGTGATTACAAGCGCGTATGCGCATGTGTCCTCTGCATTCTTCTCTGCGAAGTTTATGAAGAGTATTGAGGAGCTTCTTGTCTCTCCGATGCCGCACTGGCTCATTGTGCTCGGGTTTGTGACTGCGGGAGTCGTTCGCTCGTTCTTGGTGAGTGTGCTGGTGATCATTGTGGCGCTTCTCTTCACACACATCACGATTGCCAACATGTTCATCATCCTTACCGCCGGTGTTCTTACCGCCGTCTTGTTCTCTCTTGCAGGGCTCTTGAACGGTATCTTTGCGAAAGGGTTTGATGGCATCACCATCATCCCGAACTTTGTATTGACCCCACTTACGTATCTCGGCGGTATCTTCTATTCCATTGAGCTTCTTCCTGAACCATTCAGAACTCTTTCACTTGGAAACCCTATCCTTTATATGGTGAACGCCTTCCGACATGGGTTCCTTGGGATCTCGGATGTGTCGTTGTGGGTGAGTTTCGGTATTACCGGTCTCGTGACCCTCATTTTGTTGATACTCACACTCTGGTCTTTCTCAAAAGGAGCAGGACTTCGCAGTTAGGGCATCAAAAACTCCTCTAAAATCGGGCTCTATTTGGGGAGGGAAGACAGGTCTAAAAAAGTATGTCATACGGCGCTATCCACACGGGTTTTTTCGTACACTTCGCGTGCTAGTATGAACGTCCATTCGCTAATCCCCTCAATTGCACTATCAAGAATCTGCACCAATTATCGGGATTGAATTATCAAGGGAGTAACGCTCACCACTATGACGAAACAAGTTAAAAAACGAAACGGACAGATCGCGGATTTCAATATTGGGAAGATTACGGATGCGATGCGCAATGCATTTGCGGCGACCGAAGTAACAATTGCAGAAGACAAACTCGCAGAAATGACGAAAGTCATAGTGGCAGAGATAGAAAACCGTTTTAACGAGCAGATTCCTTCCGTTGAGCAGATCCAGGACATCGTCGAGATGACGATTATGAACGAGGGATATCACAATGTAGCCAAGCACTACATCGTGTATCGTTACGAGCACACGAAGATTCGTGAGGAGAAGAAGCAGGAGGTGCTTGAGAAGATTGAAGAGCAAGAATTGAACGTCACGAAGCGTGATGGATCTGTCGTTGCGTATGACGAAGCACAGATTCGCATCGCACTTGCAAAACACATTGAGGGGATCAAGGGTATTGACGGGGAAGTAGACACGGAGAAGATTATTTCTCAGCTCAAGTTTGAACTCTACGAGAACATTTCTACCAAAGAGATTCAGCGCGCACTCATCATGGTGGTGCGTTCAATGATTGAACGCGATCCTGCATATTCAAAACTTGCTTGCCGTCTCTTGCTTGAACGTATGTACGGAGAAGTCTTCGGTGCATATGATGAGAGGACGATTGCTGCAAAGCACGTAGAGATTTTCAAGCGCAACATCAAAGATATGGTGGAGCGCGAACTGCTTGATGAGCGCATGCTTGACTACGATCTTGATGCACTCGGTGCAAAGCTTGTGATTGAGAACGATACGCTCTTTGAGTACATGGGTCTTGAGATTATGTCTTCTCGGTACTGCATGGAGGATCCAGAAACGAAGAAGCAGATGGAAACGCCGCAAATGTTCTGGATGCGTGTGGCCATGGGAACGTCTTTGAACGAAGCAAAGGAGGATCGTGAGCGTGTGGTGCTTGATTTCTACGATATTCTCTCTAACTTCTACTACACTCCAGGAGGACGCACCTGTTTCCAGGCAGGAGCCAAGAAGGCGCAGCTCTCAAACTGCTTCCTTAACACGGTGCCAGATTCTCTTGATGGCATCTTCAAAACCTTCTCTGATAACGCGCAGTACTTGAAGTGGTCAGGCGGTACCGGTACTGATTGGACCAGTCTTCGCGCCACCGGTGCTTTCATTAAAGGTACGGGCGTCGGTTCTCAGGGGATCATTCCATTCCTTAAGATTGCGAACGACGTGAACGTCGCCATTAACCGCTCTGGTAAGCGCCGTGGGGCCGGCTGTGTGTACCTTGAGTCCTGGCACATGGACGTAGAGGATTTCCTTGAGCTCCGTAAGAACACGGGTGACGAGCGTCGCCGTACGCATGACATCAACACCGCAAATTGGATTCCCGACCTCTTTATGAAGCGTATTCGTGATGATGGGATGTGGACCCTCTTCTCTCCAGAAGAAGTTCCTGAGCTTCACGAGATCTATGGTGCGGCCTTTGAAAAGAAGTACGAGGAGTACGAAGCGGCAGTCGCACGCGGTGAGATTAAACTCTTCAAGCAGATGCCCGCAAAGGATTTGTGGAAGAAGATGCTTGCCATGCTCTTTGAGACGGGACACCCGTGGATCACCTGGAAGGATCCTTCCAACATTCGTTCTCCGCAGGATCACGTCGGCGTCGTGCACAACTCAAACCTTTGCACCGAGATCACGCTTAACACGTCACCAAATGAGACGGCCGTCTGTAACCTCGGCTCTCTTAACTTTGCGAAGTTTGTGGTGGACGGAAAGTTTGATAACGAACTTGTCGGAAAGGTGGTGAAGAGTGCGATGCGCATGCTTGATAACGTCATTGATCTTAACTACTACCCCACAGAGGATGCACGTCGCGGCAACATGCGTCACCGCCCAGTCGGTCTTGGCGTACGTGGATACCATGATGCGCTCTACATGCTTGGCATCAACTTTGATTCTCAGGACGCGGTTGCCTTTGCTAACGAGAGTATGGAAGTTGTATCGTACTACGCAATTCTTTCCTCTTCTGAACTTGCGAAGGAGCGTGGTCAGTATGAGACCTATCCAGGTTCTAAGTGGGATCGCAACATCTTCCCACAGGACACTATTGAACTGCTTGCAAAGGAGCGTGGCGAGAATGTGCAGGTGAATCTCGGCGGCAAGCTTGATTGGACGCCAGTGCGCGATCACGTGAAGAAGTTTGGTATGCGTAACTCAAACACGATGGCAATTGCACCGACTGCGTCTACGGCAAATCTCGTGGGTTGTATTCCATGTGTGGAGCCGATCTACAAGAACATCTACGTGAAGTCCAACAAAGAAGGAGAGTTCATCGTCGTGAACAAATACCTTGTGGAAGATCTTAAGAAGCTCAACCTCTGGACCGATGATATGTTGAACAAGATTAAGTACGCTGACGGTTCCGTCCAGGATCTTCCAGAGATTCCTGCCGAGATTAAGGCGAAGTACAAGGAAGTGTTTGAGATTGACTCACGCTGGTTGATTGATGCGGCTGCAGAGCGCGGAAAGTGGATGGACCAGTCACAGTCGCTCAACATCTTCTTTGCCGGCACCTCTGGTAAGGAGCTCTCGGACATCTACTTCTACGCTTGGGAGCGCGGTCTTAAGACCACCTATTACCTCCGTACCCTTGGAGCATCCCAGGTAGAGAAGGCAACGGTGTCTACTGCATCCTTCGGTTCTACCCACACCCGTAAAGTGCAGGCTGCAGTGGCTGCCGCAGTTGCGGAAGTAGAAGATGGTACGCCATCTGCACCACTTGAGCCGCTTACGGCTTCAGCAATGGCCGCCAAACTCGCACGAGTGGCAGCCGGTGAAGAGGCAGGTATCTGCGAATCCTGCGAGAGTTAGACGAAGGGCCCCACGCGGGCCCTTTTGTTATAATAGACCTATGAGTATAGAAGACGATCTTGAGCGACGAAGCGCAATTATCAAAAGCGCGCTTGGGGCGAATCGGCTCGCGCGAGAAGACGCAGAACGAGAAGTACAAGAGGGTGATGAGCGATGGTACTACTTCACCATCGACATGCGGCAATATTTGTCGCGCCTTGAAGACATGGTCCCTGGTATTACCGAAGAAGTGATGCGTGCGATTGCATATCTGCGCGAGCGTGGACGTACGACGATCAGCAGTGACTTATTTGGAGAAGCAGATGGACTTGCGGACCGTGCAGTGAATCTTGCACTCACTGAAGCGCGTGAAAAGGCCGAAGAGCGTATTACGGTTACTGGAAACGCACTCCGAATGAGTGTACAGGATTCTTACTTTGAGACGATTGATTCTGAGGACGGAGATCTAGTCTTCGCAAACTTCAACCCGATTGCGGGCGTGACCGCAAAGGAAGGCGAAGATATTCGGTATAAGTCAGTCATGCTATACCGTCTTTTCAAAGGAGTATACGAACGACTTGCAACTCCGGGAATATTTGTGGTGCAATTGTGGACTCTCTCTAAAGAGATGCAGCAACAGTTTATCTCGCAACTTGAAGAGGAAAGGGTGAGTTACACCAAACTCCAGCATAATGGAATACTGAGGGGAGTAATCGTTCGGAAGGCGAGAAAGATAGAGACTACACCGGTTGAGTTTTAAGCTGTGCTCTACGTACAAGAAGAAATGCAACCAAGATCGTATTAATAATCGCGGTGGCCGTGGCGTAGGTTCCCGTCATGACGTTGTACTCGTAGAGGGAGAATACCACCAGTATCGGCGTAATGGCGTATCCAATCCACGCGAGAATGTTTTCAGTGAGTGGTTCGTCGTATGACTTACGAAAGGTGGGGATGTACCCAATAAGATCTATCGCAGTTGCGACAATGATCGCAAGTGCTGGGCTCTCAAGTCCCTGCCAGATGAATACGCTGCAGAGCGCGATGAAGAGAAGGATCGTGTCGCCTCCGGTGATATTTTTTGTGCCATACCAAAAGGAAAGTACGAATACGATGAACGCACAGAGTGCATACGCGATCATTGCTCCTGTTTGCACCACACCGCCACCCCCAAACCACACTCCTGCAGCAACGACTCCTTGGGTGATAGTCCAGATGAGCCAAGTATAGGCGTGTGGCTCCGTCTTTCTCTTAAGGATCTGCCAGAGATAGGGGAGAAAGGAGATGAGTCCAAGCGCCATTGCAAAGAGCGCAAGAAAGTCCTTCCAGGGGAGCTCAAGAATCATGGTGTGGAGTATACTATGCGTATGCCTCGTCTGAATGGCCCACGCTTTGGCGGTCCGCCGCGAGAAAAAGGACCTACACCGTACCCAGGTGCGAACGAGTACCGGAACTTTGGTTGGGAAGGAGATCGCACGCGGTTGTACCGGACAATCGCATGGTTTACAGAATATTTACATGAAAATAAGGCGGCGAACGTTATCTTTATTGATAGAAGTGCACGACCTGCCTGGGTAGGCGTACACGAATTGTGGAAACATCGGTATGCGGACGAGCCACGCCCTGGTCTGTTTTTTATTAATCCAGATGTATTTAATGGCCCGGTGAAAAACTTCTTTTATGGCCCTAATTCAGAGAACGCTCCGAAGAGTAAGAAGTTGGCGAAAGATATTGCGAGAGTCGTAGACATCGTTGATGAAGAATTTAAAAAGACATATGCTCACTTACTTAAAGATCCACACGCACCTCTTGTACTGTTTGACACCTGTTCACATACAGGACGCACGGTATATCCGGTTGTAAAACTTCTTGAAGCTCAGGGTTTTACGAATATAAAAGTAGTAACGGCGGGTCCACCTGATCATGGTGTTCCAATAGAGCCAATTAAATATGGACCTGCAGTAAGTTGTGTGCCGTTTGGATACGGAAACACGGGGGTTGATACTGATATGCACTCAATTCTCTCAACACCACAGAAGAGCAAATACAGCGCTCGTACGTCTTCACGTAGAGAAATACGTCAGATTATTCGTGATGAAGAAGCAAAATATGCACGTACTAAAAAGAAGTGAGTTCGGTGATCCTATTCTTCGCGCGAAGGCGAAGAAGGTTCCACTGAAATCTATTGGCACTCCTGCGTTTAATAGGCTCGTGGCAGACATGGTCTATACCATGCGTCGTGCAAACGGTGTTGGGCTCGCTGCGCCGCAAATAGGGAAGAGTATGCGCCTTGCGGTGCTTGAAACACGCCCTACCAAGATGCGCCCCAATCTAGAACGTTCTGATGTAGTGGTAATTGTGAATCCGCGCATTGTGCATCGCTCCAGGGTGCTCCAGAAAGAATGGGAGGGATGTCTTAGTTTTGCCGAGGTGCGAGGCTGTGTGCCGCGCGCAAAGACCGTGGTGGTGGAGTATTACGACGAATGTGGAGAAAAAGTGACTGCCGCCGCACAGGGACTCTGGGCCTCTATCTTTCAACACGAAATTGATCACCTAGACGGTATTGGGTTTATGGATCGGGTAGACACCAAGTCGCTTATGACCCTTAAAGAGTTCAAAAAACGGGTTGTTTCAAAGAGAACATAGGGGCTTTGCGCGAGGTCACGATTACGACACTTCACCTTGCCCTTGGGAAGGGGTTATACACTTGTCGGAAGGTGGTGGAGGAGCGACAATGAGTCTCCCTACAGAGAATATACGATTCTCAATTATTGAATAACCACATACTTCGTATGCCAATCAACAAAGGAGCTGGATTCGTAGATATCAACAAGCGTCGCATTATTAACGGCGCAGACGCAGATGTCATGCAGCTTTATCCAATGCGTCACACCTTCGCATGGGAAGCGTATCTTGCCGGTAACGCCAATCACTGGCTACCAACCGAGATCTCCATGCAGCGCGACATTGAACAATGGAGAAGCACCACCGTGCTTTCCGCCGACGAGCGCAAAGCCTTTGAGACCGTACTTGGATTCTTTACGACCGCAGACTCTATGGCGGCAAACAATGTGGTGCTCGCCACCTACAAGCATGTGACCAGTCCTGAATGTCGCATGTATCTTCTTCGTCAGGGCTATGAAGAAGCGATTCACACGCATGCCTACCAGTACATTGTAGAGTCTCTTGGCATGGATGAATCAAAGATCTTCAACATGTATCGTGAAGTTGAAGCGATATATCAAAAGGATAACCTCGTACTCACGCTCAATGAAGGAATCTTTGATCCTGCGTTTAAAACTGGAACTCTAGAAAACGATCAGAAATTCCTTGAGAACCTCATCGTGTTTGCGCTCATTATGGAAGGTATTTTCTTCTACTCTTCATTCGCCGTCATGTTCGGTTTCCAGCGCCAGAACAAGCTCACAGGATCTGCAGAACAGATTCAGTACATCATGCGTGATGAGTCCCAGCACTTGAACTTCGGCATCAACATGATTAATACGATCAAGGAAGAGCAGCCAGAGCTCTGGACCAAGGAGTTCCAGGAGCACGTGATTGATCTGGTGAAGCGTGCGGTAGTACTTGAGTACACCTTTGCCACCGAAGTCTTTCCTCGCGGTATCTTCGGTATGAACGCAGATGGTTTCAAACAGTACATTGAGCACATCGCTGACCGTCGTCTTGAGCGCGTTGGCCTGCCGGCTCAGTTCAATGTAGACAATCCATTTACTTGGATGTCTGAAGCGATTGACCTCAACAAAGAGAAGAACTTCTTTGAAACCCGCGTGACCGAGTATAAGACTGGAGGAACTTTGAACTGGTAAGCATGTCTGGCGAAGAAACAAAGATAGGGAGGCCGGCGACTGACCTAGATATGGCAAAGGAGTATCTTGCCGGGGTTCTTCGGAGGGATAATTCTATTGGCCTTCAGAACTTGACCGCTCTTTCTATCCGCCAAGACATATCGAGAGCGAAACGACGACGTGACGCACGTGCCCTAGAGCCAGTGTACGATCTTCTACAGGCCCAAATACAGGTCCTAGAGGCTGAATCTGGGCTCCCAAGAGGAGGAAATACCAATGACCCAGCCATTACTGATTATCGGGCTCTTATGCAGGAAGTAGTGGTGGCGAGGGAGGAGGTGTGGAAAGAGTGGCATGAGAAGGGCCCTCTGGAGCCAGACCGCTAAAAATAAGGGTATTTTGGTGACTTAAAGTATTGACATACTTCTCAAACGTGTTATAGACCTTGACAAAAGGGGTCTAAAATGATAACCTTCGTGTACGAGGTTGTCCTTTGGACCCTTGTATCTATGACTTCTTTTATAGCCCTTATGGGCTTTTTTGTTTTAGCAGGGACGGTATCCGCCCCCGTAGCCGTTCAGGCGACTCCTTCCGAGATTGATTCAGCTGCCGTAAAGGTGGCCGTCAAGGAGGAAGTGTCACTTAAGCGCACTGCGGAGACGGTACTTTCCGTTAAGCTCACGGCCTACAACGCCGTACCAGAGCAGACCGACGCTAACCCGTTTGTCACCGCTTCTGGAGCAGCATCTAACCCTGAGGTAATGGCAGCCCGTTCGCGCGACCTCGTTGGTGAGCTCCCATTCGGGACCATCATCGCGATTGAGCGTCCGGACTACCAGGATCCTCTTTCCTGTGGATACGATGCGGTTGAGCACTTGATTGGGTACCGTGTCATTGGTGACACTACCCATTCTCGTAAAGTTGCACAGATTGACCTCCTTATGAACCAAGAGGATACGGTCACGGTGAAGGGTCGTGAAATGAACCCTTCACTTGCCCTCGGGGTCTGTGACGAGGTGACCATCCGTGTCGTAGGACACATCAAAGTGAGCGAGATCCCAACGACTCAGGCTGAGCTCGTGGAGATCGTCACCGGTGGTCGCCTCGCCCTTCGCTAACACAGAGACATACAGAAAAACCGCCCTCAGCAATGGGGCGGTTTTTTATTTACTCCCTACCGGCGGTTCACCTGCGGGGACGATTCGGTATTGACGAATATACGGGTGCTGGGTTCTGAAGAGATACTTAAGTCGCGCAGGAGTGCCAGTGACTCGTACGATCAATCCTTCGTGTGCAGGATCCACATCATCATACTCAACGGTGACGCTGTCCGTCTTTGTTTCAAGCTCCTTAAGAAGAGATTCTTGTAGATTCTGCGGAACAGGTTCGTAGCTTTCTGCGGTACTCATACTATTCTTCGTCTTCGGCAGTCTTCCGGAGTGTTTCTAGGTTCACACGCCTCTTCATTTCTTCAAGCTCTCCGTCTGCCTTGGGGCGCATACCAAGATGCTTCTCC
>JBBTSU010000009.1:0-12382 GCA_038078715.1 Patescibacteria group bacterium
CCTAGGCATCCACCGTGCACCCTTCATGTTTCCTGTGCGGAAACCTGAACACCACATTAACTTTATTTACTTTGTGATTTTATTTGCACTTCGCACCCGCTCCATATTTCAGGAACGGGCTTGATTACCTTTTGCGTATTCATCTGTCAACGAACTCGTGTCCTCCCGAAATAAAAACCGCCGCAGAAGCGGCGGTGCTTGTGGCACCTGAAGCCCTTACGGGCTATCCGCTTCGTTTGGTAGTGGTCTTAGGGTTCGTAGACACGTAGGGGCTACTGTACCCCAGGCGAAAACCCGTGTCAAATATGGGCTCTGACCCCCTTCCCTGGGGATACTGGGGACAAAGGAAAAGCTATCCACTAAGCCGTTTATGGGCGAAATGATTGAATATATTCAGAGCGTTATACTGTCCTGATGCCTCCAGTCCATATAAAAGATCATGATGGGTGGAATACGAGCAAAAAGGCGCTAGACGCCCATCCGATGCCCCGCAGGGTTTATATCTATCCTGGAGAAATCTGGTACTGCTGCATCGGACATAACATAGGGGACGAGGAGGACGGAAAAGGATCTGACTACTCAAGGCCAGTGGTAGTGATTAAGCGCTTTGGGGCGGGCATTTTTATTGGCGTACCTCTTACTACGAAAGTAAAAGCATACCCAAGCTACTTTGGCGTAGGGACCGTAGATGGGAAAGCAGCGATGGCGCTTCTTACTCAGTTACGTTTTTTTAGTACCAAACGTTTAGTAAACAAAATAGATAAACTGCCAACTCCTACGTTTCTTGCATTAAAAAAGGCCGCGAAGAAATACATCTTCTAACGGCCTTAGTGTTCTTTCTTTTTCTCCCCCTTGCGGGGGCGAGGCCAAGAGGCCTTTTATATACCCTTACGGGTACATTTCTAAGTATACATTTTTACACTATTGTGGCAATCAATACCCCCGGTGTGTACGTTATAAACACAGCACGAGAGCACTGATTTGCTTCCTCACAAAATCCACATTTATCACCTCTTTCCAAGACGAGTGACCGCCCTCCCAACCTGAGCATCTACACATTTTAATACGCTCGCAACATCGTGAGTGATGGTGCTCTCTTTTGAAAACATATTCTTGAGTGGGGGCACGAAGCGTTTCATCTCATACACAGTATCACGAACATCAAAGCAAAAAGCCCCGAAATACGGGGCTTTTGTGCTCTGAATGCGAGGACTATTAGTCCGAGATCTGCTCGCGCATTCGCTTGAGGTAGTCGGCTGCTGCCGTCTGTCCGCCAAGACCAAATGCAAGGCCGAGGGCAAGAGCAAGAGCAACAACGACTCCTGTGAAGAGAGTCTGCACGAACGCAGTGGCAACCTGAAGCTGCGCGAGGGCTGCAAGGACCGCAAAGATCCAAATAGCCCAACGTGCCACAGAACCAAGAAGGTTTGCGGTCTTCAAGTGTGCTGCACGAGCGGCGCCCGCTACGACGCGCTGTGCGGCGTCGGCGACAACTGCCGCCACGAGAAGGATAAGCACCGCGACGATTACGTTTGGAAGGTATCCAAGCACAACCGCACGGAGGAAGATCGTTACCTGCGTAAGACCAAGCACATCAAGTGCGGCCACGAGGAAGACGACGATAAAGAACCACTTCACAAGCATGCCGATGAAGGCGCCTGAGTTAAGTGCGAATCCGGTGCGCTCAAGAACCTTCTCTACGCCTGCGGCGCGGAGGGCCTGATCAACACGAAGAGACGAAACCACCTGTGCGACAAGCTTTCCGAGCATAGCTCCGATAAGCCAACCGACGACGAAGATGATGACTGCAACTACTAGCTGTGGGATGAATGCGACAAGTCCTGCGAACAAGTTCATGAAGGACAATGAAAGCACGTCCGCCCATTGGTTAAGAAACATAGTGTTTTGTAGCGGTTAACTGCGTTATTACTGGTACGAACTTAATTTTAGCAAGCTCTAGGACCGCGGAATCCCCCTCTGGGGATAGCGAGGTTATGCCCCTATGCGGTCCAGGATGGTGCGGTGTGGGTAGTCAAAGACGTCCCGGAGGAGGCGGTCATAGACTCCCGTGCGGTAGCGGAACTCTTCCGTAGAGAAAGAGGCATAACGGAGCTCTCGTCCGAGCTCTGCTTCAAGGGTATGCACGACCTGTCCGAGGGAACGATCATCAAGTCGGTCCCCCACGACGAGTAAATCTATCTTCGGTTCAATTGCACCGGTGAAAAGACCAGTGACGGTGACCAGACGGAGTGCGCCTGCCTTGCGGAGATTCCCCACTACGTCGGTATCAGAGATACCGGTGGTCGCGCGGAGGAATCCCTTGAGTGCTTCAAAGTGTTTGAAGCGAGTATCCGCCATGTAGGTAGCCTTTGCGGCACTTCCCTTCTTACGAAGCACTTTCATTGCGACCAGTGCGTTTATTTCTTTTCGGGTGGCATCTTTGCTGAGCTTGCTCCTTTGTGCGGCGTCTGCGACCGTGAATGTACTTTCTGCATTAAAGAGGAAGAGTCTGAGGAGCTTAAGGCGCACTGGGGTACCGAACAGTTTTGCGAGGGGATCCATAATCTATGGATTATAGGGTTTCTTCTACTATCCACACAAGCAGCACTATTCTTGACCTTTAGTTGTCATAAGTGTATGATATTATCATATTAATTAATAATACATTTATGGCTACTGTATCTGTCCCCCTCCCCGCAAAGCTTGAGAAGCGTCTTGATGACTTAGTTGCCAGTGGTGTTGGTAGTAATCGTTCTGACGTGATGCGCCGCGCACTTGAAAAGTTCGCAGAAGAAGAAGCGATTCGTGTAGTGCTAGGGGCAGAACGTGAGCCCACTCTCCGCGGCGACCTCCGCAAGATCCTTAAGGAACTTGATTAATGATTGCACTTGGCTATAAACCTTCGTTTCTACGCCAGTTCAAGAAACTGCCGGCTGCCCTTCAAGAAGAGGCTCATGAGAAGATTACGCTCTTTAAAGATCCAAAGAATCACGTCACCCTCAAGGTACATAAATTGAAAGGTGAGCTAAAGGGCTATTTAAGTTTTTCCGTTAACTACTCCTATCGCATTATCTTTGCGTGGGAAAAGGCAGGATCTTCGGCCGTGTTCTACGCGATTGGGGATCATTCTCTGTACGACTAAACAAAAAGCCCCCTTTCGGGGGCCTTTGTGTGGAAACCAATCGGTTGGTTATTTGAAGGTAACCTTTCCTCCTGCCTCCTCAATCTTCTTCTTAAGCTCTTCAGCTTCCTCCTTCTTAAGACCTTCCTTAAGAATAGAAGGAGCGGCGTCAACGAGATCCTTTGCTTCCTTGAGACCAAGGCCAAGTACCTCCTTAACAACCTTGATGACGCCAATCTTGCTTGCGCCACCATCGGTGAGCTCAACGTTGACCGTTGACTTCTCCTCACCACCTGCGCTACCTGCGGCTGCAGGTCCCGCAACTGCGACTGCAGCTGCAGAGACACCGAACTTCTTCTCAAAGACCTTCACGAGCTCAGAGAGTTCAAGGACCGTCATGGCCTCAATCTCCTCAACAATCTTCTTGAATTTCGCAGGAACCTCTACTTCTGCCTCAGGGGCAGGAGCAGCGACTTCCTCCTTTACTTCAGGAGCGGGAGCGGCAGTCTCTTCAACTGCGCTCTGGTCCTGGGTTGTTTCATCTGCCATACGTGTGTAATTAAGTTTCTGTTATGCGCCCTTCTTCTCGCGGATCTGATCAAGCGCGATCACAAGACCCTGGATAGGGCTGTTAATCACATTGACGAACATGCCACGGAGAACTGGAACTGGAGGAATGGTTGCAATCGCGGTCATCTTTTCCGCGTCTGCAAACGCCCCCTCAAATACGCCTCCCAAGATAGAGAGTCCTTCGTGCTTCTTACCGTGCTCCCAGACACCGCGTGCAGGTGCAGTGGCGTCAGTGGAACTCCAGGCAATGGCAACTTCTCCCGGAAGTTCCGGAAGGGTTCCCTTGAAGCCTGCATCGTTAAGAACGCGCTTAAGAAGACTCTTCTTGGCGACGTAGTAGCCGGTACCCTCACCCTTGAGGTTCTTCCTCATGGCGCTGGTATCAGCAACTGAAATCTTGTTGAAGCGGACAAATACAATAGACGCTGCGTCCTTAATGGACTCAGAGATCTTTGCAATAATGTCTACTTTCTTTGCTTTGGTAATAGCCATAGCGTGTGTTGTTTCTGTACGAAACGGAAACGGTCCTCTTGCGAGGACCTTTGGAGACAGTCGACCCGGGAATTGCTTCCCGATCGTCCCTCGGCAGGGCTTATGGGTGCCTGCTGTCTTCGGTCCGTACAAGGAGGACTGTACCGGAATTTCCGACTAGTGTCCAGCGCCGTACCACTCAGAGAGCCATGCGTGCATCTGGGCGATCTCTGCAGTCTGGGCGCTAATGATAGCGGTGGCCATACTCTTGATCTCTTCGTGCCCTGCATTCTTCAAGGCCTCTTCTGCCATCGCCACTGCGCCCTCATGGTGCACGATCATCTCTTCTAGGAATGCCTGATCAAAGGCATCTCCCATCTTCCCGTCGAGAGAAGCGGTCATGGAGTCCATGGTGTTGTGCATGGCTGCCTCTTCGTTCGGGAGCACGTAGCCAATAGCGATACCGATTAAGAGTGCGACTGCGAGGAATGGGATGTGGTTTTTCATGAGAGTCCGTTCGCTACTTTATAAATGGCGAATGCCACCAACAGTATGATGAGAAAGACACTGACGTACTGGAAGAATTCTATGATGTACTTTTTCATTCAAAAGAAAGTATACCAAACTGAATACTTCGTTATAAGTTCCATGCTCCTGGGATGGTTTTGACTGGCCAAAGTTTCTGCTGAGTATCAAGCCATATGGCCGCTTCGTGTACCTGCACAGATTCAGGAATAAGCACTCTAAGTTCCTCAAGGTGAGTATACGCAGCCACAAAGTCTCCGCGATATGCGTGCGCCATTATGCTCAAAAGATAGTTCGTTGGATTCCGGGGAGATAGCGGTTCTATGTGTTCCACAACTCTAAGAACCTTCTCTGTTCCATCACCTCCGTTGAGATGTGTCTTTACGAGCAGTAGGTATGCGTAGTTTGCATGCGCTCTGTAGTGCGTAGGTTGTTGCGCAAGATACCGTTCGTGAGCGGAAAGATATTGCTCAAGATATTTGAGCGCGTGCCGCTCAACCAAATCTCTATCTACATTGGACAGGATCTGTTCATACACACTCCCGACAAACAAGTTAGATGTACGGCGCAAGCCTTCAAAGTCTGAAAGCCGGCTCGTACTAAATTCAATAAGTTCCGCCCGTTCATCTTCACGACTTGAGCTAAGGCTGGCGACTAAGCTCGCCTGGCGAGGCATTTCATACAAGAACGCGTAAGAAAAGCTTGCAAGAGAAAGAACAATGCCTACGGCGGCGATTATTCGTACCACTTTCTTAGGCACAAAGAGTCGTGGATGTTGTTCCCGTTCAAGATAGAGCGCATGACCTGCCACGACCGCCAAAAGTACATACGTAGGCACAACATCAAATGCGGTACTCAACTGCACTAGATGAGCCACGGGAAGAAGAAGCCACAGTACACATTCTCCCTCTCCAATGTCCCCTCTTCTTCGGGCACGCCAGATTACAAGTGCGTAAAACGCCAACATTACTATGCCGGAAAGGACCCCGAGTCCTCCTGAGGTGACTAGCGTGTCAAGCACGACGTTATGCGCCCGATCAAACAACACGTCCGTTGCGTCCCCTACCTCATATAATGCTGGATCAATGTGTGCTTCAAAGGCACGTGAGAAATTCTCTGGTCCCCATCCCAATACTGGTCTTTCATGCACCGCCTCTGTGGCAATTTGCCACACAAGAAAGCGAGAGTACGTAGTTTCATCTGCATACTCTCGTTGAACGAGAGACCCCGGCAATATAATCAGCATGAACCCCACTAAGCAGGCGGTCAGAGAGGCAGAAGCCCACGCTGCCTTCGTGAACACACGAAGCTTCTGGTGAGAAATGTGTGTGCTCAACCACCATCCTATGAGGAACACTATGGACGCAAACAAGACGGTTGAGGAGGCACGAGTAGACCCTAAGAGTAACGAGGGTTCACTTAGTACTCTTTCAAAGGCTGACGGAGAGAGTAGTGCCTTGAAGTTAGAAAGTATAGGCGAGAGCGTCGTCACGACGAGCGCGGTACCAACTGCCCACTTTCCGAACACGCTCTTCGTTTTCAGGAACTCTACCCCGCCAATAATGAGAGCCAGAATCAGGTAGATCCCTGCAAACGTTTCATTCCCGAACGAAACTCCTCGAGCACTAAAGTTATACCCGAGAACGTTTCCCGTATAGCCAAGCCCGTCTAGACCAATAATGGAGAGCACGGAAACCCCCATAGCCCCTATCAAAAGAGATTTCCTTACGAGTGCCCAATCTCGCGTGGTAAGAAATTCTCCCAAGATGATTGCCCAGACAACAAGATGCCCAAAGAACAGCACGCTTGTGACGCGTGAACTGTCACCAAGGAGGGAATATTCAGGAAATACTCCGAACAGCGCTGCCGCAACCTGCACCATTACAACTACTACTAGCGACAGTAAAAAGGGTCTACGCACTGCACTTATCGTAGACCCTTGTTTGAAGATTCGTAGAGCGGCCACAAGGAACGTAATCTCTAACAGACCAATGACCAAAAAGAACTTCCCTGTCACTGCCCCACTTAAAAGCCCAAATCGTGGGAAGAATGGGAGCAACACCAGGAGAAGTGCCGATATGTTTCCAAGAAGTGACGTTTTCATGTTGTGGCTATTTCCTCTCTTGTTAAGGAGACCTGCGTCGTCCTACCGCTTGTCGTATTGAATAACAATCTGGTCCTTATCTCGCAGGATTGTATTCTCATACGTATCTACCACCTCTCCGTTCACACTCATAGTCACCACATACTGCTCATTGGCAACATATTCAAGGATTTGCGTTTCATTGAATGGCTTCTCCCACACTGCAAAGAAGTCAGCGAGTGTGAAATCACGCTCATGCGGCGCTTCAATGTGTATGGTCCCATCAGCAGTATGCGTGTGGATCGCGCGCATGCACAATGCATTAATGCCGATGTCACGAGGAATTATTTGTTTCTCCCCTTTTATAATGAGAGTAAGTTCTGGATGCACGTGATAACTCACTGCCGCATGTGTGGTACACGAAAGTGCAATCTCTCTGTTGGTGAGGTTCTCAATGCCTGGTTTCCACTGTGAGAGGAAGTAGACGCCGACCAAGAGGATACTGGCGGCAATGAATATGGAGAGAGGTTTTTGCATTGAGGTGAGTATAACAAAAAACCACCCCGAAGGGTGGTTTTTTGTGTCTAGATAGACCAGGTTTCCCTGAACTACGAGCTAGCTAACTAATGTTAGGCAGCGTCGTTGTTGAGGTAGACAGAGTCAGTCTCGAACTCGTCAAGGTTGAAGGTGTAGTCCACCGTACCATCGACGTCGGTAACTGCGTAGAGCACGCTACCAAGATCAAGCTGGAAGAGACCATCGGCCGTAGGAGTGACAACCACCGTGATGGTGAACTCCTCAGTCGTTCCTTCCTCAACGAGGAAGGAGTTGGTTGCCTCAATACCAGTGTCATCAGCAACAATGTCAGAGTCAACAATGGTACCTGAACCAGTGAGGTTGAGGTCATGTGCCGTACCACCGCCGGTAAGAGCAGGGTCGGTGTTGTCAATGTACATGTTAGCGTCGAAGGCCGTTACCTCGAATACGATCTCGAAGGTTGCGAGGTCGTGATCGTTGGTTGAGGTTACATCTCCGTAGTCAACCGTTGCATCCGTAGATACGAGGGTGACCATGATGCCTGACTCGCGAACTTCAGAAGCCTCGCCGAGTGCAGTACCAGTCTTGTCGCCAGCGACAAGGTCCTCACCGGACTCGTCCTCTGCGTCAATAAGACCACGCTCAGTTGCAGTGATTTCTGCCTTGAGAGTGTCGCCTGCATCGAGAACGTCTGCAGTTGAGACGAAGTCAACGCTCACGATAAATTCGTGATCGCCTTCACCGAGCTCAAGAGCAAGATCATCGAAGGTGATGGTTTCGGTGCTGCCGTTAGCATCAGAGCTGAGGAAGTTCTCAGCACCAACTTCTTCTCCGTCGTACCAGAGGGTTGCGCTCGAGACGAGGTCGTCAGGGTCGTCACCAGTAGTTTCAACGGAAGTGAAGATCACTGGGATGTCATCAACCATGATTTCAGAATCTCCTTCCACCTCAATGGTGAAAGCAAGAACCTCCTCACCGTCGGTGTCATCAGTGTCATCAATGTCGATCACGTGTGCCTCGTTGATCGCATCAGCCTCGTCACCAGTGGTGAGCTTAACTGAGAGTTCAACATCAGCTGCGGTTGCGAATGACTCGAATGAGAACTGGCGCTCGCCAGCATCAGTCGTGGTGTCATCGTTACCGTCGGTGATATCACCAGTTGAAGTGTCGCTGATCGTTGCACCGTCAGCATCGCGGAAGCGAACTGACTCAATTGCTACGTTCCAGTTTTCACCTGCATTGGTGGAATCAAGGTTTGAGACGCCAGAGAGGGCGACCGTAAGGTCTGCCATGTCATCAGCCTCAATAACAGCGCCGTCCTCAAGAGACAGAGTCTTTGAGTAGTCGTTGTCATCATCGAAGTCACCTGCATCGACGCGAGCTACTTCCTCGCCATCAAGCCAGATAGAAACTTCGTCTGCGTAGTCGTCAAGATCATCATCTGCGCCAGTATCAGCGTAGTCGAAGTCAAGAGTTACGGCAGTGATCTCAATGTCAGAGCCGTCATCGGCAGTGACCTCAAGACCAGCAACCTCTACGTCCTCCTCGTCCTCACCAACTTCTTCGTTGTTGAGAGAAGAAAGGAACTCAGCCTCGTCGATAGAACCTGCGCCACCTGAAAGGTCGCTATCAGAGTCATCGTCGTTGCTTGAGCCTCCGGTTGATCCACCTGCTCCGTTTACCTTAGCGCGAGTGATCGGGCCAAAGTAACCAGATGCTGGTGAGATTCCGTTTGCTGCCTGGTATGCAGCAAGAGCTGCCTGAGTCTGGGCACCGAAGTAACCAGTTGCTCCTGCAGGAATGCTGTAACCACCGCTAATAAGGAAGTTCTGAAGGGCGGTTACCTCTGCTCCAGAAGAGCCGAGAGTAAGGTCCATCGTGAACGTACCTGATGCTGAGCTTCCGCCCTGCATTGTTGAGATCTGAGCAAGAAGTGCATTGATCTGAGCCTGAAGTTCATCTACCGTTGCTGCGCGTGCTGCAGGAGCAAAGGCAAAAGATGAAGCAACAAGACCAAGACCAGCAAGTACTGCTGCGATCTTCGCAATTACATTCGTAGTTGCAATGTTCATAGTTTGTTTAAGTAATTTTCCCAGTACGTGCGGGATGCGGTTATTAATTGCATCTCACACGCACCATAGTTGCTTAGTAATCTTGCGCACAAGTTTGATTCCTAAACTAGACCGACGAGGCGCAATATCGACTCGCGTCTCATCGGCTAGCTGGCAAAGTTCATTCGTTCAGAGTTCATCCGTAAAAATCCATCGCATCCGTATCAGGCTATATATATGACGAGCAACTAAACAGCTTATTACTGCTTAGTTTTCGTGCCCTTTTCGGGGGCACTATTCGCTTGTCAAAGTACAGTCGTAACCCAGCAGCCCCTTATCTCGTGACTGCCGTATTAAGCAGTATAGCGAGGTTTCGGTCAGAAGCCCTGGAAATACAATGTGGATAACCCGTGAACGGAAAACAGGCCGTTCCCGGCCTTGCTTTGTTCCCCTTTCCCTATGCGGTTACCACGAGGCGGATATTACTTCATTTCATGAAGGTCCGCAATCACGATACCTATATATGCATGTCCTTACGATGAAGCGATCAAGCGGTACGTGGTCCAGCGACGATCTCCTGTCTTTGAGACCTTCCCTTCTAGGACAAGAACCTGCAGCTCACGCTGTATCGTCTTCTCACTCACATCTCGGACGACGGTAGAGATGTCCTTTATAAAGGACGGGCCCTTAGAGCGGAGGACAGAGATAATTGCATCCCGACGATTCCCATTAGGAGCAGGCACCTTCACCTGTCCTTTATCTTGTCCTTTATTAGAGACTGGTGAAGAAAGGACAGGGGCGGACTTCTTTACGACCTTTGCCTTGCCACTTGAACGAAGTGCATTCTCAAGTCGTGGGGTTTCTTCAAGTGCCAAATGAGGATCCTCGTACCCTGCTACTTCCTCCAAAAGATGCTTAGCTTCGCGAGCGATGATATCGGCATTCATCGGTGAAAGAATGCCTGCGGATCGTGCGATGGAGAGGATGCTTGAAAGGGCGAGAAGTTCACGCGCAAGAACTTCGCGAGCCTGGTTTGGAGTGCACACTGCCCCATCAACCAAACAGACAGAAATGTTTGCAATACGGTCACGAAGTGCGGGAGATCCGTTAAAGGCCGGAGACACCATGTGTATAGCTTTCGCAAGGCGCTCTGCTTTCTTGTAGATATAGACCCGGCGAATGTCCTTTTCAAACACCTTGGAGAATATGCTCTTTTCTAGGACAAAATGGTCCAAGTCGGCGCCATGCTTCTGCGTCGTGAGTGCTTTTCCATTCTTACCCTGTCCTTTATCGTCACTCATGATGGTTGCCTAGTGTCTGATAACGTAGCAGGGATTATATGTCCTTGAGTGGGTGCACGCAAACGTCCGAAAGACTGATAACGAGTTGATATCCTGGGGACAAGGGTACGTGGTGCTAAAATGGCGTGATGGCGCGGCGAAAACGGCGAGAGCGAGAGCAAGAAGAGATCAATAATATCCTCCGCATTGCGGCGGCAATTGCCCTTATTGCCTTTGGCCTCATTCTCGCCCTTTCTGGGTTTGGTCTTGGCGGGGTTGCCGGAGGTGCCGCCTTCTCGTTCTTCTTTTATGTACTCGGAGTCGGGTCAATCCTTGTCCCTCTATTAATGGTGGTTGGAGGGGTGGCCCTTTTCCGTCAGCAGCTAGATATCTCCCCTACTTTTGCTGGAGGGAGTACCCTCATTATTCTTTCTGCACTCGCACTCCTTGGCATTCTTTCTGAAACCATGGGAGGCGTCTTCGGTTCTTTCCTTGGTGGGATGGCACACGACTTCTTTGGCCTTGCCGGAGCCCTCGTCCTTCTCCTCGCCTTCATTGCAATCGGTCTCATCATCGCAACCGACATCGTGGCACTCCTTTCAAGTGCACGAGAGCTTCTTGGATCTGCCGGAGGGGCATTGAGCAACGTACAACTTCCTTCCCTTCCAAAGCGTGAGAAGAACGAGGAAGAAGACGAAATAGAAGAGGAGCCGCAAGAAGAGGAAGAACACAAGCAAGTAGATCCGGTGGTGACTGTGTTCAACTCATCTTCCGATGCACCAGTAAAAGCCGCAGCGATTCCTAACTTTGATGCAGAGTACAAAGCGCCTCCTACTTCCCTTCTTGGCGACGACAAAGGAAAGCCAGGTGTGGGTGACATCAAAGCAAATGCCAACATCATTAAGCGCACCTTCCTTAACTTCGGTATCTCCGTAGAGATGGATGAAGTATCGGTTGGTCCTACCGTCACTCGCTACGCTATTAAGCCCGCAGAAGGCGTGCGCCTTTCTAAGATCATTTCTCTTCAGAACAACCTGGAGCTCGCCCTCGCCTCTCATCCTGTACGTATAGAAGCCCCAATCCCAGGAAAGTCGTTGGTAGGTATTGAAGTACCGAATGCCTCTAAGGCTACCGTCGGTCTTGGTGGTCTTTTGAATGCTCCTGAGTGGAGCAACAACGATAAGCCTCTTCTCTCTGCAGTGGGTCGTGACATTACGGGTACTCCGCACTACGTGAACATCGGCAAGATGCCGCACGGTCTTGTCGCCGGTGCCACTGGTTCAGGTAAGTCAGTCGCCATTCACGCACTCATCACTTCCCTCCTATATAGGAATGGCCCTAACCAACTCCGCTTCATCATGGTGGACCCGAAGCGTGTGGAGCTCACTCTCTATAACGGTATCCCGCACCTCCTTACTCCCGTGATCACTGACCCAAAGAAGTGCATCATGGCACTTAAGTGGGCAGCCAAAGAAATGGAGCGCCGCTATAACATTCTTGAAGCCGAGCAGGTGCGTGACATAGATTCCTACCACGCAACCGTATACGAGCCAGCAAAGCGCAAGAAGCAGGCAGAGATGCCAGAGTCTATGCCATATATCGTGGTGGTCATTGATGAGCTCGCCGATATCATGCAAAGCTACCCTCGTGAGCTTGAGGCAGGCATTGTGCGCCTTGCACAGATGTCTCGTGCGGTTGGTATTCATCTCCTCCTCTCTACCCAGCGCCCTTCCGTGAACGTCAT
>JBBTSU010000010.1:0-47893 GCA_038078715.1 Patescibacteria group bacterium
AAATCACACTCCGTACGGAGTGTTGTTTGTATCAGATGCGGTGAAATTATATCCCTTATCCGAACCCATTTCGAGGATCCTTAACTCGCGCCTCCCAGAGCCTCGGCGCTCGCGCGGCGCGAGGACGCGCCGTCTTGAACTGCATTCCTGACCGGCCCGAAAATGCGGGGGGGGGTGAAAATGCATTCCGGAAAAATGCAGAACGGCCGCAAAGCGGCCGGAATGTAGTCAAGGAAACTCCTGCCCTTGGGATGTTATCATATCCTTCATGAAGCCCCTTCTGTATTGGTCCTCCAGAATACTACTAATCGCGCTTGCGGCGTTTCTTATACTTTTCAGATTCGAAGACAGTTTTTCTTACGAGACGCAACAAATACTTGGAGACGTACTTCGCTGGGTATCGCTGGCATTGCCGCTTGTCGCGTTAGCGGTAGTTTTCACCCGACGTGGCGCAGGAAAAACAGTGGACGTACTCTACGCGCTCCTCGTCTTGGTTGTACTCCTCCACGCTCTCCCGAACA
Organism: Patescibacteria group bacterium; assembly: GCA_038078715.1. Taxonomy (GTDB): domain Bacteria; phylum Patescibacteriota; class Minisyncoccia; order Phycocordibacterales; family Phycocordibacteraceae; genus C7867-001. The sequence goes on from JBBTSU010000010.1 coordinate 522, forward strand.
TACTCTCTGTAGTTTCCGGCTGCACCGGGTGGGGTGGTTCTTCGTGCTTTGTCCTCGGACTCATTTTGGCTGCCTTTTTGGGATGGTTCTACGCGCTTTCACCACTCGCACTCGTAGTACTCATTCCCGTTCTGATATTTTTCGAGACGCGTGTCGTAAGCAACGACCAAGCCCTTGAAGTAAAAAAGAAAACGCGGATTTCTTCGTTTATACGATGGGGAGCGATTATCGCCGCGCTCGCTTCGGTTGTATATGGCGGAATTATCGGAGTCCAAACATTTATAGAACATGGTCCGCTTAAGGACGTGCGCGACTCTGTCGGTTTCGAAAAAACTCTCATTCCGCTGCCGGAACATCCGGAGACATCCGTCGAGATGGAGTATTCGAAGGGTATGTATGATGCTGATATTTGGAGTGGAACAGTCGAGTTTGAAGGTACCCAATGGTCTATCACGGCGCGACCAACAAGCAGAGGATATGAGGCAGTTGGTACAAGCACGATAGCCGTTGTTGATGATAGCGGGAGTTTTACTCTCGGTGATGATGGAGAGCGTTCATGGCATGTCATACCGTATTCAGTTCGCAGGGGAAATAACGGAATGTATGAACATTTTTATCTCGGACTTTTCTCTCGTGGTGGCTCCGGCGACTATACCTTCCATGACGCAATCCAAGTAGAAGATGAAATAATTTACAAGCCCGTACACGTCAACGAAGACGGAACATTTAGAGTGAAATACGAGAGTCCGAAAAAAGGTGTTTCTCGCGCACGGAGCGGAAACTATCTTTACCCAGAACTTCCAGATGCTGCGCTTGCGTTCATAACGTACGCGCGGGACGGCGAGCGATTTGTAGAACGTAGCCGTGTTGTTGTTGACTACGTCGCTATTGTGCGCGGTACATCGCTTGAAGCATATACATGGCTCAATGATAATCGCTGGCCAGTTCACGACGGAGACCAATTTCTAGACGGGGGAGAAGGCGAAGATACTGTTTCCTATCCTGAGCCACTTTCCGCGTACTATGTCATTCCTGGGAATCCGCAACCTGGTCAAGATAACCCTGTCGTTATCCTTAGACGTGAATGGCCACCGGAACTCGACATCGTGGTAAATAGTGAATTTCTACAATTTAGCGACCAAAAGATACCTGTGCCAACCCAATAGTAATTCTTTTGTTTGAGTCATCGAATACAGGAGCACCTAAAAACACGCTCCGCGTGTTTTTGCATTTTTTCGGAATGCATTTTACCCCCCCCCGCATTTCGGACCGGTCAGGAATGCACCGAGTCCGCGAGGCGCGGTATCAGGGCTAGGAGAAAAAAGTTCGAGCAAAGGCTATAATTTCACCGCACAAAGATACTTCCTTAGCATTCAACGAATTGGAACATCCGCTCTTGCTATACTGGAACCGACGGTATACGCTAGACCTTTCCTGATCATGCATTCTTCTTTTATCCAGCATCTGAAGAACCGCGTTGCCGAGAGACATCTTCTCCTGCACCCGTTCTATCAACATTGGAATGCGGGCACGTTACCTCTGCCGGTATTACAGAAGTACGCCGAGCAGTATTACCACCTTGAGAAGAATTTCCCTCGTTTCCTCTCTCGCGTGCATGCTGATTGTGAAGACGCGAGTGTGCGTCAGGTCATCACGGAGAATCTCTATGATGAAGAATATGGTCCCAAGAATCATCGCGAGCTGTGGCTACGCTTCGGCGAAGCTCTTGGTAACGACCGCACCGCTATGCAAATGAGTGAGCCGTTACCTGAGACGGCTGCTACTATACGGGCCTTCGATACGCTTGCGCGTGAATCTCTTGAGAGTGGCATCGGCGCCCTGGCAGCCTATGAGTCACAAATGCCTGATGTAGCAGAGAGCAAGCACGCTGGTCTCAAGAAACATTACGGAATTACCGACACACGCGGACTTGAATTTTTCGTTCTGCATAGTTTTTTGGACAAAGAACACAGTGAATCATGGTGGAATATCCTCGATGAGCGTACGAACACTGCTGAGCTGAGAGCGAGGACTGAGGAAGCGGTGGTGGGAGGGAGAGATGCTCTCTGGAATTTCCTCGACGGCATATGTCGTGCGTATTTTCCTGAGGCTCTTGAATGCACTCCTGCGCATGCAGCAGTCTAACCTCTCCACTAAGATCATGGGAGTGCTCAATGTCACTCCCGATTCTTTTTCCGACGGCGGAGCGTTCCTTTCTATCGATGCGGCCGTGGCTCATGCTCTACACATGCAGCAGGATGGCGCTGATTGCATAGACATAGGGGGTGAGAGCACGCGTCCCGGGAGCGAACCTGTCTCTGAGGAAGAAGAACTGCGTCGCGTCATCCCAGTTATCAAAGCTCTGCGTGCAACGTTATCTATCCCTCTTTCTGTAGACACTTATAAGCCTGCGGTCGCACGAGAGGCCTTACAGGCAGGTGCTTCCATCATTAATGACGTAACCGGCCTTTCCGACCAAGCCATGCTCGCCGTCGCGGGGAACGCAAAAGCATCGGTCGTGATCATGCATATGAAAGGGAAGCCGAAAACCATGCAGGAAAGTCCAGTCTACAAAGACATCGTCACTGATATTAAGGATTTCTTCCGGGAGCGTATCGCCCAAGCGAGGGAAGCAGGAGTAACGGATCTTATACTTGATCCCGGCATAGGCTTCGGCAAGACACTCGAGCATAACCTCGTAATCCTGAGACGACTCCGAGAATTCACAGAGTTCGGCTTTCCTATTCTCATTGGTGTTTCCCGTAAATCTTTCATCGGCGCGCTCACCGGTGGGATGCCACCTTCGGAACGCCTCGAAGGGACCATCGCTGCGTCCGTTATAGCTGCAGGAAATGGGGCGTCATGGGTTCGAGTGCACGATGTACAGGAGTGCAAACGTGCACTTCTCATCTCTGATGCTATTCACAACGCATGAGCGACGCAATCATCATCCATGGAGCCCTCTTCCACTGTCACATCGGCGTTGGGGAAGCTGAGCGTACGAAGCTTCAGCCTATCATTCTTGACGTACGTCTCTCATTTAATACCCATCCTTCTGCCGTGTCGGGGGATCTCGCCCACACCATCGACTACGCACAGGTGCATGCGGCTCTGAGCACCCATATTGTAGGCAAGTCGTTTGTGCTGATTGAGACTCTGGCTGAAGAGGTAGCACAACTTCTGTTCTCCCAGTTTCCTACTGAAGAAGCGACTGTAGTCGTGAAGAAACCTCAAGCGCTCGACCTCGGATCTCCTGAGGCATGGGCAGGCATCGAGATAACCCGCAGGCGTTAACGTATGGCGCTCGCATATCTTGGGTTCGGCTCAAACATTGGTGACTCGCGTACCTACATAGAAAAAGCACTCTCCGCACTTAAACGATTTGGTTTGATAAAAGATGTTTCTTTATTCTTTCGCACTGAACCAGTAGGTCCGGTACCACAGGCATGGTTCGTCAATTGTGTTGCGGCGCTCGAAACACAAGTGGCTCCTGAAGAACTTATGAAAGCTTCGTTGGTCATCGAGCAAGAGATGGGTCGCGAACGCAGTATCTCTCAAGGGCCTCGTACACTGGATATAGATATCCTTTTATATGGCAACAGCATTCTTGATACCCCGCATCTCATGATTCCGCATCCACGTATGCATGAACGGCGTTTCGTGCTTGTGCCGCTCGCCGAGATAGCACCGCAAACGGTGCATCCACTTTTAGGAAAGACGATCGCAGCGCTACTTGAGGAGTGTACCGACCCGAGCATCGTCCAACGTCTGCCTTGAAAATGTCCTCTCTTCTTCAATCTGCGGTGGGATTATATCCTTTCCTCGAAATGGGTTTGGGTAAGGGGTATAATTTCACCGTTATGGAATTTCACGGCCTCGTTTCCGGAGGAAGTGCCAAAGCACACGCGCTTGGGTATCCGACGGCAAACATTCCCCTTACTGATACTGGTGTATCCGGTATCTACGCCGCACAGGTACTGCTTGATGATGCGGTGTATAAGGCAGTGGCTTTTGCAGATCCTGAACGTCATATTCTAGAAGCACATCTTTTTGCTTTTTCTGGAAATCTCTACGGAAAAGACATTCGCATTACTCTCGTAGAAAAGATCCGAGAGACTGCGCAATTTGCAGACGACGAACAGTTAAAGGAGGCGATGCATAACGACACCGTACGGGCACAAGAAATACTCTCCTAAATCATGTTTACCGGCATCATAGAAAAGACAGGGAAGATAACTCGTGTAGAAAAGAAGGGAGGCGTACTCACCGTCACGTTCTCAAAACCCGCATCATGGAAGCTTAAGAACGGACAAAGCATCAATGTATCTGGTGTCTGCTCTACGGTCATTCGTTCTACCGGTACCAGTGTGGTTGTGGAATATATGCCAGAGACACTCAGAGTGACCACCATGGGGAACGTGAATCAGGGAGATGAAGTAAATCTGGAGCGGTCACTCAAATTTGGTGACCGCATGGATGGGCATGTGGTGATGGGGCACATAGAAGGGGTGGGGAAGGTCGGAGAGAAGAAAAAGGAAGGACGCTCTACGCTTCTGACGCTCAAGCTTCCGGCAGAGCTTGCTCGGTATACAGTCTCTCGTGGCTCCATCGCGCTTGATGGAGTATCCCTCACTGTCGCACGACGATATGGTCCAGGGGTGACAGTTGCACTCGTACCGCATACACTTCTTCACACCACGCTCAAAGATCTCTCAGTGGGAGACTCAGTAAACGTAGAAACCGACATTATGGCTCGTCATATGGGCCTCACAAAGGGTCGTGCTAGAGTGAAGCCATATGCAACGAAGCCACTACGCAAAGGCCACTAACATACGGGATGCCTCGCATCTTTCCGTCGGCATCGTCGTCTCTGACTTCAATAGTGATGTCACCGAGCGCCTTTTAACTGGCGCGCAGACCACGCTACGACAGTGGGGAGTGAAAGAAAAGAATATCCGCACTATCCATGTTCCCGGGAGCTTTGAGATTCCTTTTGGTTGCACCAAGCTTCTTTCAGGAAAGAAGAAGCCAGATGCTATCATCGCACTTGGCTGTGTGATTAAAGGAGAAACTGAGCATGATCGCTATATCTCACACGCGGTTGCAGCAGGCATTACGACTCTTTCTATTAACTACAAAACCCCGATTGCCTTTGGAGTAATTACGCCGAACTCGCTTGCACAGGCACGTGTGCGCTCTACTGGGAAGCATAATAAAGGAGTAGAGGCGGCAACTGCTGCACTCACGTGCGCGCTTCTGCCGTGATCCGGAACATTCTTCTCGTTATTCTTGTACTGGCAGCAGGTGGCATCACCTCTATGTGGGTGAATTCAGAGAAGCCAGAAACCTTTGATACGACCATCACGATAGAGAAAGAGCTGTTTTATATAGAGTATGCCGATACACCAGAGAGCCGCACGCAAGGGCTTTCATTTCGTACGGACATAGAAGAGAACTACGGTATGCTCTTTGTGTTTCCTGAACCAGGAAGCTACGGATTTTGGATGAAAGATATGCGGATATCTATAGACATCATGTGGATTGCAGAAGATGGGACGATAGCGGGGATAGAAGATTCAGTAACACCGGAGACATACCCCACTGTCTTCTATCCTCCCACACCTGTTCTGTATGTACTTGAAACCAAGGCAGGGGAGGCGAGACGCAAGGGTTGGGAAGTCGGCACGGTCCTTCCGATTCCTCGTTAGTGTGGTATAATAGTAGGCGGACCGATACAGACGATTGCTCTTAGAAATAAGAGAGGAAAGTCCGAACACAGGCAGATTTATTCTGCAGGATGGTAGCGGGTAACGCCCGTCCGCCGCGAGGCGCGAGGTGCGAACAGTGACGTCGGAGGCGAAAGCCAATGACATCCTTCGGGATGAATTTCATTGAAAGATGAAGATGAAACGGCAAAATCCTTACTTCTGTGCAAGGCCGTGCTCCTTTACCGGAGAGCGCCGCTTGAGGGTATGAGTAATCACACTCCCAGATAGATAATCGTCCATGCAGCAATGCATGACAGAATTCGGCTTATCGTATCGGTCGACACACATGGAGAGCCCGCCCTAACCGGCGGGCTTTTCCTATCCACGGTTTTTCATAATTTACGTGCTTCAAGAGGGTATACTGAGAAGATTAGTAAGGGCATAGGGGACATATATATGGAGGATATCTCAACAACTACGGTAGTACGCCGCTTCTCACTTGAGGCGGGAGCAGTGTGGGCACTTACGATCACGACGGTTATTGCCGTGCTTATCGCCATACCCGTCTCTTCAGTACCGTTTTATCAGACCAAGACGGTCGTACTTGCCGTCGGTGCTCTCGTCACGTTCATCCTGTTCGCGACCGCATGTCTTACGCGTGGTGAGGTACCCGTTCCTCATGTGCCTCTCCTTGGTGCGTTGTGGCTGGTACCAGTTGCGTACGCGCTCTCCACTCTTTTCTCTGGAGTGGGTTTTGATGCTGCGGTCTTTGGAAATGGGTTCTCCTTCGATACGCTTGGTCTCTTCCTTATCTTCTCGCTTCTTGCGACCCTTGCAACATTTATTCTCCGAACCGTGCGTGCGCAACGTCTCTTCCTCACAGGGCTTGGCGTCTCCTTCCTCTTGGTACTCGTCTCTGAAATGATCTTTGTGCTTGTTGGCTCCCTCTCTCCCTCAACCGTATCCCCAACCTCAAACCTCATTGGATCTTTCATTGATATGGGGGCCTTTGTGGGGCTTGTCGCTATTTTCAGCTTACTTGCACTTCGTATGCTTGGCGGAGCACGACGAATCCAGTTCATCGTTGCGGTGGTGGTCTCTCTTTTCGCACTCACGCTCGTGAACTCAACGATTGTATGGATTCTGGTTTCTCTTGTTGCTCTCGGCCTCTTTGTGGAGGCAGTTATGTATCGTAATCGGGCGGTTACCGTCCATTCACCGGACTCTCGTCCTCTCATACTTCCGCTCGTGACACTTGTGCTTGGTTTTCTCTTTATTCTAGGGGGCTCCACGATTGGGGGAAGTATTGCAAACCTTTTTGGCACTACGTATATAGACGCACGTCCATCTTGGCAGGCAACTTTCGGTATCGGGACACACACTTATGCGGTGTCTCCGATATTCGGAACGGGACCAAACTCATTCCTTGAAGAGTGGGTACGTCACCATGATCGCTCTATTAATGACAGTATCTTCTGGGCCGTGGACTTCGGTTCAGGTGTCGGACACGTACCAACCTCGTTTGTGACCACCGGTATTCTCGGGGTGCTTGCGTGGCTCGGATTCTTTGCGCTCATGCTCTTCTTTGGTGTGCGCGGGCTTGTATCGCGTCTTTCGGAAGATCGGTGGGGCCGATTAGTGATGTTGAGTTCCTTTGTGGGCGCTCTCTATGTGCTCCTTCTTATGGTGTTCGCGCTTCCTGGTCCGGTTACGATGTCCGTTGGATTCGTACTTCTCGGTCTCTTCATTGCGTCACTTGAAGGGGAACAGAAACGAGTATGTGTATTTGCAGAAAACCCACGACTTGGATTTGGTATCGTCTTCGTGCTTACACTTCTTATTATTGCGTCAATCGTTGCAGGATATGCGGTCATTGAACGGTATGTTGCACGCATGCTTGCGCAACAGGCCTCTGTCGCACTGGTTTCTGGAGAAGTAGAAAAGGCTGCGGAGTCAGTCACGGCATCAATAAATCTGGCACCTCGTGATGAGACGTTCCGCCTGACCGCACTTATTGCACTTGCGCAGATGAATCGTGCCGCTGCAGATACTACGCTCGCACCGGCTGTGATGCAGGAACGTGTCCGTGCCGCTGCAGGAAGTGCGATTGTTGCGGGGCTAGAGGCTGCAAAGATTGATCAGGAGAACTACCAGAATTGGGCGCTCCTTGGGAACATTTATGGGAGTCTGGTTTCTCTCGGCGTTCAGGGTGCGCACGAAGAAGCAGTGGGTGCGTACGCCCGTGCAATAGAATTAGCTCCTACTAATCCAGCACTCCGTTTCGTCATGGCACAGCTTGAGATTGCGCAAGGAAATAATGCAGATGCGGAGACACTTCTCATTGAGGCAATCAACCTGAAGCGCGATTATACAGAGGCCATTCTTCTCTACGCGCGTATTGCAGTCTCTTCTGGAAAGACCGCAGAAGCACTTCAGGCTGCAGAAGCCGCAGCATACTTCGCACCGAATGATCCGGGAGTTTTGCTTCAGACTGGTCTTCTTCGTTACGCAGGGGGGAATACTGCAGGCGCCATTGAAGCACTCGCTCGTGCGGTGGCGCTCAACCCGCAGTTTGCAAATGCACACTTTTATCTTGGTGTGATGCACGCCATCTCTGGTGATTATCAGCGTGCGGCAGAAGAGCTTCGTATCGTCGCTGGATTCTCTGATGACAATGCCTTTGCCGTTGCCGCTGATATTACTGCGCTTGAGGCGGGCACGAATCCATTCCCAAGTTCACGGATCGCGGCCTTCGGTATTCCCTATGTTCCTGTGGATGAACCGACACCAGCAGGCGTGAAGCCAACGCCATAGGAGAACGACAATGGTGACGCGCCTCTTTGGAACCCTCACGGCGCCGATACGCGGTCTACACCAGGCTGCATATCTCTTGGCAGCCCTTACCTTTGCCTCGCAACTTCTTGCGCTTCTTCGGGATCGCATCTTTGCGGGCGCATTTGGTGCAGGGGAGACGCTTGATCTCTATTACGCTGCATTCAAGATTCCGGATCTGGTATTTGCACTTGTCGCGTCTCTTGTTTCTGCGTACGTTCTTATTCCACGTATTGCAGGAGCACAGAGAGAAGAGACAAAGAAACTTTTGTCACAGGCTGCGTCGTTTCTCTTTATTGGTGGTGGCATTATCTGTGCGGTGCTTGCATGGCTTATGCCGCAGATGCTCTTGGTGTTATTCCCGAACTTTGTTGACTCACCACGTGCCGATGAATTTGTACTGCTTGCGAGGCTTCTTCTCATGCAGCCCATTCTCCTTGGATTGTCTGGAGTGCTTGCGAGCGTGACGCAGGTGAATCGTCGTTTCTTACTCTTCGCGCTCTCTCCAATTCTCTACAACGTTGGGATTATTGTCGGTGCCCTCTTCTTGTATCCGTCGATGGGTCTCTCGGGCATTGGAATTGGCGTGATCCTTGGAAGCGTTGCACACCTTTTGATTAATATTCCGGTGGTCGTGGGTGCAGGAGTATTTCCTTTCTTTGTGGTTCCTTCACCAAAGATACTTATGAGCGTGATTAAGCAGTCAGTACCACGGTCACTCGCACTCTCTATGGGTGCAGCGACGCTCTTTCTTCTTACGATGCTTGCCGCAGTCACAGGAGCGGGAGGTATTGCGGTGTTTGCGCTTGCGGGGAATCTTGCGGCCGTGCCGCTCTCGTTGATTGCGGCGTCCTATGCCACTGCAGCGTTTCCTGTGCTTGCAAAAGAAATGAACGAAGGACGTCTGGAAGCCTTTGCGGCGACCCTTGCGGCTGCAGCCCGGCATCTTATTTTCTGGTCTGCCATTCTTGCGATTTTAACGATTGTGATGCGTGCACACATCGTACGTGTGGTACTTGGTACCGGTGCATTTGACTGGGACGATACGCGATTGACGGCCGCGGTGCTCGGTATTCTTGCGTTCGCACTTGTGCCGCAAGGTCTCGTGCTTCTTGCTGCACGGGCCTTCTATGCCGCAGGTCGTTCTTGGATGCCATTTGTTATACAAATTCTTGGACTTCTCGCGTCGGTGGGTGGTGCGGCCGGTACACTTGCCCTCGCACGAACCTATCCATTTGCACGTGACTTTATTGAGGCACTTATGCGTGTAGAAGGAGTGCAAGGTTCTGATATTCTCTTCATTGCGTTTGGTGCGATGCTTGGATACATTCTTATGGGCATTGTAGCGCTGGTCACTCTCCGCACGGTTGCGCCTGGAGTGGCAGGCTCTCTGGTGCGTCCGATCATGGAAGGTACGGGTGCCGCGATTGTGGGTGGTACGGTTGCCTACTGGACTCTAGCCCTCATGGGGAATATCGCGCCACTCTCCACTTTGGCCTCTGTGCTTGCGCAGGGGCTCACGGCTGGTATCGTAGGAGTTGTAGCGGCTGCGGGAGTGCTCTTCCTCCTCGAGAACAAGGAATTCAAGGACATTTGTACGTCCCTGAAGCGTTTTGCGCTCCCAAAGACCCCGATCTACGACCCCGCTTTCAATGACCGCACCGATTCGTAACTTTTCTATCATTGCTCACATAGATCACGGGAAGTCCACGTTGGCTGACCGGATGCTTGAGCGTACTCATACCATTGAGGCACGCAAGATGCGGGATCAGGTGCTTGATCGTATGGATCTTGAACGTGAGCGCGGCATCACCATTAAGATGCAGCCTGCACGCATGAAGTATCGTGCGAAAGACGGGGTGGAGTATGTGCTCAATCTCATTGATACTCCAGGACACATAGATTTTGCATACGAAGTCTCCCGTGCACTCACGGCAGTGGAAGGAGTAATTCTTTTGGTGGACTCTACTCAGGGCGTGCAGGCACAGACCCTCACCACGCTTGGTATGGCGCAGAAGACAGGCTGCGTGATTATTCCCGCAGTTTCTAAGATTGATTCTCCCTATGCACGTGTGGAGGAAGTGAAGCTTGAGCTTGCGTCACTTCTTTCGGTTGACCCGGATACCGTGCTTGCCGTCTCTGGAAAGAGCGGGGCAGGAGTGGAGGAACTTCTTGAGGCGATTATAATGCGCGTCCCCGCACCTCGTCCCTCAGAAGCGAATGAAGCACGCGCAACCATCTTTGACTTCTCATTTTCCACGCATCGTGGGATTGCAGTGTACGTACGTGTGTTTGATGGAGTAGTGAAGAAAGGAGATATGTTGACCTTCCGTGCTGCAGACAAGAAGTTTACTGCGCTTGAGACGGGTATCTTTATTCCTGATGAGACACCAGCAGATTCTCTTTCTGCAGGAGAGATTGGCTACATCGTCACCGGTATTAAAGAGCCAGGAGTCGTGGCGGTAGGAGACACGATTGCACTTGAGCGGGGAACACTTCCTGCACTTCCTGGCTTTGCGCGTCCTCGCCCGGTCGTGTGGGCATCGGTGTATCCAGAAAGTCAGGACGATCTTGCGGATCTTCGTCAGTCACTTGAGCGTCTTCGCCTCTCCGACTCCTCACTGTCCTTTGAAGAGGAATCTTCTGGCGTGCTTGGTCGTGGATTCCGTTGTGGATTCCTTGGAATGCTCCACTTAGAGATTGTGACTGAGCGCCTCCGTCGTGAGTTTTCTCTTTCTCTTGTCGTTACCATTCCTACCATTGCGTACATTGTGACGACCAAGACTGGCGGACGCCAGACGGTGTACACCCCATCCAAGTTTCCTGCATACGGAGATATAGAAATGATTGAAGAGCCATGGGTGAAAGCGATTCTTATTACACCACCGGAATCTCTCTCCAACCTTCTCCAGCTTTTCCACGAGCATGAAGGAGTTATTCAGCACACGGAGACCTACTCTGACGGTCGTATTGAACTTACCGCAGAGATGCCGCTTCGCGAGCTTATGCGTGGATTCTTTGACCGTGTGAAGAATGCATCGTCGGGGTATGCATCTCTTTCCTATGAATTTCTTGATGAGCGCATCGCGGACGTGGTTCGTTTGGATATTCTTGTCGCAGAAGAAGAAGTGCCTGCTTTTGCGCGCGTAGTATCTCGCCGTCGCGTCCAGGAAGAAGGGGAGCGTATGGTAGAGAAGCTCTATGAGATTCTTCCGCGCCAGCTCCAAGTTACGAAGATTCAGGCACACGCTCTTGGGCGTATTATCTCCTCTAAGACTCTTTCCGCACTTCGTAAGGATGTGACTGGGTATCTGTATGGAGGTGACGTCACGCGTAAGAAGAAGCTTTTGGAGAAACAGAAGAAGGGTAAAAAGCATCGTGCAGCGTACGGTGCACGCGTGGAGATTCCAGAAGAGGTGTTCATGAAAATGGTGCAGGAGAGCGAGCGATAGATTGGTATACTGGCTGTAATGGCCCGTCGCAAAGAGAAACCGAGTTTTCGTGAAGGAGCGATCATAGCACTTCTCGTGCTTGTTCTTCTATGGCTTCTCTGGATCTTGTGGGGAATTATGGAGAAAGAAGAGCGTGCTCGTCATGCGGCAATGGAGGCACAGGCAGAGCTTCTCGCACTCACGGAGCGGAAAGAGATCTTGACTGAGAACATAACGGAGCTCAATACCCCTCGAGGAGAAGAGGCGACGCTGCGGGAGGCGCATGGCGTTGCACGTCCTGGAGAAGAGGTTATTATCGTCGTTGTGGACGAGCAGGACGTAGGCCCTCCGCTCCCATGGTGGAGAAAGGTTTTTGGGTGGTTCGGTCTATGAGCGGGATTAGTTTAGTGGTAGGACGATTGCTTCCCAAGCAATAAGCACGAGTTCGATTCTCGTATCCCGCACCATGAGCATACATACCTTTCCAGGACAGAGTGGACCACGTTCACAGAAGTCTGCATTTGATATGTTGCGAGAAAATCGTTGGAAGCTCCAGAGTGTACTCAAGGGAAGCGATATTATAATGGGTTGGGGGCATTCTGCAGCAAAGTCATGGGAATGGTGGGAGAAGGCGCGAAGGCCCATTGCAGGCATTATTGATCGCATTGCAGGTGACAAGGACACGGTATCGGTCTTTGATTACGGAAGCGCAAATGGGCTCTTGCTTCGTTCTCTTCAGGAATGGTCTTCTGTCACCATAGAACCGTATGGTCTTGATAAGAGAAAAGAGCGTGTGCGAGATGCGCAGAAGCTCTTTCTAGGAAAAGAAAAACAATTTATACATTCAATAGAGGAACTAGATACACTTCCGAAGACCTTTGATGTGGTGTATTGGAACGCATGGGATAACTGGAAGCTCGATAAGCCCAAGGAAATTGAGTTTGTGAGGGATCTCTATTCCCGGGTAAGTCCTGGAGGGGCACTTGTGGTGGGATTCTATGACCACAATGCTAAAGATCGCCAAAAACGATTAGCACGCCTACAGGAAGCAGGTCTTATAGTGAGTGGCACCGAAGAGGGTCCGAATGAGACCTTTGCGTGGTTTACAGTGCCCGGAAATATATCCACATAGCTGGGGATAACTCAGGATGATATACTCTCGGAACACTAACGACACAGCACTATATGGATAAGAAAGTAACCATTTACAGTACGCCAACCTGCCACTTCTGCCAGATGAGCAAGGAGTACTTCAATGCCAATGGTATTGAATACACCGACATCAATGTGGCCGCAGATCAGGAGAAGCGCGCTGAGATGATTGAAAAGAGTGGTCAGATGGGAGTGCCGGTCATCTTTGTCGGTGATGAAATGATCATCGGCTTTGACAAGCGTCGCTTTGACGAGCTCTTCGGTACCGGAGGCGAGCCAGGGATGTAATCACTCCTTACACGAAAACCCCGTAGCTTAGGTGCTGCGGGGTTTTGTGCTATCCTCCGCTCACGCCCTTGTAGTTCAATGGATAGAACTCCACACTCCTAAAGTGGAAATGCAGGTTCGATTCCTGCCGAGGGCACACGCGAGTGCTATACTTCTGCCTATGTACGAAGAAACAGAATCAATTAGCGAGATGGCGAAGGAGACACTTCGTCTTACGAAAGAGAACAACAAGATGCTGAAGACGATCCGTCGGGACGCATTTATTCACGGCATTATCCGTATTGTAATCTGGCTCACGCTCTTTGCGGCGGGGTACTACGTCACCATGACGTACCTTGCACCGCTCTTGAACATGTTTACTGGAGCTGCAGACATGCGTCCTGAAGACTTCCAGCGCCTCTTTGAACAGTACCGGGCGCAGTTTGGAATGTAGACTTCACGGAGACGGGGTTTTGAGGTACAGTACCCCGTACCTGCTTGGATAGCTCAGTTGGTAGAGCACTTCCCTGAAGAGGAAGGGGTCCCCGGTTCGAGCCCGGGTCCAAGCACATGAGTCCATCGATGAACCTCTTCGATAGGATACTTTCATTCGCGGCAAGAAATGAACGCACACTCGGTGCGGTGCTTTTTGCATTCGGATTTGTTACTGACTTCCTAACCTTCGGTCTCTTACCACTGTCAATAGTCGTCGTAGTATTTACGAGCTACCTCACCTTGGCGGTCGTGTCGGTCCTTGGTGCCCATGCAACAGCCTCCTGGCATGAGTCAGAGATCAGATGGAAGAAGGCGCTCTCCGTGCTTTTTCCACTAGCAGTGCAGTACGCATTCGGAGGTCTCTTCTCTGGGTTCACTGTGTTTTATGCAACGCATTCAGTCATTCTCGTCTCATGGCCATTCCTTATTATTCTTGGACTTATCTATGCGGGGAATGAATATTTCAGAATGTACAAACACTTCCTTATCTTCCAAACGACCCTTCTTTTCTTCGCGCTCTATGCCTATACGGTGTTCGCCTTTCCGTTCTACACCGGTTTCATAGGCCCGTGGTCGTTTCTTGGAAGTACGGGAATTACGATAGGAGTGTTTGCCCTTTTCCTGTGGATTCTTTCTGTTCTTAATCACTCACGTTTTCGTGGAGAAATACGAAGTGTGATGACCACCGCCACCGCGGTACTTCTTGTGGTCAATGTGTCTTATTTTACAGGGCTAATCCCGCCTATTCCGCTTGCACTGAAAGATGCGGGTATCTACCACTCACTCGTGCGTGAGGGGAATGGATATAGGGTGACTGATGAGCCGTCCGAGCCATGGTGGGTGTGGGAGGAGACTATAGAGACCGTGCCAGGAGAAACGCTGTATGCATATAGCGCAGTTGTCGCACCAGGAAATCTTCGTGGAGGCGCAGTCGTTCATCGGTGGGAGTACTACAACTCAACCTCTCGTCGCTGGATTACCGAAAGCAATGTCTCGTTCCCGATGACTGGAGGACGCGAAGATGGGTACCGTGGCTACTCATGGAAATTAAATCTTGTGCCCGGGAAATGGAGGGTATCAGTAGAGACGCCTGGTGGGCAGACCATCGGGCGTATCGGATTTACGGTGACGCAGGTGAACACCCCGCCACCATTGGAGACGAAAGTGCTTTAGCCAACGCGGACCTTGAGCTTGGTTTGACGAGCCTTATCTAGTTTTGGAAGCACCAGGGTTAAAAGACCATCCTTTGCCGTTGCGGTACAGGTATCTACATCAACTTCTTCAGGAAGGAGAATAGTGCGGGTGAAGGAACCCCAGAAAAGCTCACGACTGAAGTAGTCACCGTCAGTTACCTGTTCACGTTCCTGACGTGATCCTTCAAGCACTACCATGTCACGGCTGATAGACACATTCATTTCATCAGGACGCACGCCAGCGGTAAAGGTGCGGATGATAATTTCATCCTGCGTCTGGTACATATCAATAGGAAGCTGCCCCTCGGTCGGTTCTTCTTCGTGGTAGGACATCACGCGCTGCGCTGCCTGCTCGCGCCCTGGAAGTCCAGGACGTGCTGCAGGCTCCTGCTCTTCTTCAAAATCGTCGAAATCGTCGTTCAGAGGAACGCCACCGGTGAGTTTCTGGAAGAAAGAGCGTTTTTTCATGTTTCGCAAGTATTGGCTGGTAAGTTACGGTATCTGAAATATTTTAAGACTTCAAACGCGGCAAAGAAGACGACTGCTCCGGTCCACACTGTAAAGAACGCGAGGAGCGTGTGAGAGCCATCTTCCTGAATAATAAAGTAGTTAAATACCGTGTGCAATGCGATTGCAAGGATAAGTCCGAAGGATGCGGCGGCCATGCGCACTGGACGGCTCGCACCGAGTGAGAATGCGAGTGCAAATCCAATTGCCGAAGAGGCAACCACATGCAGAAGAGTGGCACCGACGAAGCGGAGGTTCCCAGTAACCAAACCATCAATAAACTGTCCTTGAGAAATAGGATCAATAAGGAAGAAGGCGTTCTCCGCTGCCGCAAAACCGAGCGCAACCGTAATCATGGAGGTGACGATATGGGTAGATTGGCGTGCCGCGGTATGTGAGAGGACGAAGATGGCGGCGAGCAGATACTTCATAGTCTCCTCTATCATTGACCATGCAAGGATGGTTGAGAGGCCCTCAGGAAGACGCTCAAAGACGAGGTGTTCAAGAGGAATCACCAAGGGCACACACACCATACCCACAATAAAGGCGACTGCGACGAGCCAGCGAGGTTCAGGACAGCGACGATCTTCCTGAAGAAGGAAGTCGAGCCAGACGAGGGCGGGCAGAACTCCACCAATGAGTGCGTAGGCAATGGTCTCTCCCACAGGCATGAGACCATTCTACCAGGCTATTTGACTGGCCACGACGCAACAATGAGTAACTCCTTGTCCGTTTGTACACTTTGCCAGATCTCTTCAGTAATAAACGGCATGAACGGATGGAGAAGTTTCAGCACTTCAAGGAGAAGCATGCGAAGGACGGTCTGCCGAGACGTTTTGACTGCCTCATCAGTTCCCGTAAGGATTGGCTTGGATTCCTCAATAAGGACATCCGCAAGGCGATGCCAGGTGTAGTGGTAGATCTTTTCTGCCGCCATGTACATGCGATATTCCTCCATATCACGCGTCACTTCCTTGGCCAGCAGAGACACTTCATCCTTAAGCACTTGATCCGCCTCAGTGAGAGCTGTCTGTTTTACACCTTCAGTATTTTCAAGAATAAAACGTGCAATGTTCCAGAGTTTGTTGGCAAAATGTTTGTAGCCTTTGATTTTGTCTTCTGAAAGACGGAAGTCGGTTCCTGGAGTATTGCCGACGATAAGACTCATACGTGCGGCATCAGCGCCATACTTCTGGGCGACATCAATAGGGTCAATTCCATTCCCGAGGGATTTAGAAAACTTACGACCCTGCGCATCACGGACAATTCCGTGGAGGTAGACATTACGGAAGGGAACCTGCCCGAGCGCAAACCCACTCATGAGAATCATGCGCGCAATCCAGAAGAATAGGATGTCATATCCAGTCTCAAGCACGTTAGTTGGATGGAAACGTCGGAGATCACCCGTAATATCCGGCCATCCAAGGGTAGAGAAGGTCCACGCACCAGAAGAGAACCACGTATCTAGCGTGTCTTCGTCCTGGACCCATCCCTCGCCAATAGGTGCGTCTCCGACCGCAATCTCTTCACCGCGGTACCACACCGGTACACGATGTCCATACCAAATCTGACGGCTGATACACCAGTCACGGAGATTATCTATCCAATGAAAGTATGTCTTATCAAAATGGTCTGGCACAATACGCACACCGCCACCGGCGACTGCCGCACGCATCATTTCCTTTAGCGTTACGGTACTGCCGATTTCAATTCTTGGAATCTCTGAATGGTCTATCTTGAACGGACGATTGACGCCGATAAACCACTGCAGCTTAATCTGTGGCTCAACCAGGCCACCAGTGCGTTCTGCGGTTGCCACATTGTGCGCGTAGTCTTCTTCCTTTTCTACGAGTCCCTTCGTCCGAAGCTTCTCAATAATCTTCTCGCGCGCCTCAGTAATTTTCATGCCCGCAAACTCACCAGCAACGGGAAGAAGTTTCCCACGCTCATCAATAATCTGTTCCTTATCAAGATTGTGACGCTCGGCAATCTCAAAGTCTGTGACGTCGTGCCATGGAGTAATGGTCATCACACCCGTACCAAACTCCATATCAACCGCTTCGTCTTTAATGACGGTCGCGGTAATAGGTCCATTGATCCATTCAAGATCAATCTTCTGTCCATCAGTGTATGCAGCGTAGCGTGGATCCTTTGGATGCATTACCACATATTTGTCGCCGAACTTGGTTTCCGGGCGTGCAGTACCAATAGTGAAAGGACCATACTTCAGGTAATAAAACTTCTCTTTACGCTCCTCATATACAATCTCATCATCAGAGATAGTCGTCTGACCTTTGGGATCCCAGTTTACAATGCGATGTCCGCGATAAATAAGTCCCGCGGTGTACATGCGCTTGAAGAGCTCGTTCACTGCGTGGTTGCGTGCGGTATCAAGCGTGAAGGCTTCGCGTGACCAATCACAGGATGCACCCATGACACGCACTTGTCCTTGAATGGTGGCTCGACTTTCTTCTACGAATGCTCCAATGCGACGAAGGAGTTCATTACGCCCTAAGTCATGGCGATTCTTCTTTTCTGTTTTCTGAATATCTTTCTCAACCTTTGATTGGGTTGCGATTGCAGCATGGTCCGTTCCTGGGAGCCAGAGCGTTGCTTTCCCGCGCATGCGGTTGTAGCGAATGAGGATGTCTTCAATAGTAAGACCGAGCGCATGACCCATGTGCAGCACACCGGTCGCGTTCGGCGGTGGCATCATGATGGTGTAGGTCTCGGAACGTTCCCCAGGAAGGTTGTCTGGATTAAAGTACCCACTCTTCTCCCAGGCCGCATAGATACGGGGCTCTGTGGCAGCAGGGTCGTAGGGCTTTTTAAACTTCTCGTCCATATGTGAAGCCCTAGTGTACCAGATACCTCTGACTAATGGAGTGTAAGGGTTCCTGAGGCACGGATCGTGCCTGGTTTCGCAAATTCGTTGCGAAGGGCACGGAAATATCCAGCAACGCCGATCATGATGGCGTTGTCTCCGGTAAAGCCGGAAGGAGGGAAACGAAGAGTAATCTCTGGGTACTCCTCGGCAATTTTCTCTGCGAAGAAACGTCGCAGGTGCGTATTTGCGGATACTCCGCCACCGACTGCAAGAGTCTTCGCGCCATTTTCTCTTAGTGCACGTGATGATTTTGCCCAGAGCACATCAATGGCTGCATCTTCAAACTCTCGTGCAATTGCCGCTTTCTCCTCTTCAGAGAGCTCGCGACCCTTCACCATATACAACACCGCAGTTTTGAGTCCACTGTATGAGAAGTCTAGATCATCAGAGTGGATCATTGGACGGGGAAGTGTGACAGTGGAAGGAACCTCACGCATACGCTCTGCAAGTTTTGATACTTCAGGACCACCTGGATACGGAAGCCCAAGAATACGTGCGACCTTATCAAACGCTTCACCCACCGCATCATCACGCGTAGAGCCAAGAAGTGTATACGAAAGCCATGACGACATCTGTATAAGTTCTGTGTGTCCTCCAGAGACGAGGAGCGAAAGCACAGGAAGATCAATGCTGCGTAGAAAGAATTCTTTTTTGTCACCTTCTACGAGAGATGCGAGCAAATGTCCTTCCATGTGATCTACAGGGACCAATGGCTTTTCCCACGCACGGGCAAGCGCTTGTGCGAAGTTCACTCCTACCCAGAGTGCGGGCTCAAGACCTGGGCCGTGCGTAACTGCAATTGCATCTATGTTAGGTACGGCGTGTGTAGCAAGAAAGGTTTCTAATTTTTCTGCTAGCTCATATTCACGCGTAAGAAAGGTTGCAGCGTCTTCGGAAAGCGTAACCGATCCTGGGGTAAGCATGTCGGCGTCCGTAAGAGCCGCGATAAGAAGTGGCGTGAGGTTAATGGCATGTGCTCGCTTAGCGAGCGCAGGAAATACACCGCCATACTCCTTATGAATATCTATCTGCGAAAGGAGTGCATTCCCAAGAATGCGAAAGGTTGCGTTCCCTTCTTCTCCGGTTGCTTCAAGCACCGTAATCGCAGTCTCGTCGCAGCTTGTTTCAATTGAGAGGATCTTCATAGACTTCTTCCCATGGAATAGGCGTGCCCCAAGGGAGTGAGAATGCAGAAGCATTCGGATGTCCATTACCACCATACTTTTGTGCAATTTTTGCCACATCTACTGATCCATCGCCACGAAGAGAAATGCGAAGACCATCAGGACGTGCTTGCACGGCAAGGGCAAGAGGCCCGCGCTTCCGTGCAAGACGATTGCCAAGATCAGAGGCAAATATGCTCAAGGTTGGAGAGAAATAGCAAATGTGCCCTTCAAACTTCACAAGCTTCGCATCGTTCACGAGTTCATTAATGATGAGATCTGAGTGGCGGCGATAGACTTCTCCACGTGCAATCATCTCTGTGCGTTTCTCAGGCTTCTCAAGGTCGCTTGCAATAGTATCCCAGGACTCAAAGGTGAATGGTTCAGTGTATATATAAGAGAGAAGGGCGTGGGCATCAGGAAGCGCAAAACGATACAAGTCTCCGTCTTCTACGTAGGAAAGAAGAGTAGGTACCGGAGTCTCAGGATGGAAGTAACTCCAGGCGATAGTCGCCCCAGACCGATTCGCATCATATATATGGTGTGGCATAGACTCCACCACGTCACGTACACCTTCGTGGTGATCTAATACGACGAGTGACGCAGCCTCGGCGGCAATCTGATTCATCTCTGGCTTTTTATACACAAAGTCTATGAAATAGAGTTCAGCACCTGCGAGGCCTTTCGGCACAGGACGTCCATGTTTTATTGGCACATATTCGGCAGCGTTACCAAACTTCTTCCAGGCAGCAAAGGCACCCCCGAATCCATCGGGGCAGTCGCCATGGTAGAGAATCACAGTGCGAGCCATATATAGGCCGTTATAGCGTATTTATGCGCGGTATACTAGGGAGCATGAAATCTATGTGGCGCGATGACCTCCCGACGAAATTGAATCCCATTTCGTTTTTTCTCTTTGTCTCGCGTCCTCATGCACGCATGGCATTGCTCGCGAGCCTCTGTGTGGTGCTTGCGGCTATCACAAGTGGTCTTGCACCGTACCTCTATAAGCTCATTACGGACAATGCATTTAAGTTAAACGACGGAATCTACATGCCACTTGTGTGGTCCGTTCTGTTCTATTTTGCCCTTGCTCTTGTAGGTCACTTGCTCTGGCGTTGTAGCGGGTTTGCCGGTATGCGTTGGGCAACAGGGGTACGCGCCACTGCACGTTCTGCACTCTTTGCGCATCTCTCAAAGCACAGCTATCAGTATTTCTCTGATCGCTTTGCCGGTTCGCTCTTAAGCCGTATTAAACAAGCAGGAGATGGAGCGCGAGATATGGTGGAAGGTCTTCTCTGGCAGCTGCTTTCCTTTGTAGTTTCCGTAATTACTGGATTCATCATTGTATTTCTTACAAGTCCTTTGATTGGGTTCATTCTCCTCAGCTTGTTTGTCATCATCATTCCGTATAATTATTATTACTCAAAGAAGCGTGTACCACTTTCTATGGCTGCACAAGATGCAGAAACGGCATTAAATGGAGCAACAGTAGATTCACTCACAAACATTCTGTCGGTGCACGAATTTGCAAAGCGCAACTTTGAAGACATACGGCTCAAAACCTTTCTCTTAAAGCGTCGTGAGCTTGGCATGAAAAACTGGCAGTATGGGGAATGGACGCTCCTTTGGAACGGAGTCCTCATCAACTTCTTTATGGCGGGCGTGGTGTTTGCATCGGTGTATCTTGCGGTGCAGGGTGTGCTTACTCCAGGTGACGTGATCCTGATGCTTGCCATGGTATGGCTTCTTGAAGAGCGGTTCATCTTTCTTGGAAGCCAATTCAATCATTTCACCGAAGTGTGGGGGCAACTTTCAGAGAGTCTCACTGATATTGTACGACCGCACACAGTGGCAGATCGTGTGGGAGCACATAGACTCGCACTTACCGAAAGCAGCATTACATTTGATCATGTATCGTTTAAGTACGAAGGTACAGAGGTATTTAGCAACCTCGCATTTACCATTCCTGCAGGGCAGCGCGTGGGCCTCGTCGGAAGAAGTGGAGCAGGAAAGACGACACTTGTGAAGCTGCTTCTTCGTCACTATGACCTCAGTGGGGGAACAATTTTACTTGGTGGAGAAGACATTGCGCAAGTCACCAAAGAGAGTCTTCGTGAAAAGATTGCAGTGGTGCCGCAAGAGCCGTCACTCTTTCACCGTACGATTCACGAAAATATTGCGTACAGTAAACCAGAAGCAACACGCGAAGAGGTGATTGCGGCCGCGACACAAGCACAAGCGCATGAGTTTATTGAGCGACTCCCAGAAGGATATGAATCACTGGTCGGGGAACGTGGTATTAAGCTCTCAGGCGGTCAGCGACAGCGCATTGTGATTGCGAGAGCCCTTCTCAAGAACGCGCCGATTCTTCTTCTTGATGAGGCAACCAGTGCGCTTGATAGTGAGAGTGAAGTGCTCGTACAAAAGGCACTTCTCACCCTCATGGAAGGACGTACGGTGATTGCGGTCGCACACCGACTCTCCACGCTTCGTGCGATGGATCGTCTCATTATCTTCTCCCATGGGAAGATTATTGAAGATGGTACGCACGATGAACTGATTACAAAAAAAGGAGTGTATGCAGATCTCTGGAATCACCAGGCCGGAGGTTTCTTGGAAGAGGCTTAGGCCGCAAGTATCTTTCTCTCTTTAAGAGACGAATAGTAGGACGCGGCGACAAACGCAAGACCAATCGATCCCGTAATGATCTCGGGTACGTGGAAAAAGATTGAAGAGAGCATTGCGCCCGCAAGACCGAGAATTGCCCAATGAGCGCCGTGTTCAAGGTATTTAAGTGTTTCAAGGGTCTTCTGACGCACGAGATAGATGGTAAGCGTACGAACAAAGTAGGCGCCAACCCCAAGACCCACGACGATAACAGGAAGATCATTCGTAATCGCAAACGCACCGATCACTCCATCGAGAGAAAAGGCGGCGTCGAGGATTTCTAGATAGATAAAAAGAGCCACACTCCCTTTTGCAATATCAGAGGAAACCTTTGCTTCTACGGAAAATGCGTTTGCAATACCTTGTATACCGATAAAGAGAATAATACCAAGGACACCAGAGAACAGGATGGTTGCCGCTGACGCAGGCAATATAAATGAAATGGCCAAGAGAAGAACAAGCGCAATCGCAATTTCAAGTGCTTCAATGCGGCCCCACTTTGCCACATGATGTTCTATGGTCTGGATCCAATGCACCTCCTTGGCGTCATCAAAGAAGTACTTAAGGGAGACCATAAGAAGGAAGATGCCTCCGAAGGAAGAAATAGCCGTACGTGCACCCTCAAGCAAATGGCCATACTCCTCTGGATCTTCAAATACCAAGATGCTCACATCAAGTGGTGACATGGAGACACCCGCGGCAACGATAAGAATAGGGAGTACGAAGCGCGTACCAAAGACGGCAACCAAGATACCCCAGGTAAGGAAGTAGCCCTGCCACTTTGCACTCATTCGTTGCAAGATCTTTGCGTTCACCACCGCGTTATCAAACGATAGTGTGACTTCAAGAATCGTCAGAAGAATAGCAATGAACAATGCGCTCCAGCCACCCCACAAAAAGACACTAACGAGTGCAACGACCCACAAAAAGAGTGAGACTGAAAAAGTGCGAATGATGGCGTTCATACGAAATCGGTGGGCGATAGAGGATTCGAACCTCTGACCCTTCCCACGTCAAGGGAATGCTCTACCAACTGAGCTAATCGCCCGTATGTACTACGGTGCTCGCACAATATCGTACTTTCCGCTAGTATTCAAACCGCATGCAAATTATCCGTTTGACCGAAGAAAATACAGAAAAAGCCGCTTATACGGCAGCGGAAGCTCTTGCCCAAGGAGGGATCATTATCTATCCCACGGACACCATTTATGGCTTTGGAGTGAATGCGCTTGACCCCGAAGCACTAGTGCGTCTTCGTCATCTCAAGGTACGGGAACAAAAGAAACCAGTGTCTATTTTGGTGCCCACAATTGGTCATATAGAACGCTACGGAGAACTCTCTTCTGAAGCCCGCGCAATTGCAGAACGTCATCTTCCCGGTGCGCTCACGCTGGTGCTCCCGGCAACCAAGCATGCACCAAAAGAGGTGCTTCTTAACGACGCAGTTGGTATTCGCGTCCCTGGCGACACATTCTCTCGCGCGCTCGGCGCTGCCTTTGGTGGACCTATTACGTCTACGAGTGCCAATCGCGCAGGAATTCCGACGCCTAGAGACATTCAAAGCATGATTGAACACTTTGGTCCTGATATTGAACACGTGTCTGTGATCATTGATGGAGGAGAGTGCAGTGGAGGTGTGTCTTCGACCGTGATTTCATTTGCACATGGAGATACTCCACGCATTCTTCGTGAAGGGGCGATTCCTCGCAGCGAGCTTGGGTGCTAGTAAATATTCTCTGCGGGATACTTCGCCCCACGAAGAAGGAAGTGTGTTTAGATCTCTTTGAACCCGAAGGCCTCGTTGAAGTATTTGATAATAAAATCGTTATCCATTCCGTTTTTGCAGGTGTAAACGTCTGCGGAAGCGAATCCGCGCTTAGGGAACGTGTGAATGCTGATGTGACTTTCGGCAATAGTAACCACCCCAGTCCATCCTCCAGGGTCTTTAATGTCGTTCCCATCTGAATGAAAGACTTCCGGCTCAGTCATTTTATGCATACCAAGAAGCTCCGGAAGCTTATCAAGGAAATCAAATACAACCTGTTGGTTATCAAGCTGCGTTTCGTTCCCGCCGTATCCATCCAAGGTTAGGTGTTCACCAAAATGTTGTGACATTGAGGCGAATGATAGACCCCGTCTGAGGGTTCTACGTGGTTTATCCCCAGTTAGGTGCCACTCTCCCAGTCTGAAAGATATTTCTGTTGCTCAGGAGTAAGTACATCAATGGTGATGCCCATTGCAGAGAGTTTTAAAGTGGCAACCGTCTCTTCTATCTCTTCTGGTACCTCGTATACCTGAGGGGAGAGCGTTTGTGTCGCCATCCATGCGGCCGAGAGGGCTTGCGTCGCAAAGCTCATATCCATCACTGATGCGGGGTGTCCTTCTGCGGCCGCAAGATTTACCAAGCGTCCTTCAGCAAGAAGGTTAATACGGTTTTTACCAAGGAGGTACTCATCTACTGACGGACGTACATTCTCACGAACTGATGCTGCGGCATTCTTGAGCGTGGCGACGTCAATCTCTACATCAAAGTGTCCGGTGTTTGCAACAATCGCCCCATCTTTCATACGCTTTAAATGTTCAAGGCGGATAACATGAATGTTACCCGTTGCCGTGCAAAAAATGTCGCCAATCGGTGCAACTTCTTCCATGGTCGCCACACGGAACCCATCCATAGAGGCTTCAAGTGCTTTGATTGCATCTACTTCAGTCACAATCACCTGTGCCCCCATACCACGCGCACGAAGTGCAAGTCCGCGCCCGCACCAGCCATACCCTGCAACCACAAACACTTTTCCCGCGAGGAGTACATCTGTTGCACGCACGATGCCATCTAGTGTTGACTGCCCAGTGCCATACCGGTTATCAAACATGTTCTTGGTTTTTGCATCATTCACGGCGACGATTGGAAATTTGAGTGCACCATTCTTTGCCATGGCACGAAGGCGAATAACGCCCGTCGTCGTTTCTTCAGTGCCGCCCACAATAGAAGGAATAAGTTCTGGATGTTCTTTGTGGATCGTAGAGACGAGGTCTGCACCGTCATCCATGGTGAGATGTGGGCTGTAGGAGATAACTTTCTTAAGATGTGCAAAGAAGGTATCACGATCTTCTCCTTTCTTTGCGTATACAGGAATGCCGTGATCCTTCACGAGAGTGGCCGCAATATCGTCTTGTGTTGAAAGGGGATTAGACGCGCAGAGAATCACATCCGCTCCTCCTTCTTTAAGGGTGCGCATGAGGTTCCCGGTCTCAGCAGTGACATGGAGACACGCCGCAAGGGTCTTTCCTTTGAATGGCTTTTCTGTCCGGAAACGATCACGAATCGCACGGAGCACTGGCATGTCGTTATCTGCCCAAGCGAGACGCTTCGCGCCTTCGATCGCAAGATCAGTGTTAGTAATGTCGTAGTTCATAGTTACATAGGGAAGGGTGAAAGGTAGGTATCTTCGTAACGAGCCTTCAGTTCATCAAGGGTAAAGCGATGATTTTGTGTACCATAGCACTCCACGGCATAGGCGGCTACTGCGCTCCCTACTTGCGCGGCTTCCCGTGGGGAAAGGTTATCAGCAAGTGCACGCATGAAGCCTGCACGGTACGCGTCGCCTGCACCGGTGGGGTCTACTACTGATGTTGCCGTAATAGCCTCTATGTGGAAGGCATCGTCACGAGTACGAATGCGTGATCCTGCGCCACCAAGTGTGACGACAAGTATTTCTGTTTCAGAAGCAATGCGCTCTTCGTCCCAGCCAGTTTTTTCCATCACGAGTGCAAATTCATAGTCATTCACGAGAAGTGCGCGTGAACCAGAGATTGCACTTCGTAGTTCATCTGAAGATAAACTGGTGGTTTGCTGTCCGGGGTCAAAAAGATAGGGAATATTTGATTCTTTGAATTTCACTGGGAACTCACGCATGTCTTCTACTCCAGTGGGTGCGACAATCGCGAGCGCGACGTCATTAAAATCAATATCGTATGTGTAGGGCTTTGCATCTGCGCCGTGCGAGAACGCGCCGATCTGATTATTCCCCTCATCAGTAATCACGTAGAACGACGCGGTTGGTACATCGCCATAGACTTGAATCGGGGTGGTGGCCACTCCTTCTTCTTTGAGGTGTTCCTCGTAGCGCGCAAAATCATTCCCTGCAGTTGAAAGCACGACAGGAGAACCGCCAAGTAGGGCAAGAGTGTACGCGATGTTCCCTCCGCATCCACCAAACTCTTCTTTCGGGGGAGTGACTGAAAAACACACATTTATAGTATGGAGCGCATCTTTGAGAAGATGCTGCTCAAATCGTCCTGGGAACACCATGATTCGGTCGTAGGCCAAGGACCCTGCAACAAGGAGGCGGCGCATAGTTATAGGTATTTTACCACTTGGCAGGAATTAGAACGATACGTTGCGTATCTGACGAGTAAGAAATTCTATGGGAGCGAAATCGTCGTTAAGGATAGAAACGGAGGAAAGGAGCCTACTCAACGCGAGAGAGGTGGAGTCTACCTCTCTCGCGTTGAGTAGGCTCTATGGGCGGCAGTCTATATATTCGCCAGCGCAAGATTATGCATTCCATTGGTAGCCATCCGCGTAAGGCAGGGCGCATATCCACACTTGCTATGATATATTAGTATATGCTAATATATTATTTATGACACTTAAAACCCTTTGCAAGGCTTTTGGTAATCCAGAACGGGTGCAGCTCGTAGAATGCCTTGTACGCGAGGCAACGGTGAGTGCACTACTTAAGAAATGCGCTCTTAGCCAGAGTGCGCTTTCCCAGCACTTGGCCGTTCTTCGTCGTTCGGGCGTGATTACGGCGCGCAAAAAAGGGAGGCACGTCTATTACAAAACATCTTCAGCAGCGTATCTACGTTTGGCACAAAGCGTTCGTACTCTTGCACATCACATATGAAACACATAACCGTTGACTCATTTAAAGAAGTAATTCTCGCAGAAGGGAACAATCCTTTTGTTGATTTCATCAACGTATGCACCTCTGCTGAATATAAAGAGAAACATATTCCCGGGGTTCGTTCAGTTCCGCTGGACGAAATTGAACGACACCTTGATGAGTTTAGGGACAAGAAGACGGTGTATGTGCATTGTCGGTCAGGACGTCGGGGTGTGACGGCAATAGAGACACTCACCGCTCTCGGGGTACAGGCAGAGTTGGTGAACGTAGAGGGTGGGATTCTCGCATGGGAAGAAGCAGGACACGAGATGGGGTCACCTGCCACGTGTATGCCGTGGGATCAGTGATCAATTACTCACGCTATTCTCACACTATGAACACAAACCTCGTGGTGCATCCACTATTTGATTCGGACTCTCATACGATCTCTTACGTCATCTGGGATAAAGAGACACGTCGTGCGGCTATTATTGATTCCGTGCTTGATTACAACCACAAGAATGTGGAGACGAGGACTGACCTTGCTGACCAGATCATTGACTACATTCGCGCAAATGAGTTGGTGAATGAGTGGATTCTTGAGACCCACATGCACGCAGATCATATTTCCGCCTCTTCATATCTAAAGGAGAAGGTGGGAGGCAAGAAAGCAATTGGAAGTGCAGTTACCATCGTGCAGAAGTATTTGAAAGAGGTGTTTGATTTGAATGATCAGTTCAAGACAGACGGCTCTCAGTTTGATGTTTTGTTTGAGGATGGGGAGATCTTCTCTCTTGGAACGATTTCTGCGAAAGCCGTGCATACGCCAGGACACACCCCTGCGGATATGGTGTATGAGATAGGTGGTGTTCTTTTTTCCGGGGATACTTTGTTTGCTCCTGATATGGGCACTGCACGCTGTGACTTCCCTGGAGGTTCCGCAGATACGATGTACGATTCTGTACGACGAGTGCTTGAGAGCTACTCTGATGACACCATGCTCTATCTATGCCACGACTACCCTGAAGGGAAAGAGCGAAATCTTCAGTATATGACGACCGTGGGCGAGGAGCGGAAGAAAAACATTCATATACGTGATGGGATATCCAAAGACGAGTTTGTCACTCTGAGAACTGCGCGCGATAAGGTCCTAGATTTGCCAGCATATATGTTCCCGTCGGTTCAAATCAATGGCAATGCTGGCTCAATCGTGCCAGGAGAGTTTATTAAGCTCTCATACAACAAACGAGTGTTGTAATAAATGTGACCCCACGGGGAATCGAACCCCGATTTACGCCGTGAAAGGGCGCTGTCCTAACCGTTAGACGATGGGGCCGTCTATTGCTTGGCTATCCTAGCACTATTCTGTACCAAAATGCTAGGATGCGCGGTACGGAGAGGTGGCTGAGTGGTCGAAGGCACCTGACTCGAAATCAGGCGTGCCCGAAAGGGTACCGTGGGTTCAAATCCCACCCTCTCCGCAGATTGAAACTTCTTGTTCCGAAAGGATTTTCATAAAGGTTTTCCAGAGGTGGTTTGTGCGGTTGCATAGTAAGATAACCGCATGAGTGACAATCTTCCACAGTACATTGAAGATCGCTATGTAGGCGGTGCAACTAAACGTGAGGTTGAAAAAGAGCTTCGCACTGCAGGTTGGAAGAAGGCAGACATCAAGATAGCGTTAAGACAAAGCCCCTACGCGTCTCCTCTATCTTCAGCCTCTATGGTTGCTGCAGCCCTTGGAATAGTGATCCTGACTGTAGGGACTTTCTTGGTGACTGCCGCGATGCAACAACAAGGAGCACACCTTCCAATCCCTTCAGACTGGACGCATGCGCCCCTTTCACACGGTGGGGAGCCTGCACTTTCAAATCCAGAATTCTTTGCAACGGTAAAACAAGATTTTATTGAAAAGAAGTCCGATCTCATTGAGGTAGATCTCTCTGCGATGACGTTGAATGTCTACAAGGCAGGTGAGCTCGCGTTCTCTGTCCCAATCATGACGAAAGGCAAGGAAGGATCCTGGTGGGAGACACCAGCAGGTCTCTACGCGATTACTACCAAGGAAGAGTCGCATTTCTCAAGCTTTGGGAAAGTGTACCAACCATGGAGCATGGCCTTTCAAGGAAACTTCTTTATTCACGGCTGGCCGTACTATCCGGGTGGAGAGGCAGTGGCCAGCACCTATTCGGGTGGATGTGTCCGTCTTTCTACTGAAGACGCAGAGAAAGTATTCAATCTCGTAGACGTCGGCACGCCGGTCCTTGTGTTTGAAGAAGATTTTTCTTCGGATGATTTCTCATATTCTAGCCTCTCTGCACCGCTTTCTGCAGGAAGCTATCTCACCGCAGACCTAAAGAACAATCAGGTCTTCTATTCAGAAGAAGCGGAGAAGGTGGTACCGATTGCATCCATTACCAAACTCATGACCGCCCTTGTCGCGACGGAGTATCTTAACCTTGATACCGTTGCGGTGGTTTCGAAGGAGGCGCTTGTCTACACCTCTATTCCACGCTTTAAAGTAGGAGATGAAATCAGCATCTATCAGCTCCTTTTTCCACTCCTTACCGAGTCTTCAAATGAAGCAGCAGAAACGATTGCGCGACACTATGGTCGCTTCTTGTTCATTGAGCGAATGAACGACAAAGCTAAAGCAATTGGAATGACCCATTCGGTGTTTGTGGACCCTTCGGGCGCCGATGCAGGAAACGTCTCAACCGCAGAAGATCTTTTTATGCTCGCGAAGTATGTCTATAACAACCGAAGCTTTGTGTTTAATATCACGTCAGGAAATCTGAAGGGAAGCGCGTATGGCGCAAGTGTGTTCACCGACCTTCGGAATCTTAATCATCTCGTATCGCATAAATACTTCTTTGGCGGAAAGGTGGGGCAGACGATTGTAGCAAAGGAAACTGATCTTTCGGTATTTGAAGTCCCGGTGGAAGGAGAAATACGACCTCTCGCATTGATTGTGCTTGGATCTGACAACTCAGAGCAAGATACCTCGTATCTTTTGAATCAATTCTTGGAGCGCTACGCGAAGCCATGAGTTCCCTCTATTTCTTTGGATAGTCAGTCCACAGATCCCAGACGTGTGTCGCCACATTCACTGGTTCTCCTTCAAAAGGAGTGTGGTGGAGGTTAATCCAGGGGAGTGAGTTTGCTTCAATAAAGCCCCAGGATTGTGAGTCTGCTGAGATGAGAGGATCTTTAATAATCAAATCAAAGCCGACGATAGGGAGATCGGTCAACACGGCTGCCTGTTCAATAATAGGAATAAACGAAGGATGAATAGTGCGTCCGTGTTCGCGGTTACTTCCACCCCAACTAATTCCTGCGCGGAAAATAAGTGGAAGGGAGTGTCCCTCTTTAAGTACGGAGTCGGGAGTATATCCATGACGTGCGATATATCCGATATGTTCTGACGACAATACGATGTCACTCACCCCTTTCTGCTTCGTCTTATTTTTTTGCTCAATGAGTACCGCTATGGTGTCTACGCCGTTACCGATAACCGTTGGATACACGGACGCTAAGAATCCAACAAGCTTCCCATCCACACAGGTTGCACGGGCTAAATTACCCTCCAGATGCTCCTCTACACTCACCATGGTGCATATCTGCTGTGCGCTTCTAAACGCCTCTTCTAGCTCAGTTTCCGTTCGTACATGAGGAAACGTATGGAATCCGTTGGAACCGTAGCGAGGTTTGACGCAGATAGTTCCGAACTCTTGTAATACCTTCTTTGCAGTATGCAGGGAACCTGTACCGATACTTCGTGGAGTAGGGATGTTTGCTTTACGGAGGAGTGTCTTAAATGAAATCTTGTCATCCACATGCAGTGCCTCTTTCTGTTTTTTGGGAGGGGTAGGGAGGCTATCTACAAAGTAGGGGTGTCCATTAATATGAATCCGGTACGTATCTCTTGGTGTCCCAAAAAAATACAGTTGTTCCATCGGAATACCACGACGTTTTGCGTCTTCCCACATTACTCGCGAGCGGGCACTGGTAACCCGAGTTATGTCATCGGAAAGCGTAAGAAATCCAAATGCGCGACCCACCATAAACATCACATGTGCCAAGAGGGACACGGCCCATTCTCCAATACCCGAGAGTGTGCGTACTATCCACGTGTTGCGTGATCCTGCAAAGAACAGGGCAAGCATGTCACCCGAGTTAGAAATCCAGAGAGCAGTATGGTTGGTTGAAGAACCTGCACATGCGTCACAGTGGCGGAGGAAAGATGAGGACATTGCTCTGGAGTATACCTTCTGTCCTAAAAGACAAAAGGCCCCGGAAGGGCCTTTTGGACGAGAACTAATGACTTCCTCCAATCATAGGTTTGTATAGATTAGGAACAACACTCATAGTGTACACCTTCCGAAAATGGTTAAGAAAACATGAAGTGGATATCCAAAAAGGGGTATTGAACAACCCCCTTATTTGGTATACTTACGGGACCGGTCGAAACTCATTGCCAGCCACTAAACAGGTGGCTTTATTGTTACTCAGTAAAGCCACACCCACATACTATGGATGACAACATGATGGCCCCAGCAGGGGACGACGTAGAGCAGGACGCTCCTGTAGAGGAGACTGAAACTCCAGCTCCCGAGGAGCCAACGGCGTAAGCCAGGGTTTCTATTAAAAACCGCTCATACTGAGCGGTTTTTAATTTAGCGGGCCTTAAGCCATATGTAGATGTCTTCCAGCGCTTTCACCGCATCTCCGGCAGCGATGTTGTTTTGGTGGTAGAGTTCGGCAGTACAATCACCCGCAGCCCATACTCCTTCTACTGAAGTCTTCTGATTACGAGGATCAGCGATGACGCGACCGAACTTATCCATCGGAAGAAGACCCTTTGCAAAGTCAGTGTTTGGAATCACCCCGATCTCTACGAATACACCGGTGACAGGAAGAATGGTGCGCTCTTTTGTTTCTACGTTCTCAATCACTACTCCTGAAACAAACTTTTCTCCGAGTACTTCTATTGGCTGAGTGTTTGGAAGTCCGATCATGTTTGGATGTGCAAGCACTTTGTTTACGGTAATCGCATCAGCGGCGAAGTCTTTGCTGCGGTGTACGAGGGTGACTGACTTAGTGTACGCAAGAAGCTGTGCAGCCGTCTCAAAGCCCGCATTTCCACCACCAACCACCAGTACGTCCTGTCCAGAAAATAGAGGACCATCACAGGAGGCGCAATACACCACTCCTTTGTTTTCAAACTGTGCGGCACCAGGAATATCAAGCTTGCGACGTCCTGCGCCTGAAGCCACAAGTACTGAACGTGCCTCGTAGCTCTTTCCGGCATCAGTCGTTGCCTTAAAGCCCTCACCACTCTTCTCAAGCTTCGTGACATGCTCTCCCTCAGCAATCTCTACAAACTCTCCCTTGTAGGCAAAGAGGTGCTCCTTAAGAGACTTGGCAAGGTCAGTGCCTGGAATACGAATAGTGCCGATCCAGTTTTCAATACCCTCAGAGACGGTAGACTGGCCACCGAACTCAGCGGCAATCACAGTCGTGGTGAGCTGCTTACGAGCGGCATAGACGCCTGCAGCGACTCCTGCAGGACCGCCGCCAATGATGATGAGGTCTTTCATAGTTGAGGGATTATAACAGAAAACCCCGCAGTGAGCGGGGTGTTCATAAAGAAGGATTATTTCTTGTTCCGACGAAGGAAGGAAGGAATGACACCGAAGCCGTCATCTTCTTCTACGACCGGAGTGACCGGACGTGGCTCTTCGCGTTTTTGCGGAGTAGCGGTCACAATCGGTTCCTCTTTCTTCTTTGGGGCTTCTTCTACAGGTTCCTCCTCACGCTTTACCATGTCGTTGTAGATCTTGCCACGAGTGTCACTCTGCTCCTTTGGAGTGAGAGAGAAGAGAGAACGTTCTGCCATACCCATACCGCCTGGCTCGCCTGCACCTTCTGGGAAGCCGGTGGCAATGACGATGATACGGATCTGACCCTTCTTAAGCTTCTCATCGCGCATGATACCGAAGATAACCTTGGCGCTCTTATCAACGGACTCAGACACAACCTTAGCTGCCTCCTGCACTTCAAGAATACCGAGGTCCTCATTTCCTGCGACCACGAAGAGTACACCTTTGGCGCCTGCGATAGAGACATCAAGAAGTGGAGAGTTAACGGCCTGCATTGCTGCTGTCTCTGCACGCTTGTCGCCATCGGCAATACCGATACCCATAAGGGCAGGACCTGCACCTTCCATGATGGCCTTAATGTCGTTAAAGTCAGTGTTGATTTCACCGGGGGTGGTGATGATGTCAGAGACACCTTCTACTGCCTGACGAAGGATCTCGTCACACAGTGCAAAAGCGCTCTTGGCGGTGGTATTTGG
Source organism: Patescibacteria group bacterium (assembly GCA_038078715.1). Lineage (GTDB taxonomy): Bacteria > Patescibacteriota > Minisyncoccia > Phycocordibacterales > Phycocordibacteraceae > C7867-001. The sequence goes on from JBBTSU010000010.1 coordinate 34,074, forward strand.
CTCCACAATCGCAAGGAGTTTGTCGTTGGGGATGATGATGAACGCGTCTACCTCCTTCTTGAGTTCAGAAAGACCACGATCAGCGATGTCTTTGCGCTGCGCACCTTCAAAGGAGAATGGGCGAGTGACCACTGCAACGGTGAGTGAACCCATTTCTTTAGCGATCTTTGCGATCACGGCTGAAGCACCGGTTCCCGTTCCTCCACCCATACCACAAGTGATGAAGACCATGTCTGAGCCCTGGAGTGCTTCCTGGATTTCCTGGCGGGTCTCTTCTGCGGCACGGCGACCAAGATCTGGATTCATACCAGCACCAAGACCACGAGTGAGGTTCTTTCCGATGTGGATCTTGCGCTTGGCGAGAGAACGGTGAAGGTCCTGGGCATCCGTGTTAATGGCAATAAACTCAACCCCCTTCACCTTGGAGTTGATCATGTGATTCACGGCGTTCAATCCTGAACCGCCGACACCGACGACCCGAATGCGGGCGAAGGTCTCAATTTCCGGCACAACGCGCTTAGACATAATGAATATTTGTAACTGCTAACAGCTTACCCCCGTAAACTAGGCATCATCATAACAGGGTAGAACGGTTTGCAAAGGTTGACCCTTTGTCAATACTGTTCCTTAATATTATGGAAGGAACTGACGGAAAAAGCGAGACAAAGACCCCTTCATTTCCTTGAAGGATGCTTTCTGAGAGGACCCTGCGCGTGTCTCGCCCGTAAGACCCCAAAGGGAGAGGCCATACGCGATAGCCCAGGTTGCATCTTTCATCTTTGCATCGGCAGCCACACGAATGTCGGCGACTCGTGCGGGAAGTGCGAGCTGTGCACGCGCAATATCAACAATTGAATTCAAGCCTGCACCCCCACCTGACAAAATCACTCCTGCAGGAAGTGCGCCACGTTTTCCAATCGCTTTCAAATGTTTATCCACGTAGTCAAACATCGTCTTGCTCTTTGAAAGGGAAATATCGTCCACCTTCTTCTTTGGATACATGGCCCCCGAGAGGCGTCCGAGCTTGATACGCTCTGCGTCTTCAAGAGAGACGCGGAAGGCAAGCGCAAGCTCATCTGTAATATTGCTTGAGCCAACCGGGAACACCTTTACGGAGACAGGAACCCCTTCGTCATACACCACAATAGAGGTGGTTTCGGCTCCAATGTTCGCGAGCACACACCCTTTCATCTTCTGATCTTTGGCGAGCGTGACATAGGAGCCGGCAAGTGGAGACGCCATGCAATCTACGACTTCAATGTCGGCGTTCTCTACTGCGTTTGTAAGCGCGTCTACGTGACTTTCAAGGCAGGTTACAAAAAGGAACTCCGTTTCAAGACGTGTGCCTTTCATACCAACTGGTTCACCAAGAGACTTCACACCGTCTACGGTGTAGACAAGAGGAATCTCGTGAAGAACACGACGATTCAAAAAGGCAGGGGAGGCAGCCTGGCGAGCAGACTCCTGTGCCTTCTCTATATCAAGCTCAGTCACCTCAGCGTCTGCACGGGAAATAATCGCGGTACCACTTGCGCGTGTCTCATCAAGAGAGATACCGCCAATCGCAAGGAAGCCGGAACGAATGTTTACGCGAGCCATCTGCTCAGCCTGGCGCTTTGCCTTACGCACGCTCTCTGCGACATCCTCTACGTCAACGACGTAGCCCTGGCGCATACCTGCGGTTTCAGAGACCCCTGTACCAATGACGCGAAGGCCAGGGCCGTCAGTACCCTGCACCTCCTCTACCATCACGACCTTCGTTTGGTACGTGCCGATGTCAATGCCTGTTGAGATTCGTCGGGCCATGTGGGAATAGATACGAACCGGGCAAGGAGTGCCCGCTCTCGTTTCTCCATTGTAGTGCCGTGTCGCTCTCCTTTCAAATGCAATAATGCGTGGATAAACAATAATCCGACAAATGCGGTATACGGAAGGCCGTATTCAGGTGCCTGTGCTTTCGCTACTGAAAGACAAATAATCACCTCACCACTCTTTGAAGACGACTCGTACGAAAGCACATTTGGGACGTACGTTTTCTTTCTGAGTGTCTTGTTAAGACGCTTCGCTTCTTCAGGAGTAACAAAGACAAGCGACAATTCCCAGGTGGGGAGCACTGCCTTTGCAATCTTTGTAAAAGGAACACCCGGCACAGAGCGCCGGGTGAGATTTCGTGTGGAGAGACCCTTCATTGTCTCGGTTACTTCCTGCGACCGCGGGAAAGGGCTGCCGGATCAATCTTGCCCTGCTTCACATCCTCGTTGTACTTCACGCGGCGGGCGCTCTTGATGAGGGCACGGGCATGATCTACGTTCTTGGACTTCTGGCGGGCGTAGTAGCGGCGCTTACGAAGGGCGCGTACAAGGCCGAGGCCCTGGGCCCGGCGAGAGAAACGGCGAATAAGAGAGGCTGAACTCTCGTTCTTTCCGCGCTTCACTTCTACACGTACTGCATTAATCATAGTCCGAGGATACTAGCACGTAGGCCTCTACTTAGGCAACTGCCCGGAGCTGGTCTACCAACGAATCAAAGGAAATGGAGGTTTCGGAATGGCTGGAACGTTCGCGTAGGATTACCGATCGTTCCAGTGCCTCCTTACGGCCCATGATGATGAGGTAGCGAGGATTGGTCTCTTCGGCAAGCCGCATCTGCTCGGTGAGCGATTCTACGCCAATGGACTGCATCATAGGGATACGAGCCCGACGGAGATGATCGGCCATCTTCATACTCTCCCGCTTGGCTTCGTCGCCAATGTGCACAAACACAAAGCGAGGATTAGAGCGCTCCTTGTGGGGAGGGATGACCGCACGTGCATCCGTATTGATACGTACCACGGCACCCACAGAAGGCCCCGTTCCCTTAAAGAATTGCTTTGCAAGATCATGATAGCGAGAGCCCCATGCCTTCACGCGACCGTCAGGAGTCTCTAGAGAGAAGCAGATTTCAGTCCATGCGTTTCCACGAGAGAGCATAGATGGAGCAAGTTCATACGGAGTCTCGGTTGACTCAAGATATTCAAGAACAGATTCAAAGTGTTTGCGACTTGCCTCAGACAAGTGATCGGTCGGAGACGGGAGGCTGCCGCGCTCTTCGTCACCTTCAAGGAGTTCTGCAGCCTTAAACACATCATTCTTTGCGCAGGCCACACAATCCGCAGGAAGGGTTGGACCGTTCTTCCTAAAGAAGGAAGTGAGTTCACGTGCAAGACGTCCGCGTGTCTCTTTGTCTCCCATGGAGTTAATGCGAAGGATACCTTCTTCTTTTGAAAGATCGGCCATAAGAGAGCGCACGGCACGAATAAGGACGACGTCAGCAATCGCACGGTCTGCACCAATGGCATGGAACTGAATGATGATCTGCTTTGGTGCGGTGCGTCCTGCGGCAGCGTTCGTGTGCCAGAGGAAGAGTGGGCGACCAGGAGCAGGAGCGGCGCCCGAGTCACGTACCTGCTTCAAGAAGCCGGCAACTTCACGAGCCACAGGATCAAGCGCTTCAAGCTGAAGTGCATCAGGATATCCTCCGACGGTTTTCTGTCCGCGCTTTGCCACATGCTTAAACGGCGTGAAGCCGTAGTAGGTACCAATCGCGTGCGCACGCTTTACGACATCAATCGGTTCAAGTGTGGTACTCATTGAAGTTGTTGAATTGCACCCGGGAAGACATCAGCGTCTTCAAGCGGAAGGAGACGCAAGAACGCGCGGCCCATAATATTCTCTTCTGGCAGTGGACCCCAGACACGGGAGTCAGAACTCTTTGGACGGTTATCACCCATCACAAAGTACTGGCCAGCGCCAAGTGTGCGCTCAAGCGTGTAGGTCGCGTCTTCGGTGACGACGTAGGGCTCAGGAATGATGATTTCGCTTCCATCTACTTTCTCTACAGTCACTTCACCACGACTAATGCGTATGGTCTCTCCTGGAAGACCAATCACACGCTTAATGTAAAAGACGGAAGGATCGTTTGGATACTTAAACACCACCACATCGCCACGCTTTGGATCACCCAGGTGGTACGAGACTTCATCCACAATCAAGTAATCCCCGTTATCAAAGGTAGGGAACATAGATTCGCCGCGCACGACAAAGGGCTGCGCAACGAAAAAGCGAATAGGAAGGACAATAAGAACGACAAGGAGAACGAGGAGAATAACTTCTTTTGACACGTTTTGAGTGAAATCTTTCACGCGAGCAAAGAAGGACATTGGGAGCATTGTACGCGTCGCTTTTTCCGCGTCAACTTTTTGACGATCTGCTAGTATATCTCTTATGTCCTACGTCATCCTCGGTCTTGGCAATCCTGGTAAGGAGTATGAAAAAACCCGACACAATGCAGGGCGCATGTTGGTAGAGCTTCTTGGGAAGAAAGAAAATTTTCCTGAATTCACCCTCCGAAAAGCAGGCGGCGTGCCATCACTCGTCTCTGAAGGAAAGTTTGGGAAACAGAAAGCACTCCTCGCACTCCCCGAGATATATATGAACACTTCTGGGAAAGCGGCAAAAACCTTTGTGAAATCAAAGAAAGCTGCTGCAGATCTTCTCGTCGTGCGTGATGATATTGATTTACCGCTCGGTGTTATCAAAATGACCTTCGGACGCGGGGCAGGTGGACACCATGGTGTGGAGTCCGTAATGCGTGCAATCGGCACGAAAGAATTTGCACAGCTTAAGATCGGCGTGTCTAAGACAGGGAAGAAGAATCAAGCGAAGAAGCCGGGAAGCGACGATGGAGTGGTGAAGCTCGTGATTGGAAAGTTCGCACCTTCCGAAGAAGCGACACTCAAGAAAGTGCTTAAGAAAGGAGTAGAAGCTGCCACACTGTTTGTGACGGATGGATTAGAACGGGCAACGATGCACGCGAACACACGATAACAAAAAACACCTCGGAGTTCCCGAGGTGTTTTCTTTAGAGCGGATTATTTCTTCGCTGCTTTCTTTGGGCCAGTGTAGGCGAGCGTCATGCGCTGGTCCTTTGGTTCAAAGAGCTTGATGGCAAATGGGTAGCTTTTACCAAGCTCAAGCGTCTCGCGAAGCTCAACAGGGGAGGCGAACTCACTCATGTGCACAAGACCGGCAACGCCCTCCTCAATAGAGGCGAGTGCGCCGTGCTTGTTGTACTTGATGATGACTCCAGAGATTTCCATACCCTTCTTGTATTTCTCTGCAGCCGTCTTCCAAGGATTCTCCTTGAGTGCCTTGATAGAGAGGGAGATCTTGCCGTCCTTGATCTCAATCACCTTCACACGTACGGCGTCTCCCACCTTGAAGAGGACACGAGGATCTTCCACGAGGCCCCAATCAAGTTCAGAGATGTGCACGAGTCCTTCAAGACCCTGCTCAACCTTGACGAAGACACCAAAGTCAACGGCACCGGTGACTTCTCCGTCAACGACATCACCTACCTGGTACTTATCAACAAGGTTTGCTTTCTCTGCCTCTTCTTCACCGACACGCTCGGAGAAGATAAGCTTTGCTTCCTTCGGATCGGCCGTGATGATGCGAACGGCAAGGGTCTTGCCCGTAAGCTTCATAAGCTCACCAAAGATCTTTTCCTTGTCACCTTCTGGGACGCGAGGGTAGTGATCCTTATTAAGCTGGGACGCAGGGAGGAAGCCCTTGATACCCTGCCATGAAAGGATAAGGCCGCCCTTGTTTGCTTCCTCAACCTCAAGGTTGTAGATAGCCTGTGAGGCAATTGCCTGCTCAGCCTCGCTCCAGATAGCTGCCTGGCGTGCTTCCTTAAGTGAAAGCTCAATGTAGCCATCCTTTCCAGAGGGATCTACCACTTTTGCAGTGATGGTGTCACCAGGATTTGCCTTACGAAGCACATCAGCGGCGTTTAGGTATTCACGTCCGTAGATGATGCCTGAACCGAAGGGAGGGAGGTCCACATAGAGGCGACCACGCACAAGGGCGATGATCGTACCTTCTACCAAATCTCCTGCCTTAGGAGGGGTCTCGATTCTGTCCGCATACGCCGCCATTGGATGGCCCGGGTCTACAGTCAGGGTGGCAACAGGAATTGCCGCTGTTTTCTCTTCCATACTATTTATGACAAGCAGCGCCATGCGCTTCCGGGTATTAGAGGTTTCCCTCTAAGGGTTATTCCGGGAGCGGCTCATAGGCCACACGCTCGCACTGCGGGCGACTATAGCACGCAGGAGGAGAGGATGCCAGGGTTCGAGTCCTAGGCGGCCAGCGAGAGGTATACTTTCTCACATGTCCAAAGAGTATGAGGTCCCAGCATTTAAGGCGGTTCTTCGTGAGCACGTCGACCACGAAGGTCAAACTGATGATAGGAAACTCCTACAAATAGGTGATGACAAGAATCTTGTCGTGCGCCGCATGGTGTATTGGGAAGATGATGAAAAGGAAATGTTCGGAACTCTGCCGCCAGAGGAACGAGCGACATTCATGACACATGTTTTTTCGGAACTTCGAGATAAATACAATATTCCAGTTGTGCCGTTCCGGTTTGTAGTCGCCCTAGACGAAGAGAAACAAGAAACGCTTTTTGCTGTCGTAGATAACGTGACTCCAGTGGAAATGACTCCACAACAGAACGAGTCTAAGACGCTCGAATTACTAGAAAGACTTGTCGTCTATTACGAACAAAAGGCGGAGTCAGGAGCACCATTTCTTTGGGATATATCTGAAGACCGCCAATATGTATACGGAACGACAAAGGATAACCAGAATCCGGAACTGTATTTAGTAGATCTCGATCCTCATATACGGGAAGGCGCAAAAGCACTTATACACGAATTAGGGCAACTCAGGGGAGAAATTACGACCGCCTCGTGGAATTTTGAATCTGAAGAAAGCAGACCGTACACGAAACTCATAAAGCGTGTTGATACGCTCAGCGAACAGCTCGGACAGAGCAAAAAGTAAGAAAGGTTCCAACATCGTCCCAGACAACCAGCTTAATCTGCAGGTGTCTCTGCTTTTTCAAGCGTAAGTGGGTTTACAAGCCGTGCTGTTGAAGGTTGACCGAGAGGGCGCCTTGCCTTGCGATTTGATTGCACTATTTCGAGCTGAACCCAGCCACTGCTTAAGACAGTAGAAATTCTATGAACTACATTGTGCTTACCAATTACTCGTACATATGCGCCCACCCCTCCGAGCTCTCCTGCTTTTGCGGCGCGTTCTTCTGGAGAAGAGATCTTGCCTCGCGCGCCAGGATTTTCACGCCAAATCTTCGGAGTCTTATCCATTGTTCTAAACATTATAACTCGCCCCGAACACTTGCCGTATCATAGCGGTTCCAACATCGTCCCAGACAGCCAGCAAGGATATATACTATTTCTATGAGTTCAGAAACACTCGCGTCGGAAAAAGACCCTCAACCCATCAATTGGAATGCAATGCTTTGGAACAGCTTCTTGTTTGCACAGGGAGACGACCTTGCTCACGCAGAGATAATGAATTGGCTTGCTGCAGGACCTCTTAAGGGAACGCACCCGAAAAAGGAAGATTTCAATCTAAGTATGATTGCTCGCCAAGCTGGAAACCCCGAGGCCCATGTCTGGACAGAGGGTGCTGAATCTGTCGCATCAGGAAATGCGGACTGGATGATAGATATGATCAATGACCCGACCAAGCCGTATCTGTTGGAAATAAAATATGATCTTCGCGGTGGGACACGTGTATATCCCCGTGAGGAATTGCGTCACCCAGTAGAAAGTATGCTCGAGAAAGATGAATGGTACTTTAAGCCTAAGGAATATGGATCCACTGATGAAAGACTCATACAGCAGGGTCGCCCCAAGAAACTTGAAAAGGCAGGACGAGATATTTGGTCCTCGTTCATCATTGACTTCGCGCTATTGAAGAAGGGAACACCCCCGTATTCGTATACGACTCTTCCGGATGCGTACAAACAAATGTTGGAGTCAGTAACTGGAGAACTTAGACAAGAGAAATACAAAGAACGACTACGAAAGATAGCCGAACTGTACTTCGAAAAGCACCCCGATTTACCAGAAGAGGAGAAGCGTGCCATCGAAGCATTCTTCTAGATCCCTATATAACGTTATGTCAGGCATTGAGAGTGGTAAACCGGAGAAAAGTAAAAGTATCTTTCTTACAGAGGAAGAGATAAATACCATTGGGTAAGAGTTCCAACATCGTCCAAGACAGCCAGGAGACGAAACGCACCAAATGCGGTATAATATGAGCAAATATGGTCATCACCCACCACGGCGGACAGTGCGTAAAGGTCACCTTTGGTGACCTGACTCTTGTATTTGATCCCATCTCCAAAGGAGGCACGCTTCCTCCTGTGCGCTTTGGTGCGGACATTGCACTCGTCTCCCGCAATCATAAAGATATGAACGGGGTGGATGAAGTGACCTATGGCGACAAAGAACCCTTTGCCATCACCGGTCCCGGTGAATATGAATATAAAGGAGTGACCGTGCAGGGCTTCTTGAGTAAGAGTCGCTATGGACTTGGAAAAGGAGAGACTGAAGCGATGAACACGGTGTACTCAGTAAAGCTTGAGGGTATGACCTTGGTACACCTCGGTGCACTCGCTGATCCTGCACTTTCTCTCGAAGCGAAAGAGGGCATTGATGAGATTGATGTGCTCTTTGTGCCAGTCGGCGGCGATGGTGTCCTTGATGCCGCTGATGCGGCAAAACTTTCTACAATGCTTGAGCCTCGCATTATCGTACCGATTCACTGGAGTGGTATGGGGAAGCCAAAGTCCCTTGAAACCTACCTTAAAGAGGAAGGGGAAACAGGAGAAAAGACCGACAAGCTTACACTCAAGAAAAAGGATGCGCTTGACAAAGACGGTGATATAATTGTGATAACGCCATAGGCCTATGAAAGACTACCTAGAAACCCTCCGTAGCAAGCCAGAACAGGTTCGTCGTCGCATCGCGCTTGGTGCCGCTGCGAGCTTCACTGCCGTCGTTGCGGTTGGCTGGATGGTGGCACTCACCACCTCTGGTGCACTCTCTCTTTCCTCTCCTGAATCTTCAGCAGTACAAGCAACGTTTGCAGAAGGATTTGGTCAGTATGACGATCTTGCGGGTGCGGCAAGTGCGATGTATCAGAATACACAGAACAGCGCTTCTATTTCTATAGTTGAAGAAGAGAACTCTTCTACGCTTGATCGCACTGAAGCGACTAAGACTGAAGCGACTGTAATTCCTTTCTAAATGGCGAAGAAGAAGACAGAAGAGGCGCCGCTTCCGGAGGAACGCGTCAATGTCATAGACCAGTCAATCACTGCAGAGATGCGGTCCTCATACTTGGACTATGCGATGTCCGTGATTACCTCACGTGCACTTCCTGACGTGCGCGATGGCATGAAGCCAGTGCACCGCCGCATTTTGTTCTCCATGCAGGAGAACGGACTGGGGCCGACTTCTAAGACCAAGAAGTCTGCGGCAGTGGTGGGAGACGTGATTGCAAAGTACCACCCACACGGTGACGTCGCCGTGTATGACGCGATGGTAAAACTCGCGCAGGATTTCTCTACCCGCTACCCGCTCGTCATTGGTCAGGGAAACTTCGGTTCTATTGATGGTGATCCTCCTGCTGCCTATCGTTACACCGAAGCAAAGATGTCCAAGGTGGGTGGGGAAATGCTTGCCGATCTTGATAAAGATACGGTGGAGTGGAATCCAAACTACGACGGTACCTTGAAAGAGCCAACCGTGCTTCCTGCTGCCGCACCAAACCTTCTTCTAAACGGTACCCTTGGTATTGCCGTTGGTATGGCGACCAACATTCCTCCGCACAACTTGCGTGAGGTATGTGATGCCTCCATTCATCTTATTGATGATCCTGAAGCAACGACGGATGATCTTTTGAAATTCATTCAAGGCCCTGACTTCCCACTCGGCGGTATTGCCTTCAATCAGGCTGACATCAAGCACGCGTATGCTTCAGGTAAGGGTCCAGTGGTGTGCCGTGGCGTGGCAGAGATTGTAGAAGATAAGAAAAACACCTCTATCATCATCACCTCCATTCCATTCCGTGTGAACAAGGCGGATTTGATTACTCGCATTGCAGATTTGGTGCGCGACAAGAAGCTTGAAGGTATTAAGGATCTTCGTGATGAGTCTGCAGAGGATATTCGCGTGGTGGTGGAGTTGAAGGGAACCGCACATCCTCAGGCGGTACTGAATAATCTCTTCAAGCACACCGAGCTTGAGACTACCTTCCACTACAACATGCTCGCGCTTGTGGATGGTGTGCCACAGACCCTTTCATTGAAGAGCATTCTTGAGAATTTCGTAGAGCACCGTCGTGTGATTGTGAAGCGTCGTACCGAGTACGAACTTCGTAAAGCAGAAGAGCGTGAGCACATTCTCCTTGGTCTTTCTAAGGCGCTTGATCACATTGATGAAGTGATTGCGATCATCAAGAAGTCTAAGGATGTACCTGACGCCGACCTTCAGCTCCGAAAGAAGTTTGGATTCTCTGAGCGACAGACCGCCGCTATTCTTGCAATGCGCCTCCAGACGCTTGCGGGTCTTGAGCGTAAGAAGATTGAAGACGAGCTCACTGAGATTCAGGAACTCATCAAGAAGTTGAAGAAGATTCTTTCTTCTGCAAAGAACATTCTTGACGTGGTGAAGACTGAGCTTATCGCGGTGAAAGATAAGTACGGCGATGATCGTCGCACCAAGATCGTAAGGGGTGGGGTGAAGAATATTTCAGTAGAAGATCTTGTCCCTGACGAAGAATCTGTCCTCGTGATTACGCAGGGTGGCTATGTGAAGCGCACGAACCCAAGCGAATACAAAGCGCAGAAGCGCGGTGGTGTCGGTGTGATTGATATGTCCACTAAGGAAGAGGATGTGGTGACGCACTTCCTCAGTGCCTCTGCACACTCAGAGCTCCTCTTCTTCACTGACTATGGAAAGGCGTACCAGACTAAGATGTATGACATCCCTGAAGGACGTCGTGCCACGAAGGGAAAGAGCATCATGAACTTCTTGCCACTTGCAGGAGATGAGAAGGTAACCTCAGTCCTTGCAGTACCCAAGGGAGCGGCACGTGATGCACTCTCCGTATTCCTCGTTACTGAAGCAGGAGTCGTAAAGAAAGTAGAAGCGAAGAACTTCGCCGATGTGCGTCGCTCCGGCATCATTGCCATTAGTCTCAAGGGTTCTGACAAACTCGTCTCTGCACACCTCGCAGGAGACGGCGACAGTATTTCAATTGTGACCTCAAAGGGTCAGAGCATTCGTTTTGATGAAGCCGATGTGCGTGCCATGGGACGCACCGCTGCAGGAGTGCGCGGTATGACGGTGAAGAAGGGAGATGAGGTGGTGTCTGCAGAAGTCGTATCTGGTGCCGCAAAGGATGCATCCCTCCTCATCATCATGGCCAAGGGATACGGCAAGAAGACCTCAATGGATGAATATAAGGTGCAGGGGCGTGGTGGCTCCGGTATCAAGACTGCGGACGTCACTCCAAAGACCGGAGAGATCATTGGTGCCAAGGTGCTTGTCGGATCTGAAGATGCGTCAGAAGAGATTGTGGTGATCTCTAAGAAAGGACAGGTGATCCGTGTCTCTGCCGCAGAGATCCCATCACTCTCACGTGCCACGCAGGGCGTACGCATTATGAAAATGCGTGAGGGCGACTCTATCGCCTCAATGGTCGCGCTGTAGTGTTAATTGCGTCCCGCATGTCTGCGGCGCATGCTATTTTATAAGGAATGAGTTTCGCTGACCCCGTCGCAAACATTCTTCAGATGGGCCTTCGTGATGGCATGAAGGTTGCTGATCTTGGTGCAGGGAGCGGACACTACGCACTTGCCGCGGCACACATTGTGGGACCGAAAGGCCGCGTATATGCCATAGACGTCCAGGAAGATGTCCTGAAGTGCATTCGTGACCGTGCAGAAGAGAAGGGTCTTAAGAACATAGAGACGGTGTGGGGAGATGTAGAAAAGGCAGGAGGTACACAGCTTAAGGATCTTTCTATTGATGCGGTGGTTCTCTCTAATATTCTTTTTCAGCTTGAGAACAAGGACGATGCGATAGGGGAGATTAAGCGCATTCTGGTGTCGGGGGGTAAGCTTCTCGTGGTTGATTGGGCGGGTGCCTATGGCGGGATTGGCCCCCATAAGGAGCGTGTGATGAGTGAACATGATGCTGAAGAATTGTTCATCCACCATGGCTTTCATAAAGTAAAAGCATTCCGCGGTGGTCCGCATCATTATTCCTTACTCTTTACTGCACCATGAAGCCCTTTCAGATAATCGTACTGGTCGTCTTTGGTCTTGCTGCACTTATGGGGCTTTTCCTATTTGCGACTTTTAATGGGAGTACGACTAGTGGCGGCCCGGTTGGGCCAGTCACGATCTGGGGCTCACTTCCACAGAGTGCCGTGGATGCAGGCATTGAGAATCTTTCGCGCACCAATAAGGAATATAACGAAGTGTCGTATGTAGAGATGAGTGCAGAAGCAATTGATTCTAATCTTGCGGAAGCACTTGCCTCTGGATATGGCCCTGACCTCATCATCATTACGCAGGAACAGCTCCTCTCACAGGTGGCGAAGCTTTCTATTATTCCGTACACCAGTATTTCTGAGCGTACGTTTAGGACGACGTACACTCCGATTCACGAGCACTTCCTGGCGACAGAAGGATTCTACGGTCTTCCAATCACTGTTGATCCACTGATGCTCTACTACAACCGCACCATGCTCTCCGCACAGGGCATTCCAACGCCGCCAACGAATTGGGAAGCAGTGACCGCGATGGCAGAGCGCCTCACCACTCGTCAGCCAGATCAGAGCATTGTGAAAAGTGCGATTGCCTTTGGAGAATACGGGAACGTAGAGAATGCACGCGGTATCCTTTCTCTCCTTCTTATGCAAGCAGGTACGACTATTAGTGAGGGGACGGTCGAGCGCACTGTGTCTACTCTTGGCGGCACCCTTGAATCAACGGGAAACACACCGGCAATCTCTGCGCTCAACTTCTATACGCAGTTTGCAAATCCAGTGAAAACCGTCTACTCCTGGAATCGTTCTCTTCCATCTTCACGTCAGGCATTCTTGGCAGGGGATCTGGCCTTCTATGTAGGCTATGCCTCTGAACAGCCACTTATTGCCGCATCCAATCCAAACCTGGACTTTGATATGGCACCGGTGCCGCAACCCGCAACGACAGTTGCACCTAAGACCTATGGCCTTGGGTATGCGCTTGCGATTCCACGAGCGAGTGTAAATTTCCAGGGTGCGTTCAGGACGGCGGTCGCCCTCACCTTTGCCGCTCCAATGGAAGTAACTGCTGCAACCGCAGGAATGGCTCCTGCACGTCGGGAACTACTCACCACGACTGATGATCGTTTTGCAGAAGTCTACTATCCTGCAGCACTCATTGCTGCCGGATGGCTCTCCCCAGCACCGCAAACTACCGACTCCATCTTCTCTGCTATGATTGATAACATAACTACAGGACGACGAGATGCCGCCTCTGCGCTTATTTCTGCGCATCAATCCTTAACTGCTGCACTACGATGACCTCACTAATTAAAAAAGTCTCTGCCTTCACCCTCTCGGTGTATGTGCTGATGCCAATGACGGTGTTTGCTGCGGAAGGGCTCGTGAATCCGCTTAAGGTAGGGACCGTTGAAGAACTTCTGGCACTCGTGCTTAAGGCAGTGGTGAATATCGGTACCATCGTGCTGGTCCTCATGCTTGTCTATGTGGGCTTTCTCTTTGTCGTGGGACAGGGAAATGAAGAAAAGATCTCTGAAGCAAAGAAAGCACTTATGTGGACCGTCATTGGTGGCCTCGACCTTCTTGGTGCTCAGGCCATCTCACTCGTGATTCAGTCTACAGTTG
>JBBTSU010000011.1:0-13129 GCA_038078715.1 Patescibacteria group bacterium
AAGGTCCCAAGCGTTTGGCTGTTCGCCAATTAAAAAGGTACGCGAGCTGGGTTCAGACCGTTCAGGTATTGATCTTGTATCAATACTTGAACCCGTCTGAATCCCACGAGATATTGTTATCAGAATACTAAGAATGTTTTTTCGTCTATAAAAGATTTGCTTCGTTCGTTAATTAAGTGCAGACGAAGTAAGGAACCAACTCATATTGCGGCGGTCATGTGTAGGGATACACAATGACATTACTGACTTATATCGGAAGAACCCCATGCGGGCGATTCCGAGGGAAGGCTTCGGCCACCCGTAGAGACTGAACGTCAGTCACGAAGAACTCGTGAAGTAACAGTCCGATCCTCCAAGTAATTGGAGTATATAAAAAACGAAATGCGTGAGACAGGTTGGTCTCCTATCTACTACAGGCGTTGATTCTTGCGGAGGGTCGTCCCTAGTACGAGAGGACCGGGATGAACTGACCTCTGGTCTGCCTGCTGTCACGCCCGTGGCATCGCAGGGTAGCTATGTCGGGTTTAGATAACTGCTGAAAGCATATAAGCGGGAAGCTAGCTCCAAGATAAGGAATCGTTGAGACACCTTGAAGATTACGAGGTTGATAGGTTCTAGGTGTACGGTCAGTAATGACTTCAGCCGAGGAATACTAATATGTCGAGTTTTCTGTGCGGAATTCTGTGCGTCACATAACTTTATGTGTGTGAATTTGCACCTTTTGCGTATTTTCTGTCATACACGCTATAAACGCGCGTATGACGCTGGTGATTTATCGGAGGGGCCATACCCGTTCCCATTCCGAACACGGCAGTCAAGCCCTCTTGAGCCGATGGTACTCCGAAAGGGGGAGAGTAGGTTGTCGCCAGCGTCATGCGCGTGTTTTTGCATATATAGGGTCAGTGCTACCATATTTGTATATGTCCTACATCCCTGAGTCAGAAGAGTTTCCGCGCAGTAGAGAGCATCACGTGATCTTTGGGTCACAACGAGAGAAGGATGAGACCCTAGATAGGGCTCTAGATGACGTGCGCGTGCGACGGATTGATCTTGAGGCCGCACTTGAAAGCAAGGACGACGCTCGCATTACAGAGGCGCGGGCACGAATTGCAGAGGCAGAAACATTTTTTGAAGACATGAAGAAGGGTGTGGTGACACCACCACTTGCGACTCCTTCTTGGAAGGCAAAGAAAAAATAATACGGTACACTTGGGTCATATGAAACGAAAAGGTATTGAACGTGTACAGGCACTTATTGCAGAGCTTGATTCGCATGAAGATATAAATGGGGTAGATACTTTTTATAGCCGAGAAGGACAGCAGACCGCACTCCGGCATGCAAAAGATTTTTTGGAGAAGCTAAAACAGGCCCTTAAGACTCCTGAAGATGCGAAAAAGTTGGATGGATTACTTGTGGAGTATACGGATAAGGTGCGACGCATAGAAAAAGCTGGCGAACGCATAGAACGACTTCGTTTTTCCAGTGAGGAAGAAAAAACACGTGCGATAGAGAAGCTAGAACTTCTGCTCCGTCGGATACGGGAAGCACCAGTCGTAGAGGAATAACCACACACCCCGAGAGGGGTGTTTTCGTATATACTGTCCCTATGTCATGGGCAATGCGAAGACGAGGAGTAGTTGCCGCCATCATCATTGTGGTGCTCGGTGCCGTGGGGGTCTGGGGGTACTATGCGTTTTTGTATGATGCGCCATCCTGTAGTGACTTCCGTCAGAATCAAGATGAAGAGGGGATAGACTGTGGCGGAGTGTGTGACAAGATTTGTGACGCGTCACTTGCCGTACCACAAGTTGCCTTTGTGCGCCCAGTCGTGAGCGGTCCGGGACGCTCTGATGTTATTGCATACGTAGAGAATCCGAACTTCACTGCGATGGCAGAAGATGTGAAGTACACGGTGGAGCTTTTTAATAGTCAGAATGTGCTAGTTGCAACGAAAGAGGGAGTGATGGATCTGTATCCAAAGCGTAACCCACTCTTCATTCCGAATCTTTTCTCAGGGGAAGAGACCACACTCCGTGCCTTCCTTACGCTCGATGCAAGTACGATTGAGTGGTTTGACTACGAGGATACGCGCGTGACTATGAACGTACGAGATGTGCGTGTAGAGCACGCAGACACCCTACCGCGTATCTACGCCACCATAGAGAATCCTTCCTCTACCAATTCCTATAAGAATATACCGATGGTCGTGACGGTGTTTAACGAAGAGGGAAATGCGATTGCGGCGTCGCAAACAGTCATTCCACAGTTGCGAGCTGAAGGAGCTGCACAAGTGGTCTTCACCTGGAACGCACCATTTTCTGAAACTGCCGTGCGTCAGGAATTCATTCCGATCCTTCCTGATCCATCATGAGTGAGCTTGGTGCACGTGCCGTTTCCGGGCTACAGAGTTCATGGACACTTCTTGCGATTCCGGTCGCGCTCTCGCTTCTTGGCGTGCTCACCATGCACACCTTCGGGGAAGGATCCTTTGCGCCACGTCAGCTCCTCTGGATCCTTCTTGGGACGATTGTATTTATCGTGTGTGCGTCGCTTGATATGCACTTCCTCCGACGTACGCCGGTGATTGTGGCAGGGTATCTTGGTGCACTGGCACTTCTTGTACTCGTGCTTCTTATCGCGCCGACGATCTCTGGAGCAAAGTCCTGGTTTTCCTTTGGGGCGTTTTCGTTCCAGCCAGCGGACCTCGCAAAGCTCGTGATTATTGCGCTTATGGCGAAGTACTTCTCGCGACGGCACATGGAGATTGGTCACGTGTGGCACATCATCCTTTCGGGTATCTATGTGGCCATTCCTATGGGCTTGTTGTTGTTGCAGCCCGACCTTGGAACAGCGGCAATCATCGGTGCGGTGTGGTTTGGGTTGGTTCTGGTCTCTGGTATTTCAAAGAAGCATTTAGCGGTAGTGTTTATTACCGGTGCGGTCGCAATTGCAGGACTGTGGACCTTTGGACTCCATGAGTATCAGCGCGAGCGTATTGTGTCCTTCCTTAACCCTGCGGCCGATATTCATGGCAGTGGATACAACGCATATCAGGCAGTGGTCGCGGTAGGCTCTGGGGAGCTCTTTGGGAAGGGAATAGGCTACGGAACCCAGAGTAAGCTCCGCTTCCTTCCAGAGTATGAGACCGACTTTATCTTCGCTGCATTTGCAGAGGAGTGGGGATTTGTAGGGATTGTGTTTGTGCTGACTTTATTTGGCCTCCTGTTCCTGCAGCTTATTCTCATCGCACGGCGTGCCGCGACGAACTTTGACGCCTTGTTTACGATCGGAGTGTGTATTCTTCTTGCGGCGCACCTTTTTATACATGCAGGTATTAACCTAGGTCTTCTGCCGGTGACGGGGACCACCATTCCGTTTATGAGCTACGGAGGCTCACATGTTCTTATGGAGTTTGCCGCGCTTGGTGTGGTGGCGTCACTCGCGAAATACGCACGCAGTGTGCCGCGCGGAATGGCAGGACAGGAGTTCAGTGGCTAGTACTGCGCAAACGTTTCCTTCACCATTCGCTCCTTCAAGAACTGAGCGGTCACCGATTCTTTAAGTGCGGCTCCATACTCCCTTGCTTCTTCTGGATTATCCAAGAGGCGTCGGATTGCGCGGGCAAGGACGTGTGGATTCTTGGCAGGGACCAAAAGACCGTTTTTCTGGTGTCGCACGATTTCAGGAATACCGCCACGACGAGCAGCGACGACTGGAAGTCCTGCGTATCCCGCTTCAATCAGTGCGTAGGCAAGTGCTTCGGTTCGAGAGGGCATAAGGAACATATCAAATGCGGAGAGATAGGATGCGCCATCTTCTACAAAGCCAACGAGGAACACCCGCCCGACAAGATCACACTGACGCACCAGTTCCTGGAGTCGCTGACGTTCGCGTCCATCGCCAAAGACGACGAGTACCACGTCAGGGTATTCGTCTTTAATGTCCGCAAGCGCGCGTATGGCATCATCCACTCCTTTATTAGGATGCAGCTCAGAGAGCATGCCGATCCAGAACTTGTCTTTTACTTCCGGTACAAAACAGCGAGAGTCTTTGCGTGGCTTGAACACTGGCGCCGCTATGCCGTTATAGATCACAGGGGCTTTCTTAAGGAGCGCCTCCATATCCAGACGCACTGCCTCAGAGACGCAGATGGTTTTATGTGTGAGGAAGATGGTGACTGCGTAAATAGTACGAAGTGCGACCTTCTGCCACCAGGGACGTTCTTCGTTGAAGGCCCATCCGTGTACGGTAAAGAGGGTGTTCTTCACTCCGGCAATGCGCGCAGCAAGAAGAGCAAGCCCTGCTTTAGAACTGTTGGCGTGGACCACCTCTGGCTTCCATTCCTTTATAAGTCTAAGCAGTGCACGGAAGGCACCGACCTCGTCTCCTATAAAGATGCCGTTGGTGAGCCCGGGAACAGGAAAGACTTGAATGCCGGCCTGCGTGGCATATTCAGTGAGAAGTCCTTCTTCGCCATAGGCAATGGCTGGCTCGTGCCCAGCCTCCTTTGCGGCAAGCGCAAGGTCAAATACATAGCGCTGTGCGCCACCCCAATTGGCTTTTGTAATGACGTAAAGGACTTTCATCAGGTAACGTGCGTCTCTCTAGGATTGTTCTATAGTATAACCTCTTCCCATGACCCACGGTGGCAGTCGCGTTGCGGCACTTCTCTTTATCGGCGACCTTGCCGTATTTGTCGTATCCCTGTGGTTCACACTCCTCCTTCGGTATCAGCAGATTCCCCGTGAGGCCGTATTCATGGAGCACTTTGCACCATTCTCTATTCTCTTTGCGCTCTGGGTGTTTGTGTTCTACATCTCCGGTTTGTACGGAAAGGGGATCATTCTGTTGAAGACGAAGTGGCCGGACGCGATTATGCGTACCCAATTCGCCAACGTCGTTCTTGCGGCACTTTTCTTCTTTCTTGCACCAGGTATTGCGATTGCACCGAAAACGAACCTGATGATTTATCTTATCGTCTCACTCCTCCTTATATTTATCTGGCGACTTGCAGTGTATCCTCGACTCACGACAAATTCTGCCAGGTATCCTGCGCTCCTTTTGGCTGAAGGGGAAGAGGCAGAGCGACTTGCAAAAGAGGTTAATGAGAACTCACGCTATCGGTTGTACTTTGCCGCGGTTGTCTCTCCTCGTGGAGACTGGCAGGCAGAGTTCATTGCGGCGTGTAACACGCATCACGCAAGCCTGGTGATTGCGGACACTGATATTGCAGGATTAGAGGCGACACTCGTACGTCTGCGCCCACAAGCAGATGCCGTTCCGTTTTCAGAAGTGTATGAAGAAGTATTTGATCGTGTCTTGATTACTGTTCCATATCAGGAGCGGTTGGTGAGTTCATTTACAAAGCCCACGATGCACTACCTTATTGCAAAGCGGGCCATAGATATCATTGGAGGAATTGGTATGGGCGTAGTGACGGTGGTGATTACACCACTCGTGTTTCTCGCACAGCGACTTGAAGGAACTGGTCCGCTCTTTATTTCTCAACATCGTATGGGTGTGCACGGGAAGCAGATTCGCGTATTTAAATTCCGCACCATGGAGCGCAATGATCCTGGTGCATGGGCAGGAGAGGGGAAGGAGAATAAGGTCACTAAGACAGGGAACTTCCTTCGTCGTACGTCCTTGGACGAGTTCCCGCAGTTCATTAACGTGGTGCTGGGAGAACTCTCGCTTATTGGTCCTCGGAGCGATATTGAAGCGCTTGGGGCTCGGTTGTCTGACGCCATCCCGTACTATCAGTTCCGATATGTCGCGACCCCAGGCATTACCGGCTGGGCGCAGATTAATCAGAAGTATGAGCCAGGGAATATAAGCCCTCAGTCTATTGAGGAGACCAAGGTGCGCCTTGCCTACGATTTCTATTACCTCAAGAAGCGCTCTCTCGCGCTTGATTTGGTGATTGCAATGAAGACGATCAAGCACATGTTCTTCCGGGTCAGCAATTGGTAGAGTGTCTATATATGGCTACTGGTAAGACTATTTTCGTCACGGGTGCTGCAGGGTATGTCGGTACCATGCTCGTCGAGGAGTGTGCGGCGCGCAAAGACGTCGCCCGCGTCATTGGTCTTGATAAGGAGCCCGTACCCGATCTTATTAAAGATGAGCCGAAGCTTGTCTATCTCCAAACCAACACGGCAGATGAATGGGAGAAGGAGGTTGAGAGGTACCAGCCAGAGGTGGTTATTCATGCCGCATGGCAGATACGAGAAATTTATGGGAACCGGGCGCTTTCCTGGAAATGGAACATCACTGGCTCCGACAAGGTGTTTGAGTTTGCGTTTAACAATCCATTCGTAAAGCGATTGGTGTATTTCTCTAGTGTCGCCTCCTATGGTTCCTTCCATGACAATGAGCTTGAGGATAGATACACTGAGGATCGTTGTTTCCGTGAATCAGAGTATTTGTACGCAGAAGAGAAGCGCATTGCCGAAGAACATCTCAAGGAACGTTTCTCTCGGAGAAAGAATAAAGATATAGACGTCAGTGTACTTCGTCCAGCTGCGATTACCGGACCTCGTGGTCGCTTTATGCGCATGCGCTTTGGGCTTCAGTCGGCACTTGCGGGGCAAATGAAAGGATCTATCTGGTACCGTCTCATTTCTCTTCTCGTGTCCTATGTACCTGTGACTCCGAAATGGCTTCGTCAGTTTATTCACGAAGATGATGTCGTCGGTATTGTGGAGCGCGTCGCCTTTGAGCATCCTGTAGAAGGATATGAGGTGTTCAATATCTGCCCTCCAGGGGATGTGGTTTTAGGCCCTGATATGGCGAAAGCAGTAGGGAAGAAGACGATACCCGTACATCCATGGCTGGTAGGAGTTGCGTACTTTTTCTTCTGGCACCTCACACGTGGAGTGATCCCGACTGCGCCAGGAGCCTGGCGGGGGTACTCGTATCCGATTGCGGTAGATGGATCTAAGATTACGAAGAAACTTGGATACAAATATCAGCACGCAGGGTATGATGCGTTTTATTACACGGACGGAAAATACGAATCGTATGTTCCTGAGGAGATGCGTCGTTCCCGTGCGAAAATAGCATTATGAAAGCAGTCGTCACTGGAGGGGCAGGATTTATAGGATCGCATCTTGCCGATGCGTTACTAAAGGAAGGATATGAAACGCATGTCGTAGATAACCTTTGGGGAGGACACAGGGAAGATGTCCCTTCCGGCGCAGTCTTTCACGAGAAAGATATTCTTGATACGGAAGCGATGCGAGAAATTTTTAAAGATGCCGATGTGGTTTTCCATGAAGCCGCACGTCCACGCATTCCATACTCCATTGATTATCCAGAAGAATCACATGAAGCGAATGTGAACGGCACACTCTCCGTGTTGCTTGCGGCCCGAGATGCGAAGGTGCGCCGTGTAGTATACGCGTCATCCAGTTCTTGCTACGGAGATCAGAACACTCTTCCGTTGGTGGAGA
Organism: Patescibacteria group bacterium; assembly: GCA_038078715.1. Taxonomy (GTDB): domain Bacteria; phylum Patescibacteriota; class Minisyncoccia; order Phycocordibacterales; family Phycocordibacteraceae; genus C7867-001. Next base: position 7,456 of record JBBTSU010000011.1, read on the forward strand.
CGATGGCGGCACGTCCTATGAATCCGTATGCACTTCAAAAGTACATGGCAGAAGAGTACACTCGTGTGTTTTCTGAGGTATATGGACTCACGACCGTTTCCCTTAGATATTTCAGTGTATATGGTCCTCGCATGCGACCTGATGGCGGATACGCGCTTGCGATTCCAAAGTTTCTTGCGCTTCGGAAGAATAACGAAGTACTCCCAATTACTGGTGACGGAACACAGACTCGTGACTTCACTCACATAGGCGATGTAGTACGCGCCAATCTTCTTGCAGCAACAAGCGAGAAAGTAGGGAACGGAGAGGTCATTAACGTTGCCGCGGGTCGTAATGTATCCATGAATCAGCTTGTGGATCTCATAGGAGGTGAAAAAACCTATATTCCAGGACGTCCTGAGGCGCGTGATACTCTAGGGGATATCGGTAAGGCGAAGGAACTTCTCGGGTGGGCACCTACGGTGTCCCTTGAAGAAGGCATTGCCGAACTTAAGAATGAACTACAGATCCCATGATTGTTGACGGTCGCGCCATTGCCTCTGCCATTCTTGCTGAAGTGAAGGACTCACTTAGTGGTCGTCCTACGATTGTTCGTGCAGTGGTGGTGCGTCCATCGCCCGCCACGCAGTCCTATTTGCGTATTAAAAAGTCTCGTGCGGAAGAGGGAGGGATGCAGCTTGAGGTAGTGAAGCTTCGTGATGAAGCAACCGAGGAAGAAATTATTGAAGCGGTGCGTGCACCGGGCGCAGATGCGGTCATCGTACAGCTTCCGATTCCAGAACACTTGAATTGGCAGCGTGTGTTGAATGAGATCCCCCTTGATCGCGATGCAGACGTGCTTTCAGAAGAAGCGTACGCACGTTTTATGGATAACGTACCAGATGCGCTTGTTCCTCCCGTTGCGGCAGGCATTGTAGAGATACTCGCGCGAAGCGGAGTAGAAGTGAAAGGAAAGAAAACGGCCGTCGTCGGGAAAGGAAAACTCGTCGGACTTCCGACAGGAACGGTGCTTGGGCGTATGGGAGCAGAAGTGTCCTATATCGTAAAGGAAACCGCGGAAGAAGAGAAGGCTGCTCTTTTGAAAGAAGCCGACATGGTGATCTCTGGCGCAGGTGCGGCACACATCATTCGTCCCGAGATGCTCAAGGATGGGGTGATTCTGGTAGATGCAGGGACCAGCGGCTCTGGTGGAGGAGTCGCAGGAGATATGCATCCTGATTGTGCAGAGAAGGCGACGCTGTTTACTCCTGTCCCAGGAGGGGTGGGACCAATTGCCGTCTCCTGTCTATTCAAGAATACGGTGCTTCTCCTCAAGTCTCGGGGGGAGTTGGCATAGGTGCAGAGAGGTCGTACACTACCGTCTATGCGCTTCGCTACGGCATTTGCCATCCTCCTTATCTCTGGAGCAATCGGATGGTTCGCTCTCGGCACGAATGGCCCAGAGACCTCCTTCCCAGTCCGTCTTGGTCTTGATCTTGCTGGCGGCACAGAACTTATTTACCGTGCCGACACAACCGCGGTCACCACAGATGTACCGGGTGCCCTTGAATCACTCCGTGATGTCATTGAACGCCGTGTGAACATCTTTGGAGTGGCAGAACCACTCGTGCAGCTTGAGCGCTCTAGTGCAGTTGCGGGGGCAGTGGAGGAACGACTTTTGGTTGAGCTTCCAGGGGTCACTGACGTGGCCGCTGCAGTTGACTCTATTGGGAAGACGCCAGTACTTGAGTTTAAACTCGCAGGTCCGATAGGGGAGGATGGTGTCCCTACCTTTATTGATACGGGGCTCACGGGTCGTTACTTGAAGACGGCAGAGCTTCAGTTTGGTTCTGCATCAGGCGGCACCCTCGCCAACGAACCAATCGTCGTGCTCAACTTTAATGAAGAAGGATCTGCACTCTTTGAGCAGATCACTCGTGAGAACGTGGGAGAGACCCTTGCCATCTTCCTAGATGGAAGTGCGATTTCAACACCAGTTATTCGTGAAGCAATTGCAGGCGGGATAGCAACCATCACCGGCCAGTTCACTCCAGAAGAGGGACGTGACTTGGTGCAGAATCTAAACTTCGGTGCGCTTCCAGTGCCTATTGAACTTGTTTCAAGTAATACGGTTGGCCCTACACTCGGGGCTGGTTCCTACCAGGCAGGGCTTGATGCGGCGCTTGTCGGATTCATCTTTGTTTCTCTATTTATGATTGCCTGGTACCGTCTTCCAGGTCTCGTATCTGTCGTCGCGCTTATTATTTATGTACTTGCGACGATCGCACTCATTAAGTTTGTGCCAGTGACGCTTACCGCGTCAGGTATCGCGGCGCTCATCATCTCTATTGGTATGGCGGTGGACGCAAACGTGCTCATCTTTGAGCGCATGAAAGAGGAGCTTCGTAGTGGCAAAGGGCCGCTTGAGGCGGTGAAGATTGGATTCGGGCGTGCATGGCCAGCCATTCGTGACGGACACCTCACCATGCTCATCTCTTCCATCATTCTCTTCTGGCTCGGCACGTCTATCGTGAAGGGTTTTGCACTCGTGTTTGGTCTCGGTGTGATCATCTCACTCATTTCCGCAGTTTCCATTTCTCGCGTCTTCCTCGTTGCTCTTCTTCCCGAGAAGGGAGGAGGTGCATGGAAATTCCTTACTGGTAGTGGCCTTACATTCTAGAGTATGTTGGTCATTAAACACCGCGCGTTCTTCTTTTGGCTCACCGGCATTATTCTTGCTGCCGCAGTAGCTTCAATTGTATTTTTTGGTCTTCCGCTTTCCATTGATTTCACAGGAGGTACCTTGGTGGAAGTACAGTATGAGACTGAGCGTCCGAACCTAGACGTACTTAAGGGAGAAATCACTGCCATTCCATTTGGCGCAATCTCTCTTCGAGAGAGTGGGGAGCAGGGAGTCGCCCTTCGCACGCGCACCATGACGCCACAGGAACAGGAAGCGGTAGTGGGGATTCTTTCGGATAATGGTGTACGCGCTATGACCGTGCTTCGCGCAAACTCTATTGGACCTTCTATGGGAGCCGAGCTCGCGACGAAAGCACTCTGGGCAATGCTTGCCGTCATCGTGACGATCATGCTCTACATTGCCTGGGCATTTCGTCGAGTCTCTAAGCCAGTACCATCTTGGGGCTACGGTATTGTCGTGGTCGCCATGCTTATCATAGACATCATTGTTCCAGTTGGCTTCTATGCTGCCTGGACGCACTACACCGGTGCACAGGTAGATGTGCTCTTTGTGGTCGCACTTCTCGCGCTCCTTGGATACGTGGTTAACGATGTGATCGTGATCTTTGACCGTATTCGTGAGCATCTTCGTCGGAACACGGAACAAGATATAGACGAAGAGTTTGAGATTACGATTGGGAAGTCTATTGATGAGACTATTGGTCGTTCTATCAATACCTCGCTTACCGTGGTGCTCGCCCTCCTTGCGATCATCTTTGCTGGTCCAGAAGTCACCCGTGATTTTGCACTCGTGATCCTTATCGGAGTCGTGATAGGCACCTTCTCTTCTATTGCACGTTCTGCACCACTCCTCATTCCACTCGCCAAGTTGTTTAAAGGAAAACCTAACGCATGATATTAGGAATCACAGGTACCATTGGCGCAGGGAAGGGAGCAGTCGTTGACTACTTAGTAAAACACAAGGGATTTACGCACTACTCTGTTCGTGAGTTTTTGCTAGAAGAAATTCGTCAGCGCGGACTTCCTGAAGATCGCACGACCCTTCGTTTGGTCGCAAACGAGATGCGTCAGAAATACCACCCTGCACACGTGGTGGAATCGCTTCATGCACGCGCCAAAGACTGCAAAGAACACGTGATCATTGAATCTATCCGTACGGTGGGGGAAGCGGAGTTCTTGAAGGCACTTGGAGCAAAAATTGTCGCAGTTGATGCGGATAAGAAACTTCGTTTTGAGCGTGTTATTGGTCGGGGTTCTTCAACTGACAACCTTACTTTTGAACAGTTCGTACACGAAGAAGATAGAGAGATGGCATCTACTGAGCCCTGGGATATGAATGTGTTTGGGGTGATGAATATGGCGGATTACAAAATCCTGAACGAAGGGACGCCCAAGGAGTTGTATAACGAAGTAGACCGAATGATTAAAGAAATAGGAGACGACTGCTAACTATGTGGCAGGACTACGTACTCTTTCTCGTTCAGATACTATTCTGCTTTACGCTTATGCCGATGCTCTTTGCAAAGGAAAAGCCACCGTTGTCGTCAAGCATCCCCACAGGTGTGGGACTTCTGGTGATGGCAGGGGCATATGCGACACTCGCGCTCTGGTTTGCGGCGGTTGGCAGTTTTGTGGTGGGGCTTCAATGGCTTATCCTCGCGTACCAGCGAAGGGCGCAAAAAACTGATTAAGAAATAGTCGTACCAGCAAACGTCTCTCCGGAGAGATACTTTTCAAACTCCTCGAGGTGCGCGCCGTTCATAATCGCGACTTCAAGCTTCATTGCTTCTGCTTCTTTTGCCGCGATAGGGTCAAATGGGGAAGAGAGGCCTGGGTCCCACTCCTTCGGAATAAGTGCACGGAACTCGCTCCATGAAATCTTCTCAAATTTCTTGGCTTCTGGATTGGTACGAGGATCCTTTTCGTACACGTAGTCAATGTTAGAGAGGTTCACCATGCGCTTGGCGCCAATCTTCTTTGCCGCAAGTACCGAACAATAGTCGGTAGACCATCCTGGCTTCCATCCAGATCCAATGATGATTGGGTTGCGTGGGTTGAGTGCCTTCGTCGGGTCTTTCACGATGCGGTCACGAGCATGCTCAGAGAAAAGCGTACGGAACAAATGCGCATTCAAACGAGTTGCGTGGATACCCATCCAGTCAGCGTCTTCGCTGGTGAGATCTCCGCGGGATGCTTTGGCAGCATCCTGGTAGCGGCGTGCGAGTTTACCTCCGCCAGTGACGATGTAGAAGTTCAAACCTTTCTTAACCTTGCGCAAGATGAGCTCACGAAAACGAAATAGGAAATCTGCATCAATCTGGTCGGGGACTATTAAAGACCCTCCCACTGATACAACAACATACTCGCGCTTTGGTAGCGTTAGGCGCATAGGCCAAGGTGTGACGGCTTCAAGTATTGTACGCTTCTCATAGGTTTGTGCAACAAAAATGTATAAGATAATTCCCGATTTACGCATGCATACTCAAGGTTCTTTGTGCCGGGCTCGCACTGAACAATATCCCCATTATACCCAGTATCCACAGGCTTTTATAGCGCTTGACGGGGGTAGGGTACTCCTGTACTATCGGACGACTGCTCCCTTCTTTTCCCAAGAAAGGGAGGGGGCATTTTTGCGCTCGTTGAAAACTGAATAAACCTAGTATAATCACTAGAGCAAAAGGTAAGGAAAGGAAACAAGAGAATTCTTGTGTTCCGCCTATTCTTAATGAGAGTTTGATCCTAGCTCAGGATGAATGCTGGCGGCGTGGATAAGGCATGCAAGTCAAGGGGACCGCAAGGTAACCGGCAGACGAGGTAGTAACACGTAGGTACTCCCCCCGAAGTCTGGCATAGCTCGTCGAAAGACGGGGTAATTCCAGATGGTCACGAAAGTGTAAAGATTTATCGCTTCGGGAGCGGCCTGCGCAATATCAGCTAGTTGGTGAGGTAATGGCTCACCAAGGCTACGACGTTTAGGGGAGCTGAGAGGCTG
>JBBTSU010000012.1:0-38363 GCA_038078715.1 Patescibacteria group bacterium
CTGCGACAGGTGAAGAAAAGAAAATGATGGAGAAGGTGCTCTCCACACTCATCGTTCGCTCACTTCTTCGTGAGTGTTTGGACTCTGTTTTCGTCGCCGTGCCGGAATTAGAAGGGAGCTGTGGCTATAAAGGACGTATGGGAATACACGAAGCCATCTTCATGGACGAAGAGCTTGGTGAGTTCCTACGCACCAATCCATCAGAAGGTGACATCGCCAAGCATGTACTTCGTCAGGGCTTCCCTACTCTTGCGCAGGACGGCATTTTGAAAGTACTTGAAGGAAAGACGACGATTGAAGAGCTTCGTCGTGTCGTAGATCTGCCACAATAGAAAAACCGCCCCATAGGCGGTTGGTGGAGAATCATGTGCACTACCCTCCAGGCACTCCTTCTCAATAAAGAGAAAGTGAACGAAACGCCTGAGGAGACTTCCAGTGCTTCCACAACGAGGTGGATACCAGAAGATCCTTGGGGAGACGCCCTAAGCCGTCAGACCTTGCCTAGAGGGTGGTACGCACGATTCAATTCAAAGAAAAAGAACCCGAAGGTTCCGACCTCAAACTCACTGAGGTATAATGGTATCCTAGCATACCCTCCCTTTTATGTCAAGTACCCCCCCAGAACCCATCAAAGAAGAGGTCGTCCGTGATCAGGCGCTTGATGCCGCACTTCGTCCTACTATTTGGGACGAATATGAGGGTCAGGGACACGTAAAAGCGAACGTGAAGGTGGTGTTGGACGCCGCAAAGAAGCGGGGTGACATGCCCGAACACCTTTTGTTCTATGGACCACCGGGAGTGGGAAAGACAACGCTCGCACATTTGGTCGCGCTCACGCTTGAAGCACCGATTCGTAGCACTTCAGGAGTGGCGATTGAACGCGCCGGAGATCTTGCGGCTATTCTCACCAACCTTGAACCTGGCTCTATTCTTTTCATAGATGAGATTCATCAACTGGGAAACAAGGTGGAAGAACTTTTGTACCCTGCACTTGAATCAGGGACCCTGGACATCGTGCTTGGTAAGGGGCCGTCTGCACGTACCGTTGAACTTCCCCTCCCTCGATTCACACTAGTGGGCGCGACCACGCGCGTCTCACATATTTCTGGCCCACTTCGTTCTCGCTTCGGCGGCGGTGTGTATCAGCTAGATTTTTATTCTGATGAAGACCTTCGCTCCATCATTAAGCGCTCCCTTCGTGTGCTTAACCTCTCTGCGTCTGATGCAGTGGTAGAAAAGATTGCGAGCCGCAGTCGTGCTACACCACGTGTCGCAAACGCACTTCTCAAGCGCGTCCGTGACTACGCAGAAGTGCACGAGAAAGACATCACTCCTGAAGTATGTGACCTTGCTTGCCAGATGTTCGGCATTGATGAGCTTGGGCTTACTAAGGACGACAAGCGCTATCTAGAGACACTTGCGACTGGATTCAAAGGAGGACCTGCGGGTATTCGTGCGCTCGCGTCTGCGCTCCATGAAGACCCGGACACCCTAGAGAATGTGTACGAGCCGTATCTCCTTCGTCTTGGCTATATTGAACGCTCTCCTCGTGGACGCATGCTGACCGAGAAAGGAAGGGCGTATCTCGCTAGCGCGTCTTAAGTTTTCTAGTGCGCCAAAACACCTGATCAACGCCTGATTGATATGCGGCATACACTGTTGGGAGTGTTCTCGTTTGGTATGCTCCGTCAAATCCTGACTTTTCCCAGAGCACAATCTCGCCTTGTGGGTTTCTAAACGCCACGAACGAATGCATGGGTTCAGGGGGTTTCGTCGCGTCATACATCACACTTGGTGCCACAATGCATGGGAACCCGGTCTTCGTGATTTGTGTGGTAAGTGCGGCCAGTGTCGGATCCTTAGAAATTTCATACCCCTGGAGTTGGAATTCTCGCAGTTCTTTGTACCTTTTTTCATCGCCGGGTGTCACCGCACCTTGCTCTAGATAGAACACCGCGAGGTGGCAGTTCACTGGACGCTGATCTGTTTCTTGTAGCGTCCGTAGCATTGCTTGTTGTGCGGACGACAGTTGGGAGAATCCCTCAAACGTGCTGAGGTCAGTGTGTGGCATATTGCCGCTCGCTTCCGGAAACTCAGGACGTTCGTTCGTCATGCCAGAAGCGTAGCACGGGAAGCTAAAGGTTTTGCTATAGTAGGCCGTATGGCAGGACACAGTAAGTGGGCACAGATAAAGCGTGCCAAAGCAGTGACTGATGCGGCACGTAGTCGCGTCTTTTCTCGCTTTGCTCGTGAGCTCGCACTTGAGTCTAAGAAAGTGGGGGGCAATATCTCTTCTCCTACTCTTGCGGCAATCATTATGCGCGCGAAGGCAGCGAATATGCCGAGAGACAACATTGATCGCGCCGTTACCAAAGGAGCCAGCAAAGATGGCGGCGAGCTGGAGCAGGTCGCGTATGAGTTTTATGGTCCTGGTGGTATTGCCATCATTGCGGTCGCCGTAACTGACAGCAAGAACCGCACCACACAGGAGATCAAACACATTCTTTCTAAGAATGGGTACGAGCTTGGTACGCCAGGAAGCGCCGCGTGGGCATTTACGAAAACTCCTGATGGTCGCTATCTTTCGAACGATCCTAAGATGCCGGTTGCAGGTGATGACGAGACGAGACTCGGAGAGATTCTTTCCATACTAGACGAACAGGACGACGTGCAAGAAGTGTTCACCAACGCCGAAGGCTATGAGAATACTGGCGATTGATCCAGGGTACGATCGCCTGGGCATTGCGATTCTTGAGGGGACCGCGAGTAAGCCGATATTGGTGTGGAGTGACTGTGTAACGCCACCCAAAGGAGCGCATGAAGCGCGCTTGGCTGCGGTACGCACGGCCGTTGAAGAATCAATTGAGAAGTATGCTCCTGAAGTGCTGGCACTTGAGAAACTGTTCTTCAGCGTAAATAAGAAGTCTGCACTTATGGTGGCCGAAGCACGAGGTGCCATTCTTGCGGTTGCAGGCGCTGCTGCCCTGCCTATCGTAGAGTTTGCGCCGGGCACCATTAAGCTTGCAGTGACTGGGCATGGTGCCGCAGACAAGAAAGCCCTTGCTCGTATGATCCCTCTCCTTATAAAGCTTCCCGAAAAGAAGCGCTTGGACGATGAGCTGGATGCGATTGCGATAGGGATTACCGCCCTCTCTGGTCGTTTTCCCCAGTAGGCGTTGTTCCCCTGTTGCGAGGTCGGGCACGTTCTGGTCAAATAGAGGCACTCCGCGGCGCGGGGCATACGAAGATTAATTTACAGACGCATGGACGACGACTCAATGAAGGATGATGATGTTCTTGACGTGCCTGATGAAGACATGGACGAGGACCTAGAAGATGACGACCTCGACGAGGATCTTGCAGCAGAAGACGAGGAAGAATCTTTCTAATCACCTCATGAAAGCCCGCAGCTCGCGGGCTTTTTCGTTTCCGTGGTAGCATTCTTCTCATGCGACGCAGGAAGAAACTGCACCCTATTACCGAGCGTCTTTCAGTCGCGCTTGGCATCGGCCTTCTTATAGGAGGCCTCTTTCTCATCTTTATTGCACTTACCCCGGTGCCAGATCTCAATTCCCTTTCCTATAGAAAGGTAGAGCAGTCCACGAAGATCTATGACCGTACGGGTGAGACCGTGCTCTACGACCTTAATACTGACGTGCGTCGTAACATCGTGCCGCTTGAAAGTATGTCTAAGAACGTGCAGGAGGCGGTGATCGCCATTGAAGACGATCAGTTCTACAGCCACATTGGTGTGCGTCCCATGTCGTTCCTTCGTGCGGTCTTGGTGAACCTCTCTACGGGCTCTTTTAGTCAGGGAGGATCCACGATTACACAGCAGGTGGTGAAAATGACCCTCCTCACGGGTGAGAAAAGCATCCCTCGCAAGGTGCACGAGCTGGTGCTTGCGCTTAAGCTTGAGCAGCGCTTCACCAAGGATGAGATTCTTGAACTCTATTTGAATAATGCACCGTTCGGCGGCACCCTCTACGGCGTAGAGTCTGCAAGTCGTGCCTTCTTCGGGAAAGCATCTAAGGATCTCACTACTGGTGAGGCTGCATACCTGGCGGCACTTCCGCAGTCCCCTACTCGCTACTCACCATACGGAAACAACCGCGAAGGGCTTGAGACACGAAAGAACTTGGTGCTTGAGCGTATGAAGAAGGTGGGCTATCTCACGGAGGAGGAATACCAGGCCGCACTTGCTGAGGTAGTGACGTTTAGTCCGCAGCCAAACTCTTCAATCATTGCGCCCCACTTCGTCTTCTATGTCCGTGAGTACCTTGAAGAGAAGTATGGTCCTGCAGTTGTTGAAGAAGGTCTTTCGGTCATCACGACGATTGATGCAGAGCTTCAGCACGAGGCAGAGAAGATTGTGTACGACTATGCAACAGAGAACGAGGCGAAGTTCAATGCAAGCAACGCAGCCCTTGTCTCTCTTGATCCAAAGACGGGAGAGATCCTCTCCATGGTCGGGTCTCGTGACTACTTCAACCAAGAGATTGATGGAAGCTATAACGCAACAATTGCGAATCGGCAGCCGGGTTCTTCCTTTAAACCATTTGCATACGCTACGGCACTTCTAAAGGGCTATACCCCGAGCACAATCATTTTTGATCTCCCTACCCAGTTCTCTACTGCCTGTAGCGCAGCCGATAACTACAATGCCGTCTACCCATGCTATGCCCCAGGAAACTACGACAACAAGTTCCGTGGCCCGATGACCTTCACGTCTGCACTCGCACAGTCTATAAACATCCCTGCAGTAAAAGTGCTCTATCTTGCCGGCATTAACGAGACGATCGCGCTTGCAAGCCAGATGGGTATTTCAACGCTTGGAAATGCAGATGCCTATGGTCTCTCTCTTGCGCTTGGTGCCGGAGAAGTGAAGCTGCTTGAGCTTACGAGCGCGTACGGCGTGTTTGCGAACAACGGTGTGCGCGTCCCTGCCGTCTCCGTCCTAAAGGTCACCGACAACAAGGGCACGGTGCTTGAGGAATACACTCCTCCACTTGGTGAGCAGGTGCTTGATGCAGGTGTGGCACGCGACATCTCTTCAATGCTTTCTAATAACGAAGCCCGCTTCCCTGCATACCAGCCAAACAACCCGTTTAACATTCCTGGCTTTGATGTGGCCGCAAAGACCGGTACCACCAACGAATACCGTGATACCTGGACCGTGGGATACACGCCTTCAATCGTAGTAGGTGTGTGGGCCGGAAATAACGACAACACACCAATGGTGCACGAGACTGCCGGCTATGTCGTTGCTCCTATGTGGCGTGCGTTCATGGACATTGCCCTTACCAAGCGCCCTAAAGAGTTCTTTGGTGAGCCACGCGGCATTCCCGAGAACGCTCCTCCTGCCCTTCGCGGTATGTATATAGGAGATGATGGCGTGCACGATATTCTCCACTGGGTAAACAAAGACAACCCACTCGGAGGTGGTAATTCAAAGAGAGACGCGCAGTATTCTCACTGGGAGTATCCGATCGGGGCGCTTAACGCGGCATTGCCGGAGGTTGAGGAGGATGAAAACTAAGGTAATTCGGTTCCTAATCTATATTTAGGAAACGTAAACACAAAGGTGTTGGGGGTGTAAGGCACCTTGTCTACATACTCCTGAGTTGTGTGGTCAGGAAACACTCCAAATTGAATTCCGCTTACGTCTAAAGCTTTTTTTAGCTGATACATACCAATACCGCTGCCGCGCAAGTCATCCGGAACGTTTTTCCCATATTCACCTCTTTCTAAAATTATGTTGGTTTCATTTTTTTCTATACGAATACTTTGCATCTCAAACACTAAGTCGCCACTGCCGCTTTTCGTAAAGACGCTTATTTTTGAGTAGGGCTTCGCGTATTTGGTAGTATTTTCCAAAAAGCCGTGCATGGCCACGTTGAATGTTTCATAGTCAAAAGCGCACAACATGTGTTCATCTACATTGTGTAGGCTGAGCATGATTCTATTCTTAGAAAGCTGCTGGAAGAATAGGTGCGACAGTCCAAGTAAAAATTTCTTAAGATTAACCTCTCTAACTGACGTACGTGTGTGTGCACCTCTCAGAAGGTTGTAGCCGCCAATGTGGTAGTCAACGAGCCTGATCTCGTTGGAAAGAGCACAGAGGTCTGTCGCGGTTTCTTGCGGATGTGTTTGTACGTACTCTCTGACCGTATTTTCAAAATCTGCATACGTTGGCTGACCTTCTGCACTGGCGACACAGCGCTCCACAATACTTTTCTGATTACCGTGAATTTTAACAATGTTGTGTAGATAGTCATCAGAAAGTTCCAGCGCTTTTGCTGAGAGATTATGGACTGCGGCTGCAAGTGTTTGTTCTGTTAATTGCACAAAAGCATTGAATACTTTGTTGCTGTTAGAAATTCGTGGCTCTTCCTGCAGAAGGATCTCGTAGCTCCCAAACGCCGCCGCCTGGCGCAAGTACCTCTGGCCTCCTACGTGAGAGGAGGGGGTTGATGGGCTCACAAAACTTTCTGGAAACGTACTAAATATTCTCTCTCCATCTTTGTTCGTGGCCCCAATGTAGATCATAGCCTGCTGACCTCTTCCGTAATGAGAGAAATAAACTCGTCATATGATGCGTTCTTTCTTATGTATGGAAACTCTACGAGCCCATCGAAGTCTTGAGCTGACGAGTAAATAACATAGCGTTTCGTTTCTCCGTAAGTTCTCTTGAGTTCGGTAATAAGCCCAAGTCCTTCCTTTTTCCCAAACAGTTTCTTGCCTACGTCTTTGTAGTCTACAAATATTGTATTAGCCCATTGCACGTCCGTGTCTAGCGCAGGAGAGGTGACGTCATCTATTTTTCGTACTTCAAAGTTATTTCTGCGCAAGTTTGTAACAATCTGGCACTCTTTATCGTCAATAAAAAGTATCTTTGCCTTCTCTCGTACGTCATTAAAATTAGTGGCTCTGTGCCTGTGGATTTTATGGGACACAAACACGGCGACAATTGTTACTCCTATCACTACCAAAACTAGTGATTTATTCTCTGCTAGAAAAAAGGTGGCTGCACTAAGCACGAGCCCTAGAAAGGTGAGTATCCCGTTGTTTTTATTAACCCATTCCATACCCACACTACTGATTCATCGGCATTACCAAATACAAGAACGACTGATCTCCCACACCCTTAATGACGAGCGGGCGGCCAATACCTCCCGCAGACAACGTAATACTCTCTGAGGTAAACAAAGGAAGTGGGGTCTGAAGGTAGCGGAAGTTAAAGGACAGCTCAAGAGAATCCCCAGTAAGAGAGGAAGCAAGCGGCTCTACCGCCTCCCCTACATCTGCATTATGTGCAGAAAGGGCGAGCTTTTTCCCCTTCACATCAAACCCAAGACGCACCTTCTGGAAGGAGTCGGAGAAAACTGCAGTGCGTTTCAAAGCCCCCTCAAAGTCCTTACGAAGCACTGTGGCCTCTGAGGTGAAGGACTTGGGGATGATCTGGGTGTAATCAGGGTATGCAGCTGCTACGAGGCGCGTGGTGAGCGTATTCTTGCCCCACACAACCGCACACTGGTGCTCATCTACTCGTACCTCTACATCCGTATCAGGAATAGTCTGCGCAAGATCTAGTGCATTACGTGCAGGAATAAGAATGGAGAAGTTATTCATCTTCTCTTTAATAGAGATTTTCTTCTCTGCAAGACGGAAAGAGTCTGTTGCTACTGCCTTCACCTGTCCTCCCTCAGAAGAAAGGAGTACTGCAGCAAGTTCAGGACGAATAGTGGAAGTAGAGGCACAGGACGCGACTGTGTTGATCAAGGACACGAGAGACGCGCCAGGGATGCGGAAAGTAGTCTTTGGGTTCTCTGGAAGTGGTAGAGAAGGAAAATCATCAAATGGAAGTGTCTTCACTGTACTCTTTGCGGTTCCAGCGGTAATAATCGCGGTATCCCCAGAGTGTTCAATAGTCACCTGACCTGAATCAGAAAAGGAGGAAGAGATATCACGAAGCACAGAAGATGGGATAACGATTGCGCCGGGAGTTTTAATCGTTCCCTCTACAAACATATCGACTCCCGTCTCAAGATTAGTGGCGCGAACTTTAATTCCCTCATCTCCTGCAATGAGTGCGATGCCAGAAAGAGTGGGAAGTGTAGAAGATCTCTTATCTGCAAAGCGAGATACAATCCCCACCACATCTCTGAATTCTTTTTTATTTAAATTAATAATCATAATTACTTATTAGTCTTGTCGATACGTGGAAAACGAAAATCACGAAGCAAGTACGAGCTGTTCTGACATGAGATGAACTGAGAAGCTGTGGAGAACGTGCCACGACATGCGGATATCACGCGGGAATTTTTTCTTCGTACACTACGAACCCGAGGTTGTCCGTTCTTTACCCACATGACTATCTGTGACTTTTCCATACCCTTATCAACAACTATACCAACAATCCGCGGATGTCCTGAATCTCTTTTGCAAGATCCGCATCATCCACAATTTCACGCTTCACCTTCTCACAGGAGTGAATGACGGTGGTGTGATCACGACCTCCAAGCTTAGAACCGATGGTTGGGTAGGACACAGAGAAGTCCTCACGGAGCAAATACATGATTACCTGGCGAGGACGGACCACTTCCCTACGGCGAGTCTTCTCATAGATGCTTTCTTCATCTATGCCATAGAACTCAGCCACCTTAGAGACCACGTGCTTCACAGAAACCGTCTTAGTAGGCCGTGAAAAGGCGCGTAGGGACTGGCGTACCTCTGCAAGATCGGGAGGAACTCCCTTCACCTGAGTGTGGCAGACCACGCTATTTATGACTCCCTCAAGCTCACGGATAGACCCAGAGACTGAGGTGGCCACATATTCAATGACATCCTCACCCAAAGTAACCCCGTTCGCTGCCGCCTTACGGCGCACAATAGACATACGGCTCTCCGTATCCGGTTCACCAATATCTACCGTCATTCCAGAGGACAAACGGCCACGCACGCGGTCTGCAATGTCAGGAATAGACTGTGGAGAACGATCTGAGGAGAAAATAATCTGCTTGTTGTTGTCGTGGAGCGAGTTAAAGAGGTGGAAAAGCTCTTCCTGGGTTTTTTCTTTCTTCGCAAGGAACTGTACATCGTCCATGATGAGCAAATCATACTGACGGTACTTCTCTTTGAAGCGATTCGCAGACCCGCTGCCGATAGAATCGGTGTAATCCACAGAGAAACGCTCGGAGGTGAGATAAAAAACCTTGCGATTTGGATACAGTTTCTTGAACTGGTTCCCAATTGCTTGGATCAAGTGCGTCTTCCCTCTTCCCGTGTCTCCATAAATGAAGAGTGGGTTGTAGGTAATGCCGGGCCGGGCAAGAATTGCTTGTGCTGCCGCGTACGCAAGCTCGTTAAAGGAACCGACAACGAACGTGTCAAACGTATATTTTGGGTTTAGGTTGTCGCTCTTGTTGATGTAGAACTCATCAAGCGGCATTTCCATACTTGGCTCACGTCTGCGCTCGGTACGAGGCTTGCGAGACGCATCTTTCACGATCATGTACTCAATATTGCGGAACTCGTAGGACACGCCGCGGATAATCTTGAGGAGAAGCGGGTGGAATTTCTTTAGGTACCAGTCCCGGAAGAACTGACTTGGCACGCCGATGTACACAATACCGTCTTCTATCTTTACGATAGAGCTTTCACGAAACCAGGTATTGAAGTTTGCTGGAGAGATTGAAAGTTCGACCTGCGAGAGCACATGTTCCCAAAGTTCACGCGAGTCGTACTTATTCATAGTTGGTGTAGTATACGCGCATTCCACCCCCTGCCAATTCTTGCCTCGCAGTGGGGAAACTGTTAGTATCCTGTGGACATCTAACGACGACACGAAATCATGCCAAAGCGAACCTATCAGCCAAAAAAGAGGAAGCGCGCAAAGACGCACGGCTTCCGTGCCCGCACTTCTACCGTCGGTGGTAAGCGTGTAATCGCTGCCCGCCGCCGTAAAGGACGCGCTGCCCTTACCGTTTCTAAGCCAAAGAAATAGGACATGCTGCCACGCCGCATGCGCCTCACCCGCAGGACCTTCCCTACTGCCGGGGCACGTGCTGCGAGTACGCATTTCTCTCTTACACTGGCCCCCGCCGCCCCAGGGCACGGGGGCTGTGCTGTTGTTGTCCCTAAGAAAGTGGCTAGACTCTCGGTCTCCCGGCACCTTTTGAAGCGTCGGATCCTATCGGTCATGAAACCTTGGTGCTCCCCGGACTTCGCACTCGTGGTTTATGCCCGTACCGGGGCACCTTCTTTGTCCTTTAAAGATCTTTCACACGAATTGTCCTCCTTGCTAACAAGGGCACTTCACACGTAGAATCCACTCACTATGATCGGCTTCTTCCACGACGTTCTTTACGTTCCTATATACAACCTTCTTGTGTACCTCACGGGCGTCTTGCCTGGAGGAGACGCGGGTCTTGCGGTGGTGGCAGTCACACTCGTGGTGAAGGTCATCACCCTCCCTCTTACGGTCGCCGCCATCCGCACCCAGAAGGCCATGAAGGCCATTGAGCCTGAGTTCAAGGAGCTCCGTGAGAAGTACAAGGATGACAAGGAGACGCAGGCAAAGGAGATGTTTGCGCTCTATAAGAAGTACAACGTAAAGCCCTTTGCGAGCCTTCTCGCTATTTTGATACAGATCCCAGTGCTCATCGCCCTCTTCTGGGTGTTCCAGAACGAATCCCTCTCTCAGGTTGCCGTCCCGCTCCTCTACTCATTCGTCCCAGTACCTGAGGTAATCTCCACGATGTTCCTCGGCCTTCTCCCCGTTGCAGGTGCAAGCATCACGCTTGCCGTCATTGCCATGATTACCCAGTTCGCACACGCCTATGTGGCGATTCCCGTCCCTCCAAAGCCTACCGGCTCTGCCCCAGCCACCATGCAGGAAGAGTTTGGCCGTGCGATGGCACTCCAGATGCGCTTCATGCTCCCCCTCATCATTGGGTTTGTCGCCTTCACTTCAGGTGCAATCGCCCTCTACTTTATTACGAGCAACCTCTTCACTCTTCTCCAGGAGCTTCTGATCTCACGCAAAATTAGAAACGCACCTGTCGTTGTCGCGGACTAAAGGTCGTAGGCCCAGAGGGAGCCGTCCGTGCGGTTTGTGAAGGAAAGAATATCGTTTGAAGGATCTACTGAAAGCGCAACCGCGTCTACCGTCATGTCCCCCACTTCTCCAGGGTCTACCATGAGCGTGGTGATGCGTGCGACAAGATCTACTTTCCAAATACGATCATCAAAGGCGGTAGCTCCTTGGTACCACCCGTCAGGGATGGTGCCGTTAGTGTTTTTCGGCACTGCACAATAGACTGCCGTGCTGTCAGGAGAGAAGGCACACTTCTGTGCAAGAGTGGCGACCGGAAGTGGAGTAACCTCACGCGTGTCGGTGTTTATGAGATTGGTGATAAGCGTGCCGCGATCAACATACGAAACGAGCGCGGTCTTGCCACCAGGACTTCCAATTGCGGCAATACCACGCACCGGCCCTGCAAGACGGCTCCAGGTGGTTCCCCCCTCTGATACAAGGAAGGAGTATCCATCCAAACTTGCGGAGCCACGGGTCGTCGCAAGATACCCACGTCCGAAGAATGAAACGGCAAGATCAGTGATTGCAGAAGAGAATGCGGTACGCGGCTCGGTGCCGTCGGCGTTTGCCACCGTGGCGATTGAGCCCGAAGAGCTCGTGACGAGCGACATGACGGCAGCGCTGCTCGTTGCTGCAAGATCAGTAATGCCTGCTTCTAGATAGTAGCCACCATCGCCATTCGCAGGGAGTGCGTAGGTCTGGAGTGTCTCAGTCCCAGAGGTATCAGTAAGAAAACGAAGATAGGTGAGAGAACCGTCAGACAACCACACTGCCTCGTGTACCCCAGGAACCGTTTGATTTGAAAGACGTGTGAGCGAGCGGGCGTACGCACGATACGCATAGACGTTACCGCTCTGGCGCTCTACAAAGCGAATCTCTACGTCTGGCGGAACTGCGGGCGTCACACCGCCGTCAGTCGTCGTTGCGGCAGGTACTTCGGGGATATACATCGCTGCCACACCGAGTGCGACGGGGGCATCAGTAATACGAACAAGACGCGGAGCCACAAGAGTTCCCGCGTCACCAGAGTAATCAATACCGGAATCAAGTACGCCAGGGACGTTGGTGCCAACGGCGTCTCCGGAACCTGCGTTACCAAAAGGATCTCCCCCACCCACCTGCAGCTCAGGACCACCTCGGAAGAAAAACATCCAGATGACTCCGAGCACAGCGATCACTACCGCGACCGCGATTGCAATGACAAGAATACGACGGGCAGTGGTACTCATAGACTTAGTGTGCCAGTTGCGGAACACTCACGCGCATCAAGGACGGCGCTGGTTCCGGAGTAACACTCAAACCTAAGCGTGGAATTGTTAGATCCGGTAAGCACGTAGTCCTGGATCGCAGGCAAGCCAGCCTGGCAGGCTTCACGGGTTGGGTAACTTTGTACGCGCACATACGCACAGCTTGGATGTTCTGCCATGCCAGTGGTCGTAATAGCGGAGTGGAACTGCCCTTCGGCAAGAGTGATAGAGCCTGAACACCAACAATTGTAGTTACTACGAACAAGCGCTTCTACCGTACAACCGTTTTGTGCACGACAGGCACTCACCTCATTCATTTCTATAGAGGTGCGGCCGTGTGGAAAGGCCTGGTCTCTTGGTGCAGAGGCCTGATCACAGCGCACGTTCCCGTTATCAAGTACGGTGGGGGTTCCTCCTTGCGACTGGCACGCTTCCTGTGCGTCCGGAAGATTAGACTCCCAGGTACCGGAGGCCATCGTACCGTTCGGTCCAAAAGGACTGTTAGGGTCAGTGTTGCCGACCTGTCCCGGGTTAAGTTTGTCGAAGCCCACATTTAAATTCAAAATACGAGGATCAATAATGCCGAAGACAATTGCCGGAGAGAGCACCAAAAGAAGTCCGACGATAGACATGGTAATAAGATCCTTCGCCTCTTTCTTCTCTGTAATGCTGTCTCCCATCATGTAGATGATGCCGCCTCGCATAATCTGGAGTACCGCAAGTACGGCTGCCGCACCGATACAGAGCTGGTAGATGTTATTCAAAAACTCAGGAAGACCAGACGAGGACGCAATAGTATCAATGCCAGGAATCTGTGTGAGTGGAGTGAAGCCCTCGGCAGCGAGTACTGCCTGCGGAAACACAATAACAACTACGGTGGCGAACAGCACGAGAAGTGTGGAGCGAGAGAAGATCATAGACCAAATATACCTGTTCCTCCGTCAGAGCCGAAGTTCAAAGTGAAGAACGCCTGTGCATTCTGGAGAATTCCCTCCCCCAGTGCTGACACCTCTATACGTGCGGCACCACGACCCGGCTCGGTGATGCGGACCGTAAGACTGTCTTCCTTTTCCCCCGCCACTCCGTTTACGCTCCATGCTAGCTCAGGATATGCACGGAAGAAGTACGGCACCGCACGGAAGGTGTCTTCCTCCCCCTCCATAGTGACGGACTCTCCAAGCGCGGTTTCAAACGACGGACCAAGAAGGGGAGAGGAAGTGTAGATGCGGACGAATGGATCAACTGGGGACACCGTCGTCACTGCGCTTGCCGAGACTGACTTGTCTTGGGCAGAGACGGTGACGGTAATTTTTGCGTCACGATGGCGGACTGGTGCGGTCGCATCAAGCACGGAGCGCCCGATACCTGAGTGCTCAAGAAGAATTCGGTCACCACTCTTCCACGTGTACACAAGACTTTGTGGCGGGATGGTGGCGCCTGCGGTCGTGCGAAGATCCGGAATCGCAATCACGCGCACACGTCCTTCAGGCGCCACAAGAAGCGCTCCTTCATAAAATGGATGTGCGGTAGATGCCGCATCAATAATAAGTGCTACATCCGCAGGAGTGATAATCAATTCTTTCGCATAAACTTGCCCGGAAGCCTCGGTTGCAGTGACACGAATCACTGAACGACTTCCTGCGGCACCAACTCGTGTCTGCACCGAACGAGAACCACTGCCATCTTCAATGATTTCTCCGTTTACGGAAACTACTACACGTGCAGCGGCAAGATCTATAAGAGTACTGCGCGGCGTAATTGTCACCGTGTCATAGGGACGTGGATACTGCGGATTTATGGTAACGGTAAGTGGCTCTACTCCCCCAACGCCGAATCCCTGAGCAACGACTGAGTCCGGCACGACGAGTGCCACCACAAGAAAGAGAACCGCACACGACTGAAGGAGCTTCATGCTCCTTCAGTATAGCGCTTATTTATTCCTCTTATATGAGGAGAGGTGTGGGCTGTGAACTTAGAACCAGCCGTAGCCGAAGCCGGCGAGGTACACACCAATCACAATCGCTATCACCCCATCTATGGTGTACCAGTTACGCTCCGTAAGCATGTGCATGAGCTTGGTGATCTTCCCTTCTGGAAGGAAGAGGTAGAACACACCCTTCGCAACCCCGAACCAACCGACAAGAGAGACAAGGCTTGCAGGAAGCGTTGACCAATCGTTATGAAGATTGACGAGAATAAGACCGAAGAAGAGGGCGACGGTACCCGCAATGATCTGTGCAAAGCGCTCTTTAGCGATTGCCATGACGCCCGCCATGATGTGGCGACGGTTAAAGAGAACCGCAATGCCCGCAATCAGCATGTAGAGACCGAACACTTTAGAGAGAAACACCGTGAGTTCCATGTTGGGTAATTAGTGACTAATACCCGGTAAGTATAGACCCTAGAATAAAAGGAATCGGAAGATGCTGAGGACAAACTGCGCAAAGGGCTGCACGAAGAAGTAGGAGAAGACGATAAGGAACAAGAGGAGGCTGAACATGCCACCTCCAAGGAAGCGTTCTTCAAGGTGGCGAAGAGACATCGCGTAGCGCCCAGGGAGTATGCCACGCAATACGGTAAAGCCATCAAGTGGCGGGAACGGAATGAGGTTAAAGAGACCCAAGAAGAGGTTTACGTACACTACAATCGCCGAGAGATCGCCAAAGAGAGGCGCGCCGGACGCATAGGATACCTTCGCAATAATAGAGAAGAGAACGGCAAGGAGGAGGTTGGTCGCTACTCCTGCGATACCCACCACTGCTTCACCCCAGCGCTGGCTCTTAAGGTTGTACGGATTATATGGGACTGGCTTTGCCCAGCCGAAAAGCATGCCTGCGCCTGTAAGGACCAGGAGTCCGGGGAGGAGAACCGACCCAATCGGATCTATGTGCGGCAGCGGATTCATGGTGAGACGTCCCGAAAGTTTTGCGGTGGGGTCCCCAAGGGAATTAGCCGCATACCCATGGGCCACCTCATGGATGATGATGGAGAAAATAAGCACGACTATGGTGAAAATACTGGTTTCTAGGTCAGTTTGCATAAAACGCTCCTGCCATGCTAGCATGCGGCGACTATGGCACGCGAATGTGAAATCACTGGAAAGAGCACGCAGATTGGCGGACGGTACTCTAACCGTACCCGTGCAACCCAGTTCAACCCTACCGGCAAGGTACGTCGCAAGGCGAACCTCCAGAAGCGCCGTATTTACGTCGCGGAACTCGGCAAGTCAGTCCTTGTAGACATCTCCGTAAAGGGCCTACGCCACATCAAGAAGAACGGTGCCTACGCCACCCTTAAGAAGGCAGGAGTTTTGAAGAAGTAAGAAACGCGCCCCACACGGGGCGTTTTTCATTTCTGGCGGACCGTTCTTCCGTCACTCACAAACTCTATGGTTCCCTCTTCGGCAGTGGAGAGGATGTGTGCCCCGGCCCCGCGTATACGTTCCAGCACTTCGGCGTGCGGATGTCCGTACGTATTATCTCGGCCTGCAGAAATAACGACGATGGAGGGAGTGACTACAGAAAGAAACAGCGCGTTGGTAGAGGTCTTAGAACCATGGTGTCCGGCCTTGAGGACATCGCTCTGGAGTGCGGTGTTGTGTTGTGCTGCCAATATTCCTTCAATGGAAGAAGGGGCGTCACCGGTAAGAAGGAAACTCGTGTCGCCGTATACTACGCGCATAATAATGGAGCCTGCATTTGATTCTACGCGAGACACATCACGATCAGGGTACAGAATGTCTGCGTAAGCACCGCTCCCAAGATGCAACCGTTGACCACTCCGTGCGACGGTGCGCGTGAGACCCTCTTCTTTTTCAAGCGCCGCGGACAGCCGTTCGGTCACTGTGGTTTCGTGTATGACGCCAGACTCAATATACGAGCGGACTTGGTAGCGCTCAAATACATCTGCGAGCCCCGCTACGTGATCGGCATCCGGATGAGTGGCCACTACAATGGACACGGATCTATCTAATGTTCCAAGTTGTCGCGGGAGCTCTCGTAGTACGGACCGGTCTCTCCCCCCGTCTACGAGCATCTCCACTCCAGTGGGGCCAGTCACTAAGATGGCATCTCCCTGACCCACATCAAGAAAGGAGACACGCAAGACTCCCTTCTGTACGAGGAGGATAGAAAAAAGAACAATGACTCCAAGGAGAAGGAGAAGCGCATTCCAGGCGATGGTCCGACGGGTCAGCATATGCCCTATCATACTCACGAAGCGCCCATCAAAAGAAGTTATATACTTGGGGCATATGACCTATACCGCACGCACGTTTGCCCTTCCGAAACTTAAAGGACTGTCTGAAAAACAAATTGAGGTGCACCTTGCGCTCTATGCAGGGTACGTGACGCACATGAACCTGATTCTTGATACTATCGCCCGATTGCGGAATGAGGATGCAGACAAGAATGCATTTACCGTTAACGAATTGCGTCGTCGTCTTGGATTTGAGTTTGATGGCATGCGTATGCATGAGTACTACTTTGAACAGTTTGAAGGTGGTGCGACCGACGTAGCCACAGAGGGTCCACTCAACAGCCTTGCAATCGCGCGCTACGGCAGCTGGGATGGATTTATTGCGCACGTGAAAGAAGTCGCTGGGACTCGCGGTATCGGATGGGTGGTCGTGTACTTTGATCCAGTCGCGAACAGTTTCCACACCGCATTTGTGAATGATCACGAGCTCGGACAGCTTGCAGGACTTCCAATCATTCTCGTACTTGATCTATGGGAACACGCCTACATGGTGGACTACGTCCCTGCACAAAAGAAAACGTATGTAGAAGCGTTTCTTGAAAACGTTAACTGGACAGTCGTTGATGCACGCGTGAAGAAGGTGACAGCGTAAGACGGCCGCGATACTTCCAGACCACGTATGCAAGTCCTGCATAAGCAAGGATCACCACGATAAATGGAAATGCAGGAATAGAGACTGCAGCAAATGGAAGCGCAGCGGCATATTCCACCACTGTAATGATGTAGGAGAGGAGTAGGTAGGCAGGAATGCCAAAAAGCGGCCCGAATGCAGGAAGAAGCGCTCCCCCGAGCCCCGCAAATGCCCCTGCTGCCATCGCGAGTGGCACCACTGGTAACACCAGCACGTTTGTGGGAAGTGCTACGAGGGAAAAGAGACCGTTTTGATAGAGGAGGAGCGGTAGCACTGAGATTTGCGCAGCGACGGTTGCCGAGACAATGTCTCTGAGAAAGAGGTGGCGAATGAAGCGAAGAAGAGGAGTGATGAGCGGCGTGCCAAGAATAAGTCCAATGGTTGCGATAAATGATAACTGAAATCCAGGATCGTGTACTAAAAGCAGAGGATTAAAAAGAAGCATGGCAACTCCCGCGACGAGAAGTGCACGAAGTGCGTCATAGGTTCTATACGTCGCACGCGCAAAGAGTGCGATACCCGCCATAAGTCCTGCACGAATACTTGCAGCTCCTGCACCTGCGGCAGTGACAAAGAGCGCCATGGTAATGCCGGCGGCCCATACCGCGATCTTTCGTGGGAATACTGAGAATGCACGCAATACTCCTTCTGCAACAATCATGACGTTATAGCCAGAGAGCACTACGATATGAATAAGACCAGTCACCACAAACATATCCAACAGAGAATCTCCGAGACCCTGCTTTCCGCCGGTGATAAGACCACTCGCAAGAGAGGCGTGTGGTTCAGGAAGCGCCGCGGCAAGCCACGAGACGAACGAGGCACGTGCATCAGACAGCACTCCTCGCATCTGTGCGTACACTCCACTTCTCCCTCCAGTGACTTCAAGTGACGCATGTTCCACAAGCGCAAAGATCCCGTCTTTTGCGAGAAACTGATCATATCTAAAGGTGCGTCCCCCATCGGTCGCAAACGATTCTGGGGACACTAGTCTTCCCTCTACATAGACAGACTCTCCGTATCGGATGGAAGGATACAGGGGGGCAACCGCAAGAACCTTTGTAGATGCGCCTTCGTGTGTCACCTCAATCGTGACTCGTTGATGCGTCTCACGCTGGTCGGGGTCTGACACCACTCGTCCTTGAAGTGAGACTTGGGTGTCTATAAGAGGCGTAAACTCGTCTGGAATAGTGAAGGGTGTGAGTTCAATTCGCATGAATCCAATCGCGCAGAAGATGAGTGTGATACCTGTATATACGTAACTAATGCGAACGACAGTAAACAAAAGGGTTACGACACCGACAAGTCCAATAAAGAGCGCTATAGGAAAAGAGGCGGAGGTAAAAGAACCGAGAAGAATGCCGAGAGGGAGACTGAGTGCGCCGAGAAAGAACAAGCGATCTCGCATGGCGGTGTCAGGCTCCGCGGTCCATCGCCGCGTTGGCGAGCGCGTCTGCTTCTTTGTTGTATTCGCGCCGTACGTGGGAGAACGACACAGACGCAAAGGAAGGCACGAGTTTCTTTACTGCTTCCGCAAGCGGTTTTAGGTTTGGATGCTTAATCTTGTACTCCCCTTTCATCTGCTTTACGACGAGTTCGCTGTCCATGTTGACCTCAACTGCTGCAGTCTGTGAGCCTGCGATGTCTTGGATGCCTTCAAGTGCACGCAATATCGCGGTATATTCCGCAACGTTGTTGGTCGTGTGACCAAGAAACTCCGAGACCGTGTAAACCACGATTCCTTTTTCATCGCGCACAATCGCTCCTGCTCCTGCGGATCCAGGGTTCCCTCGTGAACCCCCATCTGCGTACACGATGTACTTCATGCGCGGAGTGTAGCACGGGGCTAGACTATGGAGACGAGACGAAGACGCACGGGGCGACCACGGGAAAATTGATCAAGCTCAAGAGAGCCGAGCACTTGTGCCTTGGTTCCGGTTGCGACGAACTCGGTCCCGATACCAAGCTCACGTTTCGCATAGAAGCAGACTCCTTCAAGTGGCGTACCAAATTCTCGGACAATACGAATCTTCAAATGCTCTCCTGACTTTCCAAACCAAGAGACGCTTTCTATTTCTACGTTTCTAAGTGCAAAGACTGGCTTGGGGTTCCCCATACCGAATGGGGCAAATCGCTCAAGACGACGAAGGAGGTCGTGCGTTGCATGATCTGGGGCAAGTTCCGCGTCCGCCAGTACGGATTCATGACGTGCGGTTGCTTCCACTGCTGCAAGCGCCGCACAGAGGTTCTCCTCAAGAAAGAACACCGCGTCGTCTCGCACGGAGAAGCCACCAGACTGTGAGTGTCCACCAAACTGAATAAGCACATCTCCTGCGGCTGACATAAGATCAACCACGTTCACGCTCTTTCGCCCAGCCCGGCAGGACCCTTTGATGATTCCTGACCCTTCCTTTCCCCAGAGGAATACGGGCCGTGAGTATTCTTCCGCCAGACTGTTGGCGACGAGTCCGAGGAGTCCCGGACGCCACTCAGGATCCCCCATGACAATCACGTCGGGAATGGTTTCGCGCTCAGACAGTCGTTCGTGTACTGCACGTGTGACACTGCCGACCATGGCACGACGACTGCGGTTAATCTTCTCAAGCAATTTTGCAAGTTCATCTGCTTCTACCTCATCCTCAGTGGTAAACAAACGAAAGGCATCCATGGGATTTCCCATGCGAGATGCTGCGTTCACGCGCGGCGCAATCATGAAACCCACATCGTCTTCGGTAATACTGCGTTGATTGACTCGTGCCACACGACAGAGCTTCTGAAATCCAAGGCGGGGAGACTTCCGCATCACGAGTAGTCCGTAGCGTGCGATAACACGATTCTCTCCGACGAGTGGAACCATGTCGGCAATGGTGGCGAGCCCAGCCATATCAAGAAGCCACTTCTCCCATCCAGGGGGAATCTCTTCCCGTCCTTTCCACCCGCGTTGGAGTGTCGCGCACGCAAGCTTCCATGCGAGCCCGGCACCACAGAGTTCACGAAACGGATACGTCTCTCCTTCTTGTTTTGGATCAATCACCGCAAGTGCAGGTGGAAGTTCATCCTGTGGTTCATGATGGTCAGTCACAATAATCTCAAGGCCGAGAGAATTGCCGTATGCCACTGCCTCATTGTCTACGATGCCCGAATCAACGGTGACGACGAGTGAGACCCCGTCGTTCCGGAGTTTTTCTAATCCCATCTTGTTCACGCCATACCCCTCATCGTGTCGGTGCGGAATATAGTTGACGAAGTTCGCCTTCGCTTTCTTCAAGAAGTCGTGGAGGAGCACTCCACCTGGAATGCCGTCACAGTCGTAGTCACTCCAGACGGCAATCTTCTCCTTGGTCTCTATCGCCTTCGCCAGTCGTGCGGCAGCCACAGGCATATTCTTGATCAGCATCGGATCATGAATATGGGCGTCATACGACGGAGAGAGAAATACCTCTGCATCCTCAGATGACGTAATGCCACGTCCCGCAAGGAGAAGGGCTGAGAGGTCGTCGTATTCTTTTAATACGTCGCGGAGTTCGGCACCAAGGGGTTCACGGAGAGAGAACATGTGAGCCCCAGTGTACCAAAACGATTATGAATTGAGGGCTTCAATGCCAGGGAGCGTTCCTTCGGCAAGGAAATCAAGCATGGCGCCTCCTCCAGTGGAAATAAAGGAGAATTGCTCCCCAATACCGAGGTATTCAATAGCGGCAATGGTGTCTCCTCCTCCGACGACGGAGTGTGCACCGCTTCCTGCAATAGCACGCGCAGCGCCTTCAGTCCCATCCGTAAATCCATTCTCGTAGTTTCCGAGTGGGCCGTTCCAAAGCACCGACTTAGAATTCTTTGCGATCTCCGCAAGCATCTCCACGGTCTTCGGCCCCACGTCAAGTATTGCTTCGTCTTCTTTTACATCACTAAGTTCTGCCACACGACCCTCCGTACGCGCGCCTCCCTTAGGCGCCACAATGGCGTCAACGGGAACAACCAAACGGTCGTTCTGTAAAAGCTCTTTAATATCTTCTTCGTGTTCTCCTGAGACAAGAGAGACACCGACTGGGTTGCCTGCGAGTTTCAAGAAGTCGTTTGCGAGTGCACCGCCTACAAAGACCTGGTCATATGTGGCGAGAAGTTTTTTAAGGACGGGCTCTTTGGTAGAAAACTTTGCGCCACCCACGACCGCAAGAGAAGGAGCGACCGGACTGAGTGCACGCGAAAGTTCAGTAACTTCTTTTTCTACCAAGAGTCCTGCGTATGACGGAAGAAACTTTGGAATGCCTACGATAGACGCATGTTCGCGGTGGCACACATCAAAGGTGTCTTGTATAAAAATGTCACCAAGGGATGCAAGTTCTCGTGCAAACTCTTCATCGTTCCCCTCTTCACGTGCGTCCTGTCGGAGGTTCTCAAGAATCAGCACGTTTCCTGGAGTGAGCGCCGCGACTGCGCGTTGTGCATCCGACCCTACAATGTCAGCGACAAACTGTACATCAGGAATAAATTCTTTCATTGCCTCCCACATCGGTGCGAGTGAAGGCGTCTCCTTGTGGCTGATGTGACTTATAAGTATAACTTTCGCGCCTTTTTCACGAAGATAATTGATCGTCGGGAGTGCGCCCCGGAGTCGGAAATTGTTGACGACTTTTCCGTGTGCCACCGGCACATTGAGTGCGGCACGTACAAGCACCCGTACCCCGTTAAGGTTTTGGATATCAGAAAGTGAGCGCATACAAATTACTTAAGTGCTTTTACAATGCCAGAGAACATTGCGGCGTCTACACTGGCGTGCCCCACAAGGAACCCATCCACACCACCACCACCAGCAAGTGCACGGGCATTTTCTGGTTCGGTAGATCCGCCGTACAATACTTTTACACGACCGGCACCCTTGCCCGGAATAAAATCACCAAGCACCTTGCGAATGTAGAGCACGGTCTCCATAAGATCCGCAGGTTGAATGGCATCTTCATCGCTCTTCCCTATCGCCCAGATAGGTTCGTACGCAATGATGATGTCCAACAAATCTTTTGCAGGAATACCAGAAAGTGCAGTAGTGATTTGAGTGCGAAGGTGTGCAAGATACTTTGCATCTGCATCACGCTCGCTCTCTCCGATGCAGAGGATAGGAGTAATGCCGTGTACGAGCGCTCGTTGCACCTTCTCTCGGATTTGTGCGTCCGTCTCTCCACGCGCTCGGCGCTCGGAGTGTCCAATGATGGCGTAGGTGACACCTATCTCCTTCAGAAGAGGTGCAGGGATTTCCCCAGTTTCCGTAGAGTCTAGGCTCTCTGATACATCCTGTGCGGCTAGTGCGACTCCGCCGCGGCTTCCGGTAAAGAGGCCAAGGTACGGCGCAGGAGGAGCAATTACTATCTTTATCTTCCGTCCAACGGCAAGACGCTTCGCTACCGCAAGCAGTTTCTTCGCCTTCTCTCGGGTACGGACGTACGTCTTCCAGTTACCGACGACGAGCATATTGGGACTCAGTATACCAGGGGCTACTCCTCTCTCCACTCTACGAACTCATAGTCCGTGGACACGATAGGGGTGAAGGCAGGAGGGTCAGTCGCAAGCTTACGGTCATAGGAGTCTATACGCGTGCCATAGCCGCCGTAAGAGGTACAGCCGCCATTCAAACACCATTTTGTACCGGTGCGTTTATTTGACACGGTGGTTCCAAGAATGGTGAGTGTCGTGCGAGGATCGTAGGAGCTGCCGTAGTAGTTACGACCAAATGCACCACCTTGTGCAATAAAGATGCCGTTCAATGTCATGGTGCTTGGAGAGTCTGGAGTCACGAGTACGTTGTGTTCTGCAATTGCGGTGAGACCGTCGGTGCCGTCCGTCTCCTCGTAGAGCACGTTATTCTTCACATAAATATTCGGAGCGATGTTGGCGTTCACAATATTTGCCGCAACCACCGTCACCTTGCTTGGGATGGTGCCCTCAATCCATACGTGATCTTCTACAAAGATAAGGCCGCATGCGGCAGGAATGTTTCGTGTTTCGTAAAAGGTTTCGTTGTTAATAAGTGCGCGATCTG
Organism: Patescibacteria group bacterium; assembly: GCA_038078715.1. GTDB lineage: Bacteria > Patescibacteriota > Minisyncoccia > Phycocordibacterales > Phycocordibacteraceae > C7867-001. The sequence continues at coordinate 23,265 of JBBTSU010000012.1, forward strand.
TATCGTCATCGGCACTATTTACGGGTGTCACATTCAGCTCCGTGGTTGCCGACACACGACGCACCGTCACGGTATCGTCTGCGTTAAAGATCAAATGATACCCGCGCCAGTATGCTGCAGCGTTCGGATTATTCGTCGTACTATAACGTGTGTAGTAGATACCGTCAGATTGAGCGAGTGTTTTAAGGGAACCAAAGTCTGCAGCAATCCCAGCGAAGTCTACCTGCGGAACGGGCCAGCTCCAGAGTTCCTGGTTCGGACCATTTCCCAGCACACCGGACGCACTAGAACTTGCAGGACTACAGCCGTAACTGCTCGTACAATTCCATGTAGAGCGAGAACTGGTCACCGAAGAATTTGCAGTACCGTCCATACGAATGCCGCCGTTGCTGTGGTATGGACCGTTAATCACACGGTCACTACCCGCCCATACCGAATCGTTCAATACATATGAGTACTGTGCGACGGATGGCTGTGCGTACCGTGTGTAGACCGTGCGAGATGCAGAGGGACTTCCGTAGGCGGTACCTGTGGAACGAATCTCAATAGAGGTTGTTTCTCCGCAGGAGGTGTTGCCGACAATATCCAGTGAGATTGTGCCAGTCTCTCCTCCTTCAGGATCATCGTAGGGAATCTCGTACGGTCCTGCCACACCAGTACCGTTCGTGAGATCACCAGGATAGTGCGCAAGAAACCAGCGGTAGTACTCGAGCCCCGCTTCTGCAATGGCGAGGGCTCGTATCTGAGTCTGTTCTGAATTCTGTACGCGGTTCGTAGTGAGAATGTAACTTGAAAGTGAACCAAGCACCGTTAAGAAAATTGCACCGAACACGATTGCAAGGAGCATGAGATATCCGCGCATCATGTTATTGGTGTACCACGTTACGGAGCGTTGCGCGCCCAGAGAGCGTGAATATCTCTGGCGCACGATTCGGGTTTAGGTCTATGTCCACGCGCACGAGCACCTGTGTCACCGACCCAATATCAATTGGGGTCGCGAGCTCTGCGCCCGTGGTGTCAAAGTATCTGAAGAATGGTGTGGAGGTGGCATTGCGTACGTACGCAATCACCGTAGACGTGGCAGCTGTCTGTCCTGTATAGGATGGGGGGTTTCCTGAGGGATTAGTGGTCGTTCTGTAAAAGGTGCCGTCGGAAATAAAAAAACGCACTCGTTCCACTGAATTATCTGCGTCTATATCGGCGTGGAACGTAACGCTTGAAGTCGCGGCTGCAATAAGCGGATATGCACCGTCTTCTCCGTACGTAGACTCGCGCAGGTTTTCAATCGATGTAGACAGTGCACGACGAGAGTTCTCAAGGGCGCTTGTAGATTCAAACAGATATGCGTTCTGACGATAGAAGTCTACGAGCGCAGTCGTAAGCGCGAGACCCGCGGTGCTCACGATTGCAATCACGACCAATGTTTCCGTTAAGGTGAAGGCTCTCATGGTGTAGATAAGATGAGTATCTTCTCAAGCACATCTGCCGGGAGCACCTCGTACGGAGGTTCAAGTAGGGTCGCATTATCTATGGTATACCCCGGGATATCAATGGCGTAGGAATCCCACTCAAGGCTGAGTGTACGGATTCCTGTTGAATCTGTCGTCGTCGCAACCACTGTTTTAAACACCGCAGACCCGTCACTTCCAGATCCGATAGTCTTACCACCAGTAAGCGTAAACGATACGTCAGGAAGCGGAATAGGACCTTCTTCATATGCCACACTCCACTCAAGTACTGACGGCGTCACATTTACGTCACCCGAGGTGAGTGATGCTACCAGGATGAGGTCAGGATAGGTCGTGGTTGCAAGAGAAGAGAGATCTACAGTACCGGCGAACCCACTGCTGTTGCCTGGTAACACTGCGTCTGGAACCAACACACCCCCTGATTTAAGAGAAAATGTTGCGTTGGTGGCAACGGGTGTGGATACACTTATGGTCGCGCTCGTCCACTCTGTTAGATACGGTGGCGCAATAGACACTGAGTCTGCACTTCCACTTGCGGCATACGAGCCAGGTGCACCTGCGAGCGCAATCTCTCCGAGAGAGATAACAGTGTTGTTTGTACTCCCCACGCGTGTAGAGTCGTCAAACGTATCGCTAAATGTATTTGGTTGTATGGGAGAGAAGGTACGAATCGCTAGCTCAGCTAAAAGATCTATCGCAAAGCTACTGGTGGTTGTCTGACTTGCCGCAACGGTGAGGTAGCCGGGAGTCGGGTTCGGGTTCGCGGTGGTATAGGGATAGGTTTGCGTAGAAGAATATCCGTCCTTCGTCACATACACCTGATACTGCGAAGAGACAGGTGCGCCACCGAGGTCCACGGATCCCCCACTGTTTGAAAACGTAGTGACGTCAATGGTAGGGCTAGTACTTGCGTTTACGACTTGCACCTCTGCACCCGACACCGGGAGGCCCGTCGCATCCGAGACATTAATACGGAGTGTTCCTCCTCCAGTTGTAGTCTCTATAGAAGGTGGCGAAACGTTAGTTACCACTGACACCTCTCGCTCCTGTTCGCGTACGGTGTATGCCACTGCAACACGGACATATTTGTAGTCAGTAGTGATGCTGTTACTATCTGCAGCTCCCAGTCCGTCTGCGTCGTCGTCCGCATACTCAATAAAGGTACGCGCCACATACTGAATGCTATTTAAGGTGGTGGTTGCATACTGTGGAACTGCACCTGCAGGAATACCGCCGACCGTTCCGACAGAATCATAGTCAAGTGAACGCACGTACTCTATTTGTGAGTTAGCGACGGTGGTGGCACCCGCTTTTGCTTTCGCGATACCTGAAACCAAAATAGAAGAACGAAGGAGGCCGAAGAATGCGAGAAACACGACGAGGACCAGCGCGCTTCCGATAAGCGCATCAACTAAGGACATTCCTCGCAAAGGACGCATGCGCTTATGATAGCGCACGAACGCACTAAATCTTGTCAGAGAGTGAGTAGATCGGTGAGATCATGGAAAGTGCAAAAACACCGACCACAGCACCAATCACGAGCATGAGCATCGGCTCAATAATGGTAGAGAGATCCTTGGTGCGATCCTCCACGTCAGTTTCGTAATAATCAGCGACCTGCCCAAGCATGTCAGCCACTTTTCCAGTCTCTTCACCGACTGCAATCATGTCTACGATGAAGATTGGATAAAGCTTTGGGTGTGCCGCAAAAGCCACGGACAAAGACTCACCTGCTTTTACTTTTGCATTTGCCTCTCCAAGCACTTTTCCGAATCGGTTATCTCCTACCACTTCCTCGGCAATGCCAATGGCAGTCAACATCTCCACACCGGAAGAAAGAAGTGACGACAGCGCGCGTGCTGCGCGTGCACTCATGGTCTCGCGGACCAGGTTTCCGATCACTGGCACTCGGAGCGCAACCGCAAGAAGAAAGGCAGCTCCTGGCTTACTCTTGAAGAAGAAGAACAGGCTGATGAAAAACACCGCAACAAGACCAAGGGTGAGAATGGCGTTGCTTGCCATGAAGTCAGAGGTAGAAATGATGGCCTTGGTCGCCGCAGGAAGTTCCACACCGAGAGAGGCAAACGTCGCAGAGAGTGTTGGCACGACGTAGATCATCATGAGCACACCGATGATGACGACGGCCATAAGAATGATAGAGGGGTAGATCATAGCGCCCTTCACTTTCTTCTCAAGGTTAAAGGAACGCTCCATCTGACGCGCCACCACTCGAAGTGCTTCCGCAAGTGTTCCCGACTCCTCCCCCGCCTTCGTCATTGCAATAAAGAGCTTAGAGAAGATCTTAGGATGCATCGCAAGTGCTTCATGGAACGAAGTACCCTGCTTCACCTGTGACTCCAGTTCCTCCACAATCGTCTTCAAATACTTGTTTGCAGACTGACGGTTAATCACGGAAAGCGTGCGAGAGAGCGTAAGACCAGCGGCAAGCATAGCTGCAAGGTTTTTGGTGAAGATTATTTTCTCTTCAGTGTTGATGCCGCTTGAAAGCTGTATGTTCGCCCACTTCGGCATCGCAAAACCACTTCCTTCCTCTACCCCAGTCACATGCGCACCTTCTTTCTCGACAACTTCATAGAGTGCGAAGCGAGAGGCGGCGTCCATCGTGCGCTTTTCTTCACTTCCATCTTCTTTTTTTATCGTGACGCGGAACTTCACTACCAATAATCGTAGCATGCACGTGAGAGATACAGGTGTGCTCTAAGTGCGTTGACGGAAGATTTTAGTTTGCTAAAGTTTGTATATGGCAACATCCAAGAATAAGTGGATTACTCCCGAGACACAGTCGCTGTTTGATACGATGGCTACTCTGAAAGGATCTGCAGAGATCCGAAATTTCTGTAGAGATCTTATGACTGAAACAGAGATTATAGAGTTTGGTAACCGATGGAAGGCAGCGCGCATGCTTACACAAAAGCTACCGTACGTTTCAATCGTTCAAGAGACGGGGATGAGTTCAACAACCGTAGCGCGAGTGAAGAAATGGCTCACTCAGGGGATGGGCGGGTACCGACTTGCTCTTAAGAGGTTGGAAGAAAAGACGTAGAATACGTATATGAGTGAATTCCCAACAGATGCGAGTGAAGGACGTCATAGCACGCCCGAACTCCGTAGGGCAGAAGTGCTTGGAAACGAAGAGGTGGCAGCCGCGCTTCCCAAAATCGCCAAGGTCTACATAGGCGCATTTGCAGGAGAGCCCTGGTATGAAGTGTCCATGTGTGAGGACGAGAAGACTCCAAAACGATGCGAGGGAGGATTTTCCCCTCTTGGAATCGGGCAGACGTGCCCACATTGCGATAAGGTACTTACCGAAGCGGCGTATAACCAAAAAGATCTGGTGGAGCATTTCATCGGTGTCATGAAGATTAGAGAATCTGCCTGGTACATAGAGGAGGTGGCCACAGACAGCGAGCCTACACTCGCATTGGCAGCATTTGCATGGAAAGTTAAAAACGAAGAACTGGTTCGTGAGAAGTACAAAGAAAATCCAGAAGCAATGCAAACCTTTCTAGATACGGTATTTGTGCCTGGAGAGGAATATGTATGGCTTGATGAGATATTTGCAGATCGTGCAATTCGGGCAGAAGGAAATCTACACAACTTCAAGAAAGCGATTACTGGTCTTGTGAGCAAATTAGGAGAAAATAAAATCGCATTCCGTACTATTAATGAACGCCTCATTGCCGCGACGCTCCGTGATTTTCCTCACGCAACAACGGTGTATCGTTCACCTGACGTCCCCGATCGTCGCGCGATAGTAGTGGTAGATTTAGCTACGACACCTCCGGACGCTTAAGCTACATGGGCCGTTCGTCGTCCGAGAAGGAAGGCTTCCTCCCCTATCCCTGTAATATCGCGCGCAAATACAATCACACCATCATATTCAGCGCGCACCACTGTGTCCCCGTCTTCCCCCAGTTCTTGGTGTGTACGCACATCTTCAAAGTCAGCGAACTCACGTGCACGTGTAAATGATTCATTTTTCGTCAGATAAAGGGAATCCATACGTATATAGGATTGTGGGTACGTCGGCGTGTCGCCCACCATGTGTCCTCGCGCGCTCAAGAATGCGTACACTCCCTGTTCTGCGACTTGGAGAGAACTTGGGTCACCCAAGTATCCAGTCTCTATGCATATGCCAACCTTATCCCGACTGTTCATGTAGTAGTCCGTTCCTCCCGGTTGCACTGCGTCAAACCCAGTCACCACAAGATCTACTGGCAAGAAAGGCACAATATCCTTCGCGTTCGCTTCACAAATAACAAACGGACGACTCTGGGGAACGTAGCTTGCATGTATATCAAGAAGCGCGTCTGCCTGGTCTAGATATTGTTTCAAAAACTGAGCACGAGTGTACTCATAACTTTTGCGCTCTTCATCCGAAAGCGCCTCGTCTGGTTTAAATAGCCTATTGAGGTTCGCCTCTACAAAGCGAGTGTGCGCCGTAATAGCACGTGGACTTCCGTAGGCAAAAAACACACGACCCTTTTGAAGAGAGAGGGTTGGAAGGATGGCAGCAAAAGCCGCTACCCCGCTTTTTTCGTCTCCGTGTACGCCCGCAATCACCATGCTGGTCGGACCAGGGTCTACGCCCTTTATTTCAATCACGTCTTCAAACATACAGACACTTTATCTAAATAAAGTGCCCTGGTCAAGACATCTATTCGGAGACTGCGCGGAGCACTTCTTCAAGAGACGTAATGCCACGCGCACTCTTATAGATACCGTCCTCAAGCATGGTGAGCATTCCCTCTTTACGTGCCTGTGCTTCAATCTCATCTCCTGTACCATTGTGCATGATGAGGTCACGGATGGCAGGAGACACGGTAAGGGTTTCGTGGATACCCATACGACCCGAATATCCCGCGCCGTCCTTTGGACGATAGAATGGAAGCGTATCAAGCTTTGTGCCGCTCTTCACCAACTTTTCTTCCTGAAGCGCAGCGAGCGCAGCCTCAAAGTGGTCTTCGCCGGTCACCTTCGCACGCTCTTCCTTATTAAGTGCGTACTGCTCTTTTGCATCCGTAAGTTGACGGACGAGGCGTTGACCAACGACCACCCGAAGTGTAGAGACAAGAAGGAATGGTTCCACGCCCATATCCATCAAACGAGGAATGGCACCAGTGGCGGAGTTGGTGTGAATGGTAGAGAGCACAATGTGTCCGGTGAGTGCAGCGTTAATCGCAAGTGCGGCCGTTTCTCCGTCGCGGATCTCTCCCACCATAATAATATTCGGATCCTGACGAAGCAGTGCACGCAGTCCATTGGCGAACGAGAACCCAATCGCGGGGTTCACCTGCGTTTGATTCACGCGCGGCATCTGGTACTCAATCGGATCTTCGATTGTAGAGATGTTGACGTCGGGCGTATTCAAAATATCTAGGATGGTATACAGGGTCGTCGTCTTTCCTGAACCAGTCGGACCAGAGACCAGGATGATACCGGTAGTGGCGCGCGTCGCTTTGTGAATGTTCTCAAGCCCTTCACCATGGAAACCAAGTGATTCAAGCGTGAAGCCTTCTCCACTGCCCGTCTCACGAAGAAGACGCATCACCACCTTCTCTCCGAAGTAGGTTGGAAGAAGCGACACACGGAAGGACACCTTGTCAGTTTCCGTTTCCATTTTGAAACGGCCGTCTTGTGGCAAACGCTTTTCATCCAGCTTCAAATTTGCAAGCACTTTAATACGCGCAACGATGCCGGGACCTGCTGCCTTCGGAAGTGTCATGGCATCATGCAAAATGCCGTCAATGCGATAGCGTACCAACACCTCAAGCTCCATCGGCTCTATGTGAATGTCAGATGCTTTCTGCACGATGGCGTGACGAAGAAGGGTGTCCACAATGCGCACGATTGGCAGATCCTCTGCCATCTTCTTCAAATCTTCTCCAGTATGTTCCTGTCCCTCTGCTTCTTTCACGAGTTTGATCTTCCCTGCCTCGGTGGCGATAAGATCTCCGAACTCTTCTTTGAGAGACTTCTGATACTGAAGAAGTGCGTTCTTCACTGAGTCATCGTCAGTAAGGCGAGGAAGAATCTTCAATCCTGTTTTCTTACGTACGGAATCAATAGCTGGAAGATCTTCCGTATCAAGCATGGCGACCTGCAGCTCTCCTTCAGTTTTATCAAAGGCGATGATGCTGTGCGTACGAGCAATCGGCTCCGGAATAAGTGAGAGAATGTCTACCGGGATCTTCCGATCCTTCAGGTTCACAAAGGGGATACCAAGCACGTAGGCTTTGATGCGACGGAGTGCATCGGGTGATAGAGAACCTCTAGATACGAGAATGTCACCCAATGACTGTTTACGTTCCTTCCCCTCGGTCTCTGCAGACTCCACGTCCTTACGGGACACGAGTCCCGAGTCCAGAATGAACTCTTTTAGTTCTTTTTCAGATACCTTCATACCTATATAGGAGTATAACGCGATGATGCGTGATATTTACTTGATTTTAGGGGGAAAAGCTTGCCAATTCACTCCCTCGTGGTACAGTCCTCTCAAGTGAATGTCCGCTTTGCGGGCATTTCTTTTTAGACAAGTCGGGCGACAATTAAATAGCGAACGGTATGTTGGATCTAAAAACAATACAAGTCGTCCTCTCAGAATTTGAGACGCGCGGCATCAGCAAGGAGACCATGATTGAGGCCATTGAGGCCGCCATGGCCACCGCCTATAAGAAGGAATACGGTAAGCGCGGGCAGGTCGTGCGCGCCAAGCTTGATATGAACACCGGTACGGTGTCTTTTGAACAGGTAAAGGTGGTGGTAGACGATACGCTCGTATGCTTCCCTGAGGAAGGAGAAGAGGAAGTCGCAGAGCACAGCCGTTTTGAAAACGAGCAGCTTGAAGAGGGTGAGCTTCCTCGCTACGACGAGGAGAAGCACATTCTCATTGCGAATGCGCGCCTCGTGAAGAAGGGTGTGGAACTGGGTGAGGAGCTTATCTTCCCTCTTGAACCACAGGACGACTTCGGTCGTATCGCCGCACAGACTGCAAAGCAGGTGGTGATCCAGAAGATCCGCGAAGCAGAGAAGCTTTCTATTCTTGAGGAGTTTGGTCACAAGAAGGGAGAGATCGTCTCCGGTATCGTGCAGCGCGTGGAACGCGGCGCCCTCTACGTAGACCTCGGTCGTGCAACTGGACTTATTCCCTACGAGGAACAGATTCCGGGAGAACGTTATCGTCCAGGAGAGCGCATTCGCGCGTACTTGCATGCAGTGGATGAAGGATTTCGCGGTGTATATCTGCGCCTTTCTCGCTCACACCCAAAGTTCTTGGTGAAACTCTTTGAGCTTGAAGCACCAGAACTTGCAAACGGTGCGATTGAAATCAAAAGCATTGCACGCGAGCCAGGTTCTCGTACAAAGATCGCAGTTTCTTCTATTGATCCGCACGTAGATCCAGTAGGCTCTCTTGTCGGTCAGCGAGGTGTTCGTGTCTCCACCGTAATGAGCGAGCTCGGTGGTGAGCGCATTGATCTTATTGAGTGGAACGAGGATCAAAAGGCATTCATCAAAGAAGCGCTCTCTCCTGCGTCCGTGCTTGAAGTAGATCTTCAGGAAGATGATCATCGTGCCACGGTGACCGTATCTGAGGATCAGCAGTCTCTTGCGATTGGTCGCGGTGGACAGAATGTGCGACTTGCCGCAAAACTTACCGGCTGGAACATTGATATTGTTTCTGTTGCTGGCGAGAACGTCGCGGAAAGCGATGGAGAAGGAGTGAACATCAGTGAGAAGACTGATGCACCCGCAGAAGAGGCAGGCATCGTCCCTACCGAATCTCCGGCAGAAGTAGTCGTAGAAGACACAGAAGCGTCAACGGTGCTTCCTGCAGAGGAAGAACTCTCTGAAACAGGAGAGGGTGAGGCAGTTGTGGACGCTAAAGAATCTCGCGACGAAGCATAATATACTCACCTATATATGAACCTCTGGCACGACGTAGATGCAGGTACCAAGGATTCCATCAATGTGATCATTGAAGTTCCGAAGGGCTCTGCCAACAAGTACGAGATTGATAAGAAGACGGGCATGATCAAGCTTGATCGCGCCAACTACTCTTCTGCCGCCTACCCATGCGAATACGGCTTTGTACCGCAGACGTACTGGGACGATGGAGACGCACTTGATGTGATTGTGCTTGCGACCTTCCCTATTCCTTCCGGCATTCTCGTGAACGTACGTCCAGTTGCACTGATGAAGATGATGGACTGTGGCGACAACGACTACAAAGTGATTGGCGTGCCCGTGGATGATAAGCGCTGGGAAGATGTGCAGGATCTCAAAGATTTGAACAAGCACACGCTTAAAGAGATTCAACACTTCTTTGAAACTTACAAAGAACTCAAGGGAGAAAAGGGCAAGTACCAAGTCGTCATTGAGGGCTTTGAAGGAAAAGAAGTCGCGGTTACTGCCTTTGAGCGTGCCTGCAAACTCTACGAAGAGAAGAAGGGCGAGATTCACTAATGGACCGCATCAAGTACAAAGGAAAGATACTTGAGATTGTAGAGTTTGACGTTACCCAGGGAGGAAAGAGTCTGGTGTTTGAATGCGCGCGCCGCAGCCCCGGCGTGCGTCTTATTATTCCCAAAGGAGATACGATCCTCCTTTCACGCGAAGAGCGACACGAAGTGGGTGGCTACGACTATCGCCTTCCAGGAGGGAAAGTCTTTGACACGCTTGAGGAATATTCTGCTGCGCTTGAAAGCGGAAAAGATATCCAGGCAGAAGCGGCGGAGGCAGCAAAACGTGAAGCACGAGAAGAAGTAGGTATACATGTCACCGATCTTTCCTTCTTTCACAAATCAGTGTGTGGCACGACCGTAGTCTGGGACCTCTTCTATTTTGTGGCGAACTCTTTTGCCGATACGACACAAGAACTTGGTGAAGGAGAAGACATACGGGTAGAAGCCTTTGATCGCGAAACAGTGAAGAAGATGTGTCTTGATGGATCAATTCAGGAAGAGCGAAGTGCACTCCTCTTGCTTCGTTATCTTTCTTCATCTTCCCTTTAGTACGCTCCGTCGTATACTTGGCATATATGGCCGACTCTATGGAATCGCAGAATCTTTCACGAGCGCTGATGATCACTTCCCGTCCACCGTCCTCTACGGGAACGTTGATAACCCTAGTTATTGTCGTTGGCGTGATTGTGATTGGTGCCCTGTATGTATGGGGCGAGCGGGTGGCGGAAAATCGCACTATGCTACCAACTGAGGAAACTCAGTAATCCCCACTCGGTACGTTCGTCTTTTCTAAGAGGTATACTGTCGGTATACGCCTTAGCGGTTTAATAACACTGGATGTATGTACACAAAATCTATTGCAGCGCTGGTCATAGCATTTGTGCTTGTGCCGGCGGTCGCAAGTGCGGACCACGGAGAAGAAGAGCGCTCAGGAGATGATCACCCCCGCCCTGTCCTCTTCTTCCCTGATGCCCGCGAGAAAGCAGAAGAGCACCGGATAGAGGTAAAAGAGAACATTGACGCACGCCGCGCAGAAGTGAAAGAAAATAGTACAGAGCGCCGTGTACAGTTTGCCTCAACGACTGCCCTTCGCCGTGCGGAGCTTGCGGAGAACGTAAAGGAGCGCGTGCTCATGCGCGCCGAACACGTGGGAGGCCTCTTGGACGCAATGGTCGCACGCCTTGAAAAACTCTCTGATCGTATTGAGGCACGCATTGCCGTTCTTGACGAACGTGATGCAGATACAGACGCGGCAAAGACGGAACTTGCCGAGGCGGACGCTGCAATCGCCGAGGCTGCATCTGCAGTTGAGGAGGTCAAAGAAGCCCTTGAAGTTGCTTTTGAATCTGAAACACCACGCGATGCCCTCAAAGAAGTGAAGCCACTTGGAGACGCTGCAAAGGAAGCCATCCGTGCCGCGCATGCCGCGCTCATTGAAGCCGTTCGTGCCCTTCCTGACGCAGGCTATGGGAACGACGAGCCTGAGGAAGAGACCGAAAACTAATAACCACACCATGGAACCGACCACTACCCCTGAAGCGCCAATGACCCCTGCCGCAAAGCCGGCCAATGGTCCAGTTGTCGCGCTCCTTATCATCCTTCTTCTCATTGTTGCGGGTGCCGCCTACGTCTGGATGAACCAGGTACAGGTTCCGACGACAGAAGAGGGTGCTGCCTCACTTGAAACGCAGGGCGAGTCTACCGAGCCTGCAGACATTGAAGCAGATCTGAATGCTGAGTCCCCAGATGAATTTTCTGAAGACTTTGATGCAGCTTTCACCGAGCTTGATGCAGCGTTTGACGCGCAGTAATTGAGGAAGAGTCACAGCCCTCACGCTTTTGGCGTGAGGGCTGTTTCTTTGGTACTATCTTCTCACTATGGATATGAAACCCCGCGCCTCAATGCTTGTGCCAATGGTCGTAGAAAAGTCATCGTCTGGTGAACGTGCGTATGATATTTACTCTCGTCTTTTGAAAGACCGCATTGTGTTCCTTGGTGGACCAGTGGATGACGATGTGGCAAACCTTATCATCGCGCAGCTCCTCTTCCTTGAATCAGAGGATCCGAAGAAAGATATTTCTTTCTATATCAACTCTCCTGGGGGGTCCGTCACTGCAGGTCTTGCAATTCTCGACACCATGAATCACGTGAAGCCCGCAGTTTCGACGGTGTGTGTGGGTATGGCTGCGTCAGCTGCCGCAGTGATTCTTGCTGCAGGAGAAAAAGGAAAGCGCTTTGCGCTCCCTAACTCTGAAGTGATGATTCACCAGCCATGGGGTGGAGCACAGGGTCAGGCAACGGACATTGAGATTACCGCCAAGCACATTCTTGCGACGCGTGACCGCCTGAACAAGATTCTTGCAAAGAATACAGGTCAGGACCTTGCGAAGATTGAACGCGATGTGGAGCGTGATTACTTCATGACCGCGGACGAAGCAAAGAAGTACGGTCTCGTGGACACCGTCTACAAGAGCAAGTAACTATGAGTGGTCGCGAGCGAAGAAGCAGCCATGATGTGTACGAAGGACCTGGCGTTGAACGTTCTCCGAAACTCCACATCACGCGTGTAGCAATCAAATTCCGTAACGTCTGTATTAGTACGGTCGTGCGTGAAGGTAAAGAAGTACCTGCGTCCATGCATGCGTTCATACGCTCTCGTTTTGAAGAGGAAGTGATGAAGACTTATAATCTCTCGAGTGGGCAGATTCGCGAAATGTACAGCACGATGGATCCTGATGGATTCATTGGAAGCGATGGTCAGTTTTATGGTCGTGTGGATGCGTATCATATCGCGGAGAAGGCCAGTCAACTCCAAAGAAAGGGGCCTACGAACGAACTAGAGTCCGAAGACATCATTCGAGACGAGCGATATCCATCTTAATCACGGCGCTTCGGCGCCGTTTTTTATCTCCTTGTTCCGTGCTAGTATGGCGTTCCCAGTCACGATTGAAACGATTATTTAACGCTGTATTTCCGCCTTCCTGCCCCGAACCTTAGTCTCAGATTCTTGAAATGTGCGCCGTGTTGCTGAATCCGCTCGGGTAGCGGAAGGTGGGTAAATCATCCGCCTATGTCCATAAAACTTGTCCTTGGTCTTCTTGCCCTCTCGGGACTTGCCGGCATTGCGCTTGGCTACGTCCTTCGATGGCTCATCACCCTCTCTCAACGAGGGTCTTTGGAGTTAGAGATCAAACAGAAGATGCTTGAAGCACGCGAGCGTGCGGCACGGGTGGTGTCTGAGGCGGAGGAGCGTGCAAAGGAGGTGGAAGAGAGCCGCCTTGAGCCTCTTGAAGAGCGCGAGGAGAAACTTTTGGAAAAGGAAGAACGCCTTGGAAAGCGTGAGGAATTTTTGGATGAACGCGAACGTGGTCTTTCTGAAGACGAGGATAAGATTCGTTCTCGTGAGAATGAGGCCGCCAATGCCCGACGTGAGGCAGACACACTTTTGAATGAACGACGTGCAGAACTGACGCGCCTTGCACACATGTCAGAGAAAGAGGCACGTGAGATGCTTATGAAGGATATAGAGACGACTAGCCAGGAGTCCTTCCTCTCTCGCATTCAAAAGCTTGAGGCGCATGGTCGCGCGCAGCTTGAAGAAAAGGCACGAGCACTTCTCTTGACTGCCATTCATCGCATGGGGAATGCAGTGAACGCAGAGGTCATGACGCTCTCGGTGCAGATTGCCTCGGAAGAAATCAAAGGAAAGGTCATAGGAAAAGAAGGTCGTAATATCAAGGCCTTTGAGCGCGCGACCGGCGTTGATGTGATCATTGATGAAGCGCCGGATAAGATCACCCTTTCTTCTTTTGACCCACTTCGTCGGCACATCGCGAAGATTGCACTTGAGCGCTTGATTGAAGACGGTCGCATTCAGCCGGCAAAGATTGAAGATGTAGTGGAACGTGCAAAGCAGGAAGTGGCGGAGATGGTGAAACAGCGTGGAGAACAAGCAGCATACGAAGTTGGCCTGCTTGGTCTTGATCCTCGGTTGGTTTCCCTTCTTGGACGCCTGCACTTCCGTACCAGCTACGGACAGAACGTGCTCCAGCATTCAATTGAGATGGCACACCTCGCAGGCATGCTTGCGGAAGAACTTGGTGCGAATGCAGATGTAGCACGTGCTGGCGCACTTCTCCATGACATTGGGAAAGCAGTAGATCATGAAGTGCAGGGCACGCACGTAGAAATCGGTCGCAGACTTCTGGAGAAGTTTGGGGTAGATAAAGCCATCATTCAGGCAATGCAGTCACATCACGAGGAATATCCGTATGAAACACCGGAGTCCGTCATCGTGCAGGTGGCAGATGCCGTCTCAGGTGGTCGCCCAGGTGCTCGTCGCGACACCGTAGAGCGCTATCTTGAGCGTCTGGGGGATCTTGAACGCATTGCAAACTCCTTCCCTGGTGTTGAGAAGACCTATGCGGTTCAGGCAGGACGTGAGATTCGCATCTTTGTGAATCCTGGAAAGGTCTCTGACTTCGCCATGCATAAACTTGCACGCGAAATTGCTGATAGGGTGCAGAGTGAGCTCAAATATCCTGGCGAAATTAAAGTGAATATCATTCGTGAGAACCGTGTCGTTGAGTTTGCGCGCTAACATCCTTGACATGATGCACAAAAATCCCTCCAGTGAGGGATTTTTTGTTGTCCTTTCTGCCTATTGCATAGAATGGCGTATTTCCTATACTTCTTGTATACCCGGAGCCACCCGGCCGCGGGATTACGAATTAACAAGAGAACTATGAATAAAGCAGATATCGTCTCAAAGGTTCAGGCAGTTCTCGGTGGCACCAAGGCTGATGCAGAGCGTGCCGTTGAGACTTTTATTGACTGTGTGGTCTCTGGTCTTAAGGGAGGTGATGAAGTATCAGTCGCAGGACTCGGTATCTTCGTTGCAAAGGCTCGCCCTGCACGTACTGGTCGCAATCCTCGCACTGGTGAGACCATCCGCATTGCGGCAACCCGCACGCCGAAGTTCCGTCCTGCGAAGGCACTCAAGGATGCGGTAAAGTAATCCCGTTCTCTACACAGAAAGCCCCGGATGTCCGGGGCTTTTCTTTATGCCTTCTCTGCAGCGATGAAAGTAGTGTAGTTGAACTTTAGATCTTGGATTCCTTCTTCAAGGATTGAAAGACCATATCGT
>JBBTSU010000013.1:0-29162 GCA_038078715.1 Patescibacteria group bacterium
AAGATGGGGCAAAGGATTGCTTTTTACCCACAATTTCAGTATCTTTCAGTTAACGCATCACGCGCATTTTTATTTACCCACCACCTATATGAATCGTGATTATCCACTAGAGAAAGTACGCAACTTCGGTATCGTCGCCCACGTTGACGCAGGAAAGACGACCACGTCTGAGCGTGTGCTCTTCTACACCGGCTCCCAGCACAAGATTGGAGAGGTGCACGAAGGAGAGACCACCACCGACTGGATGGAGCAGGAGCGCGAGCGCGGCATCACTATTACTGCTGCGGCTATCACCTGTTTCTGGTCTAAGAGCCAGGAGAAGGACAAGAAAGATACGTCTAAGAAGTATCGCTTCAACATCATTGATACTCCAGGACACATTGACTTCACCGCCGAGGTGAAGCGCTCTATGCGTGTGCTTGATGGTGCTATCGTCGTGTTTGACGGTGTGGCCGGCGTGGAGCCACAGTCTGAAACCAACTGGCGCTATGCCGACGAAGCAGGGGTGCCTCGTGTGTGTTTCATCAACAAGCTTGATCGTACTGGAGCGTCCTTTGAGGATTCCTACCAGTCTATTCTTGATCGCTTGAGCAAGAAGGCAATTCGTGCACAGATCCCTATGGGTGCAGAAGGCGACTTTGAAGGAGTGGTGGACCTCCTTTCTATGAAGGCATACACCTTCTCTGGAAACATGGGTGAGCAGGTAAACGAAGGCGAGGTTCCTGAGCAGTATGTAGAGGAGGCAAAGAAGTACCGTGCAGAATTCGTAGAGCGCATCGTTGAAAACGACGACGCAGCTATGAACGCCTACCTTGAAGGAAAGGAGCCTTCTCTTGAAGAGCTTAAGGCCATCCTTCGTAAGGCAGTGATTGGAAACCAGATCTTCCCGGTCTACACCGGCTCTGCACTTAAGAACAAGGGTGTGCAGCTCGTGCTTGATGCCGTGGTGGATTACCTTCCATCCCCGCTTGATCTTCCTCCAGTGAAGGGTACGAACCCAAACACAGGTGAAGAGGTGATGCGCAGTGCTGACGACAAGGAGCCATTTACGGCACTTGCCTTCAAGCTTCAAACTGACCCATTCGTGGGAGCACTTACCTTCTTCCGTGTGTACGCAGGAACGGTGACCGCAGGTTCATACGTCTACAACGCCAACACCGGAACCAAGGAGCGTGTCGGACGTATCGTGCGTCTTCAGGCTGACAAACGTGAGGAAGTGGAGCAGGTCTTCACCGGAGAGATCGCCGCTATGGTGGGTCTTAAGGACACCAAGACTTCTCACACTCTTTGTGATGAAGCCAATCCGATCATCCTTGAGCAGATTAAGTTCCCTGAGCCAGTCGTATCGCTTCGTATTGAGCCAGCCACCAAGGCTGACCAGGAGAAGATGGGTATGGCCATTCGTAAGCTTGCGGATGAGGACCCAACCTTCAAGGTGACCTCTGACGAGGAGACTGCGGAGACCATCATCTCAGGCATGGGTGAGCTTCACCTTGAGATTCTCGTGGATCGTATGAAGCGCGAGTTCAACGTGGTCGCTAACGTCGGTAAGCCACAAGTTGCATACCGCGAAACTATTCTTGGTTCTTCTGATGTGGAAGGTAAGTACATCAAGCAGACGGGAGGTAAGGGTCAGTACGGTCACGTGAAGATCAAGATGAAGCACCTTGAGCCCGTTGATCCTGATGCAAAGGTTGCGAAGAACGTGACCCGTGAGGACCACTTTGAGTTCATCAACAACATCAAGGGAGGTGCCATTCCAGGTGAGTTCATCAACCCAATTGAGAAGGGTATTCGTGAAGCAATGACCCGCGGTATTCTCGCCGGCTACCCAATGGTGGACGTGTCGGTTGATCTCTACGACGGTTCATTCCACGACGTGGACTCTTCAGAAATCGCCTTCAAGATTGCCGCCTCTATGGCCTTCCAGGATGGTGCCAAGCAGGCAAAGCCGGTGATTCTTGAGCCGATCATGAACGTAGAAGTGGTCGTCCCTGAGCAGTTCATGGGTGACATCACCGGTTCTCTCTCAGGAAAGCGTGGTGCCATTGAAAGCATGGAAGATCGCGGTATGAACAAGGCGATTCACGCCAAGGTGCCGCTCTCTGAAATGTTCGGCTACACCACGAGCCTTCGCTCTATGACGGAAGGACGTGGTTCCATGACCATGGAGTTTGATCACTACGAGGTGGTACCACAGAACGTCGCCAACGATATTATTGCGTCTCGCAAATAAATAGTCGGAGGTGCAGCAAAAGAGCCGCGTGATGCGGCTCTTTTTATTTCTCTTTTCGTTCCTCTCGTTCTTTGATCTTCTCTATCTCTTTTTCACGGCGTCGCAACAACCAATCTTTTATACGGTGTTGCACATGCTTTTTCTCCTCTCGGCTATGAAATTCTGCTGGGCCTTCTTGTCTTGGCATGCCTCCATTATACTATCCGTATGGCAAACGAACGCTGGGACAATATTATGGGTATGGACGTCGGACCTGATCCGATTGATGACGAAGGAGAAGATAAGGTAGAGGAGAACGAAGAAGGGATGCCGTCAAAGGATGAGCGCCCAGGGGTCAATGACTAATCAAGGGCCAGAGCATAGACGTTCATTGCGCGAGATGGTGGCAGTTGCGGCCCTCGCACTCGTCTCATTTGAGGCGCCTCCGGTCGCTGCACAGAACATACGTGCAAACACGACGTGGGAAGAAGGGGTACATGAATTAGAACGCGTTGCGTCACAGGAACGACGAGAAGGAAGCGCACTCTATATCTCTACGGGCACAGGAGGATCCTTTGCGGATCTCCGCTTTTCTCTCTTCAGCACGCGACGTAATGCGGAGAACGTGAGTATGTCGTATGCGCGCATGGCAGAGGCGGTAGATGCGGCGTACGAGGATGCGCTTGCTCGTGGCGAGTCTCCTGCAGGCCTCCGTGTCTTGTGGCTCCATACCCACCCATCACACACTCTTCGCAGATCTGGTGGACGACTTGGTCCCGCGTTTGAAGCACTTGTTGCACGAAACCTCCCACTTACCATGCCGCCAAGTGCCACCGATCTTGAGGGGCCTCAGATGCTTGATGGTATTGGCCTGAGGGGTAACCTCCGCAGTACTCCACCAGATCTTGTGACACTTGAGTATGCCGTCACTGATGAGCTCCTGACCTACTATTACACGTTTAATCCCACCTCTCCCCTAGAGACTGAGCGTGCACTTAGTGAATACAGAGACGTGGCTGAAGAACTCAATCAGGCAGTCGCTGAGGTGACTCTCTTTCTTGAAACGCTTCCAGTAGACGTCATCACGAGAGAAGGGCTCATACAAAACTTTGATGAGATTATCGTGGATGCAATGTATGGGGAGTCACGATGGACAACCCTGGATGCGTTCTTAAGAGTACAAGGACAGACGGAGACTGCAGAACGGGTGAAGCGCGCGGTAGAGGCACGACGTATTGCATATGAGGCCGCGTACGGGCAGGCGACAAACGGTCAGACTCTGGATGAGGCGCGAGTCGCATGGGCGCGCTTTGTTGCGAACGCACGCGAGGCAGGAGAGAGCTGGGGGGCCATCTTTTCAAGTGATGCCTATGCATCTCTTATGTCCCATTACCGTACCCGGGGGTTTGATATCAGGGCGGTACCCAATGAGAGGGCTGCGGAGGAAGACCCTCTCCTACTATCCCCATCATCCACAGCGAGTCAGTAGGGTTGACCTTTCTAGAGTACGCCTGTAGTTTAGGGAGTAACGCGGTACGGCGCTCTTTGTAAAACGTTCCTAGAAAAGGACCGGTTTGTTAAGGCGTCGCGCGGGTATTCCGTCCGACGCCTTGGTTGTTTTTAGGGGTCTCCTTAGGAACAGGCGAGCGGTACTGATTAATAATTAGTTACACGTAATTTACAAAATTGTATGGCAGATGCTTTTGATCGCAGCAAGCCGCACATGAACGTGGGAACCATTGGTCACGTTGACCACGGAAAGACCACGCTCACGGCTGCAATTCTCAACGTTCTTAACCTCAACGCAGGAGCTGGTTACAAGGCTCGTGCAGAAAAGGTGGAGAACATCGACAACGCTCCTGAGGAAAAGGCGCGCGGTATTACTATCGCCCTTCACCACTCAGAGTACGAGTCTCCAAACCGTCACTATGCTCACATTGATGCGCCAGGACACGCTGACTACATCAAGAACATGATTACCGGTGCCGCCCAGATGGACGGTGCAGTACTCGTGGTTGCGGCAACTGACGGCGCTATGCCTCAGACCCGCGAACACATCCTTCTTGCGAAGCAGGTGGGTGTGCCTAAGCTCATTGTCTTCTTGAACAAGGTAGACATGGTAGACGACGCGGATATGGTTTCTCTCGTGGAGGAAGAGATCAAGGAACTCCTTGCAAAACAGGGCTTCACTGACTCTCCAGTTATCAAGGGTTCTGGTTTGAAGGCTCTTGAGGCAACTGATGCCAACGATGAGTGGGCACTCAAGGTGAAGGAACTCGTGGACACCATGGATTCCTACTTCCCTCAGCCAGCTCGTGAGACCGACAAGCCGTTCCTTATGCCGATTGAGGACATCTTCTCAATTGAAGGACGCGGAACGGTGGTTACCGGCCGTATTGAGCGCGGTATCGTCAAGGTCGGTGAGGAAGTGGAGATCGTGGGTATCAATCCAACGACCAAAACGACCATCACTGGTATTGAAATGTTCAACAAGCAGCTTCAGGAAGGACAGGCCGGCGACAACGCAGGTATTCTCCTTCGTGGAACCAAGAAGGAAGATGTGCACCGCGGACAGGTCCTCTCAAAGAGCGGCTCTGTGACTCCGCACACTGATTTTGAGGCAGAAGTCTACATTCTTTCTAAGGATGAAGGAGGCCGTCACACGCCATTCTTCTCTGGCTACAAGCCACAGTTCTACGTTCGTACCACGGACGTGACTGGAGAAGTGACCCTTCCTGATGGTAAGGAAATGGTTATGCCAGGTGACACCGTCACCTTCAAGGTGAAGCTTGTTGCTCCGATTGCACTTGAGGAAAAGCAGCGCCTTGCAATTCGCGAGGGCGGCAAGACCGTCGGTGCAGGCGTCGTGACCAAGATCACGGCCTAACCCGTTCGTATCACTCGTATGGCAACCGTAGCGAAAAAGACTCTGAAGAAAGAAGCAGGCGCGCCTAGCGAGCCTAAGCTTCGCATCCGAGTCCGCGCCTACGAGCACAAGATTCTCGATCTTTCGGTGAAGCAGATCATGGACACGGCGAATCGCTTTGAAGCGAAGATCGTGGGCCCAGTACCGCTTCCAACCGAGATAAAGCGTTGGACCGTGAACCGTTCTACGTTCGTCCACAAGGATGCACGTGAGCAGTTCGAGATGCGCATCCACAAACGTCTCATTGATATTCTAAGCCCGAATCCGAAGATTATTGAGGCTCTCACGAACCTCAACCTTCCGTCCGGAGTGACGATTGACGTGAAGATGGTCTAAGTAGGCCACCTGAAAACCGCCCCAGAGATGGGGCGGTTTTGCGTTATACTTTGTCCACTATGTTTGAGCGCAGAAATCCCATTCCTAGAGAGAGTGCAAAGCTAAAACGAGAAAAGGCAAAATATCGAGACGAAGGTCTTAAAACACAGGCGGCGTATAAGCGCGAGCAAATTCTGTATTCAGATCCTCTTTGGTATCTAAGTGGTGTATTCAAGGGGAAACTCCCAACTGCCAAAAAATTAGGTGAGAGATTGAAGGAGCGGGACCGTGAACGACTTGATGAGTTGGTGAAAGAGGCGAAGGTGGCGGCGCGCAGTATGATGCTCGATGATGCAACGAGTTACCGGGCGCATGAAATGGAGCACCAACTTCCGATGAAAGAACTTGGGTTGTGGCTCGAGAACGCTATGCGGGAAGGACGCGTGCCAGACACTATCATCTCTGAGGACGTTACTGGTCGGCCGCTGGCGCAGATATGCCGCACACTCCTCACGCGCCTGAATAAGAAGATTAATCCTGATGCTGAGAATGTCCCGATAGTCTCGTATGCCGTTGGACGATATACGTCGCCCACATTGGCGAAACAACTCGCCCAAGGCGTAGCGCAGAAGCTCGAGAAGCGAGGCGCCCGCAACGTACTTGTCTGCACTGATGCCGTTGAGACTGGAAGCTCGATGGGTCCGTTGCTCACTGAAATCGGAGGGCAGTCGTACTCTCTTGCTCTTATGATAGATAAGATTACCCAGCGTGCCGAGACGTTGATACTCGAACGTACGAAGAACAATCCAGCCGTGCGCATATCACTTCATCCAGACATGGATCTTGGACAAGATTCAGTAATTATCATGCGTACGCTCGAGCGGCGGTTTAAGAAGAACGCTAACTTCAAAGACCTTCTGCTGGTAATAGAAGAGCTAGAAAACCGTCCGTATCGCCTCCAAGCAGTTGAAGAGATAGCTGGCGTGCTTTTCGAGACGTTCCTTGAGCGACCGGGGGTTCAGCATCTGCTGGCTGGTCCGAGCGCTACGACCTAAAACATCCTTGCATCTTCTTGGACGACCCTGTATAGTCCCTGAAACGCTACGTACGGCTTCGGCCGGACCAATGGCCGGAAAGGGGAGACCCTCTACGCGCTATTGAAGGCGCGTTTTCCATTTCATGAAATTCATCCTTGCCCGCAAAGACCGCATGACCCAGATCTTCGACGATCAGGGTATCGTGCATGCAGGTACTGTCCTTAAGGCGGGCCCTATCGTCGTCACCCAGGTGAAGGCAAAGGACGCCAAGGATGGCTACGCCGCTGTTCAGGTTGGTTTTGAAGCTCAGACTGAGAAGCGCCTTAACAAGGCTCAGCACAAGAAGGCCTTCAAGGTTCTCAAGGAATTCCGTGTGGAAGACCCTTCCTCTTTTGAAATTGGTTCAGAGATCACTCTTGATTCTTTTGCTGCAGGCGACGCGGTTCGTGTTGCCGGTACCTCAAAAGGACACGGCTTTACAGGTGTGGTGAAGCGCCATGGTTTCCACGGAGGTCGCCGCTCACACGGTCAGAAGCACTCTGAGCGTGAAGCTGGTTCTATTGGTGGAGGTGGTCGCGCAGGAGGTCGTGTCGCTAAGGGTATGCGCATGGCAGGCCGTATGGGTGGCGACCGTATCACGGTCACCAACCTTAAGGTCCTTCACGTGGACGCAAAGACTGGCGAGATGATCATCTCTGGCGCCGTTCCAGGTACCCGCGGCTCACTCGTGGAAATCATTTCCGCATAAATTTTCGTATGGCAACTATCAAAAAGACAACGTCAAAGAAGGCAGCACCTCGCACCAAGAAGGCGCCTGAGATTAAGGCAGGCAAGGGTGAGGCAGTGGTCTACGCTATGGATGGCTCACAGGCAGGAACGATTGCGCTTCCCGTAGAGCTTTTCGGTGTGCAGTGGAATGCAGACCTCGTCCACCAGGTCGTCATCGGCATGCAGGCAAATGCCCGCCCAACCGTCGCGCACACTAAGTTCCGTGGAGAGGTATCCGGAGGAGGCAAGAAGCCATGGAAGCAGAAGGGTACAGGACGTGCACGTCACGGTTCTACCCGTTCTCCAATCTGGGTTGGTGGAGGTACCACGCACGGTCCTCGTGCAGAACGCGTGTACTCCGTGAAGATCAACAAGAAGATGCGCACCGCCGCTCTCTTCTCCGTACTCTCTCGCAAGCTTAAGGATGGTGAAGTGATCTTCGTAGAGAAGCTTTCCTTCTCTACTCCAAAGACTGCAGAGGCAAAGAAGGCACTGGTCGCCATTTCTAAGGCGGCAAACGTAGGACTCGTGTCTAAGCGCAAGAATGCAGCCCTTATCGCGCTCTCTTCAAACGATGCAGCCGCAAAGAAGAGCTTCCGCAACCTCGGAAACGTGATGAGCGAAGAGATCCGCAACCTTAACCCGGTTGATGTGATGACTCGTCGTTATCTCGTCATTGAGAACCCAAAGGAGGCACTTCCTATCCTTTCTGGTAAGGTGAACAAATCCAAATAATTCGTATGGGACTCTTTTCTGACAACAAGAAGAAGACGGCAACCAAGGCTACCAAGAAGGTAGTGAAGAAGGTTGTAGGTCGCGTGGATGGCGTACTTAAGGCCCCATGGATGAGCGAGAAGGCACTCATTGGTACTGAGCGCGGTGTCTACGTCTTTGCCGTACCACCTGAGGTTACCAAAACCCAGGTGAAGGCAGCCGTAGAGACCCTCTACAAGGTCACCCCAACCAAGGTTGCGATTGTGAATCTTCCGGGAAAGAAGAAGGCACTTCGTACTCGCCGTGGTTTTGGTGCACGCGCACGCCGCCACAAAGCATACGTGTACCTCAAGAAGGGCGACACCATCACCCTTGCGTAATATTTTGCTATGAAATCCTACAAGCCATACACCAAGAGCCGTCGTCACATGACCACGCTTCCGTACAAGAAGCTTCTTTCGGGTGACCGCCCATTCAAGAGCCTTGTCGCCGGTAAGAAGCAGCGCGCAGGTCGCAATGCTGATGGCCGCATCACCACCCGTCACCAGGGAGGAGGTCACAAGAAGCGTTTCCGCGATGTGGACTTCAAGTACGACAAGAAGAATGTTCCTGCACGTGTAGAGACTGTTGAGTACGATCCATACCGCACCGGTTTTGTGTCTCGTGTCATCTACGCAGACGGAGAGCGCCGCTACGTCCTTGCACCAAAGGATCTTAAGGTTGGCGACAACTTCATCGTGTCTGAGGACGCACCGGTAACTGTTGGTAACCGCCTTCCTCTTGGAAAGATTCCTACTGGTACTTTCGTGTACAACATTGAACTTCAGGTAGGAGCCGGTGCACGCCTCGTTCGTTCTGCAGGAAACTACGCAGAAGTGATTGCACATGACGCAGGCTACGCACAGGTGAAGCTTCCTTCAACGGAAGTCCGTAAGGTTTCTGATCTTTGTTGGGCATCTATCGGTGCCGTCGGTAACGAAGAGTCACGTCTCGTGAACTTCGGAAAGGCAGGACGCTCTCGCTGGATGGGTATCCGCCCAACCGTTCGTGGTACGGCTATGAACCCAGTGGATCACCCACACGGAGGAGGTGAAGGACGCCAGGGCCGAGGGCTGCGCCGTGCAAAGAGCATGTGGGGTAAGCCAACCGGCAAGGGCCAGAAGACTCGTACGCCGAAGAAGTACTCAAACACGCACATCGTGTCTCGCCGCAAAGTCGGCAAGAAGGGCTAAGGAAAAGATCGGGATTGACCCGGTCTTTTTTGTTGCTACGCTACAGATATATGCCAGGAATGCCTCAAGGCTCCGAAGGACCATATCGTCTACCAGGAACGAAAGACCTCGTTAATCCCGAGGGAGTGACGGATGAAATGCGTGAGACGTTTGCGACCAATCATGAGCCCATTGCTGTGCCTGAGCCAATTGATACCGGAGATGATTTGGAAGCGGTAAAGAAGCGGTTGGGAATCAAGGAATAAAGAAAGCCCCGGATATCCGGGGCTTTTTCTTACTGATACTCCGCTTTCAGCATTCCTGAGAGCTCGCTCGTAGGGATTCGTACTTCCTGGGTACCAATTGCCCATGGACCTACCTGATACGGAGCGAAGATAATCACGAGGGCATCTCCTTCCAGGTAGAAGTTCTGGTAGTTATCTTCGTCAGGGGTGGTGCCAGGCTCAAGCATGTCAGAGACGGCGTTCTCCCCGAGCTGTTCGTAGAGTGCTTCACGGGACTTCTGTGAGAGGACGGTGAGGTAGTCCACATCAGGTGCGAAGAGTTCCGAGAGCTGAAGTCCTGCGCCTGTCTCAAGATCAAAAGTGAAGGTGCGGTAGTAGCCGTTAGGGTGCGCGCCGAGTGTATCCTCGTAGATCATAAATACGTAGGAGACGGTTGCCTTTGATTGATACATTTCGTAGTCAATGCCAATGGCATATTTCCGCTCATTCCCGAGACCAAACATTTCTATCTCTTCCTCCGTAAGTGTGGCGAGCCCACTTTGGTCCTTGAAGGTTTCAATGATTCGTTCTTCAAAGCTGCGGAAGGCAGCGACGGCCGCAGCATCTGCCTCAGCCCCCGCAGAGGCTCGTAGTGGGGTTGTCGCAGGATATTCGGCTGATACTTCGTGGTACTGTCCGTTCTCTGATATACGCTCACTTTGGCCTATGGAAGGGCCGGCAGGTACCGTAGGGAGCTCACTCGGTTCTGGGGCGGGGTTACTCATCATGTACCAAAGTACGCCGCCGAGGATAAGAAGAATAAGGATCACGCCGCCGATAAGGAGTTTGGGGTCATTTTTCATATAGATATAGTGTACCTCAGCCTAGAGTGCGGCAGGTGAAGAACACATAAAGTTGACACTAAGGCTCATTTCCTATAGATTTCTCCTATCCCGCGCCGCGGGCTTTTAATTGCTCATGTCCCGATCACTCAAGAAAGGACCTTACGTGGACGTCAAACTCCAGAAGAAGGTACAAGGAAAGAAACCCGCAGATGCAGGGGTGATTAAGACGTGGGCACGCAACTCTCAGATTGCGCCTGAGTTCGTCGGCTTCACCTTTGGCGTTCATAACGGCAAGGCCTTTGTAGACGTTCTCGTGACGGAAGACATGGTAGGACACCGCCTTGGTGAGTTTAGTCCTACCAAGAAGTTCATCCGTCACGGAGGAAAGATGCAGAAGGAAATGGAGCAGAAGAAGAAGGACGCTGAGATTGCAGCAGCAAAGGCTTCTAAGGAGCCTACCCCTGCCGGCGCTAAGAAATAAGGTATGAAGGCATCTCTCACTAGTCACAATCAACCCCCACGCAAGGTTCGCCTTGTCACGGATCTCGTAAAGGGAAAGAAAGTTCCTGAGGCACTTGCCGCACTTTCATTCCTTCCGAAGCGTGCGGCTCTTCCTATCAAGAAGCTTATTGAGTCTGCAGCCGCAAACGCAAAAGCAAAAGGGGCTGACCCTGAGAAGATGATCGTGAAGAACGTGCGCGTTGACTCTGCAGGCATGCTCGTGAAGTACATGCCTCGCGCCATGGGTCGTGGCGCACCGATTCGCCGCCGCAAGAGCCAGATCATCGTGGAGCTCGCATAAATTTTCGTATGACACACACCGTACATCCTTACGCACACCGCCTTGGCATCATCCGTGATTGGAAGAGCCGTTGGTTTGCCCGTGGCAAGAAGCAGTACCGCGAGAACATCGCGGTAGATGAGTCTATTCGCCGCTTCCTCGCGAAGCGTCTTAAGGGCATGCACGTCGCCGACATTGAGATTGAGCGCTCTGCAACCGAGACCCGCGTTATTCTCCACACGGCACGCCCAGGTCTTGTGATCGGTCGTTCAGGTGAGAACGCAACGAAGCTTCGCAAGGAGCTCGGTTCCGTGATCGCAAAGGCCGCACCTGCAGATTCTCAGAATCGTAAGAGCGCCGTGAAGCTCGATATCATGGAGATCCGCCAGCCAGAGACCAATGCGGCAGTCGTCGGACAGATGGTAGCTGAGGGTCTTGAGAAGCGCCTTCCATTCCGCCGTGTGTTGAAGAGCACCGTGGAGAAGGTCATGGCCGTTCGTGAAGTCGTCGGTGTACGCATCGTGATTTCTGGACGTCTTGGGGGTGCTGATATGTCTCGCATTGAGCAGATCAAGCGCGGTCGTATTCCTCTTCAGACTCTTCGTGCAAACATTGATTACGCACATCATGAGGCACACCTTCCATACGGTCAGATCGGTATCAAGGTATGGATCTACCTTGGTGATCAGTTCGCAGAGCGTAAGACGGGAACTGCGCCTGCTCCCCGCAGCTAATATATTTACGTATGTTGTTTCCTAAGAAAGTAAAACACCGAAAGTGGCAGACCGGACGAAAGTCCCCAGCCAAGATGGCACGTCCTGATACGCGCGGTACCACTGTATCTTTCGGTTCACACGGTATGAAGGCAACCACCGCATCTCGCATTACTTCAAACCAGATTGAAGCCGCTCGTAAGGTGCTTACTCGCGTGACGGGAAAGGGAGGCAAGCTTTGGATTCGTATCTTCCCTGATCGCCCAATCACTCAGAAGGCTGACGGTCTTAAAATGGGTAAGGGAAAGGGAGATCCTAAGCACTTTGTGTTTGAGGTGCACCCAGGTCGTGTCTTGTTTGAGCTTGATGGTGTAGAGGATGCGATCGCTCGCGATGCGATGCGCCGTGCAGGGGCAAAGCTTCCGCTTAAGACCTCCGTCGTCACCCGAAACTAATATGGCTAAGAAAACTACCTACAAAGAGACGACTGTTGAGGACCTTAAAAAGGCGCTCACTGAGAAGCGTGAGGAGCTCCGCAAGCTTCGTTTTGAAGCTGCCGGTGCACGTCCGAAAGATGCAATGGCACCTGCAAAGACCCGCAAGGAAATTGCACGTATCTTGACGGAACTCGCACTTCGTAAGAAGGTAAGCAACTAAGTATGGAAACTAACTCACCACGTCCTCAGAGCTTCAAGGGTGTCGTCGTTAAGACGGCCATGAAGGACACGGCTACCGTAGAGGTCTCTCGCTACGTGAAGCACGCAAAGTACAAGAAGTACCAGACCCGCACCAAGAAGTATCTTGTGCATGATCCAGGTAACACCGTAAAGGTAGGAGACACCGTCACCATCGTCGGCTGCCGCCCACTTTCTAAGATGAAGCGTTTCAAGATCGCTTCCGCATAATCCTATGATTCACGACCGCACTATCGTTACCGTTGCAGACAACTCAGGCGCCAAGATTGGCCGTGTCTTCAAGGTGCTCGGTGGATCCAAACGCCGCTACGCAGGACTTGGAGATGTGGTTGTGATTTCTATTCAGACTGCAGAGCCTCGCAAGGCAACCAAGAAGAAAGATGTGGTGAAGGCAGTGGTCGTCCGCACCAAGAAGCCATTCCGCCGTGCAAACGGTTCCTACATCGCCTTTGATGACAACGCAGTCGTGATCATTGAGAAGCAGGGTAAGGAAATGGGTCCGCGTGGTAACCGTGTCTTCGGTCCAGTAGCTCGTGAGCTCACTGAAAAGGGTTGGCAGAACATTGCGTCTCTTGCCCCTGAGGTCGTCTAATATTTTATGAAGAAGTACACCGATACACAGCAGAAGTCATACGCCGCAAGCCGCCGCAAGCGTAACGCACGCAAGGGTGTGCCTATGCGTGCTATGAAGATGAAGATCAAGAAGGGAGACAAGGTGAAGGTTCTTTCTGGAAAAGATAAGGGCAAGACTGGCGTTATTCTTACTGTGCTTCCACGCGAGAATCGTGTGGTCGTAGAAGGCGTCGCGATGGTGAAGCGCCATCACCGCCGCTCTGGTCGTGGTCAGTCAGGCCGCATTGTGGAGCACCCTGCATCTATCCACGCCTCAAACGTCGGAAAGGTAGAGGCCGCAGAGAAGAAGGCACCTCGTGTAAAGAAGGCCGCAGCCGCTAAGTAATTTTCGTATGATGCTTTCAAAACAAAAACAGCAGACCGCCTACGAGGCACTTTCTGAAACCTTCGGATACAAGAACCGCATGGCGGCTCCTCGTATTCTTAAGGTGGTCGTCTCTTCTGGTGTGGGAAAGGCCGACAAGGCAAAGAAGGCTCTCGTAGAGGAGCGTCTTGCCCGCATCACGGGACAGAAGGCATCTCCTCGTGCCGCAAAGGCATCTATCGCGCAGTTCAAAATGCGTGAGGGTGATATCGTCGGCTACCAGGTGACGCTTCGTGGTGCACGCATGTTTGACTTCATTGATAAGCTCATCCATGTCGCCCTTCCTCGTACTCGTGACTTCCGCGGTATCGCAAAGACCACCGTGGACGATATGGGGAACATCACCATCGGTATCAAGGAGAACACGATCTTCCCAGAGACCTCAGACGAGGACTTGAAGGACGTGTTTGGTGTTGCCATCACGATTGTGACCACGGCTAAGTCGAAGCCGGAGGCAGAAGGATTCTTCACGCACCTTGGAATCCCTTTTAGGGCCTAAATTCAAGGTTGTTTGACACTGACTATCACTATTGATACATTGTCTTGACGCTCCTCGGAGCTATTTTTCTTATGGCCAAAACATCCCAACTCGCCCGTAACGCAAAGCGCGCAAAGCTCGTGGCTAAGTACGCTACCAAGCGTGCTGCGCTTAAGGAGGCAGGGGATTTTGAAGGCCTCCAGAAGCTCCCAAAGAACTCCTCCCCAGTTCGTGTGAAGAACCGTTGTTCTATCTCAGGTCGTGGTCGTGGGTACCTCCGTGCCTTCGGTCTCTCCCGTATTCAGTTCCGTGAGCTTGCCCGCGAGGGTAAGATCCCGGGCGTAAAGAAAGCATCATGGTAAGCGACCGCGTCGGAGATTTCATAATTCGTTTGAAGAATGCCGGAGCCATCGGTACTTCTACTATTTCTGTACCTCATTCAAACCACCTAGAGGATATTGCGAAGAAGCTTCGTGATCTTGGCTTTGTTGCGGGTGTTGATGTGTCTACCAAGGACGGAAAGAAGGTGCTTGAAGTAGAGCTCGCCTACGAGAACGGCGTTCACAAGATTAACGATGTGAAGCGCATCTCTAAGCCAGGTCGTCGCCTCTACGTTTCTTCTCGCGATGCACACAGCGTGAAGAACGGTCTTGGTGCGCGCATCCTCTCCACACCGAAGGGTATCCTCGGTGATAAGGAGGCACGTCAGGTACGTGCAGGAGGGGAGACTCTCTTTGAGATCTGGTAAATCATTATGGCCTCACGTCTCGCAAAAAAGCCGATCGCAATTCCAGGGAAGGTACAGGTGACCTCCGCTGAGGGAGTGCTTACCGTAAAGGGCTCAAAGGCAACTCTTTCTCGTGCCATTCACTCTTCAATCAACATTGAAGTTACTCCTGAAGGAATTGTCATCACTCCAAAGAACAGCTCACGTCTTTCACACGCACTCACGGGAACTTTCGCCGCACACGCAAAAGCAATGATTAAGGGAGTAGAGGAGCCGTTCAAGAAGAACCTCATTCTTACCGGAGTGGGATACAAGGTAGAGCTCAAGGGCAAGGAACTTGTCTTTGCGGTTGGGTTCTCACACCCAGTTGCGCTCACCATTCCTGAAGGCATCACCGCTACCGTCGTAAAGAACACCATCTCTATTGAAGGAGCTGACAAGCAGGCAGTCGGTCAGTTTGCCGCAGAGATTCGTCAGGTGAAGAAGCCTGAGCCATACCTTGGAAAGGGTATTGCATACGAGGGCGAGGTTATCCGCCGTAAGCAGGGCAAGAAGGCCGTCTAATATTTCATATGCCTAAGACTCTTACCAAAGCAGCATCACGTACCCGCCGCCACAAGCGCGTTCGCGGAAAGATTAGTGGTACCGAGGCACGTCCTCGTCTTGCGGTCTTCCGTTCAAACCGCTTCATCAGCGTGCAGGTTATTAATGATGACGCAGGCACCACGCTTGTGACTGCACACGGTCGCGAGTTCCCAGGTTCTTTGAGCGTTCAGGCAGCAGCAGTGGGCAAAGCAATTGCCGAGCGCGCTACTGCCAAGGGTGTGAAGGCTGTGGTGTTTGATCGTGGTGGCTACTCATACGCTGCTCAGATCAAGGCACTTGCTGACGCGGCACGCGAAGGCGGACTTTCTTTCTAATACTATGACTGACACGCAAACTATGGACACTCCAGTAATCGCACCAGATGCAGCTGCACCTGTGGCTGAGGCAAAGCCTGATGCACGTGGAGGACGTGGAGGCCGCCGCCCTGAGCGCCGTGGAGGACGCCCTCAGCGTCGCGAGCGCGAGCGCAGTGAGTTTGACCAGGTCACCGTAGACGTACGCCGTGTGGCTCGTGTGATGGCCGGAGGTCGTCGCTTCTCATTCAGCGTCACCATCGTTATTGGTGATCGTAAGGGTCGCGTGGGTGTGGGTCTTGGAAAGGGAGCAGACACCGCGCTTGCGATTGATAAGGCCGTACGTGATGCCAAGAAGCACCTTGTGACGATTCCTCGCACCAAGAGCGGCTCTATCAAGCACGATGTATCTATCACCTACGGAACGGTGACGGTCGCCATCAAGCCATCTCCAGGTCGCGGACTTGTGGCTGGTTCTGCAATGCGCACTGTGCTTGAGCTTGCTGGTATTGGAGACGTGGTCACCAAGATCCTTACCCGCACCAAGAACAAGCTTACGATTGCACGCGCAACCGTTGCAGCACTTAAGACGCTTAAGGGGTAAACTACTTTTGTATGCAAACTAACTCACTTAAAGCACGAACTCCTCGCATCACCAGCGCCCGCGTGGGACGTGGAGGAAAGCGTGGTAAGACCTCTGGTCGTGGAACTAAGGGTCAGAAGGCACGTGCAGGACGCAAGATGCGCCCTGAGATGCGTGACCTCATCAAGAAGATTCCAAAGCGCCGTGGATATGGAAAGAACCGTAGCCGCACTGTGCGCATTGATCGCAGTGTTGCTCGTGCTGTGAATCTTGCCGTGCTTGAGGCTGCATTTTCTGCAGGCGATACCGTCACTCCAACCGAGCTCGTGAAGAAGGGTATTGTCTCTCTTCGCGGAGCACGCGTTCCTGCCATCAAGATTCTTGGTGCAGGTGAGCTTACCAAGAAGCTCTCCATTTCAGGAATGAGCGCGTCTGCCACGGCCACGGCCGCCATTCTAAAGGCCGGCGGCTCAATCCTCTAATGATCAAGAACTTTT
Organism: Patescibacteria group bacterium; assembly: GCA_038078715.1. GTDB lineage: Bacteria > Patescibacteriota > Minisyncoccia > Phycocordibacterales > Phycocordibacteraceae > C7867-001. The sequence continues at coordinate 16,626 of JBBTSU010000013.1, forward strand.
TTCACAAAGTTAAACTTGCCTTCACCGATCCGGTGATCCGATTCCGCATCTTCTTCATTGTTGCGGCGTTTGCGGCATTCCGTTTTCTTGCGGCGATTCCAATCTCCGGCGTTGATAAGGTGCGTCTTGAACAGTTCTTTACGAACAACCAGTTCTTTGGTCTTTTGAACATTTTCTCTGGAGGTGGCTTTTCTAACCTCTCTATTGTGATGCTCGGTGTGGGTCCGTACATTACAGCATCCATCATCATGCAGCTTGCCACCGTGATCTTCCCTCAGGTGAAGGCTATGTACAGCGAAGAGGGTGAAGCAGGCCGCACCAAGTTCATTGCGATTTCTCGTACGCTTACCATTCCAATTGCGATTCTTCAGGCCGTTGCCTTCCTTTCTCTTCTTGAGAGTCAGGGTATCATTTCTTCTCTTTCATCGTTTGCGTTTGCGGTGAACGTATTCCTCGTGGCTGCGGGCTCTCTCTTCCTTATGTGGATCGGAGAACTCATCACGGAGTTCGGTATTGGAAACGGTGTCTCACTCATCATCTTTGCTGGTATCGTCGCAGGAGTTCCTGCCGGTCTTTCCCAGATCCTCTTTACGGCATCAGCCGCAAACATCCCTGCGTACATTGGATTCTTCATCCTCTCTCTCGTTGCCATTTACTCCGTGGTCACGGTATCTGAGGCAGAGCGCTCTATCCCGATTGCCTACGCACGTCAGGTGCGAGGTACTGCAGGAAGTCAGGGTGCCGCGACCTACTTGCCAATCCGCCTTCTTCAGGCAGGCGTAATGCCAATCATCTTTGCGCTTTCTCTCATCCTTCTTCCACAGGTCGCACTCACGGGTCTTGCGGCTGTTGGAGTGGGAGGAATGGAAGGTGCACTTGCTGCTTACACGGCCTTTACGGCAAACACCTGGGCACACGGTGCGACCTATTTCGTACTCGTGGTGATGTTCACCTTCTTCTACACTTCTATTACCTTTGAACCAAAGCGTGTGGCTGACAACCTTCAGAAGACTGGTGCCTTTGTACCAGGCGTACGCCCAGGACGTGAGACGGAGACTTACATTGGTAACGTCGTTGCTCGTGTGACTTTTCCAGGCGCACTCTTCCTCGGTCTTATCGCGGTCGTCCCGTTTGTGATTCAGGGATTGACTGGCATCACTGCTATTCTTGTCGGTGGTACGGCACTTTTGATTGCAGTGACCGTGCTTCTTGATCTTATTCGCAAGATTGACGCGCAGGTGTCACTTCGCGAGTACTAATTCTGATTGTGCTACAGTAGCGGTGATATGGATCTCAACACCGTATTGTTTATAGGGAAGCCAGGAAGCGGCAAAGGTACGCAGGCTGCACTCTTGTCTGAAGCAACGGGATGGAAGGTCACCGCTTCAGGAGATCTCTTCCGTGCGCTTATGAAAGAAGAGACGGAGGTAGGACGCAAGATGAAAGGTGAGGTAGAGCAGGGACTCCTTGCCCCTGATTGGTTTGCAATGTATCTCTTCCAGAAGTCTGTCCTTAATTTTCCATTGTCTGAGGGAGTAATCTTTGATGGGTTTGGCCGCAAGGTACCGGAAGCAAAGGTGGTGGTTGAGGTGTTGAACTGGCTCGGTCGTCCGTTTAAAGCCGTGCATGTGAAGGTCTCTGATGCAGAGATTATTGGTCGCCTCGCAAAGCGCAGTGCGGTCTCAGGGCGCGCCGATGATCATGCCGTAGAGAAACGTCTTGAGGAGTATCGTCTCTACACCGATCCATCTATTGAAGTCTTTCGTGAGGCAGGAGCGCTTGTGGAGATTAATGGTGAAGGAGAGGTGGAAGCGATTCAGAGTGATATTCGCTCTGCACTTGGTATCTAATGATTATACGAAACAACACCGATCGCGAGGGCATTATTGAATCAGGACGTCGTCTTGGCGTGGTGCTCTCTGAGGTTGCAAAGGCCGTTGTGCCTGGTGTATCTACCGCAACGCTTGATGAGATTGCAGAGCGTTTGATTCGTGAAGATGGCGACATGCCTGCCTTTCTTGATTACACACCAGAGCGTGCCGCACGTCCGTATCCCGCAACGCTCTGTGTATCCGTGAATGACGAGGTGGTGCACGGTATTCCAAACGAGGCACCTCGTTTTCTTAAGGCAGGAGATATTGTTGCGCTTGATCTTGGCCTCATTCACAAGGGCTATGTCACGGACTCTGCGATTACCGTACCTGTAGGGAAAGTGAGTGACGAAGCCACGCGTCTTATGGCCGTGACGAAGGCGTCTCTTGAGAACGCGATTGCCGCTGCACGTCCGGGTAATCGCATTGGGGACATTTCACACGCAACAGAGAAGACCTTTAAGGGCACAGGGTTTTCCGTGGTGAAGGTGCTTGGCGGACACGGAGTCGGGGCAGGGGTGCACGAGGAGCCATGGATCGCGAACGTGGGTACTCCTGGCACGGGTCCTGAGATTGTAGAAGGCATGGTGCTTGCGCTTGAACCTATCGCAAACGCTGGCAAGGCATCCGTGATTCTTGCTCCTGATGGCTACACCTATCGCTCCAAGGACGGCTCTATTTCTGCACATTTTGAGCACACTATTTTGGTGGAGAAGAACAAAACCTTGGTGGTGTCTCGTCGCCCTGGCGAGGAATAGGATGTAGGGTATACTCCCTTTATATAAGCGCGAAAGCGATTTTTTACTATACAAATCATGGCAACTCATCCTAAGAAAGAGCGTTCCTTCGTCATCATCAAGCCAGACGGCGTACAGCGCGGTCTTGTCGGTGACATCGTGAAGCGCTTTGAGCGCACGGGCTTGAAGCTCGTCTATATGCGCCTTGCGATGCTTGATGAGACCAAGCTTTGGACGCACTACGGAAAGGATGATGCGTGGTTTGAGAAGAAGGGTCAGGGTATCGCAAACGATCGTGCCGCTGCCGGTATGCCGGTAGAAAAAGAGCCGATTGAATACGGCAAAGACATCATCCGTGCGCTCGTGAAGTTCATGACCTCAGGTCCAGTCGTCGTGATGGTGCTTGAAGGAAACCAGGCCGTTGCGGTGGTGAAGAAGCTTGTGGGGGGCACTGAGCCTGCAACCTCTGATGTCGGTACGATTCGTGGAGATCTCACGCTTGATTCCTACGCAATTGCCGCCGTTGATGATCGCGCCGTTCGTAACCTCATTCACTGCTCTGATGCACCTGAGGAAGGGGAGCGTGAAATTGCACTCTGGATTTCCAAAGAAGATCTCATTAACTACCGTCTTGTCGGTGAGCAGATTCTCTACGACGTGAACCTAGACGGTATTGTGGAGTAGTCAGTTTATTCTTGCGCCATGGAGTTTTTCTTTGGCATTATTGCAGCAGTCGGAGGCTTCTTTGGAGGTTTGTTTGGTGGCACAGAAGTTCCTGAACCAGTGGTTGAGGTTCCTGTCGTAGAAGAAGTGATCGTTGCGACGACGACCGAAGAAGTCGTGCCTGAAGTTCCTGTTGCTCCTGCGCCTAAGTCGGTCACTCCGACAGTCACCACTAAAGCAGTCGCACCTGTAGCTTCTGCAGTTGTTACTCCTGCGTCAGTTGTAGCTACCAGTACGGCGACCACAACTGTGCAGAAGACCTCATCGGGCTCTTCGTCTACTTCTTCCACCTCTCTTTCTATTACCAGTCCGAAACTTTCAAGTGTCACGGAGAAAGATGAGCTTTCATTTACTGCAATACTCAAGAAGAGTGATGGAAGTACTGAAGATGTGACAGCAAAAGCGACATGGGAAGTGGTGGGTCCGATCGGCAGTATTTCAAAAGGAGCGTTTACTGCAAAGCTCTCAGATGAATTCGCTGAGTTTGGCGCGGCACCTGGTGCGGTGCGTGTGACGTATCAGGGAGTGAGTGCAGAGACCGATATTTTTGAGGTAGAAGCATTCGTACCCGAGGTCATCAATACAAAAGGCCAATAGTGGCCTAACTGTGCGCTATTGCATATCCACAGGCACTTCATTTTGCGTATGTATACTTATAGATGGAGCCATTCCTTAAAACGCAACTTGCTTACCTTCAGGGAGTCTTACATCTCTGTCGGATGGTGAACTCCGGTTCCGATTCCACAGATGCGGACACCCACGTGGCATACATGAGTTGCCACACGAGGGTGGCTCTTACAGAGAACCTCGCATCACGCGGGGTTTTCTCATGCTAAAGTGTTCCGGTATGCGTATATGGTGGTTAGTGCTCGCGCTCGTTCTTTCCGTACTTCTGTTCACCGCGAACTATATTGCGATGGTGGATTACTTGTATTGGCGTTTTGTATGGATTGATGTGCCGATACATTTTTTTGGTGGTCTTACGATCGGTGTGTTTGTGGCAGCGTTCTTGAATGCGTGGCGACCACGTCTTTTTACACTTCTCATTACGAGTGCCCTTGTTGGATGGGAACTGTTTGAATATTTCTTTGGTATTCCGCGAGAAGCGAACTATGTGTTTGATACGGCGCTTGATGTACTCATGGGCACGCTTGGTGCAGTGGTCGTATATTTGTACGCACGAATTTCTCTATGGCGTTCCGCGTAAGTTTCTTTGGTGGGGCGGATGCCGTCACTGGCTCCGAGTTTTTAGTTGAGAGTGGCGACACTCGCATTTTGATTGATTGCGGTATAGAGCAGGGGAAAGATTTTTGTGAATCCTGCATGTATGACGAGTTCCCATATGATCTTGAGCGCATTACCGCAGTCGTAGTGACGCACGCACATCTTGATCACATCGGGCGTGTACCGAAGCTCGTGAAGGATGGATACACCGGTCCGATCTACATGACGGAGCCGACCAGAGACATTGCGGACGTGATGCTCCGTGACAGTGCGCACATCATGTCGGAGAATGCGAAGGCAAAACAACTTCCTCCTCTGTATTTAGAAGAGCACGTAAATAAAATGCTTTCGCAGATAGAGGTGGTAGAGTACCGAAAGGAGGTGAAGGTGGGGAGCATGTCTATGATGCTTCGTGATACGGGGCATATTCTCGGCGGTGCCAGCGTTCGTCTTAAGGATGGAGAGGGAGATACGATCGCCTTTACAAGTGATATTGGAAACTCACCCACACCACTTCTTCCGGACGCAGAGGCTATTACCGACGCCGATGTGGTGGTGATTGAGAGCGTGTACGGAGACCGGGCAAATCCTGAGAAGGAGCATCGGGTAGAGAAATTCAGAGATACGGTAAAGGCAGCTATTGCTCGTAAGGGGCCTATCCTCATTCCTGCTTTTTCGGTAGAGCGTACCCAGCTTATGCTCTATGAGCTTTCTAATCTTATGGAAGTGGGAGCCCTTCCTCGCATCCCTGTCTTTCTAGACTCTCCGCTTGCGATAGCGGTCACTGATATTTATAAGAAGCATGCCGCAAAGTACTTTAAGGACGCTGCACAGGATGAGCTGAAGCGGGAGCATGATCTATTCGCCTTCCCGTTTCTTAAGATGACTCCTTCTCGGGAAGAGTCGCAACAGATTGTCGACACTAAGGACCCGAAGATCATCATTGCAGGGGCTGGTATGAGCCACGGAGGTCGCATAGGGAAGTGGGAGAAGATGTTCCTTCCAAAGCCACAGACCACACTCATTATGGTCGGGTATCAAGCACCAGGGAGTCCGGGGAGACTTCTTCAGGATGGATCTCAAAAGGTAAAGATTGCCGGGCAGCTCGTTGAGGTGCGTGCGAAGGTAGAGACGCTCCATGGGTGGTCAGGACATGCAGACAGGGACGGACTTCTTCGCTTTGCCGACAGTTGTGTGCCATCTGCGAAGACCTTCTTTGTCGCTATGGGAGAGCCTTCTTCCGCACGATTTCTTGCACAGCGTATTCATGACTTCTTGGGGGTGCGCGCGATTGTCGCAGGGAAGAATGAGGTGTGGGAGGTGTCCAAGAAAGAGGTGACGCGACAGGAAGTGCGCGGCGATATACGATAGCCAGATGGAATACGACGTGATCGTCATTGGAGGTGGTGCCGCCGGCATGATGGCTGCAGGGCAGGCTGCACGTCGTGGGAAGAAAGTGCTTCTCTTGGAGCGTAACCGCCGCTTGGGCGAGAAGCTCCGTATTACAGGCGGTACTCGCGGCAATATCACGAATGCAGAGAAGAATATCCGCGTGCTGCTTTCCAAGTATGGCGAGGCGGAGCAGGCGCTCTATTCTTCCTTCTCTGAGTTTGGAGTGAAGGAGACGTTTGAGTTCTTTGAATCAAGAGGGCTTCCCTTAAAGGTGGAGGCGAACAATCGTGCATTTCCACAAACTGAGAAAGCACTGGATGTAGTGAAAGTGCTAGAGGATGACATGAAGAAGGTCGGAGTCCGTATGCTTCTTGGTACTGGCGTGACGCGTATAGACTCCAAGAGTGGACGCATTACTGGAGTTGCAGTGAAGGATAAGGTGTATACCGCGCGTAACTACATTCTTGCGACTGGTGGTATGTCGCATCCAGAAACTGGATCTACTGGAGATGGTTTTAAGTGGCTTCAAGGATTTGGACATATGGTTGAGGCACCGACCCCGACCATCGTTCCTCTCAAGGTGCGCGAGGGATGGGTCAAGAAACTCTCTGGCGCAAAAGCTGAAGGTGCAAAGATTACCTTCTCACTTCCAAGCGGGAAGAAGCTTTCACGTACCGGCTCTATTTTGTTTACGCACTTCGGTATATCTGGCCCCACCGTGTTGAATGCTGCAGGACAGGTGGCAGATATGCTTCAAGAAAGTGCGGTCACCGCACGCATAGATCTGTATCCGTCTATGGATCTTGGGATTTTGGATAAACATATTGCGAAGGTGTTTGATGCGCATAAGAACAAGAACTTGAAGAATGTGTTTCGTGAGCTTGTGCCACCGGGTACTTCAGAGATTTTGCTTGAGCAGATTCCAACCGTAGATAAGGAGACAAAGGTACACAGTGTACGCAAAGAGGATCGTAGGGTGATTGCAGAGCTCCTCAAGGGCCTTACCTTTACGGTCACAGGGCTTATGGGATTTGAGCGGGCAGTGGTCGCCGATGGAGGACTTATCCTTCGCGAGGTAGATATGCGCACTATGCGGTCTAAGAAGTTTGAGAACCTGTATGTAACAGGAGACCTGCTCCACATCACCCGTCCTTCTGGGGGGTACTCTCTTCAGCTTTGCTGGACCACGGGGTATGTGGCGGGGAATTCGGTGTAGGAGAGCTTCAACTCTGGACACTTAGCTCGCTGGTATACTTTCTGATATGAAAAAAGCACATGTACCTTCCCCTAGAAGCAATGCACCTCTTTCTGGCGCATACGAAGCAAATGGGATTGTGTTTGTATCAGGGCAGGTGCACGCAGATGCAGAGTGGAAACTACATGGAGAAACAATTGAAGAGAAGCTTGATATTGCTCTTGGAAATATCAAAAGGATTCTTGGAGAAGCAGATCTTTCACTTGAAAACGTCATTCATGTACGTCTCTATGTAACCGACATTAAAGAACTACCTGCACTTAATACAGCGTACAAAACGTACTTTAAAGATCCACTCCCTGCGCGTACTGCAGTGTGTGTAGCAGCACTCCCTCTTGGGGCGAGCGTAGAGGTAGAGGTAATTGCCGCACGCGGGACTTAGATTCACCACAGTAATCATGAGCATGGTCACTCTCAAGCGTCCCCTAGATTCAATGGGATTCGTAGAGCGCGAATCTCGCAATGGAAAACAGCTCCACTTTAAGTGTCAGCGTGATTTTCTATATTACTGTTTGAACTTTTATTACCCCGAGACGTTCAATCCGAGTGGAATAAATCCACAAGAGATTGATCGTCAGAAACTGTTCGGAACTCCTGTGCCGAAATATCTTGCGTGGACACAGACTCAGTTCTTCCATGCGCCCGCATTCCTCAGGAAGTACGGACTTGCGCTCTATATAAATGATAAGAAAGTCTCGTCGTACGCTGATCTCATGTATCAACTCCTTTTCTCTCGTCTCTCCTATGAGAAGGCGGTGGAGACGCTTGAGACTCAGATTCAAAATAATATTGCGACGGCAATTGATATCCCGATTTCCAAGACACAATTCATCCTTTTTGATCACGTCATGTTTGTATACGGATACGATGAGGAATATCTCTACGTGCTTGATACGCTTACCGTTCCCGGACTTGCGTATGAGCGGGTACATGATGACGTGCACTACTTCAGACTCCCTCGGGCACTGGTGAAGAAGAACTGGTGCGAGTTTGGGCGAGTGTGGCGCGTAGAGAAATCAAAGTCTTAGCGGGTATATACTTGCGGTATGAAGAAAACCCTCATACTGATCGTCGTTCTCGTGTTGATTGGTGGGGCAGGGTACCAATCGTATCCATACGTTAAGACCTATTTTGATAAAGAAGTGGTTTCAACAACTGAAAAAAAGGAACAGGTAGATACACGTTCAGAGGTAACTGAACCTTATATTCCACATCACACCGTACTTGATGTGGTGCTCAATATATATCCGTACTCAAACTATAAGCTCGCGTTTCGTCTTGAGCGGTACAGTGACATTAAGACACTTCTGCCTGAATCAGTGAAAATAGATTACGTCGGAGACAGTATCTACTATTGGGATGCAGGGGATGATCTCCACCACTTTCTTGATCTTAAATACTATTCACCAGGTCTTTCTATTGAAGAAAACCTTGAAGGATTCCGGAGAGGATGGGACCAGGAGGAGCGTACTCACGTTCGTAACATATGCACGCTTAAGAGCTGGGATGCGGATGGCGTCACCTACTATCAACTTGGATTTGATGAGACGGTCTGGCGTGCATTTCTCACCGAGACATACGCTGCACGCAGGGGGCTTGAATATATTGGGAACTTCTGTGGGGATATGAAGTATGTACTGCTCGGTAGTATCTTTGTGGGATACCCTACAACCCCTGCTGATCCAGGTATCCCACGAGTAGTCTCAGGAAGTGTGCGACTCTTGAGTGAGTAACAAAAAAGCCCCCAATTGGGGGCTTTTGCTTAGGAGACCTTCTTAGAGATTCGAGTAAACACTTCAGGGTTCTTCTCCGCGAGGGTGGCAAGGACTTTTCGGTCTAGCATCACACCCTGCTTCTTAAGCTTTGCGATGAAGGTGCTGTAAGACTTGTGGCCGTTATCGCGTACTGCGGCGTTCAAGCGGACGATCCAAAGCTGACGGAATTCATTCTTCTTGTCGCGGCGGTTTGCAAATGCCTGCTTTCCTGCGTGTACAAGAGACTCCTTCGCTGCACGCTCCTTCTTAGAGCGACCATGACGGAAGCCCTTGGCGCGCTTAAGCACATTGCGGCGGCGCTTAAGACTTATGACTCCTCCTTTTACTCGTGGCATAAATTAGTACTTAAATGATTAGGTTCCTGGAAGGAAACGACGGCGAAGGCGAGTGCCGAGCTTAAGGGACTGGGCACGCTTCTTTGGGCCCTTGGTGCGGCTACGCTCCTTGGCATTGAAGTGGTCCTGTCCGGCCTTGCGCACGACAAGCTTCCCCTTGCGGGTAACTCGGATGCGCTTTGAGAATGACTTATTGGTTTTCATGGGTTTCTTGTTTTGGTGCTGCGGCTGGTTTTGCGGCCTTTGGATCTCGTTCAATGATTCCTGCGAAGCCTTTTGGTGATCTGGTGACTGGTTCTGCGACTCGGTATGCGTAGGGGATGAGGAGAAGGAACTTCTCGAGCCGGGTCTTGAGGAAGGCCTCATCCATTCCCTTGTACCGGCCCTTGAGGAAGAGTTCAGCACGGACTCGGTGGCCTTCGGCGAGCCATTCGGCGGCTTTCTTAGCCTTCAACCGCATGTCGTTCTCGCCAGTACCCACCTTTATCTGGACTTCCTTGGTCTCTGAGACCTTGGCTTTAGCCCGGGCCGCACCTTCCTTCTTCTTCAGCTCGTAAAGGAATTTACCATAATCAGCCACTTTCGCAACGGGAGGGACGGCATTTGGAGAGATCTCAATAAGGTCTAGGTTAGCCTCGGCAGCTGCCTTGAGGGCGTCTGATAGGGAAAGGACCCCAAGGTTTTCCCCTTGAGCTCCTACCACGCGAAGTTCACGCGCGGTGATCTCCCGGTTGATGCGAGTCTTGTCGTTTAGAGCGGCCACGTGTTCGTGGACTGTAACACGAATATGGCCTTACGACTACCTCTTTCGGCGAGGGGCAGGGCGTTTGTAGGGCTCTATGGTCTTCCCACGGTTCTTCTTTTTTACCTCCTCAAAGAAGGGACGGTACATATCGTGCTCTGGAGGAATGACGAGCTCCTTGCGTTGGGTGCGCTCTACGAATTCCACGGGGAGTCCGGTGACGACCGCAAGAGGCTGGCGCTCATCTCCTTCACCCATCACCAGCACTGCGGCAGAGGAGAGAGCATCCGGGATGTTGCTCCGAGAGATCTTCATGGTGCGTCCGAACATGTCAGGAGTGCCACGGTAGTCTTTGATGCCACGGAAGCCTGCATATCCCATGGAGACGCCAACGGCACCGGCACGGAGTGCGAGCACGCGACTGTCAGTAATGAGGACTCCAAGCTTTTTTACGCGGTATCGCTTCTTAAGTTCGCGAAGAAGGACTGATGCGGTCTTGAAGCTATCTTTCGGAAGAAGAATGAGTTTGCCGTCGGCATTTGATTCATCAATCCCGGCGCTCGACATGAGAAGTCCGTCTTTGAGAGTCAGCCAGGTGTACATGGTACGGATGGCGAAGTCCGATTCCTGTTTGATGGCCTTCTCACGGGTCATCTCATCTTCTATTTCTAGCGTGCGACCTTCTGCGAGTGCCACAATTTTAGAGGTCACCACAATAATGGTGCCTTCTTTCACACGCGGAATATGCGCGACGATAAAGTCAACGAGATTCTCCCGCTCTTTGAAGATGCGAGTTTTAATTGGTCTGACTTCCATCTTTGTCTTTGAGGAGCTTGATACCGACATAGGCAAGCGGGGTGTAGAGGAGACCCATCGCTACCTTGTAGAGCCACCACGTCACAATGAGAGATGCCAAGACGGGCAGTGGGTAGATACCAAGGAAGGCGATCACCATAAAGATGACTGTATCAAGGAACTGTGACCAGAGGTTAGAGAGGTTTGAACGAAGCCAGAACCCTCCTTCGCCAATCGTCTTCTTAAAGAAGAAGAATGAGATCACGTCCTGATACTCGGCAATGGTGAAGGCAACGATAGAAGCAATCGCAATGCGAAGCGACATACCGAACACCGTCTCATACGAACCAATCGCCCATCCGTCCGATGACCATGGCATTGCGAGAGACAGGAAGGTAAAGGCAATCCATAGAAGAGTGGCAATCACTCCCGCAAGCACGAAGAACTTCGCAATCTTCTTTCCATAGACCTCTCCCACAATGTCGGTCATAAGGAAGACGATAGGGAACATGAACACACCCACGGAGAGGTGTGAGTCAAACAGAAACGGCATGATTTTGATACCAAGTGTGTTGCTGCCGATAAGCGCAGTGATGTAGATACCAAGCGCGATAAGAAGCTTACGGAACGCTGATTCTGAGAGCTGAGGCATAGGATATATGGAAGGAATAAGACGCCTTGGGGGCGCATAGGTTCCGGCAGGTGCCGGTATGAGACTTAGGCCGTGAAGCCAGACCAAGTCATCGTGGTCGCATTATGTAGCATAAGCGTTCAGAGGCAGTATACCTGGTCTACGTGATAAAATCTCACTATGGTATTTAAGGGTCCTGAAGGCATCCCCACACGTCCAGAGCCAGGAACTCCAGAGTTTAAAGAAGCACAGCGCGCGTACGCCACAGCATGGATGGAAGCAGAGGCAGGGAGAAAGCTAACTCCGCACGAGAACGTAGTAGTCACTTTTATTCGTTTGGAAGATGAGTATACGCAGCTCCTTGATTCAGTCGCAAACCTGGATACGAAGTTTACGACTGCACGGAAAGACTTTGAACGGAGATTCTCAAAGAAGGCCCGTGAGCGCTTGCTCGCCACAGAACGACTCCATTCGGGGAAGGCAATTGATGCGCTCAAACTTCAGCATCCCGCTGCAGGTTATTTCTCTTTGTCGCAAGGACGTGAGATTTACCAAGAACGATGGACTAAGCTTCGGACGCAACTCATATCGGGACTAACCCATTGGAAAGAAGGAGCACGTCGTGCCTTCCCACTAGAACAGATAATGGAAACACTGTTCCTATTTGAGTCTCCGTCAGTGAGTGTGACTGGAGATGTAGAAACTCTCAAGCTCTCGCTCAATATATTGGAAAGCACCTTTGAAGCGCTTATAGCAGATATTGATGAGATTGTGACCGCCATGGAAGCGACACCCACTACGGTCGTGAGTGTGGAAATCATTCATGATCTTTCCGAACGACTTGTGGAATTCATGAAAGAGGTAGATGAGTGCAAAGAAGATTATGGCGAACTGAAAGCGCAGTATGAAACAGACGCTGCCGCGGCAAGAAAAAATGGTGCGTCTGGATTTCCTAATAATATCTCAACAAAACTGAAACTGCCGTCCGGAAAAGGCGCGCCACGAAATATCTCTGAAGTCTTTACGCAACTGACGAGTGAGAAACGAAAACTCTCCG
>JBBTSU010000014.1:0-26452 GCA_038078715.1 Patescibacteria group bacterium
GGCTCTACGCTTCGCATCTATGCGAATCTTCTTGATGCATTCTCATACACGAGCGCAGGTCGGAAGATAAGTCCCTCTGCATCTGCCTCATAGCAGGTATCTATAGCGGCAGTCGCACTCTCTGGTGTACCGCACCACCAAAAGGCAACCGAGCGCTCAACTGCAGACAAAGAAAGGGAAGTCAGGCCGCTACGAGACACGGACACCGCAGATACTTCTGGACGTGCTTCAAGCACTGCTTCTCGTATATCGCGCTCTGGATAAAAGAAGATGGAGTCACGAGGGAGAATATGTGCGTAGGTTCCCTCCAATTGTTCTTCTGCAATCACCTTCAAAGAATCTTCTGCGGTAACGGTCGCGATGCGCACTTCAGGACGCCAAAGACCATAGATCACCCCCCCAACCACAATCACAATGAGCACCACCCATATCCACACCACGCGATTCCGCTCTTCACGCCTGCGCTGACGAAGTGTACTTTCGCGTACACGCGGTGTGGGTTTCTTGGGAGCGGCTTTCTTACGACGAGTAGGAGCAGGAGCAACTGCCACCTTCTTCGCCGGTGCCCTACGCGGAACGTCGAATGACTTCCTTGCCGACATACGGGACGAGGACTGGAGGAATACGGATGGTACCGTCTTCCTGCTGATAATTCTCCATGATGGCAATGAGAGTGCGGCCAATGGCAAAGGCAGTCGCATCATTCATGTGTACGTGAGTCAGATCTCCCTCTACGCTCTTTACACGAGTATTCAAACGACGTGCCTGGAATCCTCCCATGTAGTCCGCACTGTGGGTCTCCCGGAAGGTGTCCTGTCCTGGCATCCAGATATTGATATCCATCTGGCGCTGGTCTGGCTTCCCCATGTCTCCTGTACAGACAAGCATCACATTGTGATGGAGACCAAGCTCTCGCACGAGATGTTCCTGAATGGCGACAAGAAGATCCTGTTCACGATATCCATCCTCAGGACGGGTGAAAGTTTCCATCTCAAGCTTATCAAATTGGTGCTGGCGTAAGATACCGCGCGTATCTTTTCCTGCCGCTCCTGCTTCACGACGGAAAGAGGTGGAGTATCCGACGTAGCGGATAGGAAGCATCGCCTCATCAATGGTCTCATTCATGTGAAGCGGACCAAGCGTGTGCTCGGCGCTTCCGATAAACACCGCATCGTCCTTTTCAAAGTAGTAGCGCTCATCAATAGGCTGAAGGCGTGCCATACGTCCCATGACATCAGTGCGCATGATGACGGGAGGAATGACTGGGACAAATGGCTTTGGATCTACATCAAGTCCTGCATTCTCAATAATCTTTGAAAGCGTCTCACGAGAGGTGAGTGTCTTCATCACAAGATCCACAATGGCAAACTGCACGAGCACCAAGTCCCCCATAATGTACGCAAAGCGTGCACCGGAGACTTCCCCTGCCTTCTCCGTGTTCAACACTCCAAGCGCTTCGCCAAGTTCCCAGTGTGGCTTTGGAGTGAATGAAAACTGTGGTTTCTCTCCCCAGGTACGAATGACCACGTTCTCTTCATCATCCTTTCCTTCTGGTGTGTCAGGGGATGGGAGGTTCGGAACGGCAAGCATGAGCTTGGTCCACTCAAGATCAAGTACATCAAACTTCTCCTGAAGCTCAGACATACCACCCTTGAGGTGTCGCATGGCTTCAAGAAGCTTGTCCTTCTCATCACCCTTCGCAAGCGCAATGGTTTTAGAGGCGCGGTTCTGTTCTGCGCGCTTTTCCTCTATCTGCTGCATGTAGGTCTTACGCTCCTCGTCCACCACCAAGAGGCGATCTATATCTACCTCTACGTTCTTCTTGCGTGCCCCTTCCTTCACTAGGTCAGCGTTCTCGCGTATGAAATGGATATCAAGCATGTAGGATTTGCCCCGCCGAAGACAGGTATACTTACAGAATAGTATGGCGATAGCGCTCCGACAACTCTCCCCGGACGAATATCCGCAGGGATTGAGAGAAATTCCTAAGCCTCCAGAGAAACTTTGGATGCTTGGTGAGTGGGCTCCATCGGGTACGAAGTACCTTACGGTGGTCGGTTCTCGTGCCGCCACACCCTATGGAAAAGAGATGTGCACGAAATTAGTTCAAGGACTGACGAGCTACCCCATCTCCATCGTGTCTGGACTTGCGCTCGGGATAGACGCAATTGCACACAAGGCAGCACTAGACGCTGGCATGCACACCATTGCGGTCCCAGGCTCCGGTCTTTCAAGTAATGCGATCTACCCACGGAGTAATGCAGAACTCGCGAAAGACATTCTCACCAAAGGTGGTGCACTTCTTTCTGAACATGAGCCTGATCACAAAGCAGAGATTCGTGATTTCCCTTCGCGTAACCGAATCATGGTCGGTATCTCTGACGCAGTGCTTATGATTGAAGCGGGAGAGAAGTCAGGCACTTTAATCACCGCCCGACTCGCAAGTGAATACAATCGTGATCTTCTTTGTGTCCCACATCGTGCAGGAGATCCGCATGGGTTTGGTTCGCACCTTTTCATCCGTCTTGGTGCTGCACTCGTGACTGAACCTAAACATATTCTTGAAGCACTTGGTATTCCAGAAGAACGCAGTGGTCCACAGATGCTTCCTTTGTTAGACGGTATAGAGAAAGAGATCTATGGAATCCTCCATGCCCCCGTCACCAAAGATGAGCTACTACGCCGTCTTGAAGGAGAGGAAGATAAGCTAGAGTCGGCACTCGTCACCCTAGAACTCAAAGGCCTCATTAAAGAAGCCATGGGTATGTGGCAGCGCGTATGAAGTGGATCGGTATTAGCGGAAGTCAGAAGGTGAACAAGGAAATGGAACAGGATGTCCGGAAGGACGTTCAGAATATCCTCGCTGAAGGTAACGGCATATTGGTCGGAGGAGCTTTAGGTGTAGACTCCTTTGCGCTTGCGGAGACCCTCTCCATAGACCCTGAAGTGCGCTATATAAAGGTATATCTCCCTGCGACCCTAGAGCGCTATGCTGCCCATTACCGACGCCGTGCAGAGGAAGGAGTAATAAGTACCGAAGAGACAGAAACCCTTATCACACTCCTCAGCAAAGCCAAGAATGACCATGCCGTTTCCTTTACGGAACACCCTGAAAACACGGAAATGAATCAGACGACATACTATGAACGAAACAGTGCAATCGTCGCAGCAGCGGATGAACTACACGCCTTCCAATCTAACAAGAGTCAAGGCACCCAAGACACCATAGATAAGGCGAAGACAAAGGGTATTCCGGTTATTGTGTACTCGTATTCAATCTCCTAAATTGGTCTCACGGATTTGACAGCATATCTATAGGTACGCTATGTGTTAGCGTGTGGCCAAGAAACTACTCATCGTAGAGTCTCCCGCGAAAGCGAAGACTGTACAGAAATATCTCGGAAGCGACTATGAGGTACTTGCCTCAGTGGGACACGTACGTGATCTTCCGAAATCAAACAAGGACGCAGTAGATATTGAGGGTGGCTTTATCCCCCGCTACGTGGTCTCAGCCGGAAAGAAGGAGGTGATTGAACGCATCAGAAAGGCAGCAACCAAAGCTGACGAAGTCCTTCTTGCAACCGACCCCGACCGTGAAGGAGAAGCGATCGCCTGGCACATCCAGGAAGCTATTGGTCTAAAAAAATCAAAGCGCGTGGTCTTCCATGAGATCACCAAGAGCGCGGTGGAAGAGGCAATGGAGGAGCCACGTGAGATTGACCTCAATCTTAAGGAAGCTCAGGAAGCACGCCGTGTGCTTGATCGTATTGTGGGCTATGACCTTTCCGGACTTATCTGGAAGAAGGTTCGCTATGGACTCTCTGCCGGTCGCGTGCAGTCTCCTGCCCTTCGCATCCTTGCAGAGCGTGAGCGTGAGATTAAAGCATTTATCCCAGAGACCTTTTTTGTACTTGCCGCCCTCTTCAAAACCAAGAGTGGTGAATTCCCTGCCACCTGTATAGAGGAGCCAAAAACCAAGGAAGAGGCAGATCGCATTGTCACGCTTGGCGAGAAAGCGAAGTGGGAGGTAGGAGACATTACGGAACGTGCTGAAGAGCGCTCTCCTCGCCCACCGTTTACCACCTCCACCATGCAGCAGACGGCCTCTACCCGTCTTGGCTTCTCTCCCTCACGCACCATGCGTGCCGCTCAGAAACTCTACGAAGCAGGGCACATCACCTACATGCGTACGGACTCCGTCACGCTTTCAAAACAGGCAGTCGCTCAGATGTGCAGCGTCGTAGAGAAGGACTTTGGTAAAGAGTATGTGCAACCACGCGTCTATAAGACGAAGAGTAAGAACGCACAGGAAGCACACGAAGCCGTGCGCCCTACCGATCCTTCTCGTGCACATGCAGGTGCTCCAGGAGACGAGGAGAAACTCTATGAGCTTATTCGTATTCGCGCCGTTGCCTCTCAGATGGCAAGCGCGAAAGTGCAGCGCACCACGATCAAGGCAAAAGCAGATGCAGATATTCCTCTCTTCTCTTCAACAGGTTCTCATGTCATTTTCCCAGGATGGCTCGCACTTGATACACGTGCCCGAGGTGAAGACGTAGAGCTTCCAAAGCTCTCAGTCGGTGACGAACTCACTCTCAAAGAACTCACCTCTACTGAGAAACAGACCGAGCCCCCAAACCGCTACACGGAAGCAGGACTTATTAAGGAATTGGAGAAGCGTGGTATTGGTCGTCCATCCACCTACGCATCTATCATGCAGACCATTCAAGTTCGCGGATATGTAGACAAAGAAGGACGTACGCTACGCCCGACGGCAACCGGCATGGTGGTATCAGGGTGGCTTGAAGAACATTTCCCTGAATACATCTCTGACTCCTTTACGGCAGAGATGGAAGATGAGCTAGATGAAATCTCCCGTGGTGAGCGTAAGTATCTCCCGACGCTTAAGGATTTCTATGGTCCTTTCCAAAAAGCAGTGAAGTCTAAAGAAGATCTTCCGAAGGCCACCTCACTTGGAAAAGCACCTGAAGAATTCCCATGTCCCAAGTGTGGAAGCATCATGGAATACAAACTCGGTCGTGGTGGTATCTTTCTTTCTTGTACGAAATATCCTGAGTGTGATGGCGCCCGTCAGGAAAACGGAAGCGAGCTTAAGGGTGATGAACCACTCGGCATACATCCAGAAACTGGCTTCCCTATCTTTGTAAAAACAGGACGCTTTGGTCCATACGTAGAAATGCCAACTGGTGAAGAGGAGCCTCCAAAGAAAACCAGAAGTAAGAAACCCGCAAAGCCAAAAATTATTGCGAAGCGCGCCAGTATCCCTAAAGGAAAAGATCCGGCGAGTGTGACACTTGATGAAGCGATTCAATATCTCGCGCTTCCTCGTGAGCTTGGAGTGAATCCAGTGTCTAACGAAAAGATCATGGCAAACACTGGACGCTTTGGTCCGTACATCGCACACAATGGTGAGTTCCGCTCACTCAAGAAAGGTGATGATCCCTACACCATCACGCTTGAACGTGCAGTAGAGATTCTCTCCACTCCGAAACCCCTTCCCAAGGGCGTCGAGCGCTCACATGATATCGGTAAACACCCAACCACCGGCAAGATGCTGACCGCCTACAAGAGCAAGAGCGGCTGGTTCTTGAAGAAAGGACTCCGTCGTATTTCTCTCCCTGATGCTGCCGATCCTGAGGCCATGTCTCCCCCAGAAGCCGCTGAATATTTGAAATAGTATCGCTTCCAGGTATCCTGGGGAGAATGACTCCCGTCAAAGAGATTCTGGCGGAAATGCAAAACCTCTCTCCAGAGGACACAAAGCTTGTAGAGAAAGCCTATGCCTTCTCACAGAAGGCACACGAAGGTGTCACCCGGTACTCTGGTGAGCCCTACTTCGTGCACCCCTCTGCCGTTGCGAAGATCCTGGCTCAAATGGGTATGGATCCTGCGACGGTCGCTGCAGGACTTCTCCATGACGCGATTGAAGACGCGAAGGCAACGGAAGAAGAAGTGCAGAAGGAATTCGGGGATGAAGTCCTATTCTTGGTAGACGGGGTGACCAAACTTGGAAAGCACAAATACCGTGGTGCAGAACGACACGCAGAATCTCTTCGTCGTCTCCTTGTCGCCACCTCTGCGGACATTCGCGTTCTTATCGTGAAGCTTGCGGATCGTTTCCATAACATGATGACCTTGGCACATGTGCCAGAACACAAACAAAAGCGCATTGCATTAGAGACGCTTGAGATTTACGCCCCGATTGCCGATCGTCTTGGTATGGGACGTATTCGTCGTGAGCTTGAGGATCTTGCGTTTCCGGCAATTGATCCAGATGCATACCAACACGCCCTTGAAGTGCGTAAGTTAAAGACCAAGGAAACGGAGGTTGGCCTTAAGAAAGTTCAGCGTGAGATCCAGGAAGCACTCGCCAAGCAAGGTATCAAAGATTTCCGGACAGATATCCGTATGAAAGGGCTCTGGAGTCTCCACCAAAAGTTGAAGCGCAAAGGAGATGACATTACCCTTATCTACGACATGGCGGCACTTCGTATCATCGTGCCAACAGTCGCTGACTGCTACGCCGCACTCGGTCTCATCCACTCACTCCACAAACCACTGCCTGGTGGTTTTAAGGACTACATCTCTGTACCGAAGCCTTCAAGCGGTTACCAGTCACTCCACACCACCGTCGTGACCGATGGTGCCGGGATTGTGGAAATACAGATCCGCACGAAAGAGATGCACCAACAGGCAGAGTTCGGTATTGCCTCACACGGTTCCTATAAACTCCTTGGTCCTTCTGCGACTGCAGGTGCAGTCAAGAATATGTCTCTTCCTTGGATCCAGAACCTGATCCCAAACCTTCTTAACTTCGCTAAGAAGACACCTGGGAAAGAAGCACCTGCCAATGTCCCACGCTGGATCACTGAACTTGCCGAAGCACATGCAGGTAACACCGGCTCTACGGAGTTTGTAGAGGGACTGAAGAGCGACTTCTTCTCCCACCGTATCTTCGTGTTTACGCCTCGTGGAGATGTAATAGACCTTCCGATAGGCTCCACACCAATAGACTTCGCCTACGCTATCCACAGCGACCTAGGAGACCATATGAATGGTGCGAAGGTTAACGGAAAGCTCGTCTCCTTTGATACAACTATTGAAAACGGTGACGTGGTGGAAATCATCACCCGAGAGTCTGCACGTCCTACGGCGAAGTGGCTAGATGTTGCCGTGACCTCTATGGCCCGTCGACACATTCGGAGTGTCCTTGATTTGCCTGAACGTCGTGTTCCTTCCGCGCCGGTAAAGGTAGATACGCGCGTACTCCGTAAGAAAGTGGCCAAAGAAGGAAAGAAGAAAAAAGGAAAGATTAAACCGTAAAGTTACGGATCACGCCAAGCTCTGCGTCTGGAGTGGTTGGCGTTGTGTTCGGTGCTGTCTCTGGTGCAGGCTCAAGCTCTATAGACTCTGCCTCAGCAAGTTTCTGTCCCTGCTCTGCCGCAAGTGCAGCGACAATGTGAGAGAGATCTTCTGGAGAAAAGAACTCAATCAAGACCCGTCCACCATTCGGACGATTCTCAATAAACACACGAGTACCAAGCGTCTCGGTGAGTGACTTCTCTATCTCCATCATTTCTGGAGTCTTGTCGTGTTTGCGAATCTTATCGGTCGCAATACGTCGTACCATCTGCTCAGTCATACGCACCGAAGTCTTCTTAAGTACAATTTCCTTAAATAGGGTGTCCTGTTCTTCCTTACGATCTGAAAGCATCAAAAGGGCACGTGCATGTCCTTCCGAAAGCTCCTTGTGTACCACTGCCTGTTGAATGTGTTCAGGAAGGGCAAGAAGGCGAATGGAGTTGCTAACGAACTCGCGACTACGGCCTACCTTCGCCCCAATCTCAGAGTGTGAGAGACCGAATTCTTCGGCAAGCTGCGCAAGCGCTTTGGCACGATCAATGGCATTCAAATCTTCACGCTGGAGGTTTTCAATGATGGCAATCTCAAGCTTCATCCGGTCATCCTGCTCTTCGCGGATTACCACAGGGATCTCACGAAGTCCGACTAGCTTAGACGCGCGGAGGCGACGCTCTCCAGCGATAAGCTCGTAGCGAGTCTCAAGTCCTCCGCCAAACTTCTCTATTTCCTTTCGTGTCACCACAAGCGGCTGAAGAACGCCATACTGACGGATAGACTCAGCGAGTGCTTTCAAGCGTGCCTCATCAAACTCCTTTCGGGGCTGGAAAGGATTGGGTTCAATACGATCAACCTCCACCCAAAAGACGGAGTCAAATCGTGTCGGCTCATATGCTGCCCCACTCATGCATAAAATATATCACGCGCGTTGCGAGATTTTGAGAAGCCGCGTAGGATAAAACGCATTGCCGGGGTGGCGGAATTGGTATACGCGACGGATTCAAAACCCGTTCCCGTGAGGGTTGAGGGTTCGACTCCCTCCTCCGGCACTTGTGTAGAACTTCACTCCTTACTATGCTAGGTGCATGAGCATCGGTGAGTCAGCAATTAGGACGACAAGATTTGAGCGCAGAAAGGAAACATTAAACGACGCTGCCGAAGCTGCGCGGCGTATTTCTTTTCGCTCTCTCGCTGTTCTTCGCCTGATTCGGATTCAATCATTACGCGCCCTACGCACTATAGACTCACATGCACAACAAATGCTTGAGAACCAGCAGCGCGCACTCAAGGAAGAAGGTCATAACCTTATGCAAACCTGGAGGGCTGCACTTGCACCGAAACGCGTCAAAGAAACCTTTGTTCCACTCACCGGGGCTAATCTTGAACGCTCCATAGATAGCAAGATCACAGACGTTCATGACCACTACATTGATAGTCCAAAATTCCTTTCTATGCTTGCGATCGCACTCAACGATATTGAAGGATACGTAGATTCGGATCGTGATCTTACCTTCCGGGGCTGGGCCTCTGTTGCTACACAAGGTATTTTTCGTGCACTAGAGTCCATTGATCTTGAAGAACAAAAAGACCTCACGGTGTACCAAGAAGCTAACGCGAAACTTATTAAAGATGCTGGAGATCAGCTTAATCAACAACTTGCGTGGATACTTGATACATATCTACGAGGAAGAGATTCTAATACGTATCATGGGTTTCTAAGACGTTCAGATCCAAATATTCGTATTTTCAGCAATCTTTTGCTCTTCCTTGAATTCTGGGATGCACATGAGAAACATGAAGGTGCTCCAGTGCGCCTCTTGTCGTCTGAACGGGTACAGAGGATTCTTCAAGCATCGTGGGAGCAAATACATCAGGAGCTCCTTCTGGTGAGTGAAAGTCTTTACCCCCACACACCTCCAAAAGAACCGAGCGTACCACTTGATGAAGATGAGCAGCGCATTTTAGTAATGCGCCCTGAAGAGAAAGTACATCATATACTTGATATGCTCCGTAGCACCCATTGGCTTGTCGGAAGCGTAGAGTCTAATGAGACGGTTCCCGTGACTCGGGTAGTATTCCCCGAACATATTCATCATCTTATGGCCCAGGAAATACTGGCGGAGTCGTTTGTACTTGACCGCCTTGTTGGTTCAGCCGCGTCAGACGTTTATACACTTCATATCGCTCCCGATAAAAAAGCTCCTAAGGAACCTGGACTACTCCCCCACGAACTTCAGCATGTATTGCTTGATAAAAACTTTGATAATCTTGCTGCACTCCCTCTCTCAGCTCTTCAAACGTATTGTAACGATCTCGCCCTGTCTGGATTGCTCACTTCAGTCGTCAAAGGCTCATACCAGGACAAGAAAGGGGTCGTCCATCCCTTTGCCTTTGCCACGGGGGTGACTGACCGACTTAGAAACTACATGGCCACCGCAGGTCTCGCGCGTGCGCGTGCGCTCATTGATGGATTCACACCTAACGCACGTCACATTCTTGGACTTGATTCCTTCGTACACACCTATCAAGAAGAGATCCCTCCTGAAAACCAAACCGCAGATGGCTTCATCCTTTCTGCAGAACGTGTCCTTAAAAATATCCCTCAAGACGACAAGCGACGTGCACAGTATAGAGATACCCATCTCCCACTTATAGAAAAAATCTCCAGGAACACTATGAGCACTGAAGGAGCGGCATCTCTTTTCCACTTTGTAGATTCTCTCGTTACACTTGGCCTCATAGAGAATAACCAGGTCAAGGAATTCCTTACCGATCGCCGAAAGGGTGTGTTTAAGAAGTTTGATACTGATCTACGAAAACATCTAACGCAGATTGCATCGGTAGATATGTTAACTGCTATTAAGGAATTTAATGTCTGTATAGATTCTCCTCTTGGATCTCTCGTTTCTCACGCGACCCGGATGAGCCTTGCACGCACGCTTCAGAGAAAACTTTCTACCGTTCTCAAAACCCATGGTTCATATCAAGCCCTCATGTTCTTTGGCGCGCTTGAAGCTGAGCTCGTTCGTGCACCATCTCCTGTCCTTCTTACCCGAGAAGTACTTCGCGAGTGGCTTGATGCAATTGAGTTTGATAACTACGGACAGCTCACACAGACAATTTCGCGTTCAGACTTGGGTTAGCATTCCGTTACTTCAAGTTTCTCCGCTACGGTGTGTGCTTTCTTTCGTGCCTCGTCGGTATCGTTTCCAAGGGCAAGCGCAACCGCCATACGACGACGTACGTGCGCAGAGGGTTTCCCAAACACGCGAACTGACGTTCCTGGTGCTGTAAGTGCTTCAGCCACTCCCGTTACCACTGGGTGGTCACTCACAATAGAAGAGAGTACTGCCACTGACGCGCCAGGACGTACCACAATCTCAGGAATAGGAAGTCCGGTGATTGCACGCACATGGAGCTCAAACTCACTCATGTTCTGACTCACCATGGTCACCATACCGGTATCATGCGGACGAGGAGAAACTTCTGAGAAGATCACCTCGTCGCCTTTCACAAACAGCTCTACTCCAAAGAGCCCACGTCCCCCAAGCGCGTCCGTGATCTTCTTCCCAATCTCTTTTGCGCGCATGAGTGCGGGATCCGACATCGTATGTGGCTGCCAACTCTCTCTGTAGTCGCCATCTATCTGCACATGCCCAATAGGCGCACAGAAACTGGTGCCTCCTGCATGACGAACGGTGAGAAGAGTAATCTCGTAATCAAAATCAATAAATCCTTCCACGATCACCTTTCCAGTCTTCCCTCGTCCTGCCTCCATCGCATACTCCCAGGCGTGTGGAAGATCCTCAGCACTTCGCACCACGCTCTGTCCTTTTCCAGAAGAGGACATGGTGGGCTTAATGACACAAGGGAAACCAATCTCAGACACTGAGACTTCAAGCTCTTCAAAGCTACCTGCAAACCGGTACGGACTCGTCGAAAGCTTAAGCTCCTCAGCTGCGAGTCTTCGTATCCCCTCACGATCCATCGTGAGTTGTGCGGCACGTGCGGTTGGAATCACCGTGTGTCCTTCCTGCTCTAACTCAACAAGAGTGGCGGTCGCAATTGCTTCAATCTCTGGAACGATGAGGTCAGGCTTCTCTTCTTCCACTGCCCTTCGTATCTCCGTGCCATCAAGCATAGAGAAGACACGTGCAGAGTGCGCGACCTGCATCGCAGGCGCATTCGCATATCTATCACAGGCGACGACGGTGTGCCCAAGGCGCATCGCCTCAATCGCGACTTCCTTTCCTAGTTCCCCACTTCCGAGCAGCAAGAGCTTCATAGGGGGTATGGACGAGCCTAGATCTTTCCGACGAGATCCATTCCTGGCTCAAGGGTGTCATCTCCTGGTTCCCAGGATGCAGGACAGACCTTATCACCATGTGTCTCCACGAACTGTGCAGCCTGGAGCTTACGAAGTGTCTCCTTTGCAGAGCGACCGATTGAGTTGTGGTGCACTTCCATGGTACGAAGGATACCGTTTGGATCAATGATGAAAGTGCCGCGCATAGAAAGTCCTTCGTCAGGAGTAAGAGTGGTGTCGTAGCCCTGAATAAGCACACCAAAGGCGTCGCTGATCTTTCCTGCAGGATCTGCACCCATTGGAAAGTTAATCGTTTTAATTGCAGGAGAGGTGTCATGCCATGCTTTGTGGGTAAAGACCGTGTCCGTGGAAAAGGACACAACGTCTGCGTTCATTTCCTGAATCTTTGGGTAGATCTTTGCAAGATCTTCAAGCTCCGTCGGACAGACGAAAGTGAAGTCTGCAGGATAGAACATGACGACAAGCCATTTCCCATGGAAGTCGCTGAATTTCATGGTCGCAGTGTCTCCCTTGTGGTACACCTCAAACTCGTAGTCAGGAACGTTCTCACCTACACGCACTGACGATACGTATTCACGCATCGGGTCGTGGAAGTCTCCACAGTGATCACAGTAATTGCTCTTTTGTCCGTTTTTATCCATATACGAAGTATCTTACGCTGCCAAAATGATGGAGGCATGATAGCATCCGAGCTCATGAGCAGCAAAACACACATTATCTGCGTCATTGGCCCCACCGCCTCAGGAAAGACTGCAAAGGCCGTTTCCCTCGCAAAAGAGCATAATGGAGAGGTGATTTCCGTAGATTCACGACAAGTGTACCGAATGCTTGATATCGGTACCGAGAAAGCGAGTAAAGAAGAAATGGGGGGTATTCCGCACTACCTTATAGATGTAAAAGACCCTCGCGAAATCTATGGTGCAGGAGACTTCGTCACTGATGCCACTGCTCTCATCACAGATATCACCGGCCGAGGAAAAACTCCCATACTTGCCGGTGGTACCCACTTCTATTTTGATGCACTTCTGAATGGACTCCCACACGAGACTCCAGCAGATCCTGAGTTCCGCAAAACACTAGAAACACTATCTAACGAAGCACTCTTCGCACGCATACAGGCACAAGATCCACAACGAGCAGAAAAGATTGATCCTCACAATCGTCGTCGTCTTACCCGCGCACTAGAGGTCATTGAAAAACACGGGCGGGTTCCTGAACGTACTTCACCAGACGTCTATGAAGTGGAGTGGGTAGCGCTTATGCCCGAACGTGAGGAACTACGTGAGCGTCTTGAGAAACGACTTAAGGATGCCTTTACGAAAGGACTCATAGAAGAAGTGCGTCAGGTACGCGCGTATGTAGGAGATGAGCGCCTCAATGAACTTGGGCTTGAGTACAAAATAATCGGAGAATACCTCCGCGGAGAACGAGGTGAGGAGTCACTCATTCCTACACTTACCGCCAAGCTCTGGCAGTACGCAAAGCATCAGATGAAGTGGATGCGAAAACTACAGGCGTAGTTATTCCTGCACTTTCACTAGTTCTACGGCGATATTCTCTGGGACCCCTTCTGCAACTAGAGAGACGACGTCCCATGCGCCACCGTCAATCGCCACAATCACCCACCCCTTCCCTGACTCGTTCTTCATAAGCGCCACACCGCCAATATTTTCATCAGACCAAATTTGAAGTGCATAGTCACCAACAACTGAAGATTCCTTAGGAGTGATGCGAGGTGCAAGATTCTCACCTTCTGCCTGCTCTATCGCCTGTTCAAACGCATCACGAACTTCTACCTGGTTCTGTTTACCGTTGTTAAGAGTGAGCGCCCAAAACAATACGGCAGCACCTCCGATGACCACGATAATGGCAAGAATGATAAGTGCAGTTTTCATACGTGATTAGTTAAGTACCCGATAAATACGGAAGTTGGGGTTGTTGTATGATGGTGCGAAGGTAGGACCACTTTGCCAACTAAAGGATGCGTGTGAAGAGGAGTTAGAAATCACGTCTGTACATCCAGTGTTCAAGCAAATACCGACGTGACTGGTGCTTCCCGTTACGAGCACCAAGTCACCACACACGGCACTGCTTTGCGTGACGGTGCGACCGCGACCACCACGAAGCGCTGATTCCATGCCACGCACATTACTTCCACCGATCGGTGAAAGATTCGCATCCTTTAATACCTCGTTCACTGCCCACGCACAGGCAAGGCGTCCGTTGTTCGTGTTGGGCGCATTGGCGGTAGAGGTCCCCCGATATGCACCAGCCGCCGCACAAATCCGTTGTGCAACATTTTGCGCCACTGGCTGTTCCTCTTCCTCTTCTTCTGTTGGATCTTCCTCTTCGGTAGGGTCTTCTTCAGTTCCCGTCACTGGAGTTACTCCTGGTGAGACTGCACCCTGACCTGAAGGTCGAACCTCACCTGACTGCTGTTGATTTGGCTGGATGCAGTAATCTTTGTCATCGTCTGCAACGAGGATGTCCTCCCATGGGCCAAAGTCTCCCTTTCCCGGGTCATAGATTGCCTTCATGAGGAAGTCCACGAAGAGCCACGCGACAAGTACAATCGCAAGACCAACGACCGCGTTCAGCAACATCGTGCGACCCTTCTCACGATTACCTGGATTAAGTGGAGAGAGCATCCAGATAGCACCAGCGTACGCAATTACCAGAGTTGCAATCACAATGCCAAAGGCGATGGCAAGATTCATCGCATTCTGCAAGGTTTCAAGCGCACACCCCCAATCAGGTGCACTATCTTCGCACTGACACTTCTCGTTAATGAGTGGCTCAAACATCCCCTCCGCCGATACGGTCATCGGCATAACAAAAAGAACGCACATCACAAGCACAGGGAGCACTACCCAGAGCTTCTTCATATGTTCGTAGTATACGGTATTGGAATGGGGCTACTGGCTTTGCCCACAGGCAGGATTACTGCTATCGTAGCCCCACTGGGCCCATAGTTTAGTGGTAGAACAACGGTCTCCAAAACCGTTAGTCGAGGTTCGATTCCTCGTGGGCCCGCTAAGTAGTAAGGGTTATCCCGTTCGCAGAAGCTGGATTATAATGAAACTATGTACAAAAAAGGGTTGACGGCACTGCCGATAGTTCTAATTGTAGGAATCATTTTAGCTCTAGTGGGAATGGGCGTGTAT
Source organism: Patescibacteria group bacterium (assembly GCA_038078715.1). GTDB lineage: Bacteria > Patescibacteriota > Minisyncoccia > Phycocordibacterales > Phycocordibacteraceae > C7867-001. Next base: position 14,872 of record JBBTSU010000014.1, read on the forward strand.
TCTTATTCAAAAATACAAGAAATGAATACTATCAAAAATCCATCGCCAACAAAACTGATGTCCAATGAAACGGGTCCTAATTATGAAGGGCACGATGGATTTCCAACAGTTATAGGTCAATGTGAGAAAACAAATGTTGCAGCTATTGAGTTTGATTCTTCGCGAGAAGATTACAATGTTTCTTTTTCAAATACAGGACTTATTATAATCAACAGCAGCATAAAACCAACAGGGTTTGCCGTTGGTGATCCCGTGAATTTCTGTTATGTGGGTCATGCAGATCCATCAGTTTGTGAAGAATCGGGGGCCATGCCAGGCGACCTCCGTCCCTATGTCTATAACGCTACGAATTTGAATACGGGAGTTGAGATAGAAGGAACCCAAAGTTCACACCTGTGCGGAGGGGCATAAATTAAACTACTGGTTCCGAATAGAACCAACACATCTCTACTGGGAGACTAATTCTGTTCGAATCTCGTCCCATAGCCCCCGCTTTCTAGTGTTAGAATATCTGTATATGGGAAACTTGCTAGATAAATGGATGAATCCCCAAGTACAAATGGAACATCCTCCGAGAAATCTCGGAACCGAAGAGTTCATTGAGTTCGCGACACTTCCGCTCGCAGATCTTCATGCACGTCTCAAGGAACGGGGCGTACAGTTTGCAGGAAACTATGATTTGAAATGGATCAAAGGAAATCCAGGCAAACCAGAAGCACAACGCTATAAGACAGGTGGGGAGTTTTATTTCTTTGAAACAGGCGATAAGGCAGGTGATGGGCACTACGTACGACGACTGCGATGGATACAAAATCCAAAAGACCCCGCCAGAGGCGAATTTGAGGAGAAAACTATTCATATCACCGGTATGACTGCACCAATCATTTGGGGTGGTAACCGAGATCAAGTAGACGCAATTCCTCGCCGCGTGGTGTACCAGGCAGTGTAAACATGGCAGAGAAGCTTTCATGGGAAGAGGTGCAAGAACATGCATCTCTTTTGGCATCCAAGGTACGTAGTGCAGACTTTGCCCCTGAGGTATTGATTGGCATTGCCTCAGGCGGCCTGGTTCCCCTTGCCCTTCTCGCCAAAGAATTCGCAAGCGCAAAAGTAGCTACCATCGTCGCGAAGTCATACCAAGGCACCACTCAGAAAGAAGTAGAGGTAGGAGGACTTCCTGATATGGATCTGTCGGATAAGAAGGTACTCCTCGTTGATGAGATTGCCGATCATGGCACCACCCTCATGAAAGTGACTGAAGCGCTCAAAGCCAAGTATCAGATCGGTGAATTACGTTCTGCCGTGCTTATTAAAAACAAAGATCGCTGCATTCATGCTCCTGACTTTTACGTGCGCGAAACTGCAGATTGGATTCAGTTTCCGTGGGAGAAAGAAGAAACCGCCTCGTAGGGCGGCATCTACTTATTTCTTTACTTCCTTGTACACTTCGCGCTTGCGAGTGTTTGGGTCGTATTTCTTAAGTTCAATCTTCCGCGCAACCTGCTTCTTGTTCTTACGGGTGAAGCGAACGTGGTCGGACTTCGTGGACTTAATCTTTACTAGGTGATCCTGTGACATGGGGGCAATCTACCAGACAAGCGCCGTTTAGGCAACGCTCGTGGCCTTCTTACGACGAGCCGTCTTCGCAACCTCAAAGTGCGGCTCCCCTGCCTTCATGGTGACTTTAACCGAGCCTCCTTCCATAACCCCCTGGCCAACCATAAGGGTGGCAATGGGGGTAAGGATCTTGTCCTGAATCACTCGCTTCAAAGGACGAGCACCATACTGTGGGCTGTAGCCCTTCTCTGCAAGCCATGTCTTCACCTCCGGAGAGAGATCAAGGGTGATGCGCTTAGCCGCAAGACGCCGCAAGACGTCCTCTACCTGGTTATCTACGATACTGATGAGTGCCTGCTTAGAAAGCACGTCAAACATCACAATGTCATCAAGACGGTTCAAGAACTCAGGACGGAAGTGATTCTTCAAAGACTCCATTACTTTGTCTTTTATCTTTTCGTACTCGGCAGACTCGTCATGATCCGTGGCAGAGAATCCAATGCCGGCAAGACGATCCATAAACTCAGCTCCAATGTTGGAAGTGAGAATCACAATGGTATTCTTGAAGTTCACCTTGCGCCCCTTTCCATCTGTGAGGTGTCCTGAATCTAGCACCTGAAGAAGAATGTTAAACACTTCTGGGTGTGCCTTCTCAATCTCGTCAAAGAGGACGACGGCGTATGGTCGGTGGCGAATGCGCTCAGTCAGTGATCCTGCTTCTTCGTATCCCACATAGCCCGGAGGCGCACCGATAAGCTTCGCGATGGAGTGCTTCTCCATAAACTCAGACATATCCACGCGGACCAGTGCTTCTGTGTCGTTAAACATAAACTCCGCAAGGCGACGAGAGAGCTCAGTCTTTCCAACTCCTGTAGGACCAAGGAAGATAAAGGAACCAATCGGACGATTCGGATCACTGATACCCACACGAGAGCGCTTCACGGCGTCTGAGATGGCTTTTACGGCACGATCCTGACCAATGACGGCACCAGTGAGTGCTTCTTCCATACGAGCAAGTTTCGCTGCCTCTTCTTCAAGCATCTTCACAACCGGAATACCGGTCCAACGAGAGACGACAGACGCAATCTCATGCTCGGTCACTTCCTCATGGAGTACACGGCGTGACTTCTGAAGTGTCTTAAGGCGCTTCATCTTTGTCTCTAGTTCCTTCTGAATAGTTGGGATCTTGCCATAGCGGATTTCTGCGGCCGTCCCAAGGTCGGCAATCGCCTCTGCGTTATCGGCCTGTACTTTGAGCTTCTCAAGCTCCTTCTTCATCGTCTTGATGAATTCAAGCACCTCCTTCTCATTCTTCCACTTCAGCTCAAGCTCTTCGGTTTTCTCCTTAAGATCCGCAATCTCCGTATCAATCTCCTTGATGCGATCCTTAATCTCTTTTGCCTGTGTGGTGCTCTCATCTTTCTTTAGAGCCTCACGCTCAATGGTGAGTCGGCGAATACGACGATCCGTTTCCTCAAGAAGTGGTGGCTTGTTTTCTAGCGCAATGCGAAGACCAGAAGCCGCTTCGTCAATCAAATCAATTGCCTTGTCAGGGAGATAGCGATCAGTGATGTAGCGGGAAGAAAGTTCAACCGCAGACACAATCGCGCCATCGGTAATACGCACTCCGTGATAGAGCTCGTACTTCTCGCGAAGACCACGGAGAATGGCAGTGGCATCCTCTACAGATGGCTCGTTCACATAGACAGGCTGGAAGCGGCGCGTCAGGGCTCCGTCCTTCTCAATGTGCTGCTGGTATTCCTTAAGCGTCGTCGCACCAATGATGCGAATCTCTCCACGAGAAAGTGCAGGCTTGAGCATATTGGATGCATCCATGGCCCCTTCTGCAGCACCTGCACCGACAAGCGTATGAAGCTCGTCAATAAACAAAAGAACTTTCCCTTCTGCGCGCTCTACTTCTTTCATCACATTCTTCATGCGCTCCTCAAACTCTCCACGGTACTTCGTACCAGCAATCATGAGTCCAAGATCTAGAGACAAGAGCTCTTTGTTCTTCAACGATTCTGGTACATCTCCTGTCGCAATACGTGCGGCAAGTCCTTCGGCAATCGCAGTCTTTCCGACGCCAGGTTCTCCGATAAGCACAGGATTGTTCTTCGTACGACGAGAAAGAATCTGAATCACGCGATGAATCTCCTGATCACGACCAATGACGGGATCAAGTGCATTCTCTGAGGCGAGCTTGGTGAGGTTGCGGGTATATTTCGCAAGCGTACGGAATTTCTTTGGCTCTACCACCTGGCCATCTTTTGCACTTTTCACTTCCTTGAGGACCGCAAGCACAGTCTCTGCATCAATCTTGAAACGGCTAACGATATCGCCTGCAGGTCCAGGGAATTCAAGGACCGCAACAAACAAGTGCTCGGTGCCGACGAACGGATCATTCAAACGAGCCGCAGCCTTTCCAGACGCTTCAAGCGCAGAGGCAAGATCCGGGGTCAGATACAGCTGATACGAAGGAGAAAGAGTGGCTGAGCTTTCTGGAGACTCAAGCGTTTCAAGCAAGGTATCGGAGAGGAGCATGGTGTCCACATCCAAACGATCGAGCACCGACAAGACCAGGCTTTCATCCTGGTGAATAAGGGCGGTGAGAAGGTGGAGTGGCGAGACATGATTCTGTCCACGTTCTATGGCAAGCTCATGCGCCTTCCGAATCGCTTCTTTTGCTTTAGTGGTGAAGTTTTTGAATGGCGGCATAATGTTCTAGACGTATTCTACCAAAAACGCTTACGGACTCCCAGTGAGTAACGCCATGATGCTGTCGGCCGTTACAAATGCTCCTGGCACTCCTGTACTAATACCCATGAGCCCTCCGCCAAGTAGCACCGCAGCGGTACCTGCAGGAATGGCAGGAAGAGAGGTGTAAATCGTGTTCCCTTCTATCTTAGAGATAATACCAGTAACCGCATTTCCTCCTGCAGTCATAGAAATAACGGTCTGACCCTGAAGAAGACTTGCAAGCTCCGCAGGAGAGGCGGCCGGTGCATCAGGGAGGAAGGCGGTGTCAGAGAATCCGTAAATCGTCACCTCATCATTGCTGCTTGAGAGTGAGGCTTCCGCAAAAGATCCATCAGGGAATGAGACCACTACTTCTTTTGGAAGTCCATCTACGCGCGCCGTCGCAACGGCGCGAGAGATCGGGAGATAGGTCGCGCTTGCAATTGCAGGAGTCGTCGTGCTGCGATGAATCGCGGTACTACGAGCGGCACTTGCGCTGATCGCCGAGGTGAGAAGTTCTTCTTCACGGCTCGGTCCCCCACCAACTGGCACCTGGGTGGTCACGGTCTCAATAGTGTTCTCCACGATACGGTTCACGGTCTGCGTCACCGTGGTCGGTGCCTCATCCAGAAGGGAGACAGTAAGCACGGCGGTTGCAATCGCGGTCACGAAGTTCACAAGCACCGTAAGCAGCAGGAGCTGGGATTTGGATAGTTCCTCAATATTCATAGGGACAGTATACTCTGCCCTTTTTTACTCTGCACGTGAGGACTCTGAGAGGAAGGCAAGATTTCGCACAAGAGCCTTATGAAGCGCCATAAGATCGCGCTCTGTCGTTCCCACTCCTAGTGAGATACGGAGCGTAGATCGTGCACGTGCCTCATCCCCTGTAAGCGCAAAGACTGCCCGTGACTTTCCACTATCCGTCTCGCACGCACTCCGGGTGGAGACTGCGATACCCTCTTCGTCTAGAAGCGCGGCAAGATACTCAGTATCCACTCCAGGCAACGAAAGGTTGATGATATGCGGTGCCTGATTTTTCCCATTCACGACTGCATCAGGAAGTTTTGCAAGAAATATCTCGCGCATCTTCTCTGCACGAGTACGAAATGCATCACGATTTACGTGTGCTTCAGTCATAGCGATAGCAAATGCAGCAGCCAGTGCAGGCGTCTGCGTACCAGAACGGATATCACGCTCCTGCCCTCCTCCTTCAATCACTGGGAGAAGCGGAACTGGCACGGGAGCAACCAACACCCCTACTCCACGCACACTGCCAATCTTTGCGGCATCAAGGGTAATCATATCGGCAGCAAGACGAGTACGCTCTACTGATTCCACGAGTGGTGCCTGGCTCGCATCCACAAGCATACGAACAGACGATCCAATCACCTGACGAAGTCCTCGGGTATCAAAGCGTGTCCCTGTCTCTCCGCACACTGCTTCCACCACCACCAGCGCAGTCGTAGGCTTGAGCTGTGTCTTCACTGCATGTAAGTCTATTCCTCCATCACGAAGCACAAGCGGCTCTACATCCACTCCCTCACTCTTCAGTGCCTCCATCGCTTCTACCGTGGAGGCGTGCGCACTTGGGAGATAGAGAAGGTGTATACCAGAAGGTTTCTTGCCGGAAGTCAGGAGCGCCTTCACATGCCCCCGTATCGCAATGCCGTTTGCTTCAGTGGCACCTGCAGTAAATAAAATGGCCTCAGGCTTTGCTCCTACTTCTGCCGCAACCACTCGGCGTGCCTCCTCTAATATGGCGCGAGCCTTTCGTCCCTCCTCATGAGGAGAGGAAGGGTTCCCGAATACCCGGGCTGCACGGGTGTATGCAGCCACCGCCTTCTTGCTTGGGATGCTGGCACTCGCTGAGTCTAGATAGATGCGCTTCATATAGAGAGCATAGACGCTCGTTTGAGTTTAGTGAAGTGTTGTGGTGTAATCGGGTTCATATGGCAGCTACTCCTCGTCCCCCTATTGTCGCCGTCATGGGCCACATTGACCACGGCAAGTCTTCCTTGCTGGACTACATCCGTAAGGCCAACGTCACCGCTGGAGAGGCTGGTGGCATCACACAGCATGTCTCTGCCTATGAAGCGGAGCACGAACACGAGGGAAAGAAGCGCACCATCACCTTCCTTGATACTCCAGGACACGAAGCATTCCGTGCCATCCGCTCTCGCGGAGCCGCAACAGCGGATGTGGCTATTCTTGTCGTCGCTGCAGACGAAGGCGTGAAGCCACAGACCAAGGAAGCCTATGACGCCATCATGGAAGCGAACGTTCCTTTTGTGGTTGCCTTCACCAAGATTGATAAGAATGGTGCTGATCTGGATCGCGTAAAAGGCTCCGTGCTTGAACATGGTATTTACCTTGAAGGACTTGGAGGCTCTATTCCTTACGCCCCGGTCTCCTCAAAATCAGGAGCCGGTATTGATGATCTTCTTGATCTTGTGCTCCTTACCGCCGACCTCGCAGAGCTCACAGGTGACGCTACCCTTCCTGCGACTGGTTTCGTACTTGAATCCTCTCAGGATCCAAAGCAAGGAGTCTCTGCCACACTTATTCTCAAAAATGGCACGCTCTCTACAGGGAGCTTTGTCGTTGCGGGTTCTGCGATTGCGCCAGTGCGCTTTATTGAGAACTTTGCAGGAGCCCGCATTAAAGAAGCAAAAGCGTCACAGCCAGTGTCTATCTCAGGTTGGAGTGAACTTCCCCCATCCGGTACTCCATTTGTGATGGCTGACAGCAAGAAAGAAGCAGAGAAGCTTGCGAAAGATCCAGTACGTCCTACGACTGCACGAGTTGCCCCTGAGACCGAGGACGGGAAGTTTGTTCTTCCCTTCATCGTGAAGGCGGATGTGACCGGAAGTATTGAAGCCATTGCACACGAGCTTGCAAAGGTGACACATGAAAACGCCGCGATTCGTATTCTTTCCTCAGGAGTAGGCGCAGTCTCCGAAGGTGATGTAAAAAGTGCACAGGCCTCAGGCGGTATTGTGATTGCCTTCCACGTAGGAACCGACAGCGCAGCTCGTGATCTTGCGGAGCGCACCGGCATCATGATTGAGACCTTTGACATCATCTACGATCTTGGAAAGCGTGCAGAAGAACTCCTTAAGGAACGTGCCCCTCGTGTGACTAAAGAAGTGGAGCATGGAAACGCAAAGATCCTTAAGATCTTCAGCACCTCAGGGTCTAAGCAGGTGATGGGTGCCAATCTTCTGTCCGGCACTCTTTCAGTAGGAGACCAGATCAAAGTACTTCGTCGTGATATTGAGATTGGACGTGGAAAGATTCTAAACCTCCAACAGGCACGTTCTGATGTGAAGGAACTTCGTACTGAAGGAGAGTTCGGTCTACAGATTGAATCTCGTACAGAAGCTGCACCCGGAGACACCTTTGTGGCCTTCCGCTTTATTGAGTCATGAGTTTCCGCGACGACAAGGCTTCATCTATCCTGCTCCACTTGGCCGCAGCATATATTGCACGTGAAGCAGGACGAGGCACCCTCATTACACCCACTCGTGCTGAGTTCGCACGCGATCGTAAGAATGCCACCATCTTTGTGAGTGTCTTCCCTGATGATCAGAAAGACTTTGCCGTTGCCTTCCTAAACCGTCATCGTGATGATTTCCGTAACTACCTCAAAAGTGAATCTCGGTTCTCCATCCTTCCACGGGTTATGTTTGAATTTGACGCTGGAGAACAGCATCGCCAGCATCTAGACGACATTTCTCGCGACATCTAGCGACAAGCGCGCTTCCGCGCTATCATCCGAAAACACCGGCCCGGTGGCGAAGTGGTAACGCTGGAGTCTGCAAAACTCCCATGCGCGGGTTCAATTCCCGCCCGGGCCTCCAAAATGTGGTATCGTCTCCGACAGATGCCGAGGTGATGGAATTGGTAGACATAGGGGACTTAAAATCCCTAGAACCTTAATCGGTTCGTGTGGGTTCGATTCCCACCCTCGGCACCAAATACGGTTGAATAAATAAGGGAGGTCATATACTATTTAGCCCAAGCGCCCATAGCTCAGTTGGTAGAGCAGATCCCTCTTAAGGATAAGGTCCCAGGTTCGAGCCCTGGTGGGCGCACAAAAGCGTGCGGACAAAAAGACATAGATAGTGTACTCTTCTCCTCACGCCGGGGTGGTGAAATTGGTATACACGCCTGCCTTAGGAGCAGGTACCGCAAGGTGTGGAGGTTCGAGTCCTCTCCCCGGCACAGATAGAAACTTCTCGTTCGGACAGGGCTGCGCCGCAGGGCAAAATTTGCTTTTGTTTTCGCCGTAAAATCCCATAATTCGCTCAGCGTATGGAAACCGTTTTGTTCTTGATTTCTAGGTTAGAGTTGATTTTCTAAGAAAACTTCTCGAACCGAGAGGAGGAAAATCTCCACGATGGCAGTATGCCGGGACTGTTGCTTTTCTTCCAGAAAGAATTGTTATCGGAATAAGCTCAAAACGTATCAGCTATCAAAGAAAACTTGAAACCTTCCTTTTCACTTGAAGAATTGATAAAATAATTTTATGAAACTTGGCATAATCTTACAATCCAATAAACTGGAACATGCATGGAATACATTTCGCCTCGGCATTACCGCGCTCAAAGCCGGCCATCAAGTTGAAATTTTTTTGATGAGCGAGGGTTCGGAGTTGGATACTATCTCTGACACAAAAGATTTTGATATTTCAGCAAAAGTAACGGAATTCAAAGGATTGAAAGGCGAAATCTACGCTTGCGGCAGTTGTCTCAAAGTACGCAGCAAAGAAGAAAGTAACATTTGCCCAGTTTCCACAATGTCTGACTTGCTTAAGATGGTTGAGGGTTCTGACAAAGTTTTAGTTTTTGGATAATTTTGAGACGACGGGGCAACTTCCTAAGTTCCATTCAAAAGAGGTTCGTGCAAAGTGAATAATTACAGTACTACTTAGAAGTCAGCAATGACGAGCTTTTTCATGCCCATCATCTTCTTGAACGCGCCTGGCTTCTTGATGAGCTCTTCCCAGTTTTCCGGCGCCACCTGCCAACTAAGTCCATACTTATCCTTAAGCCAGCCACAGATACTTTCTTCTCCACCGTCAGCGGTGAAGGTGTTCCAGTAGTAATCTATTTCCTCCTGATCTTTACAGGAAATCATGAGTGAAATGGCTTCATTGAATTTGAACTCTGGTCCTGCGTTAATCGCAATGTAGCGCATGCCCAGAATTTCAAACTCAATTGTCAATACTTCACCCGCCAAATCCTTCTGGAAGTCCGCCAGGCCATCCTCCTCACTTTCCGGGTAGTAGTACGTTGAAATCACTCTGCTTCCAGGAAACACACTCAAATAGAAATCCACCGCATCTTTGGCATTGCGGTCAAACCACAAATTGGGAATTATCTTTTGCACTAGATCCCGTTTACCGTTGCATTAATGATGCCTGCGATAGCGCGTGCACCAAAGATGATCACAAGACCAATCAATCCCCAGATAATGTGCCTCTTTCCTTTCTCTCGCTTCTCAGAGTCCCCGGCGCCGCCAATAAACTCCACCATGCCCCAGATAAACACCACAAAGGCTGCAAGGGCGAGAAGAGTGATAATCGGATCAATAATCGCTACCTGCACACGTGCAATGAAATCATCCATATAGATTCAAGTATATCACCGACAGATGGCACTCCCGATGCCTGCCGCGCTGTATACCCACTCCACAATGCCCCAGACGACGATCATGAAGATAAAAGCAAAGATTGCCCAAAGCATGAGTCCTTTCGCCATCTCACGCGCAAACTCGTCATACTCTCCCGCAATGGCGTAGTAGAAGATCGCCCAAATAAATGCGATGAGGGAGGCACTAAAAAGTGCGGGAATAAGAAGTCCGTGGAGTGCAGGATCTATGAGTCCACAGAAGATGCCGTTCGGAAACATCCCTCTATACTAACAAGAAACCCCGCATGTGCGGGGTTTCTGTTGGTGGAGATGGGGAGACTAACGACCTGGGGTCGGAGTATCCGGGAAGTTTGGCACCGTGGTGTTGAAGTCAAGCGTGTTGGTCACAAGGTTGATGAGACCCCAGACAGACACCATGACGACGAAACCGATAATACCCCAGAACATGAGGGACTTACCCGACTCGCGGCTTTCGTTATCCTGCTTTCCTGCGATGAAGAAGCGGAACACTCCCCAGATGAACACGATGAAGGCGAGGGCAAAGACAATCGGAACGAGCACGTCATTGATAATAGTCAAAATAAGACCAGCAAGATCGTAGATGCTATCTACTGCCGCAAATGAAACAAGCGGCGTGAGAAGCAAGGCACTAGTGAATGCGATTTTTTTCATGAGGTATATGGTTACGTATCTAAGAATATGCTGGAACGGGTGGGAGTCAATAGAGCTTCTCTACGCGTGTGGAAAAGCTAATCGTCGTCAAAGTTCTTGCACACCTTAGGATTTGCACTGGTATCGCAATCATATCCTCGTGGACAGAGATTCATGAGACCGCAGGCGGGCCCAATTGCGCCGCGTGGAATTGGATTCGGGTTCGTGGCAACTCTTCCCCCTCCCTGCTGAGTGGGACCTCCAAAAATACCTGCTTGATATCCTGCCTGCCCCCCAAAGAGCGGAAGCATTGGCTTATGCTCTGTATCAAATCCAAGAGAGTTAATGATGAGGTTCACAATGCCCCAGAGAGAGAACATGAGGACAAAACCAATGACGCCCCATAGAACAAACTTCTTCCCCTCTTCGCGCTTCTCCTTATCTTCCCCTCCTGCAATGAAGAAGCGGAACACTCCCCAGAGGAAGATGATGAACGCAACGGAGAATATGAGCGGAACAAGAACCGAATCAATGAATCGTATGATTTCGTAGAAAAAGAGGGCGAGGTTCTGCATATATCAGTATGGTAGCAGATGGGTGAATGGGGCTACGGGTTATACACCCCCGGTAAGAACACTAAGAAGGAGCTTCACTAGTCCCCACACGGAGAAAAGCACCACAAAGCCAATGATGCCCCAGAAGATAAACTTCTTGCCTTCATTACGTTTTTCATCCTCCATGGAGAAGAGGAAGCGCACCACGCCGATCAAGAAAAGAAGGAACGCAATCGCATAGAGAAGCGGAACGATCACAAAGTCTACAAATGGCACAATCTCCTGATTCACCAAATACGCAAAAGTCATCTTGTCATTCGTTGGGATGTTCGGCTGGATCTGTGCCCTCGCAACAAACGGAAGGAGTGAGGCGGCGAAGAGAAAGAAGAATCGTGTCATGGACTATGCCTGAAGGGAACCAAC
>JBBTSU010000015.1:0-31526 GCA_038078715.1 Patescibacteria group bacterium
ACCATCATGGGCATCGTGCAGCAGACGTTCCTCCTGCGAGTGAAGTAGTAGTGATGACCTTCCCTTCTGCATTCGCATCTACGCACCAATACCCCGTGACGGTTTTTAAGGACACCGCCACGGCCCAGGTCTGTCCATTCACCCCAATCGCAAAGAATCCATCATCACTGTCTTGCAGTGCCTGTCGAAGCGCACTGTTCGCAGAACGATCAGAAATAAGAAAGTGCGCACCGCTCGCGTTATACGAAGGTGCCTCGGTAATCCCGGTCCCCTGCACCGCCACTTGTGTGCCATAACGTCCTGCATTCGCATAGAACAATTCTGCCTGGTTACGAACAGTGTGAAGATTCTCTTTCACTGAGGCATCAATACTCCTGTTACGTGCCGTAGAAATAGAAGTGAGTACGACCACTGACAAAATACCAATGATAGTGACCACCATCAGTATTTCAATAAGCGAGAATCCACGCATTGCCCGGTTCATAGTCCAAGTATACAAGCCCTCCCATCACCTTCTCTCTAATAAGTGGATAGATAAACGAAAAAGCCCCCAGAGGGGGCCATTTCGTAAAGAGAGGATCTTTAGCAAGCAACATCCGTTGCGCCCGAGAGAACCGTGGTGGTAGTTGCTGCAGCACCTGTGCTGTCTACGCAGAACAAAACACCCGTGGTGGACTTGATTGGAGCCGCCGCCGCCCAACCATCAGCAGTATCGTTACACGTTGCGGTGCTTACAGTACCCACACCATCGACGGTAATTGAGTTAAGACCACTTGCCTGTGCAGCTGCGAGAATTGCAGAGTTGATGGTCTTCACGCCACTGACTGCGGTAGTACCACAGACACCGTCGTAGCTGTTGCCGTTCACGTCGTAGAAGAGCTCGGCCTGTGCGCGTGCACCGGAGAGGTTTGACTTCACGGCCGTATCAGCACCCTTGTTACGAGCAGTGTTGAGGGATGCGAGCACGACTGAAGAAAGAATACCGATAATAGCGATAACCACGAGGAGCTCAATGAGGGTGAAACCCTTCATGTCCTGGCGTTCGCGAGAGAATGCAAATTTCATAATAAGTGTTGGGTTGGCGGGTTATAAATAAATTTCCGCTTCCCTCTATTCTACGCGACCCTACCCACGACTGGTGCGTGTATGTGGATAACGACTATCCAAGCCCCCCTGCAAGGTTGTAGATAGGGATCAACACTGCAGCGAGAAGTGTACCGACACCAAGACCAAGAAACACAATCATGAGTGGTTCAATAAGGTCCACGAGGGTATCAACCGCATTAGATACTTCACGACGATAGAACTTCGCAAGCGTGCCGAGTATAGTGCCGAGCTCTCCCGTCTCTTCACCCACTTTAATCATGGCAATCATGATGCCCGGGATTTCAGGGTGCTTAGAAAGCGCATCAGAGATGGAGGAGCCTCCCTTCACATCCTCTGCCACATCTTTCAAGATGCCTTCATAGACCGCATTCTCCACCACGGAAGAGGTAATCTCCACTGCTTCTACGACTGGCACGCCGGATACGAGCATGGTGGAGAAGTTATCAGCAATACGAGAGAGATACAGCTTCTCGTAGAGGTCCCCAAGGTATGGAATCTGAAGCTTTACAGAGTCAAAAGTCAGTCGACCCTCCCCCGTCTGAAGGGCACGATAGACAAAGAATCCTCCTACGGCAATCGCAATCAAAAAGAAGGCGCCATAGTTCACGAGGAACTGCGATATGCTGATCACAATTTGGGTATAGAGCGGAATGTCCTGACCTGAGTCAATAAGAATCTGAGAAATCTTCGGAATGACCAAGGTCAACATAAGACCCATCACCACCACGAAGGTCACGATGACAAACGCAGGATATATAAGCGCATTTTGTGCCTTACTCATCACTTCATAGGTACGGTCAAGATAATCGGCAAGATACGTGAAGGTCTGTGAGAGTTTCCCTGATTCTTCACCAGAGCGCACCATGTTTACATAGAACCCACTAAACACTTTCGGATGCTTAGACATCGCCTTGCTGATTGGGCTTCCTCCCTGGATGTCATCAGCCACTTGTGTGAGCACATCTCCCAAGTATTTGTTATCTACCTCACTTGCAAGCAGGCGGAAGATACGAAGTGCAGAAACTTGCGCCTCAAATAGTGTAGACACCTGACGTGAAAGAATCACCACATCCTTGTGTGACACCCCGCCAAAGAATGAGAAGTTCATCTCAAAGATGCCCTTCTTGTCTGCAGGTTCTATGGATGAAACGATGAGTGAACGACGCTGCAGCGTAGACACTGCCACATCCATGGAGAGCGCTTCAATAGATCCTTCTCGCTCGTGCCCTTCGGTATCAAGCGCGCGGTACTTAAACAACATATAGGTAGATTATCGCACGAAACCACCGACGATGAGAGTGTGACGGGGATTATCTCTACTTCCCTAAGTCCAAGACCTCGTCTATCCGAATCTGGGCCACAAACTCTGGCACGTGAGACACAAGGATCATGGCTCCTTCGTAGGCACTCAGTGCGGCTGCAATCACCGGCAAATGACGGAAGTTAATGTGGTTGGTCGGCTCATCAAGAATAAGAAGCCCTGGACGTTCAAGGACGAGACGCGCAAATGCAACCAACCCCTTCTGTCCTTCAGAAAGAACGCCAATCTTCTTCCCTATGACGTCAGCAGTGATAAGGAACCCTGCAGCCACCGTACGCATCTTCTCTTCATCGTGCTTTTCCATTGCAGAGAGAAGCGACTCGCGTACCGTGTGCTCAAAGTTAAGTGTAGAAAAATCCTGGCGATAGTAGCCGACACGTACTCCCTTCGCGATCGTGGCGCCCTCCGCAGTGCCGTGTGCAAGCGCTTCAAGCAAACTTGTTTTGCCAATGCCATTTGGTCCCTTGAGCAAAAGATGGTTTTGCTTACGAAGCTCTACGCGCTTCGCATGCTTTTTGGACTTATGCGTCTTCGGATCCATGGTCGTATAGGACTCAATGGTGAGCACCGGCCCCACAATGTCGGCCTGCATAGGAATCGTGAACGGACGAATGGTTTTGTCTTCCTTACGCACCTCCACCTTATCCTCCTCCATCTCTTCCACCTCCTCACGCATTTTCTTCGCGACCAAACGCATCTTGCCTCCCTTCTGTGCAAAGAAGTTTGCCTTGTCTTTGTTGTCCTGAATCTTCTTCTCCAACTGCGCGTTCTTCCGGTTCTCGCGCTCTATACGTGCAGAGATTTCTTTCAGGAGATCAAAATAGTTGCCAATGTACTGCTCTACTTTGCGGGTATGCACATCAAGATAGAGCACGCCGTCAGTAAATGAGTTCAAAAACTCTGCATCGTGAGAAATCACGAGACAACTCTTCTTATACGACTTCAAAAAGTCGGTGAGGTGCTCAATACCTGCGGTATCAAGATTGTTGGTCGGCTCATCGAGCAAAAGAAGGTCAGGGTCTTGAATAAGTGCGCTCGCAAGAAGGAGTCGTGCCTGCTGCCCTCCTGAAAAGGAACTGACGATACGATCTTTGGGTGCGTTTAGGTTCACCACCTCAAGCACGGCATCAATCTTTGGATCTATGTCATAGACCTTCTTGGGGAAACAAGCTTCAAAGAATTCACGTACTGTTTTCCCCCGAAGTGCAGGTGTAATCACCTGATTCGCCATCGCGATCGTCACCCCATGCACTATCTGCACCGTGCCGTGCTCAGGCACCAGTGTTCCTTTTATAAGGTTAAAGAGTGTGGACTTCCCTGCACCATTCTGACCCATTAAGGTCACCTTCATTCCCCGACGGAGAGAGAAGTTCACCTCATTCAAGATGGGGTGGTTGTGCCCATACTCAAAGGATACGTCTTCAAAACGAACAATCGTCTCCCGAGGAGGCGCTGCCTCCTTTGTGTTCTTCTTTGCGGCCATTTCCCCTACCCTACCGCATCAGCGGCATTTGCGTAAGTGAAGGCCTACTTACTGACCATGGTCGCGTTCATGGATCGCAAAATATTCTTGAGCTCTTTAACGCAGTATTGCACTTCTCCGCGTGTGGTGTAACGAGAAATGCTGATTCGTAAATTTCCATGGATATACTCCGTCGGACAATGAATACCAAGTAATACTGGAGAGGTCTTCGTAGACTTAGAGGAGCACGCAGAGCCAGTAGATACACATATGCCCCTCGCGCTTAGTTTGTTAAGTAGCTGCTCCGCCTCTATGTTTTCAAATGCAATATTAATATTCGTACATACCCGTTTACTGAAATCATGAGTGCCATTGAGACGTACCTGTGGGAGTGCAAGCAACTCTGTGGCCAAGTACGCCTGAAGCTCTTTCATACGAGCGATATCTTTGGATGAAATCTGATTGACCGCCTCTGCAAGACCAAGAATATACGGAATGTTTTCTGTCCCCGCACGCAATCCAAGCTCCTGACTTCCTCCGTCTATTTCTCGTCGTATCTTTACGCCCTTCCGACGATATATAAAACCAATGCCCTTAGGTGCGTGCACCTTGTGTCCGGCAAACGTCGCGAGTGCCACGCCGATCTCTTGAACATTAAAAGGTTCCTTCAAGAATCCTTGCACGGCATCCGTGTGTACAGGAACCTGATGTGCCGTACACACTGCCACAATGCGCTTCAAATCTTGTACGGTGCCGATCTCGTTGTTTACATGCATTACAGATACCAAGATGGTGTCAGGACGAATAGCGGCCTCAAGTTCTTCAATACGCACAAATCCCTCTTCATCTACGCCAAGATACGTGACGGAAAATCCTTGTTCCTCAAGGTGTTTACACGACTGAATGACGGCAGGGTGTTCTATACCGGTCGTAAGAATATGCATCCCCTTGGTTTTATTCGCTTCTGCAAACCCACGTATGCAAAGAGCGTTCCCTTCTGAGCCTGAGGCGGTAAAGATTATTTCATCTGGTAAGGCACCAATAGAGGCCGCAATCCTCGCGCGTGCTTCTGCAAGTTTTGCAGACGCTTGAATGCCATATGCATGGAGAGAGGAGGGGTTTGCGTACTCTTTTAGTGCGCGAGTAATTACTCGCTGCACTTCTGGAGCCACTGAGGTGGTAGCGTTGTTATCAAGATAGACGAGCTTTCCCATATCAGAAGTTTGCGATTACCTTATCGTGCGTGAAATATATATTCTTACTTTCAAGATCCACGCCCATGTGTCGAGCGACCTCTGCGCCCTTCTCAACCATAAAGTGGTTAGGAATGTTTTCGTAGTTATCAATATCAACGTACCAAAAATTAACACTCGTCTTCCATCCACGCTCGCGCTGTACTACCCCATTGGCACCCATGATGAGTGGGCATGCGGCAATACCATACGGACTCATAAGAGAAAAACGAGTAAGGAGGAGACGGTCCCCTCCCTCAGTATCAAGCCAATAGGCGTTGGCTGCTTTCTTCACCGCCTTGTCCTTGTTTACCATCTTGCGACGAAAGATCTGTATTCCACGATTACGCAAATGTTTTTCCCAATACATTTCTACTTCTGAAATTTCCACATTATGTTTAGCCAGAATAGAACGATACTCCTCGGGAAGAGAAAACTCATCACGATTGAAGGCCGGAACGGCATAGCACACGTTCGTATCACAGGTCATGCCGATATCGTTCACTAAAAGACCAAGACCGACTCGTACCCCCTTGTCCCTCCCTTCCTGGTAGAGCTTCACTGCACTTATAAATGACTCTACAGTTCCAGCGTTCAGTTCAGGAACACCATTTTTGAGTATGAAATGCCCTCCAGTAAAGAGGGTGTCATCTTTTAGGAGATGGGAGAAGGAGGTGAGCTTTTGTAGTACCTCAGTCTCTATCGGGGTCCCCACCATGTCTTGCATCACGCAATTATTAAGCTTTTTGGGAAAAACTCAAGTTGCTCCTTAGGAGACTGATTTACTTCAAGAAATAAATCCCCACCAAAATTGCCAGAATCCCAAGCATCTTTACCCACGTAAATGTTCCACCAAGAAACAGCATGGAGTATATAAAGGAGGCGATCACTCCTACCGCAATCGCCATAGGAATGGCATAGGGACTGACTTTCAGTCCTATAGAAACAGCAGCCGCAAAAAAGAAGTTACTGACAAAAAGAATGAGAAGCGGGATGGGCTTCAACACCTGAAGTACGTCCTGCCAAAAATTTCCTGGGCTCCCTCCTGTAAGGTGTCCAAACCACGACACCAAAAGGTAGGTAATGATACTAAGAACAAAGAAGAGGAACATTGTTCCTATCATGGTCTAGAGATAGCGCTCAAAGGTTTTCTGATCAAACGCACGCTCGTAGGCATCTTCTACAGTAACTTCCCCTCGACGGACGAGCTCCGCAAGAGAGCGGTTCATATCAATCATGCCTTCCTGAGAAGAGGTTTGAATCACGGTGGAGATTTCATGCGTGCGTGCCTCACGAATCAAGTTAGAAACCGCACTGTTATTTATCAACAATTCATACGCAGGAATAAGTCCTCCTGAAATACGAGGCACGAGGCGCTGAGAGAAAATACCCGTCAAAGATCCTGCAAGCTGCACACGCACCTGATCCTGTTGACTTGAAGGGAACATGTCTATGATGCGGTCAATGGTTTGTGCCGCATTGTTGGTGTGGAGTGTAGAGAGGACCAAGTGACCAGTTTCTGCCGCCGTCACTGCAGAGGAGATGGTCTCGCGATCTCGCATCTCACCCACCATGATGACGTTCACGTCCTCACGGAATGCCGCCTGAAGTGCAGCATGGAAATCGGGAGCATCAATGTGCACTTCGCGCTGGTGAATTAACGATTTCTTCTGATCAAAGATGTATTCTACTGGGTCTTCAATGGTCACAATATGTTCAGCGCGCGTCTCATTAATGCGCTCAATGATGGCGGCCAGAGTCGTTGACTTTCCTTGCCCCACAGGACCCACTACCATAAAAAATCCTTGGCTTCGCTGACAGAAGGTTTCAAGCGTCGGCGGAAGATTGAGGTCAGTAAAGTTACGAACCAGGTGTGGAATAAGACGCATCGCAATAGACACGGAACCTTGCGCTACATATCCGTTCACACGGAAACGATTCTTATCTTCGTGTGAGTATGAGAAGTCTACCGACTGTGCCTTCTCAAACAACTCCCAACGACCAGGTGGCACCATACTCTTTAAGAGTGCCGAGGTTTCTGCGGCGGTGAACGGCTCTTCTTCTGCAAGCATTAAAAGAGTTCCCGCCGTACGAATGATCGGTTTATTCCCCGCAGAAATGTGCAAGTCAGATCCGTTCTGTGCAACCACTGCAGCAAGTAATTTGGAAAGTCGTGAAGGAGCGGTCATGCAGGCTTCTCAATTATGGCGAGTGTTTCTGACAACACCTCAGAAGGAATCGCAGACGCCTTAATGATGTAACCGTCGGCACCAAGTTCGCGCGCCTTGTCTACATCCGCATCTTGTCCTTGGTTTGAAAGCACTATGACTTTCATAGTCTCACCAAGCTTTTCCTTACGGATCGTTTCTAGTATTTCAAACCCTGTCATTCCCGGCATAATGACGTCTATCAAAAGTGCATTCGGTGCGGGTTCGGTGCGAAGCTTCGCAAGTACGTCCTCTCCGCTTTGGAACACCGACACCTCGTGGCCAGCACCTTTGAACTTAACCGCATACATATCAAGAAGGAAGCGGTCGTCGTCTACCAAATAGATGCGGTGCGTACTCATGGTGTGGTTTCAGGTGCGGAAGGCAGATCTTCAATAACTAATTCTCCGCCGAGAGTGTTCACTTCTTCAAACGGAATCTGTCCGGCGAGTGCCTTAATGATAGCATCCTCACGCATGGTCATCATGCCTTTGGTACGAGCGGCTTCGTATACCTTTTCCTCTATTGGAGTGGTCAAAATGACGTGCTCAAGCTCCTTATCCATCTTTAGGATTTCAAACACCCCGAGGCGTCCACGGGTCCCGTTTGGACAATCCGACGTCGGGCGCGCGGTATAGACCGTCTCAAATTTCGGCAATTTCGTACGGTATTCCTGTGGCAGATCTTCAAATTGCTTCTCAAACAAAAGCTTCATACTTTCAGAGACCGGTACCGGCTCCCCCCCACCCTCACAGAGACGGCGCACCAAACGCTGACCGATGACGGCAACGAGCGTAGGCGCAATAAGGAACGGGTCCACGCCCATGTCTATAAGACGAGGCACTGCGCCCGCGGCGGTATTGGTGTGAATGGTAGAGAACACGAGGTGACCAGTAAGCGCAGCCTGAATCGCAAGCTGTGCGGTTTCCTTGTCGCGAATTTCTCCCACCATGATGGTGTCAGGATCCTGACGAAGAATGGAGCGAAGACCAGAGGCAAAGGTGTACCCGATTTCTGGATGCACCTGTGACTGTGCAACACCTGGAATTTCATACTCCACCGGATCTTCAATAGACACCACGTTCGCACTCTCGCGATCAAGTTCCGACAACATAGAAAACAAGGTCGTTGATTTACCAGACCCCGTCGGACCCGACATGAGGATAATGCCATAGGGCACTGTAATGATTTCGCGAATGACCGCAAGCTGCTCGGCAGACAAACCAACTGTATCAAGAGTCGCCGTTGCTTTAGAACGGTCAAGAATACGCATCACCACTTTTTCACCAAATTGCGTGGGGAAGGTAGACACACGGAAATCAATACGACGACCGTCTACGGAGGTAGAAAAACGACCGTCCTGTGGTTTTCGCTTCTCATCAAGACGCATCTGCGAAAGAATCTTGATGCGTGCCACCACCGCAGGATGTACTTTCTGTGGAAGTTCAAGCGACGTATGCAAATCGCCGTCCATGCGGAAACGCACCCGCGTCTTCTCTGGTGTGGGCTCTATATGGATGTCGGATGCGCCACCTTCCACCGCATACCGAAGCACGGTTGCCACGATCTTCGTGACCGGCGCATCGGCTTTAATGGTCTCTTCTACATCTGCCTTTGACGTTGCTTTGACTGATCCAAGATCAGCATCTTCTTTCTCAGTGCCTTCAAATTCAGTGAGCGCTGCACCCACTTCCCCGGTAAGGTTCTGATACTCATCAAGGACGCGTCCGAGATCTTCCTCGGAAATAACAAAGATCTTGTAGGGCATCCCAATACGACCCGCAATAAACTGAAGTGCATCAAGCGCTTCAATGTTGTCGGGGTCTATCACTCCTACTTCAAGTGCACCCTCTGCAACCCCAAGTGGCACAATGCGGTAGTGGCGTGCTGATTCTTCGGGGAGATACTGAAGGACAGATTGATCAATCGGTGCAGTGGCGGGAAGCATGCGAGACGGGATGCCGTACCGCTCACTCTTAAGCGCAAGAATATCCTCTACCGTTACACCACGAGTAACCAATGCCGCCTCAACGGTAATGTTATTGTCACGCGCCTCGCGCTCTATAACCGCGGCATCCCCGGGCTTCAAGAGCCCCTTATCCTGAAGCAGTGAAAGAAGATTCGTCATGCATGCTACTGGGCCGGTGCCGTAATACCAGGAAGTGGTGCGAAGGGATCAGGACGTCCTGCAATTTCAGGTACGATACCAGTACGAATATCGCGCAAGGCGCGGAAGCGCGGATCTTCAAAGATGCGTGTAGTAAAACTGATGGTGCCAATCTCCGCCGTAAGTGCAAGGAACGCACTCTCTGCTTCGCTACCGGGATCCGTGACTTCGGTCACCGTCTGACTAGAGTCACCGCGGGCAAACAGCATGTACAGAGCGCCAAGCACGACAATGATGCCGAGGACGATGAGAATGACGTTGGTGCGAGAAGCGTTGTTCATAGGTATTAGCGAAGCCAATAAATACGGAAGATCATGTCGTAAGTGTATACCCCCGTGGCAGAGTCCCGCACTTCAAGGCCGACCAGATCAAGAAGACGAAGTGAGTACTCGGTTCCTTCAAGGAAAGCGCGGAATGCACCGTAGGTACCAGTTGCAGAGACCGCGAGCGTGAGCGAATCTGCTGGCTGCTCCCCAAGAGGAAGTCGGTTCCCTATCAATCCACTCTCGGTCTCGCTTTCCTCAGGAATTGCCACATCAAAGTTTGAAAGGCGTACACCCGTACGATTCGCAAGTGCATCTAGATCGAGGATGAGCTGTACATTGTCCACACCGTTCGGGAGCATGGTCTCCAAGCGTGCGAGATCTTCGTTTGAGATTGCATTCTTTTCCGAGAGCAACTCATTCTCCTTCTCCGAAAAGGCCTGTGCAGCATCGAGCGCAGTGTTGTAGCTATCTACCTGTGCACGTAATGCTGCAACTGGACCAGTATACGTCGGATGAACGTAGCCTAAGAAAAGGCCAATTGCGATCAAGATACCAACGATGGGAATAAAGCGTGAGGTCATAGGCCAACGGGTGATGAAGTAGATGCCGGCGACACCGGAGCCACTGGTGCGGTTGAAGTACCCGTTACTGGAGAACTGGTACTTGTTCCCGCAGATGGGGTCGTCGTCGCCACAGGAAGAGACGGCACTTCAGGCACGGGGCGCTCACTTGGATCCATCATCATCAAGAGTGCAGGAGAGAGTTGTGCAGAAACATGGAAGGATACTGAATTGTTTGCATTCACAGTTATGTCAGAGAAAATCGCACTCTTGATACGCGTATCGGCACCAAAAGCATTTGATTGCGCCGCAAGTGCATTAAAATTACGTGCGATACCGTTCATCTCAATCGTGGGAACGCCCTCATCGGAAAGAATGAAGGTGAATGTGCTGAAACGAACGTTCGCAAGCGTAGACTTCTCAAGTACAGAAAGGAACTGCGAAAGTGTCACATGCTCGTCCAAAAGTTCTTGTGCTGCGGTAAAACGATCACGAACACGAATGTATTCTTCTACCGTCGCAAAGTTGATCTCTTCTTCTGCAGTCTGGAGCTGAGTCTCTTTCTCAGTAATCACTGATTTCAAATACTGCTGATACGCAAATACGAGGACGGAACCCACAACCGCCGCTCCAAGAAGGAAGAATGAAATGACCAAGAAGAGATTCGCACCGCTTGCGCGAGAACGTGGTGCGGTCGGGCGTACCGGTTGCTTTGGTACAAAAGACGTCGGTATGGTCGGAGAAAGAGCCATGGCATCAGTATATCAGGCCTTCCTTTGTACGTAGTGTACTTCTATCCCCTATGTGGAAAGGAGTACTACTCCAATTCCTCCAACTTACGAAGTGCAAGACCAACCGCAACCGCAAACTCAGGACCAATTTCTGAAAGCACGGGGCGCATGAAGGCAGGTGCCGCTGTCTTTGCAAATGGATCGGCAACACGCACATCAACAGAAAAGAATGTCTTCGCATACACCGCAAGATCCTTCGTCACTCCCCCGCCACCCGTGAGCATGAGTGCAGAAACTGCCTTGTTGTGCGCCGTCTCATACTGCACCATCACCCGCTTTGCTTCTTCAAAGATACGAGAAAACACTCCCTCAATCGTTGCGCGATCATAGGATGCGGTGCCGTTCCCTAGTCCAAACTCCTTTTTCTGAAGTTCCGCCGTTGGCATTGCGAGGTTATGCGCAGCAGAGATGGCGCGCGTCATATCCTGTCCTCCGCCACGAATATTGTGTGAGACCGCAACCACTCCACGTTCAACGACATATACCTTGGTTGCCGATGCGCCGATATCAAGTACCATCACGGGCTTCACCGGTTCATCAACGACGGAACGAATCGTACTGAAAATCTCAATCTCATAGAATGTCGCATCAAGTTTTGCAGCAGTGACAACACTCTGTAGAAGTGCAAGCTCATCGTTATGAACCGCCACCAAGAGGACCTTTACTTTCCTTGACTGCTCCGATCCTTCAGGAAGTGGCTCCGGTACAATGAACCAATCAAGCTGCACTTCTGTCACTGGCACAGGAATGTATTTTCGTGCTTCAAGAGAAATGATGGTCTTTTGCTCCTCCGCATTATCACGACGCGGGAGCTCAACGAGTGTGAGCAGTGACCGAGAGAACGGGATGGAGATACCCGCGTCGGTGGTTGTAATTCCCACTTCACGCAAAAGATCTACCAGTGCTTCTGAAATCTTGTCTGCGGAAAGATTGGTTGCCGTTCCTACTTCGCTTCCCGCGTAGGGACCAAGCGCAAGCTCGCCATAGTTTTCAAGCACAGCCGTACCGCCCTCACGTCGCAACTGCACGACCTTAAGCGAGGATGATCCTATATCAACGCCAATGACGCTTTTACTCTTCTTTTTCCCTGTAAAGATATCAAGGATGCCCATGGCGAAAGTGTATCATGGCTCTATGCGCGCCCTCTCTTGGGTTCTTGATGCACTCTTCCCTCCGAGAGACACCTCTCTCCTCATACGACGCATTACTGATGACATGCTCGCACCGCGCATGGCTCCTGTCTCGTTTAACGACGGAACGGTGACTGCGCTTTTCTCTTACCGAGATCCGATCGTTCATGCACTTATCATTGAAACAAAATACTTCGGCAGTACCGAGGCCGCATCCCTCCTCGGACAACAGTTTGGAGAATACTTGCTTGAATATCTTGCCGATATTAATGCAGTTGAGAAACGAAAGATCGTGCTCGTTCCCCTCCCCCTCTCACAGAAACGTAAACGTGCCCGAGGGTACAATCAGATAGAACAGATTCTTAGAGTTACCGCACCTCTTCTACAGGGTGAAGTATCAATTGAATCCTCCGTGCTCACACGAACAATGAATACAGCGCCACAGACCCAGCTCACGAAGGTTGCACGGAAAGAAAACGTTGCAGGCGCCTTCACTGCAGATACCCCCGATCCGCAACACCTATATATAGTAGTGGACGACGTCTACACCACAGGCGCCACGCTCACCGAAGCACTCCGGACGCTCAAAGAGGCAGGTGCCCTCCACGTCCTTGGCATTACCCTCGCATACTAGTCCCCCGCTTGTATACTTCCTCTATGAGCGAAAAAGCGAAGGGAGGCAAGAAAGAAAAGAGGGAGGGGAAAGACCCACTTCCTTCTGTAGAAAATTTCTCCCTTGCGAAGAGCATCCTTGAAGGTAATGGTGAAGTACTTAAAGAATACGAGCTTGAACGCCGCTTTCTTCCGAATCGTCTCCTCACAAAACAAGAACTCGCTGCACTTGAGACACGTCTTATCACACAGAAGTACGTGACGCTCAAAAACGCCGACGGTACTCCGGTCACTTTTCGTCTCCGCATTACGCGTAACGACATAGAGGGTCTCTTATACCGCATTGCACGAAAATCACGTGTCGGAGATCTTTTCGGAAAAGAAGAACGCCAGATTCGCTTTATGCCGACTCTAGACGATCCACGCACCAAGGAGCATCAGCACCTCTGGAATCTCAGCACTTCCCGCACTATTCAACGCCAACGCTATTACATTCCTCACACTCTCCCGAATGGTGGAGCATGCGAAATTCATTACGAAGTGTGGCTTAGCGGAAAAGAAGACGGATTTGTCCGTATTGAAGTGGAGTTCAGTAACGACGAGGACGAAAAATACTATGAAGCACACGCACAAGATAAAGGAATACTTCCTGACTGGATTGGAGATGATGTGACTTTTGAGCCTGAGTTCCTTGCAAAAAACATCACGAAAGACGGACTCCCGAAGCAGGCAGTAGTCCATATGAAGACGCTTAGAAAGAAGGAGGGATAGCGTAGAGCCTATTCAAATGGTACCTTGGTCCCCACGGAGACGTGGCTGAGTGGTCGAAAGCGCCTCACTGCTAACGAGGTAGGGTGTAAAAGCTCTCCAGGGTTCGAATCCCTGCGTCTCCGCACTATTCTGGTTTCTTCAACACAAAGACATCCACCTGGTTGTCTGGATTTACGGGTGATGCAAAGTTAAAGAGTGAGTGCTCCACTACTTCAAATCCTGATGAATCTAGAAGAGCCTGTACATCTTCTATATTTTCAAAATACATCTGCTCTCCTAATTGTCGTATATCAGTATCTGGTGTCCCATCATCTTTCACACAGGCAGTGTAATCAAGCACTTGCACGGTGAAGGTTTTAGATCCTTCAGGAGTTTCAATAGTGTATGGCTTCTCTGTGATCACGCCACCATGCGTCGTGTAGTAATCATAGAACGCTTTGTTGTGAGGATTATTAAATACACGGAAGTTGAGCGCAGCCTCTCCTCCTGGCTTGAGCGCGCCGTACATCGTCTTCAACATATCCGCAGGAACGTAGATCATCGCATTCACAAGCATACCCATCTCCACGATGTTATCGGCAAGTACTGACTTACTTGCATCCATCGCAAAGAGATGCGCATCTGGAAGTCGTGCTTGCACCTGAGGCAATATGTCGGGTGATATATCGCTCGCAAACAAGATCGCGTCAGGATCATTCGTAAAGAACTCAAGCTCAAACGCAGGGCCACAGGCAACATCAAGCACGCCAATTGGTATGCCGAACTTCTGCTTCAATCGTTCCAGCATTGGTTTGTGGAACTGATTAAAATATTCAGGACTTTTGGCAGGAGTATTAATCTTCGCCGCATACTGCTGTTCATTCATGGAAGCGTAGTAACTAGATCCTGAACCGACAATGTCTGGTGTCCCTTCTTTGGTCATACGGCAATTGTAGCAGCCATGTTCCGAGTGTCTACGAGACGGTACGTATCGGCCTTTACCGCAATGTACTGATAATCATTGAGAGGGATCGGTGTGCAGTCCTCTGAGTACGCACGTGGAAGTCGCTCACTAAAGTAGATCTCACGGGACTTGTCAGAACCCCAGTGTGGAAGCACGATGAACGGCACGAGGTTAAGCGCTGCATACCCTTTTAAGTTCGGTGAATGCGCTTCCATATCAGAGCGGTATGCAGCGCTAATATCAGGCGCAGCGACAATCGCGCCTGCACTCTGTCCTATATACATCTTCCCTGCACGCACGTGCTCCTGTGCAAAAGGAATGAACCCGCTTTGCTGCATATGCTGAAGGAGATACAGCACATTACCTCCGGCGACATAAAGTATGTCTACGTCTTTCAAATCTATAGCGATCTCTGTGGGTGTTTTCCCAGAGATCGTATATTCAAATGTGTCCCACCCTGGAAGGGCCTTGATCGCAGTGAGGTCACGAAGAAGCCATCCCTTCTCCTTCTCTACCTCCGCCCCTGTCGTGATGAGTGCCACCCGATAGGTACCTGGGCCAATATCCCTTCCAAGTACTCCAGCAATACGCTCGGTTGAAGATGAGAGATATATCGGGCCGTTCATTGTGTAGCAGTATACCCGACCACCCACATAGGAATCTCATCCACATTCGCGCAAATTCCTACTCCCTGGTATAGAAGGAGTAATGATGCGATTTCTAAAAAACCTTGCCTACGCGTTTATTGCGATTTTTGCGATCGTGGGACTCATCTTTACCGCCGTATTTGTGGCCATGCAGTTTGGACTCTTAAACGTTCGTGGCTCTATCCTTGAACGGAATGCGTTTTTTGAGGCGACGCCTGAAACTATCAGTGAACCCTGCGTCATGGAAGGACAGAATACCTGTAGCTGGAACGCAACCCCTGAATGGGAGGTGGTGAAGGGTGGACTTACGAAAGATGCCGCCATTATCACTCGCGTCTCTGAAGAAACTGGCGTTCCTGCTCGTTTAATTGCGGCAGTGGTGACCCCGGAACAGATTCGTTTCTTCACCTCTGAGCGTGAAGTGTTCAAACGATACTTTGAACCGCTGAAGATTCTTGGTTCTCTCACACAATTCTCGCTCGGTGTTTCTGGTATGAAGCAAGAAACAGCACGACTCGTAGAACAATATACGTACGATCCTTCGTCTCCCTTTTATCCTGGGGACGGAATGAGTGCACTCATTACGTACCTAGAAGGCGTGGAGAGAGAGACCGAACTGTATAACCGTCTCACGGATGATGAGAACCATTACTACTCCTATCTCTACACTGCACTCTTCCTCAAGGAAATACAGATGCAATGGGAGCGTGCAGGATTCCGCCTCATCGACCGCCCAGAAATAGAAGTGACTCTCTTCAACATTGGTTTTGCAAACTCAAAACCAAACGCAAACCCACAAGTTGGTGGCGCACCAATTACCGTTGGTGGCACGACTTATTCCTTCGGTGACCTTGGAGGACGCTTCTATCGTTCACAGGAGCTCACCAACCTCTTCCCTCGCCACTAATCTGTTTCTGCCTTACGAAATCGCTGCGGACTAAAATGTTCCCCTATCATTCCCTCCAATTCAATCACCTTGGTAAATCCACGCGAGTTTGGTTTAGGTTCAATATGAATATCAGTGATTCTTCGCTGTTCTCCCTTATACATGAGCCCTCCTTTAATATCGTGGAGTGCAACGACCATATCGCCAATCTTCGCGAGCGTATTGCCTGACACTTTTACTCCCTCTTCTTTAAAACGCTCTGGCACCCCACCAAATGGTCGTGCGCCATTCTCACTCATATCTAAATCTTATCTTTGCTGACGGAGAAGTGCACATTACGTTCTGGAATACCACTCTTCTTGAGACGTGCGCGGACAAAGGCACGAAGTCCTGCACCATTCTTAAAGATATGGATCTTTTTGCCTTCACGCACTTTCCATACGCCTATCGTGTCAAGCACATCCATCTTTGAGAGCACGAGGTGCGTCACCCCGTTCAAACGAACCGCACGCTCAAGGAGTTCAATATCAAGCCAGTTGCACTGACGAGGACGTCCCGTCGTTGCACCATACTCTTCTCCTATCTCGCGGATCTTTGGGAACACTGGATCTTTTGGCTCAAACTTCTTCTGACCCACATAGGTCTCATACACTTTTGCAATTCCCCACACATCACGCGCGGTCTTCGGTGCAAAACCGTTCAAGA
The DNA here is from genome assembly GCA_038078715.1 of Patescibacteria group bacterium. Classification (GTDB taxonomy): domain Bacteria; phylum Patescibacteriota; class Minisyncoccia; order Phycocordibacterales; family Phycocordibacteraceae; genus C7867-001. Next base: position 16,808 of record JBBTSU010000015.1, read on the forward strand.
GTGCGCCGCCTGACAAACAATGACTGGAAGTTACAAATGGATAGTCACCCCAATCAATATCAAGACCAAAACCCTGCGCTCCTTCACAAAGCACCGTCGCCTTCTTGTGTCCGCCATGGAACTCCTCATACACGTCAATCAAGTACGGCTTAAGGGACTTCACACTCTCCGCGCGAATACCAATGCGTGCAAACTTATCACGATAGGCTGGGCCAATACCGCGCTTGGTCGTACCAATCTTCTTATCGCCACCGTCCTCATGTTTGTGCGCTTCGGTCACGATGTGCGCATTCTTTGCGACAAACAAACGACCCTTCACCTTGATGCCGTGCTTCTCAAGTTCTGCTGCTTCCTTTTTAAGCACGACTGGGTCCACGACACAACCAGGACCGATAATAGACTTCACACCGAAAAAGACACCCACCGGAATCTGATGCGTGACAAACTTCACGCCCTTATGAAAGATGGTGTGTCCTGCGTTTGCTCCTCCGTTGTACCGCATCACATGCGTGTACTTGTTTTTCTTGCATAAAAAATGGGCTACTTTACCCTTCCCCGAATCCCCGTATTGTAAATCAACAATGATATCTAGCTTAGTCACGGCATGCCTGAGTATGCCCTATGAGACCCGAATTGGCAAAGTGTGATTTGGTACAATACTCTGAGTAATCTAACTAGGAACGCCTATGAAGTACCTCATCATTCTTATTGCCCTCATTGCCCTTGGCACCATTGCGTATTTCGCTCTTGGTGGCCCTGCGGCGGAGCCAGTGCTTGCCCCCACACAGGAAGAGGAGGAGCAGCTTCCTGTCGCAGAGCCACAAACACTTTCTTCTGGAACAACCGTTACCTACAGCGATCAGGGATTCTCCCCTTCCCAGGTTACGGTATCAGTCGGAGACACGGTTCGTTTTGTAAACCAGTCTTCTCGTGAGATGTGGGTTGGTGTAGATGAGCACCCTACCCATACAAAGTACGATGGCACCTCAAAAAATGACCATTGCCCAGGCACGACTGCGTTTGACCAATGCGCACGCTCTGGCCCAGGAACGTCGTGGGAGTACACCTTCACGAAAACAGGAACCTTCGGCTATCACAATCATGCAGGTGCTGCTGATGTGGGGGTAATCGTCGTACAGTAAATGAGAAGTCCGCTCACACTCCCGGTTCCCGAACTTCTTCTACGAACTGGCGTTGCTTTCTCGTTCCTCTATCCACCATTCTCTGCGCTTGGCGACCCATATTCTTGGATTGGATACTTCCCTGGGTTCTTTATGTCTCTTGCAGGAGCAAATAACGTGCTTATGCTGCATGCATTCGGAATCGTAGAGGTATCGATTGCGCTCTGGATTCTGTTCGGAAAGAACATATTCATTCCGAGCGTACTTGCTGGCGTCACGCTCATGGCAATTGTGCTCTTCAACAGTCCTCAGTTCTTAGTGATCTTCCGTGATGTCTCTATTGCACTTGCAGCGTTCGCTCTTGCGTATCAACACAAACCACAAACACACTAGAGCGCCTTCTGACCAATGTCGGAGCGGTACTGCGCACCCTCAAATGAGATCTTCTTCACTGCAGCGTACGCCACATCAAGTGCCATAGAAAGGGTCTCTCCAGTGGCAGTAACATTAAGCACACGGCCACCGTTGGTGAGTACCTCATCACGATCGCGCTTCGTACCTGCGTGAAAAACGACCACACTTCCTTCTTCTGCATCTTGAATGCCAGTGATCATCTTTCCTTTTTCATAAGAGCCTGGATATCCTCCGGATGCTATTGCCACACAAACAACCGAATCAGTACCCCACGAGAGAAATACATCTTTCAAGTCTCCTTTCGCAGATGCAAGAAGTGCAGGAACAATATCACTATCTAGAAGGCGCATGTACGTCTGTGCCTCAGGGTCGCCAAAGCGTGCATTGAACTCAATGACCTTAGGACCGTCTAGGGTCAGCATGATGCCGGGGTACAAAAGACCAGAGAACGGACGGCCTTTCTTCTCAAGAATGGAGAGCAGTGGGAGCACAATACGATCTCGTACTTGATCCATCACGTCTGAAGATACCTGTGCGAGTGGTGCGACGACGCCCATGCCTCCAGTATTTGGTCCTTCGTCATTATCAAAGATACGTTTATGATCCTGAGAAGATGGGAACATGAGTGCTTTGGTACCCGCACAAATGGCGTGCGTAGAGAACTCAAGGCCACTCATAAACTCTTCAATCACCACTTCGTTGCCTGAGATACCGAACTTTGCATCAACAAAACATTCCTTGAGCGCCTCTTCTGCTTCCTGATGCGTATACGCAATCGTCACTCCTTTCCCTAACGCAAGACCACTTGCCTTCACAACTATGGGAAGTGATTGCGCTTTCATGTACGCAACTGCGGCATCAAAATCTGTGAAGGTTTCACTTGCCGCAGTCGGGATACCGGCTTCTTTCATGATCTCTTTGGCATAGGCCTTAGACCATTCAATCTCTGCTGCGGCTTTTGTCGGACCAAATACAAGAATGCCAGTAGACTGAAGTGAATCTACAATACCGCCAGCGAGCACATCATCAGGGCCAACCACCACAAGTTCAATATCTCGCTCTTTCACTGCCGCAATAACTGCGGCATGGTCGTTCGGATCAATCGGGAGATTCTCTCCCACCTCACTACTCCCTCCATTTCCTGGGGCGATGTATACCTGCTCCACGAGCGGAGACTGCGCGATCTTCCACGCGAGTGCGTGTTCTCTCCCACCAGAGCCGAGAACAAGAATGTTCATACGTGTATTGCAGCCGCGACCGCAGGAACTACTCGCTCATCTAAAATATCGGGAATCACAAACTCTGGCGTTGGGTTCTCTACGAGCGCAGCAATCGCCTGTGCTGCGCGTACTTTCATATCGTCAGTAATCTTCCGGACCTTCCCATCAAGCGCACCACGAAAGACACCTGGGAACACGAGTGCATTGTTGATCTGATTTGGGAAGTCAGAGCGTCCGGTTGCCATGACCGCCACTCCTGCGGCTTTTGCATCCTCCGGCATAATCTCAGGCACAGGGTTTGCCATCGCAAATACGATTGGGCCTTCATCCATACTCTCTACCATCTCTTTAGAAAGAATGTGTGCCTTAGAGACACCGATGAATATATTTGCACCCGAGAGCGCCGAAGATAAATCTCCCTCACGATCTCCGATGATAGTTCCTTCTGAGAGAAGTGTGTGTTTCATCCCGTTAATATCCGTACGCGTACTGCTCACGATTCCCTTACTATCTACCGCACGAAGCGTAAGTCCTGGGTAAGCGCGTTTTAGAAGCCGCATGATCGCAACCCCTGCTGCTCCCACTCCGTTTACTACTGCCGTCATGGTGTTCAAATCTTTCCCAACTACCTTTGACGCATTAATGAGTCCTGCGAGTGTAACGATTGCGGTCCCATGCTGGTCATCATGCATGACTGGAATATCCAATTCCTCAATCAAACGCTCTTCAATCTCAAAGCACTGTGGTGCGGCAATATCTTCTAGATTGATACCACCGAAGTTTGGCGCCACCGCTTTCACAATACGAATGATCTCTTCAGGATCCTTGGTATCAAGCACTAGTGGCCAGGCATCAATCCCTGCAAGCTGTTTGAAGATAAGTGCTTTCCCTTCCATCACAGGAAGCGCCCCATAGGGACCAATGTCACCAAGACCAAGTACTGCAGTGCCGTCAGAGATTACCGCGACACTGTTGCCTTTGATAGAAAGTTCGCGTGCATCTTCTGGGTGTTCTGAAAGATACGTGGATACTTTCCCCACTCCCGGGGTGTAGTACACCGAAAAATCTTCCTTACTCGTAAGCGTGACTTTCCCTCTCGTTTCTACCCGTCCTCCCACTTTCCGATAGATATCAAGTATGTCTTTTGCATCCATAGATGCCCCCATACTAGCAGATCGTTAGAATCCAGCTGCCTCTAATGCCGCCTTGGTACGGGGCCCTATAGAGCCAGTCTGTTCCAGACCCTTAGACGCCTGAAAGGCTTCGAGCGCGCGTACCGTACACTCTCCTGCGTATCCTGAAACTGGGCAGCCGACAAGGAGTTCCCCCGCCGGAGGATAGAAGCCAAGAGAGTGAAGTGCAACCTGAAGTGCGTAAATCTGTGGACTTGCCGTTCCTTCTTCAACGATCTCCACCTTCCACACATACGGGAGGGCGAGGGTGTAGTCTCCGAGGACTGGATTTCCAAAGAACTCCTCTATTCCTTTATACGTCTGATACGCAAAGTCATCAGTCACAACTTCTCGTGCCTCCGGATATGCAATCTTAGATTCGTAGATGTACGCGTACTCAACGAGCACACTTGCATACTCTGCCGTGTTATTAGAGCCAATCGCAATCAAACTCTGATCCGGCACGACGCCATAGTTTTCAATCGGCAGTGTAGAGGTTGCATTCCATTTATTTAAATTCTTTGCGAGCGCTTCACCAAGTGCAAGACTTCCTGGTGCATTTCCATAGTGTTCATCGGGTACATAGATCGCAAATCCAGAATGAAAACCAGGAGCGGCGAGTCCGTGTCCCATGTTGTCGTTGAGGTGCACATGGATGGCAAGATCTATGCCATCTTCATTGGCCCACTTATTAATGCCATAGAGACGAAGGGCGACATCAGTTGCGGCCGTATTATGTGACACTTCAAAGTCACGCTCCTCTACGTCTCCCTTTCGTACCATTTTCTCCATCTCTTTCTTCTTACCTTTCACGAATCGCTGTATCTCTTTCCAATTATGATCAAAATATTCCTGAAGCTCAGGGTTCCACGCGAGGGTATCGCGCGCGACGATCACTTCATAGTGTGGGTTAGTGCGAAGCTGTGTGGCAATCTTATTCGCAATCTCTACCGCAATATCCCGCTCTTTTAGACTCCTATATTCTGCACCGCCATAATTAGGCTCATGCCCAGGCATCACGAGAATACGCACCTTCTCTCCATCTGTGCCTGCGGCTTCGTACTTTGCAAGAAGATCTTCTTTGGTAGAGGTTACTGGAAAAGAATCTGCCGCGTACGCAACAGGTGCGCTCACCGCACAAAGAAGGAGTGTAGCGATCACGCGACGCATAGGTACCATTATAGTACTGTACCTACTCATGAAGAACGAGAGAAGCGCGGTTTTTGCCGCGCTTCTTTTACTTATTCAAGAGTGAAGTACTCGTCACTTATGTCTTGCGCAAGGGTCGCACCATCTTTTCCTCCAGACGCTTTCGCACTAATCGAAACCCGAGCCCAGTAATCGCCAGGTGCAAGATTGTACCCTGTGGTCTGAATGAGCTTGCCGCTCATAGAATCTTTTCCCTCCTTTGCTTTCTTGCAGGATTTCTCTCCAGGGAATGCAAACATACCTCCTGTAGAACCGCGGCGTTCAAGTATCGTACATACGGTGCTTCCTTTCGGTACTCCTTCTGCCTCCCACTTAATGCTGAGTTTCTTACCAGAGCCTGCCACATACTCTTCGTCTCCGTTTGGAGAAAGGATTTCTACGGTCGTCCCGGTCGTGCTGACAGGATCTAGAGTAGTGCCCGCATTGTTAGACACCGTAAAGGTTCGCTCTTTTCCTTTCTTTGAGAGCAACTTCCCCGCGGGAGCGTAATCGCATCCTTTTACATTACACTCGCGAAGTTCTGCCTTAATAGAATACTTTCCAGGAATAGTAGAGTTGAGTCCCCAATCATGGGTAAAGCCACCCGTGGTCTGGCCTGCGTATACTGTGTGCTGATAGCTACTTCCTGAAGTGTATCCCACTGAAGGGTTCTTGGTGTCTTCCTTCTCAAGCGTAAAAGTGGTGACGACCACCAGTGTGCGGTTCACATTTTCAAGCTCCCAGGTAACTGGCATTTTACTTGTACGATCATAGCTTGCACCCTTCATAGGAAGGCCGACGGAGACGGATGGTTTTGTGGAAGCTGCCAAACTGCTATTCGGCAGTACCACAAACGAGAGAACCAGAAGGGCGATGGTAAGAGTACGCATAGATGAGTAGATAAATAACAAGATGACTATGCCACACATATCAGAGTGTGTAAATCATCCCGCATACTCTATATACTACTGAGTATGTTGCCTGCGGACTCCATTGAGAAACACTTCACTCGGTTAAAGCCCGACCAGAAACGAGCACTCAAGAAGCTGGGGATTGAAACCATTCGCGATCTCTTGTCACATTACCCCGCACGCTATGAAACGAGTGGCCCTGCGGGCACTATCACTGGCGCCACTTTCGGTACTGAAGTGACACTCTATGGAACCATACGGAAACCAGAGACAAAGAAAGCATGGAAGAGTAAGCGACCCATGGCAGAAGCCTGGCTAGAAGATGCGAGTGGCCGCATTAAACTTCGCTGGTTCTCTCAGCCCTATATCGCCAAGATGCTGCAAGATGGCGCAGTCGTGAAGGTAACGGGCAAGGTTACCGGCTCAAGCGAAAAGCCGTATCTCGCAAATCCTGAAATAGATCGTTCTCCCATTAATCCTGAGGAGGCATATGACTCCCTGTTCACCGAAGGGAACCTTCCGGGAGAAGAGTCGCTCTACCCTATCTATCCTGAAAGTAAGGGTGTGTCGTCTCTATGGTTTACGCATGCCATTAAGCGTGTGTTTGAAGCACGAGGACATGAGCACATTGTTGATTCCATCCCTGAGGAAATCCTTTCTCGCTATAACCTCCCCTCTCTATCCACGGCACTTGTCTGGGTACATGCACCAAAGCGAAAGAAGGATGCGGATGTGGCACGCAAACGATTCTCCTTTGAGCAGGTCTTTGCGATTCAGCTTGCCGTGCAATCCCGCAAACAAGAATCTCTTCAAGAGAAAGCACTCGCAGTGGATGTAAACCTTAAGTCACTAGAGGAATTCGTGGCTTCGTTCCCTTTCCCGCCAACCAATGCCCAGCAGAAAGCCATTAACGAAATCGTAGAAGACTTTGAACAAGGACATCCCATGCGTCGCCTTCTTGAAGGAGATGTAGGTAGTGGAAAGACAGCAGTGGCTGCAGCGACCGCATACATGGTCGCAAACTCCTATCCTGCAGGACGAAAGTCAGGGCATCTTCAAGTCGCCTACATGTGCCCAACTGAGATTCTTGCCAAGCAGCACTTCTCTACCTTCGTCTCCTACTTCAAGGACCACCCTATTCCTATCGGTCTTATAACCGGAAGCGAGTGTAGAAAATTCCCTTCAAAGATCCACCGAGAAGAATCAGCGAAGATATCTCGCGCACAGTTTGCGAAGTGGGTGGCGAACGGTGAGATACCTATTGTGATTGGCACGCATGCACTCGTGTATAAATCCCTTCAGTTCCAGAACCTCGCCTACGCCATCATTGATGAGCAGCACCGCTTCGGAAAAGCACATCGTCAAAAACTTGTACGCAAAGAAGGGGTATCTCCGCACCTTCTTTCCATGACCGCAACCCCAATCCCTCGTACGCTCGCTCTCTCTATCTATGGAGATCTTGATCTCTCTCTTCTTGATGAAATGCCTGCAGGACGAAAGCCAGTGATCACTGAAATCCTTGGACCAGAGAAACGTGATCATGCCTATGAACGCGTACGTAGAGAACTGGCTGAAGGTCGCCAAGCATATGTCATCTGTCCCCGTATTGATGAACCAGACCCCACTAAAGAACTTGCCCTCCAGGCAAAGTCTGTGAAAGCAGAGGCCGCCCGTCTGAAACGTGAAGTGTTTCCTGAGGCAGAGATAGATATTCTGCACAGCAAGATGACTCCCAAAGATAAGGAGGAAGTGATGGATCGTTTCTCCAAGGGTGAAGTGCAAATACTCGTTGCCACCTCCGTGGTTGAAGTGGGAGTGAACGTACCAAACGCTACCGTCATTCTTATAGAAGGTGCAGAGCGCTTTGGTCTTGCGCAGCTTCATCAGCTCCGAGGTCGCGTCATTCGCTCTACGAACCAGGCGTACTGCTTTGCGCTTCCTGAAACCTACGGACAAGCAACGCGTGATCGCCTTAAAGCACTCTCGACCGCAAAGAACGGATTTGAACTTGCAGAATACGATCTCTCTCTTCGTGGCGCAGGAGAATTAACCGGCGCACGCCAGTGGGGCGTCTCTGATATTGCGATGGAAGCGATCAAGAATATAAAAATGGTAGAGGCTGCACGGAAAGAAGCCTCCGCGCTTATTGCCCGAGATCCAGGCCTTACAGTGCACCCAATGCTTAAGGAACTCGCGATGCGCGCAGATGAGAGCGTGCATCCAGAATAAATCAGTGCGCCCACCAGGACTCGAACCTGGGACCGGACGAGTATAAGTCGTCTGCTCTACCAACTGAGCTATAGGCGCAGAATCATGGAATCACATCTACGATTTATCCGCAAACTGAGATCGGATGCAGTCAAGGGTCATTAGTATCTTTTCTGACAAGTCTCTACCGTCTACTATCACGTTGCATGTGCCGTGTACAAAACGTAGAGTATAGGTGAGATCAGAGACTGTTGATCAATTCTCTTTTTTGAAAGTGGGTAGTCTCGTAATCAAAGACTAAGCGAACTTTTACTTACCTTCACTACTTTCTGTATTTGTGAGTAACTCGCGCCTGTTTTACGCAACTGCAACGCACGAGCTTTCTCAACCTTAAGCGCCATACGAACAATTATACATCAACTGTATAATTGATTTTCAATAGTTCAATTCCCCTAAGAAGGAAGTTCGTCGTCTTTGGTTTTCGGTGTAATACCGTTCAACACGAGAAGTTTCTCAAACTCTTCACGCTCAAGCGTCTCTACTTCTACCAATTTCTCGCTCATCATATCGAGTGCCTTGCGGTGCTTCACGAGTACGTCGCGTGCCTTCTCTTTCGCTTCATCAATGATGCGGGCCACTTCTCCATCAATCTTTGAAGCGACATCCTGTGAGTAGGCGACTTCTCCAGTGCGATCATTTGCAAAGGCAACAGGGCCAAGCTTATCGCTCATACCATAGCGAGATACCATATCACGTGCGAGCGCAGTCGCGACGGAAAGATCGTTATGAGGTCCTGTGGTGATGTCATCAAACACCATCTCTTCTGCCACATATCCTCCGAGCGTCCCTGCAATGTCATCAAGGAACTGCTTCTTGGACTGCATCTTCTTATCTTCAAACGGAAGCTTAAGGGTGTATCCTGCAGCACGACCACGGCTGATGATAGACACTTTGTGGACTGGATCAGCGTACGGAAGGATGGAGCCCACAAGCGCATGTCCCATCTCGTGATATGCAGTGATACGCTTCTCACGTACGGAAAGTAAATGACTCTTACGCTCAGGACCGAGCATCACCTTTTCAATAGAGCGAATGAGGTCGTACTGAGTAATCTCCTTACGACTCTCACGTGCAGCAAGAATGGCACCCTCGTTCATGAGTGAGTAGAGCTCTGCACCGGAGAAGCCTGGAGTGCGCTCTGCAATCACTTCAAGATTCACATCTGCACCAAGTGGCTTCTTACGTGCATGGGTCTTCAAAATCTCTACACGGTCCTTACGATCAGGAAGATCAATGGTGACACGGCGGTCAAAGCGTCCTGGACGTAGAAGTGCCGGGTCAAGCACATCTGGGCGGTTCGTGGCCGCCATGACAATCACTTTCTCGGTCGGCTCAAAGCCGTCCATCTCCACAAGAATCTGGTTTAGGGTCTGCTCACGCTCATCATTCCCTCCTCCCGTGCCCGTACCACGCACACGACCAACGGCGTCAATTTCATCTACGAAAATAATCGCGGGGGCAGAACGCTTCGCAAGTTGGAAGAGATCGCGTACACGTGAGGCACCGACTCCCACAAACATTTCTACGAATTCAGAACCGGAGATAGAGAAGAACGGGACGCCCGCCTCTCCTGCCACCGCACGTGCGAGCAAGGTCTTTCCAGTACCAGGCGCCCCCATGAGCAAAATACCTTTCGGAATACGTGCACCAATATCAAGGAACTTCTTTGGGTTCTTGAGGAAGTCCACGATCTCAAGAAGCTCCTCCTTTGCTTCTTTCGCGCCTGCGACGTCGGCAAATGTGACGCGCTGATTCTGATCTGAGGGATCAATCATGCGCGCCTTGCTCTGCCCAAAGGTGAATGCCTGCATGCCGGCGCCCTTTACCTGGCGTGCGAGGAACCAGAAGAGTACAGCAAGGAAAAGAATTGGAATCGCAATTGGGAGAAGCGTGACGAGCCAGAAGCGCCATCCCGTTTCTCCGGTAACGGTAATAGCCACTGCGGACATTTCCTGTGGTGCAACACCGTATGCGGCAAGGGTCTCTGGAAGACCCTCCTCAGGACTCTTCATAGACTCCTTCTCCGTCCCGTCAGCGTACGTGATGGTAAGGGTATCACCCGCAACTGTAATCTCGGTCACGAGTCCTGCCTTCACATCATTGGCGACCTGAGAAAGTGCAATTTCTTTGTCTTCCTGATTGGATCCAGTGATGAGTGAGTAGATACTCATCAAAATAAGGAACACCAAAATGGTGGAAAGGAGGTTCCCAGCAAAACTTGGGCGTCCACCGGACGGCAAGAGGCCCTTCCCTCCCTTCAAGCGAGGAGTTGTCTTCCGTCCTTTCTTTCCGGACGGCGTTGGTTTACCCTGAGGCGCCATAGTAAAAGACACTATACAATAGGGAGAGTCGTTTATGAAACCTGAGACGCTGCTTATAGAGAACAAGAAGGCACGAATGCGCTTCACCGTACTTGAGACTTTCTCAGCCGGTATAGAACTTTCCGGTGCTGAAGCAAAGTCACTCCGCAGTAAGCAGGGGTCTCTTGATGGTGCCCGCGTTATTGTGCGTGGCGGTGAGGCATATCTCGTAGGCATGACCATTCCTCCCTACCAAGTCGGGAATACTCCTGCGAGTTATGACCCTGAACGCACTCGCCGCCTCCTCCTCACCAAAAAAGAAATCGCACAAATGTCTGATATTGAATCTATGAAAGGCTTGACAATTGTGCCAATTGATGTTTATAATAACAGGTACATTAAAGTCCGTGTCGCAATTGTGCGCGGCAAAGGCAAGGCTGACAGACGGGAGGATATCAAACGTCAGGAAGCAAAGAAGGATATCGCTCGCGCACTCAAGCGCCGCTAGGAAACTCCCGGAAAGCGCAGTCTGGTAGAATGCTCTTCCCGGGGGTGACCGGCTTTGACGGTCTGCTCTTTGACACACGTGCGACGCGGTGGAAGTGTGTTGACCACCTTAATCTCGCACACACCCAAACTTGCCAAGAACACTCTTGCAAGCGTGAAGTCTCCATACTTCGGTGTGGGTGACTTTACGTTCGCTTACGCGCGCGCTTAACTGCGTCTTCGCCTAAGCGACATCTGACTGGCTCAGTTCTCGTAGTGTCCAGTTCAGGTGGAATCACCTATGAGATCGGTGCGCGTCCTCCCGAACGCGTTCCCTAAACAAGGGATCAGGTAGGAGTGGTTTCGTTCTGATTCCTCGCACCCTACCCCAGTACCTAATCAGAACTATGCGTCGTAGATTCGTTGTTTAAGACAGATTCGGACGGGAGTTCAACTCTCCCCACCTCCACAAGAAAAAACCGCCCCCAAGGCGGTTTTACTTTTTCGCAAGTGCAATCACCTTCTCCACGACCTGTTTCGGATCAAAGTCGCTCTTGATCACATACTCAGCGGCACCGAGCGAAAGTCCCTTACGCTTATTCTCATCCCCCGAAAGATTTGTAAGGAGCATGACAGGAATATCCTTGAGCTCTGGATTCTTCTTCACTTCTTCAAGTACTTCAAAACCACTCTTCTTCGGCATCATGATATCAAGCACGATGACTGCCGGCTTCGGATTCATAGCAGCAAGCTTGGTGAGGGCTTCTTCCCCATCTTGCGCAACCTCTAGCGTATGCCCGCCGAGCGTGAACACACGCTCGTACATGCGGTACATGAACTTATCGTCTTCCGCGATAAAGAAATGGGCCATGCAAAAAGAATATCACGCAACTGGAAGGGTGAAGGAGAAGGTACTGCCTTTCCCAAGCTGACTTTCTTCAAGTACTACTGCCCCACCCATGGCATTCATAAGGAGCTTAGAGATATAAAGGCCAAGACCAGTGGACTGGGAGTTGTCGCGCGCAAGAAGATCTTCACTTGCCTGCTGGAACTTACGGAAGAGGTTTGCCTGATTCTGCTCAGAGATACCAATACCTGTGTCAGTCACCTTTACTTTTACCCGTGTCCCATCGCTCTCTACCGACACCGTTACTCCTCCTTGGTGCGTAAACTTGATGGCGTTCCCAATCAAATTCTCAATCACTTCCTCAGTGCGATCTCTATCGCCCATCACCTGTGGAATCGGAGACGATTCAAACGAAAGCGTAATGCCTTTTTGACTGGCAAGTTCTGTAAGTGTGCGCACCACTTGGGTAATCACCTCTGAAAGATCAAACGGCTGACGCTGTATCTCCATCTTCCCCTGCTCAAGACGTGAGATCTGAAGGAAGTCGTTCACGATAGAAATGAGACGACCACTTGAGGCATTGATGTCTTCAAGCATCCCTCTCATTGCAGGATCATTCAGCTTGTCCTTGTACATATCAAGAAGAAGATCTGTATTACCACGAATAGCGGTAAGCGGGGTGCGAAGTTCATGCGAGGCAATAGAGAAGAACTCCTCACGACTGCGCTGAATCACCTTTGCTTCCGTGGTGTCTTCAATAAGAAGCACCGAGCCAATCACCGTCCCTGTTGCTTCAGGGCTATCTGCTTCGGCAAAGATAGGTGCGCATAGGACGCGAAGGAACATATTGCCATAGGAAATATCTGATTTCTCTGACGGCACCTGTCGTTCGAGCGACTCATTGCAGAACTTCATCAGATCAAAGGTGGCACCAAACGCATTTGCGATGTCTTGGATCTTTCCTGGCTCCTCACGCAACTTCATAATGCGTGAAAGAGACGGATTCTTAAGAAGAATGCCACCATCCACACTCGCAATCACGAACCCAAAGGCAAGACTATTTATGGACGCAAGGAGACGTGCTTTCTCCTCCGCAAGCTCTTTCGTACGCACTTTCACCATGTCCTCGGCTCTATCTTTCCCATGCTTCACCTCTTCAAGAAGCACCCGAGTCTTCTCGCGGGACTCCGAGAGCCAAGAAAGCATCTGGTTAATTTGATCGGCAAGTTTCCCGAGCTCATCTTTCACCCCACCGCGCACACGCATGGAAATATCCTGCACCTCATTAATGTGGTCTACGTCTTTGGCGAGCTTTACGAAGCGTGTAATCACCAAGCGTTCAAGCAAGAACACGACTGCAATTCCGAATAGTATGAGTGCCACTGAACTTGTGGCCATAAACACGTACAAAGTCACAATACCTTGCGTATAAATAGGACGGGAAGTCTCTACGCGGATAAGAAGTGCTGGTTCTCCGTCTACTCCTTGAAGAGTCGTGTATCCAACTATGGCATACGGAGACGTGGGCACAATGACTTCCGAAGCACCTGCTTCTACCTGAGCACGTGCATTACGAACTTCAGTGGAGAGATCCGTTCCATCATACGGAAATGCAGTAACTTCAAGATGCGTGATTTCCGCGATTTCTTTGATTTTTGCCTCATTCAAATACCGTGCAAAGGTGAGAGAACCCGTGCTCGGCCCCTCCCCCACACTTGTCTTAAGGGGTAGTGATACGACAATTGCAGGACCGTCGGGAAGAAGAGTGATCCCTTGCGTCGCATCTTCAAGTGACTCATGCACGATAAGTTCCGGATGTTGATTGAAGTATGCTTCTACTGTTGAAGATGCCACCTCCGTACGTTCTGCAATATCGACGACCATTATATGGAACACCTTCCCTTCCAGATCTGCCCAAACCATGGCGTTAATATCAAGATTGGAAAGTCCAGTCGCATAAATTGTTTCCTCCGCCCACTGGGGATCCATGTTCTGTGCAAACTCATAGGCTTCATCCCACGACGCCCAATCAGAGAGTTTGATCATTTGCTGACCCTCAAACTCATTGATCGCATCGCTCGCGCGACGGAGATCTTCCCGCATCGCTTCGTGCTCAATATCTAGGTAACTCTTAAGAAGGAGCTCCGTAGAGATGAAATAGACGGTGAATGAAAGCGCCACCACACTGGCGATAAGAGTAAGGAGAATTTTTGACCGAACGGACAGTGGCTTCATAGCGAAAAAGTACTATCCCTGATTGTACCTCTTTATATACCCGTTCAGCGTGGAGTTTCCCCATGCTCATGAATCTTTCATTTATACGCACAAACCCTGAAAAGGTGTTGTTAGTGCAGACTCGAAGTGGTGGGTTGCTCGGGAAGTGTACTCTGCTTTCCGTGCCACTTGCCCACTCGTTCCGCATACACAAGTGTGTTGGTCATCTGTCGGTATCGTGTCGCAAATTTCCTCAGGGTATAGAGAACGAGTTCGTGCGCGGCCTTATCATACGTCTCCGAGACACTCTCAGCGTCTGATACAAGCATCTTCATCTGAGTGACGACGGCAGCAGGCACCCCCTCCCATACGCCACCTTCCTCAAGAGCGAGCGCGGCCTTCCCTCGCGTGGTGCCAATCAGTTCATTCTTAAAGGTGCGCTTCTTCAGTGTCTCTATTGTCATATTGATCGCATGATGTGCCTTCGTCGCCTCTCTCATATCGGTCGTCACCATATGATCATAATGTTCACGACCTTGGCGTGCCAAGAGTGACGTGCGCTCATGCTCTCTAAATCG
>JBBTSU010000016.1:0-30746 GCA_038078715.1 Patescibacteria group bacterium
CCATCTTGTATACTTTGTGCATGTCTGACGAAGGAGCACGAGGCGTGCCGAAAAACGAAATCCCACCAGAGTTTGTTGCCTCTGTTGCCGAGCTTGAGAACACAATTGTGGACCATATTAGACCGCTCAAGGAAAAGTTCTTTGAGGCATATGACGGTGAAGACACTGAACTCGTACTGAAGGCATCCGATGCACTAGACAACGCACTGGATCAGTACTGGAAACAAGTACTAGATCTCATGGTTAAGGGGTTTTCGTACGCAGTAAAAACGGACAAATGGAGAGCGGTGCAACCAGAGGATGGGCCAGAACCGGCAAGCGTTGCGTATGCATGCGCATTATCAGAAACATACACTTTACTTATCCAGTTAACCCGCAGGCCTGAAGAGTACAATGACGGCACGCCCTTCCTTCATGAAAACTGGGACATTTGTTTAAGAGGGAAAAAGATAGAGGGAGCGGGAAACCCTTTCCGAAACTACACCTTGCACGTGAACCAGGACAAGGCTAAATCAAATCCAGAAAAATTCTTCGTCCTTCCAGATATGTTAAGCGACCAGCAGATATGGGCTCTTGGCACCGCTATCCGTGCCTTCAAACAAAAACACCACCTGTAGGTGGTGTTTTTCTCTTACCACGCGAAGTGGGCGAAGGCCTTGTTCGCATCCGCCATGCGGTGCATATCGTCCTTCTTCTTGATTGCCTCTCCTTCGTTCTTAGCCGCAAGAAGAATCTCGTTTGCGAGCTTCTCGGCCATAGGCTTTCCTTTCTTGGCGCGGGCAGCATTGATGAGCCAACGGTAGGCGAGAGAGACGCGGCGCTGCTGAGGAACCTCGCGAGGCACCTGGTAGTTAGCCCCCCCGACACGGCGAGAACGGACCTCCATCAAAGGAGACACGTTGCGGATTGCAGTCTCAAAGGTCTCAATGGGATCAAGCTCGTTTGCCTTGATGACTTCAAGGGCAGCGTAGACGACACGGCGGGCCGTATCCTTCTTTCCGTCCTTCATGACGGTATTAACAAAGCGAGAGATAGCCTCTGACTTGTAGAGGAGATCTGGCTTACGGGGAGCACGTTTCTTAAGTGGACGACGCATGCTTAATTTTTAGGTTTCTTAGCTCCGTAACGAGAACGACCACGGCGACGCTTCTCAATACCGGCGGTATCAAGGCGACCACGGACAATCGTGTACTGGACACCGATGTCCTTCACACGGCCACCACGAAGCATGACCACTGAGTGCTCCTGGAGGTTGTGTCCCTCTCCTGGAATGTAGGCAGTAACCTCCATACCGTTAGTGAGGCGCACACGAGCAATCTTACGAATAGCAGAGTTAGGTTTGCGGGGGGTCTTGGTGGTTACCTTCGTGCATACACCGCGCTTGAATGGCGCTGGGTAGAAGGTAGGGCGGTTCTCAAGATGGTTAAAGCCACGACCAAGTGCCACGACCTTAGACTTACGGGCCGTGTTCTTGCGACGTTTCTTCGTGAGCTGATTGATGGTTGCCATTTGAAATGAAAACTCCCCCGTGGGAGCTAGGGCCTAATATATAGGAGAGCCCATAGAAATGCAATAAACCTCTAGAGCACTTCCTTCACCTGCTCAAACCACAGCCCATACCCTTCTGAAGAAGGGTGGAGTCCGTCCTCTGCAAGGTACGTCTGCGGATACTTCAAGAATGGGTCTTCCTTCGGGGGGAGATAGAGATTTACATACAGTGCCGTAGTCCCCTGTACGGCCTCTGCAAACGCTTCGTGATACTGGAGCGTAAGACGGGTGTGGAAGAACCGCACTACACGAGGGAATAGCGTCGCCCCACCTACATTCCCCGCAGAAAGCACGACGGTCTTTCCTACCTTCGGCAACGTGCTAAGAATCCGGGTGAGTTCTGACCCCACCCTCTTCGGGTCATTGAACCCAAGAATGTCATTCGCTCCAATATGAATAAGAATCAGATCGTACTCACCACGAGCCGCTTGGGAAATCTGCTTCGGAAGATCCGCAACGGCAGCCCCTGAGACCGCGTGGTTTTCTACGTACGTCGCCCCTATATATGAAGCCACACGACCTGCTACCGACTCTTCGGGTGTCGCCGCTCCCACTCCTACTCCAGTAGAGTCGCCAAGCACGAGCATGGTCTTCGTATAGTTTTCCCCTTCTATACGGAACGGGGTCTCGTGCGCCATCAATACTTTTGCGGCCCGCGCTTTTAGAAGTGTATTGGCAGCAGACGACAGCACAATACCAAGGAGAACTAAGACTATGAGCACGATCCACATGTTCATGGAGATATGATAGCGCACCTATTTGAATCCAATCTGTTTACGATACACCGCAATGATGAGCGTAACGTTCGCAAGAAGCAGGTAGATCTGGAATGCAGAGTTCTCAATGTTCCACACAGGAATGGATGGCAAGACGAGAAGTACTGCAACCAGCCCTGCGACATAGGTGATCTTGGTTTCTGTTTCAGGAAACTTCCACGCCTTAATGATTGTTGGGAGCGCAGCAAATCCGTCTGCAACCGCAAGAAAGAGAATCGCGATCACCGGTGAATTCGCAAAACCCCAGAATCCAAGTGCAACAATTGCAAACGCTCCACAGAAATAATCAAATAGGGTGAGCTTCCAATAACTTTGAGGATTCACGAATGACACAAGGAACACGACAAGAGGAATGAGTCCGGAGATAAACACACGCACCGTTGCCCAGAAATCCGCGCCCGCAGAGATTGCAGCGGCACCGCCAAGAAGGGGTGCAAATGCCCAGAGTGCGTACGAGACGCGGTTTGGTTTGGTAGTACCACGAAGCGTATCGCGTACATATGCAGTCACACCCGCAATGCTAATGAACGCACTCAATATCACCAACCAATGAACGAGCGCGATGTCTAGAACCATGGCTTCGGCTTTGGTCTGTTCAAGTTAGGTTGTGGTTGGGTGAGGTCCATCTGATCTGCTTTATCAATCTGTTTCTGACGATAGTCATCTTGGTGTTGTGTACGAGAACGCCCAGACTCTTTTTGTGCCTGCGTTTCCGCAGCATTCCCCACGGGACCCATCGCAGAATCTATACCGCCACGCGTGTGTGCATAGCGTCCGGCAGCAAACTGCGTAAGCGGTGCCTGTTGTCTAAGAAACGCAGCCTTATCCTCGTCACTAACATCTGCGAGATTTCCGAGAGCCTCCTGAGCCCGACTCACTATAATGATAGCGATTACTCCGAGTGTAATTGCAGGAATCGCATTAATAACGGGAATGAGCTCTACGACAAAGGTGCTCATATGAATGAGCATACGAATTGCAAACGCTTTTGCCTTGCTACTGCCATCCACATGCAGAAGTGCAAACCAAAGCATAAAGACTACTTGCGCAACGAATCCAGCAAACCATGTGATCACCAACGCGGCAGCGGTGCCAAGAAGTGGAATAACGTGGAAAAAGGTCGCAATAAACTGGATGCCATCAAACCCGACCGCAACCATGATCATGAGAAGCGCGACAGGGGTACTGATATGCCCCCCGCTTGGGACGGTATCTTTTACTTGCTGCCGTGTTGGCACAGACGATGAGGGCAGTTGAGATTCTGCCATAGGCTAGACGCCTCCGAGGCGATCTTTTTCTTTCTTAATTGCAAGAAGTTGTGATGGGTCAGAGGTAATGATCTGATCTTCCGTGTAGGAGGCGACAATGCGAATGGCGACGTGTTTCAACCCTGCGAAGAAAAGACCCTCTCCGACCCCAGACTCAAGAAGAAGGAACTTCTCTTCCTCCGTAAGGTTAAAGGTGTCCTTCAAAGTATCGATCGTGGTGGGGGACTGCTTCAAGAGAAGCTGAATAGAGGAGTTCGTGAGAATTGGACGACCATAGGGACTGCGCAAGAAATCTTCCACATCCTGCGTGATGGTGGACACACCGAGATAGTATTTACGTCCACGCTTTGCGAGAGAGTACAAGAATGACGCCGTGTCTTCTGATTTCATCATCCACCACGCTTCATCAATGACGAGGAGACGCTTTTTGAGTTCATGACGCACGGCGTTCCAGATGAAATGGGTGACGATATACATCGCAACCGGCTTCAATTCATCCTCCATGTCGCGCACGGAGAACACGATGAACTGCTTGTTGATGTCCACATTCGTTGGCTGGTTCAAGAATCCAGACCAGGTACCGTGCGTGTACTTAGACAAACGAATGACGAGTGACTGACTCCCCTCCATACCCGAAAGCACACTCTCAAAATCAGAGAGGAGCGGTGCTTCCATGCCGGTAAAGTCTGCATCTCCCGTAATGTCCTTAAGCGCATACGTTTCCGTAATGGCACGGTCCACGAGGGCATCTTCTTCTGGTGTAAGTCCGCCAAGCATGATGCGGAAGAGACCCACCAAGTTAATGATGTTAGAGCGGAGAATATCCGACGGCTCTTCGTCTTCTTTCACTGGCGGCAAATCAAACGGATTGATGTGGTGCTCAGAGGAAAGAGAGATGTTAAACAGACGTCCTCCCGTTGCTTCGGCAAGGTATTCGTACTCGCGCTCTGGGTCAATCACAATGACGTCCGTATCAAACATAAGCGAACGGAGGATCTCAAGTTTGACCGCATAGGATTTACCCGAACCCGACTTTGCAAACACAACTGAGTTGTAGTTTTCAAGAGAGAAACGATCAAACAGAATCAATGACGCATTGTGCCGGTTAATACCATAGAGAATGCCGCGATCACTTGTAAGGTCAAAAGAGACAAACGGGAAGATAGATGAAAGCGGAGAGGAATTCATCTTTGAATGCACCGCAAGTTCGTCTACTGCAAGAGGGAGCGTTGAGCGGAATCCCTGTTCCTGCTGGAAGAGCGCTGGCTTCGTGTAGACAAGCTTCGCATCCAAGATACCGCGCACTTCTCCTTCTATCTTGTCGAGTTCCTCGGGAGTAGAACCATAAATCGTAAGATATACACCCACATCAAAGAGGCGCTCCTCTGCCTGCTGCAGACGGTCACGAAGATTCTCCAAGTCCTGATACGCCGTATCAAGCATCGGATCACGCACCAATCCCTTCTCCTGACGTTCGGAGATCTGACTTTCCACTTCCGCCACCTTTCGCTGGAAGTTACGGAGTGCAGAGCCCGTCTCCACTGGATGGATATGAATACCAATATCAAAGACTCGAGGGAGGTTTACAATCGGCGTAAACCAACTATCGGTGAGATAGCGTGGGTACGAAATCGTATAGAAGGAACGCGAATACTTTTCGCCAAGCGCGAGAGATTTCGGTTCTACCTTAAGGGCAGCTGGCGCAATGGTATCCGCAAGATCAAGTGCACCTGCTGCATAGATATCAGGCGGCAACACGGGCGCCATCGTCGCGAGCGCGCCTTCTTGTTTCTTTTTACGATTGAGGAAGTCGAGGAGTGCCATAATTATGTGTGCTGTTCACCAAGACGAAGCGGCGTATCAAGCTCGGAAAGATTGAACGAACGATAGAGAAGCTCAATCACTTCCTCAGTCTTAAGCGGCACGGCACGGAGTCCTGCAGAGGCGAGTCCTCCCGCGACCAACGACATTCTCTGCTCAAGCTGCACCCGATACTCATCAAACGAGTCCGTTTCTCCTTGGAGTGCTGAACCTCCTTTTGCTCCAAACATCGGGAATCCCTTCCCCACGTTTCCAATCACTGCCGGATTAAACGGTACTACCACATAGAAGAGTTTCGTCATGACATCCGTTCCTTGGATAAAGTTTCCAATAAACTGAATGTATTCACGCAACTGAATGCGCATGAGCTCTGAGCTCTGCTTATCCAGGCGTTCATTCAAAAGTGCGAGGTACGGACGAATATCCATTTTGCGAGAGTGCACTACAATCTCTACAGAGAAATCAAGCGTATTTAAAAACGTCTGGAACCCGCCAATGATGGCTCGTTGTTCATCCATAGACTTCAAGGAAAAGTTCAATGAAGAACACATAAGTACGCCACGATACCCACCGTCCTTGAGGATGATGACTCCATTTCGTACCTCCTTTACAGGAACGAAAGATTGGGTGGGTTTAGCGTCCTGCATAATTAGGGGGTAGTATTCAAATTCCGACTATCAAGAGAGTTCGCAAGCTCATGCAGTTTGCTCCCTGAGAGCCCCAGCTTCTCACGAGGCGGAGGTGCCACCATGGACACTTCGGTCATCGCAGCAATATCTGCCTTCTCTTGCGCTGCCTGCTGCTCCTTCCTCCACAAATAAAGCCGGCGATTCATATAATAGTTGAATCCCGCTTCAATAATATCTATGAAAGGCTTCCCATTTATCTTATAGAACGCGAGTGCCCCGGCAAATGCACCCACAGGGAGCGCGATCATGATGCCGAAGATGAAAGGAAGATACAAAATAGCAGCAACCGCAATTCCGATGCCTCCGGCAAGATAAATAAACTGCTTTATCGTGAGCGGTCCGAAAATCTTATCCTCAACTTCAATGAATTGCGGTACCTGATACTCCATCACGACTAGTATACCAAGCAAAAAGGACGTTACTGTGCATTATGCGCACGCATTCGCGCTATTCAACCGGTTCGCGATACGGATCAACACGCTTTGCGGGTTCCGGACTCTTTGGAGGCAGCAGTGCGGCTGGTGCTTTTGGTGCAGGTGACGACGGTACTGGTGCAATAAGCGGAGACTTTGGTGCCGTTGCGGTAACAGGTGCAGAGAGCGAGGTGGGTTTTGGTACTGCGGGAGGAGCGACGAAGACAGCTGGTTTCGCCACTAGGGCAGAAGCTGCTTTTGGCATGAGTGGAGGGGCAATCTTTACTGGAGCTGCCACTAATGGTTTTGCAGACACTACGACAGGGACGGCCGCTGGCGTTGCCTCTTCTTTCTTGGGAAGTAGTTTCGGTGTTGCTGGTGGGGTGAGGCGATTGATAGGTGCAGGCGGAGGAACGCTCTTAGGTAACACAGTTGGTGCGGTCACTGTCTTTTCCTTTGAGGGAGGAGGGGTTGGGAGCCTCTTAAGAAGCGGATCAAACACCGCAGTCTTGATGTCTTCCAAAAGCTCATCGCGCACTCGGATAGGAATATTCGTTCCGACCTTTATTCCAACCTTCACATCTGCGAGCGTACTAATGCCGAGCAGCGTCATAAGAATTTCTGTTCCTATGGTTGCCATCTCTGGTGAAGAGAAACGGTATTGTCCACGAATGCGTCCAAGGAATTTTTCAAACTCACCAGACGCGACGTAGCCACGCACTGCCTGTGGCGCCTTCGCGTACGCAGCTGCTAGTTTTGTTTCAAAGTTTGTGTCGTCAGCCATAGGTATTAGTGATCGCCGTGTGCAGACTCTTCAACGGTCGTGAAGGAAAGAGGGGTAACACCGCCATGATCTCCACCGCCGTGCCCACCTCCTGCGCCAATGTTCTTAACGGCACCAAGAAGCTTCTCGTATTTAACTTCATCAGGAGAGCGGCCCTGCAAACGACGGAGCTCAAATGCCGCTTCACGATCCGCACGATATCCCACACTGCCCCATGGTACTGGGTTCCAGAAGTCTGCACTTTCGCTAAGCTCTTGGATGTACGACATCTCTTCCTCATGCAGTTCATGCTCTGCATGCTCAAAGGCCTCTTTCGCACGTTGATGTTCGTTGCCAAGAGTGAGCAGACGGGCGTTGAAGTTATTTGCAGCAGCTTCTGCCTCATCAGCCTGGCGGCGGTAGTTCGCAATATCAAGCGTACGCGTAGGATCTGTGCGCGCGAGATCGTCAGCCGCGGCACGAAGACGTGTTGCTTCAGATGCCTTCTCTCCCGCTGACGCCTTAACTGCCTCAAACTCTTTATTAACCTTTTCCCAGTTCTTCTCACGAAGTTTCTTACGGCCCATCACAGTCTTATCTATCTCCTCCTGTGCATCCCTCATATCTGCCTCAAACTTTGCTACAAGCTTTGTATCACCTGCCTTTGCCGCTTTGTTTCGCTTCTCCTCTGCAGTGTCATAGCGCTCTATGTGCGCATTGACACGACGCTCGTTCTCTTCCTCTATTGCTTCATAGTGATGGAGTTTCTTTTCCTTTTCACCCTTGATGACACCTACAAGACCACCGGCCGCAGCACCAGTTGTGGTACCCGCATTTATACCAGCCTTACCTGTTGCGAACTTCGCAGCACTAGACGCGCGGAAGTCAAAGCTACTTGCTGCACCCTTATCAAGAAGGTTTGCAAGCGGACGGCCAATCGGCGAACGCATAAGTTCTGTGTTACGGCGTGCCGCAGATGCAAGGTTAAGCGCGGCTTGTCCCATAGTGCGACGACCAAGGAATGCAAGCGTGCCATAGGTTGCCCCTCCTGCCGTCTTAATGGCAAAGTCTGCACCGGCAGCTCCAAGCTTCTGCGCAACCATAAGCGCTGCGATCATAAATCCGATGGTGAGCGCAAAAACCACAAATATATCCGTGGCACTCACCTCTCCGGTGACCAGCGCGGTACTCAAACTTCCATTATTGAGTGCAGCGGCAAGAGAGCTACTGTCGACGACCTTAAACCCAATAAACACAATCAGCAGGAACACGGGGACAAACAACGACTGTTTAATGAGTGCCTGCCACCATTGCTTGGCAAGCCCGCTTAAGAACGGCACTGCCATGCCCGCAAATCCAATCGGCGACGTAACCATTACAATAAGGAGCACCACCACACGAATGATGAGCATGATGCCTGCGGCAAAGAACACCACCGTAAGAATAGTAGTGAAGAGAGCAAGCCCCGCCATGACCATCGCATAGCGCAGACTGTAGTTCACATTTACGAGACCCTGCACTTCCCATTGTGGCGCGGAAGTGAGGAGTGTTGATCCTCCTGAAAACTGCATCACGAGGCCGGTCACACCGTAATGTCGCGCACAGTACGCCTGTGCATTTCCTCCTGCAGGCATTCTTGAGGTATCACACTCAAGCCCTGCAGACGATTGTGCGACAATCGCGGCGCTCACTCCGTTTGCAACATCAATCACTGCCTCCGCTACAAAAAGACTAAAGTTAAGAAGTACCGCGAAGATAATGAGCTTCGGCAGTGCTTTCTTTACGGTGTAATCGTGAAGATTGAGGATAGTACTTAAGCCCATGAATACAAAACTGAACAAAAGGAACACGTTTCCAAGATCACGTAGTACCCCCCAAGCGGTGAGCAGTCCTTCTGAGTTTCCAAAGTTCTGGCCAAACTGGAGTACCGTAACAAGGAGCACCCCGTTAAGAAACTGCGCCGAGACCCACAAAATGCCGTTGGCGAGGAAGAATACAATGTACAAGAGCGCGATAAATGGCTGAAGCACGACGTTGAGTCCCGTACAAAGTACCGCGTTAAATCCGGAACAATTAATCTCGTCTCCTCCCCCGTTTGAAGGTTCTGCCGCTGCGGCAGCAGCATCGGCATCAGATGCTTCGGTACTTGGTGATTCAGTGCTCATCCCACGCGCAGGATATGCGTCCACAGGGGTTGGAGCGGTAAAGAACACTCCTCCTGAGACAAGCAAGACCACTACCGTCGCAACTGTTGCGCCTGTTTTCTTTAGGAAGCGAGTGTTGAAGAAATCATTCACGGCAATTAGTTACGGATGCTGCATGCAGACTCTGCAATCTCAGTCATGCGTGCATACAGAGAAGGCGGCGTTGTGAGAACATTTGAGGTCTCCCGTGCTGCCTCAACCACCTCCTGTGCAGTCGGCAAAATGTCGGATGCCATTAGTTCTTGATAGTCAGCAATGATTTGTTCAAATCCTTGGTTTGAATTGGCTGCAGCAGCAGTAGAACGTTCTTCAAGATCTTCAAGCGCAGTAAATGCTGCGGCTGCTCTTGTTTCAGCAGAAACCGCGCGAGTAATCACTGGTTCAACTTCATCTTCTAGCAATTCTTCATTTCCATCACGATCACAACTCTCAAGTGCCGCTTTTGCTTCTTCCGCTACGCCACGAATAGTTGCCCAGTTATCTTTGTACTCTTGTACTCGCTCGCGCTGTGAGCTAAGCGTACGCGCGAAACTGCTTGCAACGTTCGGCACGGTTCCGCGTGCACCATCATCATCCGAACCACCCGCAAGCCCCCCTTCACCAATCGCCTTTTGAAGAAGCGAGTTAAGGAGTCCGGCAATCGCTTCGTTTAACTCATCGGCGCTGACCAACTGCGCGATGTCGGATCCCACTGCTTCTTCAATCTGCGCGTGAATGACTGATCCTGGGGTGTTGATCTGGTGTTCAAGACAAGTATCCCCATCACTCAAACTGAGTGAGAGACCATCTGCGGCAGTTGCCTCTTCAGTCGTCCCATCATCATTCGCGACAGTCGCACGCGTACATCCCCCGCGCCATGACAAGAATCCGTTACCATATTCAAGTTCACGGAGACGTTGATCAACCTCTGCTTCAAGCTGCGTACCGATTTCATCACGAAGCGTCAGTTCAAAACAATATCGGTTATTACCACACGTACTGTTGGCCTGATACCACGCACCCCATCCTCCCTGAGAAAAATCTCCGTATAGAAAGCGAGACGGATTCTGTGAAAAACGATCAAGGGTGTATTCAAGACGTGCGGCGAGACGATCGCTGCTGGTCTGAAGATAATACGCGGCAAACACACCACTTGCGACCGTACTGCCAAATGGAGTGTCTATGGCTCGCTGCAACACCTCTCCCGCAATACGGGTAAGAACCGCGTCTCCCACTTGTCTCAAGTTTGTATTCAAGTCGCGCACAAACGCGGGCGATCCTTCAAATCCTGACGCGACCCAGTTCAGCGTACTCACAATAATGGAACGAAGTGCTGCTTTCGCGATACCGGTGGCAATACCGTCAAGAGTAAACTCCTTCAGGAAATCATCGCCTGCGAATATTGTTTGAATGGTGCTCTCAATCGTGGTCTTGATATTGGTGATGAGGTTCCCACCGACTTCTACGACCGTGTCGCCAGCGCCAAGTATCGCATGCGCATCACGCGGCGCCATGCCGAAGGATGTGGCGGACATAACGATGATAAGCGTCGCCGATACGACCTGCTTCCCTACGCGCTTTAGAAATGCCTTGGTCATGGTGTGTCGTGCTTCAACTGTTCAGAAAAAATCCCTGCGCGGTGGATAAGAAGGTAGAACTCGTATCCTGGCTCACCGACCGTAATAGTTTCTGTGATTTTGGCAGCGTCATACACCGCGTCAAAGGCCAGAATAGAGTCCGCCATTTCCTTCGCGGCATATTCATACTGACCAAGCACCAAGAATGCACGAAGTGGATCTTCGTTTACCGCCACAAGATCATTAATCACCGTTCCCATAAGTGCGAGTGCGTTTGCAAACCGAAGATGAATGAGGGCGAGTTCCGGAGGCGCAGGAATGCGGATGTAACTTTCCGCCACCTTTTCGTATGCCGCACCGATTGCCTTCAACTGCGTAAGAGCAGTCGTATCATTTTCATACGTCACCTTCCCGAAATAGTACATCGCATCTTCGGTTGCATTGTTGGTGCTTGCGATAAGTGCCAGATCTGCGCCGGTCGCATACGCGCGAAGTCCCACCTCGCCTGAGGTGCTCGCACGTACATCTTTATTAGTGTAGGCCTTTGGAATTTCATTGTTCGCCGCAAGCTCAGCCACTTTCGTATTAATAAAGGAGAGGAGGGAATCGGTGGTAAGTCCACTCGGACCGCGCATCAAGAGATACTCTTCAAAGAATTTGCGGGCGAAACGGTCAGTAACGGTCTCTGGTGCCGCTTGCACTCCGGGAACTGAATCAATTGGTACAGCGACCGAAACATCTGTTGACTCAAACTTTGGCTTGACGAGGCCCGCAGCCACAGCCTCGCTATCGGTCATGGACGGATCAACGGAGCTGGGATTCTTGGGATCCGTATTGTAGAGCTGCTCCTGCCAGTCGGGGAGTCCATCTGAGTCCGTGTCCTTAGTGGCGTAGGCACGCAAAAGTTCTTCTGCATTCTGTGCACTGACTTCTGCTGACTTAGAAGAAATGACAAACGCGGTCGTAACGAGCGCGAGTGAGACCACGAGTGAACCTGCGATTAATGTTGTGCGAAGAGAATAGGCCACGGTAGTACATAAATAGTATCACGGGCACTTCACCCGGATGCTAGACCGTACCTATATAGGTGTGTATTAGATACGCACGTGCTCCGCAATCACCTTCCACGATGAGAGTGGAACGTCTTCTGGTCGTACCGTGAGAGAAACACCCGCATCTATAAGCGCCTCTTTCACCCGTTCTCCAGTCGCAATCCCCTCTAGATTCTTCGTCAGTTGCTTCCGCTTATGCATGAATCCGGTCTTAAGGACGGTAAAAAACCATTCTTCATCCTCCAAAGAGGCAAAGGGGGCTTGTATATCCGTAATGGTAAGGACTGCAGAGTCCACATTCGGTGCTGGACGAAACGCACCCCTCGGGACGGTGAAACAATAGCGTGGTGTTCCGTACGTTTTTACCGCAATGGAAAGTACGCTTTCTTTCTTAGATCGTGCAATTCGTTCCGCTACTTCCTTCTGCACCAAGAGCGTCATAGAACGCGGCTTTGCAGTGGTCGTAAGAAAGGTGCGAATGATTTCTCCAGTGATGTAGTACGGAATGTTTGCGACGAGTCGGTACGAACCAAACGAGCTTGGATTCACATTCCGAATGTCCTCATGAATAAGTGTGAGTCGTCCGTTGGCGATTTCTTCTGTAAAGGTTGTATGAAGTTCTGCCACCAACTCACCATCTGCTTCTACCGCAATCACTTTCTTCGCCACACTTAGGAGTACCCGCGTGAGCATGCCCGTGCCCGGACCAATCTCCATAACGGTGTCATCACTCGTCACCTCTGCCGCTTGCACAATGCGTTCTGCAGTCTGGCGATGCATCAAAAAGTTTTGCCCAAGTGATTTCTTGGCTTTCATGCTTCTATGACGTCCTCTTCCACCTCATGCGCATACTGTATCAGTGAATCATCAATGTCATCCAAAAACGATGAGGGGTCTGAAAGGAAGTCAGTGCCGTAAATACGACGCACTCGCGCAAGGGTGAGGTAGAGTTTCTGTCGTGCACGTGTGATCGCGACATAAAAAAGACGACGCTCTTCTTCCTCATCACGCTCTTCTTCGTTCATTCCTTCGTGTGGGAACAGTCCCTCCTCAAGTCCTGAGACAAACACCACGTCAAACTCAAGACCCTTTGCGGCATGCACCGTCATCAAGGTCACACCTCCTCTCTCTTGGGTGCGATCAAGTTCGTCTTGATCTCCAGCAAGTGCAGCCTCAGCAAGAAATGCATTTATACCTTCCATGCTGGGAAGATCATCATGACGACTTGCAAGCGTGGCAAGCTCCTGTGCGTTTTCAAGTCGTTCCGCATCATCCTCTCCTCCCTTTTCAAAAGAAGCTTTCATGCCACTCTCTTCAATGACGCGACGTACGAATGCTGAGGGGATATCCGTCTGTGCAGCCGCATTGAGTGCCACCACAATCTTTTCAAACGTCTCTACTTTTGCACGCTCTCCAGGACGAAGCTCACCTCGTTTCCCTGCAACAAGTTTCCCAAGTGTCGTCTTCCCGATGCCTCGAGAAGGCGCCTGCACTGCGCGCACCCGATCTGCCTCACGACCTGGTTCAAGTGCAAGCCTGACCCAGGCAATGACGTCCTTCACTTCCTTGCGGTCGTAAAACTGCGTACCAAGGAGCTTATACGGTACACGTGCAGCAAGAAATGCTTCTTCCATCGCACGTGACTGAAAGTTAGTGCGATACAAGACTGCAATCTGCATAGGATCGATGCCACAAGATACAAGTCGCGCGGCTTCCTGTGCAATGTATGCCGCCTCCCGTTCTGCAGTGTCAGAGACAGACACAATGATTGGTTCACCCGATGCATTGCTCGTCACTGAACGCTTCTCTTTTCTGTTTTTATTTTTTTCTATGATCGTATTTGCCGCATCCACAATATTCTTTGAGGAACGATAGTTGTGTTCAAGGACGATCGTCTTTGCGTCAGGATACGTTTCATCAAACCGAAGCAAGTTTTCAATCGTTGCTCCGCGCCAGGTATAGATCGTTTGATCTATGTCGCCCACCACAAACAAATTCTTGCGCGCACCCGTGAGCAGAGTCGCGAGTCGTCCTTGCAATTCATTCGTATCTTGAAACTCATCTATGTGCACGTAATGGAACCGGTCTTGCACCTGTTTCCGCACGTCTTCGTGTTCCGCAAGAAGTTTTACCGGAAGAGTGATGAGATCATCGAAATCAAGCGCACGCTCTTTCTTCAACACGGCGTCATATTTGAGCCACACATCTGACGCCACACGTGAACGAAACCCTTCGCGTGAAGACTTTTCCGCAAACTCTGGCGCAGACAATCCTTCCCCTTTTGCACGTGAGATGCGCGCAAGAAGTGCACGTGGTGGATATTCTTTTGGATCCATATCCAATTCTTTGAGTGCATTCTTGATTGCACGCTCGGAATCATCACGATCAAAAATAGAGAAGTGTCGTGGAATACCAAGCGCACTTCCATACGATTCAAGAAGTTCACGCCCCAGTCCGTGGAAGGTGGCGACCAATGGAAGGTTGCCACGCTTCCATGTCGTTAACTCTTCTCCAAGCACACGTGATAAACGTTCGCGCATCTCACGCGCTGCTTTATTCGTAAACGTCACCGCAAGGATTTTCTCTCCAGGCACTCCTTCGCGTATCAAATGATAGATGCGGGTGGTGAGCACACGGGTCTTGCCCGAGCCTGCGCCCGCAAGCACCGATACAGGACCATCGGTCGCAAGTACCGCTTCCTTTTGCCTGTCATTAAGTCCGTCGAGATATTTCACTAGCGCACTATAGCAGAGAGCCCCATGCGCACCTGGCGGATAGTCTCTATCGCTTCACTCAATATATATAGGTACTGGCGTGGATTGGCTTTCTTTATCTCTGCACACTCTAGAAAAATGGCGTCAATGGTCTTGTTTCGCTCTTCTTCAGACAGTGACACGTCCTTGAGCTTTTCTATAAGTTCGCGTTTCATGACGAGGAGGTGTTGATGCTGCTTAGCCGATCAACCAGCGTATTCCAAGCTGTGTCGGTCCCAGGCACATTAAAATCACGTGCCATATCAAAAAGCCCCTGATGGAGACGTGCCTCTGCAAGTCCAATCGCATGCTCAAGCGCTTCGCCCTGTAGGTGAGTGGGGATACGATCACCTGAAGAGGGGTTCATTCCCCTAATTTTACATGAAAAACCGCTATCCACCTCTTCATCCTGGGGTCATTGACCCCCTCCCCTGAAAGGGTATACTCGGTCAATCGGCAGATACGGAAGCACGAAAGAAATGGCTTAGGTACGCCATTTTTGTATATATCGGATACCCCTGAATCATCCCTACCACGCTCTGAATTCACACAACTTACACTCAGTTTCTCGTGCGCAAAATTACGTTCACAAGATAGCCATCGTCCTCGCGGGGGTATCGGTGGCATTTTTTGCGATTATCTCTCTTCTCCCTGAGTCGGTGGGGGCCTTTTGGCCATTCTCTATCGCCTCAGGGGCCGAGGGAGATAACGAGACCCCAATCCTCCATGACGAGACACTCCC
Organism: Patescibacteria group bacterium; assembly: GCA_038078715.1. Taxonomy (GTDB): domain Bacteria; phylum Patescibacteriota; class Minisyncoccia; order Phycocordibacterales; family Phycocordibacteraceae; genus C7867-001. The sequence continues at coordinate 15,586 of JBBTSU010000016.1, forward strand.
TCTCCTTAAGGCAGCAGTGAACGTAGACCCAAACCCTACCAAAGGAGGGGTGGACATTGCGATGAGCGAGGGGTCGGCCCTTATCGCCAACAGCGGGCCATCTGGCACCCTTCCCTACCGCGAAAGCGGGCTGAAGAACGGCCAGATTTCTATATATACCGTGCGTGAAGGTGACTCAGTCTCAGAGATCGCCGATATGTTTGGTGTTTCAGTCAATACGATTCTTTGGGCAAACGATGTGAAGAGTGCCAAGCTTATCTCTCCAGGAATGGAGCTTCTTATCCTCCCAGTCTCCGGTGTGCAGCACAAAGTCGGAAAGGGGGAGACGCTTGCAGGTATTGCAAAGAAATATGGTGCCGACAAAGATGAAGTCGCACTCTATAACGGCCTTGAGTCTGGTGCTGCGCTTGCCGCAGGAGAGACCATCGTGGTTCCAGGTGGTGAAGTTCAGAAGACCATTGCGAAATCAAGCAGCGGAACTGTAACGAAGTCTTCAGGCGGAAGTGCACTCCCAGCACTCTCTGGTTACTTTGGTAATCCTCTTCCAGGTGGTCGTCTCACACAGGGTATCCATGGCTACAACGCCGTAGATATTGGTGCACCAAACGGAACTCCAATCTATGCCTCTGCTGGTGGTACCATTATCGTCGCAAAGTCAGGTGGTGGCTATAACGGTGGCTACGGAAACTACATCGTCATCAAGCATGACAACGGGACACAGACTCTCTACGCACACATGAGCTCTCTTGCGGTCTCCGGCGGTACAGTAGAAAAGGGTGAACTGATCGGATACGTGGGTATCAGTGGTCGTGCCACTGGTTACCACCTCCACTTTGAAGTACGTGGCGCGAAGAATCCGCTCGCTCGCTAACAAATAACAAAAAACCGCACCCTATGAAAGGCGCGGTTTTTTCTTTTCCTTACGCAGTCACTAGAGTCTGACTTCCTGAGAGTATTTTGTACGCGTGAACAGCTGCAAGCATGGTCACAGGGACAGTAACCAAGAGACCAACAACAAGCAGTAGCACCCCGACAATATTAAGACCGAGAATCGCAAGGTAGAGTCCAAAAAGGCGCCAGCGATTTCCCTTGGTGATACGTGCACTTTCTTTTAGTGCGAGAACCGGCTCCATCCCACGGTCCATAACAAGATAGAGTGACATGCCAAACACCAACATCGCGACAATACCTGGCACGATGAGCAAGATGATACCAATAAGAAACGCAAGTGCGACCAAAATAGAGGTGAGTACGTACTTCCAGAACGGACGGGGTGCCCACAAGTCTTTCACGGTAAGTGTCTCTACACTCTCGTGCGCGCGAAGATAGAACTGGGTGACGCCCATATTATTCAGCACAATGCTTATGTAGATAGATACGAGAGAAAGGAGCCCAAATGCAACAAGGAACAAAATAATCGCAAGTGGACTTGTGGTAGATTCAAAGCCAAACTGAATCGCAGAGCTCATGATGTTAAATACTACGCTCACAAGCGCAAGTGCGAGCCCTGCCTTCACAAAAATCCATGGACGCTTCTTAAACGTGGTCCATCCGAACGAGAAACATTCTTTGATAGAGAGTTTCATAGGAAGAAAAGTTATTGTTTTACAAATGTGCTTTGCAGGTACGCGCTGCAGGATCGGCATTAAGCCGTGCGGGCTCAATTGCCTCACCTGACACTTCGCATATGCCGTAGGTTCCTGCCTCAATACGTGCAAGTGCGGCGAGTACGTGGTTATAGCGAATCTCAAGATCTTTCAGAATCGCGGTGTTTCCTTCGTATCCTTCAATTAAATCCGCCGCATCATTGGGATCTGACTCCTGCCCCGTTTCCGGAGGAAGCGCCTCCCAATCATTCGGGTTCCCTGGGTTGCGACGTCCCACAGTGGCGAGCTGTGTTTCAAGATGGCCCTTCTCTTCGGTAAGGCGTACTTTGTACTCATTCATATCATTCATGATGAAAACTGTAGCACACTCAAGGTGCGGCGGTCGCGGTAAGTCGTGACACTAATTCTGCAAACGCCGCTTCGTCGCGTGCAATGATAAGCGTCTCCTTGTCACGATACCCATAGAGAAGAATCGTGCGCTCTCGGTGGTCACGAAGTGCCCGTACATCACGGCTCGCAACAACGTCATCCACGAATCGTGGAGATGCAATCACCTCTGGCGGGGTAGAGGTACCAACTGCGGATGCTGCCACCTGATCTTCAGGATAGATAGGGTAGAGAATCGCGAGATCGCTCGCCATATCCGCTTCCCACTCAAGCATTCCGGCAAAAGTGCGTTCAAAGGAAGAGACGCGGAGCACAAAGAACGCATGTGCTTCCTGCTCTGTACGCACCACACCGACGGTGCTCACATCCTCAATGTTGCGAAGAAGAATACTTGGCGCGGGAAGCTGGAGTGCACTCACGAGTACCCCGCCTGGCTGCGGGAAACGAAGGATGCCATTCTTTTCCGTGGTGGTGGCAGTGGTGATGTAGGTAATGAGTACACTCCCTGGTGCAAGGTCTGGAGTTGCAGCATTCGCAAGGTTACGTAGCAATTCATTCCCTGTACCTGTAATTTCGGTGCGCGCATCGGCAAACACGAGTGACGGCACTGCCTGTTCGGTCGGAATCACGGAGAGATCTTGCGACCAACGAAAGGCAGCATACACGCCAACTACCCCAAGCAAGATGAGCATGCCGCCCACAATAAACTTCGTGCGGTCTTTCTTTTGTGCGGCGAGTGTTTCAGGTGCTTTTACTCCTGAATCTTTTTCTGCAGCGAGTACTGAAAAGACCGAAGCATTCTTATCGTCAATGTGTCCTGCAAAATCACTCTTGTAAGTATGAATAGGCGCAGGACGCGGCGGTGCAACTGGTTTTGAAAGAGGAATTGGTGGAGGAGGCGCGGTTGGAGCAGTTGGTACTGGTTCACCTGCCGCGCGTGCACGGAGACGCGCGAGGACCGCTCCACGCACCTCATCATCTTTGGGCGGTGTTGGGGTCGGAGGAAGTGGTGGAAGCGGTGTCGTACCTGGTACTGCAGCTCCGGGGAGTATCGGCGCTACTGGAGTCTCGACAACAGGAGAAGGAATTGCTGGCTCAACCACTGGCGCAGGTGTCGGCTCCATAGGTGCAGGTGCCACGACTGGCGTCATGTTTGTATCCTTCGGCTTCTTCCCACTTGCCGCCGCGACATCTTTGGCAAAACTGCGCACATGTGAGGCGCGATTTTGTGGATCAGGAGTGTTCGCTTGGTCTGCCACGGTCTTTCTATTGTACACGGCGAGCCGTGCACTTTCCCCGCGTTATCCGCGAGAGGTGATGGTGTATTTCTTTGGATCCTCGCACATATCCGTAAACGCATGTGCGGCCTCACGAAGCTTAGAAGATGAAGAACGGCCAAAGGAGATGACCTCCACCTGACAGCCTTCGTTCATGTCTAAGTACTCAATAAGAGGGACAAAGTCACCGTCTCCAGTCGCAAGAATCACCGTATCAAGCTTTGGCGCGAGTTTTACGGCATCTATCGCAAGACCGACGTCCCAGTCTGCCTTCTTAGCACCATCAGAGAAGATCTGAAGGCCCTTAACTTTGGTTTCAATGCCCATTTTGGTGAGGGCTTCAAAGAAACCAGTCTCATCCCCGCTTTCGGTGGAGATCACATAGGCAATGGCACGCACAAGCGTACGACCACCCACGGCTTCTTCAAGAATCTTCCCGAAGTTCACGCGAGCCTTATAAAGATGTTTGGCGCTGTGGTAGAGGTTCTGAGTGTCTATAAAAACCCCGACACGCTGCGCCGGGTGTTTAATTACCGGCATAGAATTGTATGAAAATGGTTAAGTGAGGGCGAGCGCCCTCCTATCATCTTACCAAACGACGAACCGCCCTTTCGGGCGGTACTGCGTTACTTCTTAAGTCCGAGCTTCTTGATGAGCGCGTTGTAGCGGCGCTTATCATTCTTCTCTAGGTAGCGAAGGTGTGAACGACGATCCGCAACCATCTGGAGAAGACCACGACGTGAGTGAAGATCCTTCTGGTTCTTCTTCAAATGCTTGGTCAATTCATCAATCTGGCGGCTCAAAAGAGCGACCTGGACGTCGGCTGAACCGGTGTCTGTGTCGTGTCGTGCGGCGTTTTTAACCGTCGCTGTCTTTACGCGCTTAGTAAGCATGATTCGTGGACTGTAGCACATCTTGCCAAAAAACGCAAGTGTTTCCTAGTGTTTTTGGTCTTTTCGGCTCTTTTGCTTCCATTGAGCAGCAAACTTCTCCCCTTGGCGCCGAATATGGCTCAGTCGGTCTTCCTGAGCCTGTTCAGCAAGGTTTTGAATGGTTGCTTTGAGAACTGAGGAGGTTTTCAGCTCTTCCAGTGGGGTATCAAGAAGCTCTATAAGAAGGTTCTTGAGGGTGACAAAGAACCGACGATCATGGTCGTTTAGAGTCATTGCATATTGTTTCTTCACTGTCTCAATCTCCTTGAGTGCTGCTCCCATCGCCACAATCTGCTGTGCAATCGGAACACTCAAAACTTCTTTAAAGTGAGCGGTGACCTGCACACGAGACTTGGACACGTCAAAAAGCTCTCTGGCAGCCTTGTATTCGTCCCGGACGATGCGGTGATTCTCTGCCATAACCGAAAGACGCTGGTCTCTTTCTCCTGGGAGGGTCTCAAACTTAATATTGGCACCTAGTGGAGACTCTTTGTCCGACATACCTCTCTACTATACCTCCTCGGGAGGCGGGGATTTCATGTTCTTTATACATTGTGCGAAGTGCTACACTTCTCACATGGATGCAGAGAGCCTGAAGCGTCAATTCCTTGAGTATATAGAGATAGAGCGCGGTAGAGCCGTAAAGACGGTAGAAAACTACGATCGGTACCTGACACGCTACTTACGGCAGATGCAGATAAAGAGCGTGAAAGACATCACGGAAAATAATATCCGCGAATTTCGTATGTGGCTTAACCGCCAGCCTGGTGTTTCCGGCGCAATGAAACGCAGAACTCAGAACTATTATCTCATTGCCCTACGTGCCTTCCTGAAATACCTCCGAAAACGGGACATAGAGTGCATTTCCCCCGAGCGCATAGAGCTCGCCAAGCTCCCGGAACGCTCATTGGATCTTATTACTTCTGCAGAGCTTGGGCGCCTCATGGAATCTACTAACGGAACTGATGAGAAGTCTCTCCGTGATCGTGCAATCCTAGAACTTCTCTTCTCTACTGGTCTTCGTGTATCAGAACTCTGCTCACTTAATTCTGATATTGATCTCACGCGTGATGAACTTTCTGTACGTGGGAAGGGAGACAAGGTGCGTGTCGTGTTTATCTCACCCTCTGCGAAAGAAGCTGTGCGTGACTATTTGAAACACCGGAAAGATATGGAGGAAGCGCTGTTTGTGAATATTCCTTCCGTGGGAAAAGCAAAACATCCATCTCGCCTTACCCCACGCGCAATTCAATTGCTTATTAAAAAGTACGCAGCCAAGGCGGGCATCACGAAGAAAGTAACCCCGCACGTGCTCCGTCACTCGTTTGCGACTGATCTTCTTTCAAACGGTGCAGATATTAGAAGCGTGCAAGCGCTTCTTGGTCACGCATCAATCAATACGACTCAGATCTACACACACGTGACGGATGCGCACCTTAGAGAGGTGCACAAGAAATTCCACGGGAAAGGTAGGAACTAACGAGGCGCGTGCATCTGCTCCCTCATGCACTACTGTGCAAATTCGCGTATGTCCCGTACGCTCTCGTTCGTGTCTCCAATAAGGTGATAGGTGTTCACATCAATACCTGCACCGCCGCCAAATGACGTAGGTGGGCTGAAGGTGGGGATGGAGAAGGTGCGTACAGACTGAAGCCAATTCACAATCGCATTAGGAGTGGTTGGTTGGAGCCTATAAACACTCTCACCAGTACTCGTCGTTGGCGTAACCGATGTACTTGCAGGAGCACTCGCTCCCTGCGATTGCATCTTGAGAATCAAATAATCTATGTAGCTTCCTGTTCCACGCTCAATGGCATACGCAGGAGTAGCATGCAGAGCGATCCCGACACACACTGCACATACAACAACGAATCGTGAGTGATGCATACGTTTCATTAATAATATTATCTCTTGAAAGTATATCTTATCGTTTATCCAGGTACTGGAGTCGCTCCGCCTCAGCGAAGCATGCTCGCTAGAGACCGTTTGTGGGCACCTTACCCACTGGTACTATTGGGATATGAAAATCGTCTCCTGGAATGTAAACGGAATACGGGCAGTACACAGGAAGGGTGTATTTATCCCTTTCCTTAAGGACCTAAATCCCGACATCCTCTGTCTTCAGGAGACCAAGGCCGAGAAAGGTCAGGCGGAGATAGATCTCCAGGGATATGAAGAATTCTGGCATTCTGCCGAAAAGAAAGGATATAGCGGTACCGCGATTTTTACCAAGACCACCCCAGTAAATGTGCTCTTTGGCCTTCCGGAGGATATCGCTAAGAAATATGGACTTGCGGATGATGGCTACGGAGACCCCAATAAGGAGGGGCGCATTATCGCCATGGATACGGGACAGATATATGTAGTGTCGGTCTATACCCCGAACGCGAAGGATGATCTCTCCCGACTCCCCCTCCGGCACAAGCAGTGGGATCCAGCTTTTTTGGAGTATATGAAACGTCTAGAGGCTGAGAAACCCGTTGTTTTCTGCGGCGATTTGAACGTTGCCCATACCCCAGACGACCTAGCCCGTCCTAAGGAAAACATGGGAGTTAAAGGATTTACGAACGAGGAACGGGAAGGGATAGACCAAATGATAACGGCAGGTTTTATAGACACCTTCCGTCTATTCACAAAAGGCAACGGTCACTATAGTTGGTGGAGCCACTGGGCAAAGGCACGGGAGCGCAATGTGGGTTGGCGCATTGATTACATTTTCGTTTCAAAGAAACTTGCACCGAAAATAAAGAAAGCAGAAATTCATGCAGACATTCTCGGTTCAGACCACTGCCCTGTTTCCATTACCCTATAAAGGACATATAGGACACTATCCACACCTGTGTCCTTTACGGATGTCCTTTATAGAACTATCATCTTACTTAGGTTCGCTCTTTGTCAGCTCTTTCATCAGCGCAACACGTGCTCTCCTTCCAACGATGCAGGGCGTATCCCTCTAAAAAATATCGGAATGGAGGTTCCACGTGAAAAGCGAGATACCAGGAAGCCGTCGGGTAACCAACACTCCTGAGGATCATACAAAAATTGCCCCCGCCCCTTATTTTTGGTCCTCAACCTGGTTCGACGGCTTTTTGCTTTATATACCCCAGTTTCACGTGAAAAGCCCTAGGATACGTAGTGTTTCTTAAGAATCTCCTTGAGTGCCTCTTCCTCCTTTTCTTCCTTCTTTTTACGGCCTGCTTCCCCGAGATCCTTAAGCTCCTTATCTGAAAGCTTTAGATATTCTTCAGTCTTCTCGTCCAGGTATTTCTCTGTATTCTTCTTGGGGTCCTCAAGAACTTCCTCAAGAAGGGCGTTTAGGACCCATCCTATCTTAGGACCTGGTTCCACGTGGAACTGGCTCATGAGACGGTTTCCATCCGTCTTTAGCATCCCTACAGAAATAGGGTCCCGGAGAGCCTCCTCCACCATGGCCTTATACTTTCGGAACCTAAATGGCTGCTCCTTTGGGCGCCCCGTCCCAATACGATCACACGCCCGGAGATTAAGGAGGTCTTCAATATTCTCCTCTCCTATGTTCCTAATAGTCCTGCGAACTGCGGATAGGGTTACCTGATCTGGGTCTGAGAAGAACATGTGCCAACGCACCATTTTGCTTACCTTTTCTATAGTTTCACGTGAAAACTTAAGATTCTCTAGGGCTTTCTTGGCTACACGGCCCCCAACCACCTCATGGCCGTGGAACGTCCAGTCCTTCTTCTCATCAGACCATCGGCGGGTTTCTGGCTTAGATATGTCATGGAACAGGGCAGAGAGTCTCAAGTTCAGGTCCCATCCCTTATCTGCAGCATGCTGGAGACTACGGAGGTTATGTTCAAAGACGTCATAGCTGTGTGCTTGGTTCTGGTCCACCCCTATTCCACGTGGGAGGTCAGGTGCGATGTATTCAAGAAGTCCAAGTTGCTGACAGAGCACAACTCCCATCATTGGCTGCTCTGACTTTAAGAGTTTCACGAACTCATCACGAATACGTTCCTTTGAAATATGGCTTAGATTCAGGCTCTTTTCCTGTATTCCTGCTGCAGTCTCTGCATCAAGTGCAAGGCCAAGCTCTGCCACAAAGCGAACTGCACGCATAAGGCGTAGGCCATCCTCTTCAAAACGCTCTCTCGGATCCCGCACAGTTCTTAGGACCTTAGATTCAAGGTCCTTTTGTCCTTTATAAGGGTCTACCAAATGTCCTTTAGATTCATCGTACGCAATTGCGTTAACGGTGAAGTCTCTCCGGGCAAGATCCTCCTCAAGACTCTGGCCAAAGAAAACTTCGTTAGGACGTCGTTTGTCAGTGTATCCAGACTCGGTGCGATAGGGAGTTACTTCAATAACCCGGAGTGTTTCATCCTCCGTTTCTACCTTTACCCCCACCGTTCCAAAATCATTCTCATAGAAGGACTCGGGGAAGACCTTCTGGATTTCTTCCGGAGTGGCGTTCGTGGTCACATCCCAATCCTTGGGCTTTCGGCCCATGAGCATATCGCGGACACAGCCTCCGACGAGGTAGGCCTCAAAGCCAGCGTCCCGGAGGGCTCCAGCGACAGTACGTACTTCAATCGGAACACTCATTTGCATACACGCATTCTACCAGCAGAATGTGGTACTGTGCCCGTACGCTCCCGTGGTGAAATGGATATCACATCAGTCTTCGGAACTGCGGTTCCAGGTTCGAGTCCTGGCGGGAGCACCTGGTAGAATACAACTATGACTTTTTCACTCACTCCACGTGCGAGCTCCCTTTGCGCAATTAAGCGATAGGGGGGCTTATACATGCCACATATACGAACTCTCCCGACCCCGTGCTACGTGTACGATCGTGCCGTTATTGAAAAGCGTTGTCGTGATCTCAAAACCTATTTCCCAGGTGCAAAGATTTTCTACGCGGTGAAAGCCAACAGCAACCCTGAGCTCCTTAAGATTATTCGTAAGGAAGGTCTGGGTATTGAATGCGTGTCACCAGGAGAAATACGCGCAGGGCAGGCTGCCGGCATGACGAAAGATAAAATCAGTTTTACCTGCTCCAACCTCTCGGAATCTGATCTTGTATTTGCAGCGCGAAACGCTGGATACGTACACATAGATTCACTCGTGCAGTTAGAGACGTGGGGAAGGAAGAAGCTTGGGAAAGATGTCTCACTTCGCATTAACGAAGGTATCGGCACTGGGCACCACCGCCATGTCGTTACTGGAGGCCCTGATAGTAAGTTCGGCATAAGCCTGAAAGATCTTCCGGCCGCACGAAAGATTACAAAGAAGTATGGGCTTCGCGTCATTTCCCTTGAACAACACATAGGATCTAATGTACTTGATAAGGATGCAGATATTTTCTTCAAGTCAGTCCGCAAGCTGCTTAAGTCTGCAGAAGAATTTCCTGAAGTACGGCATGTAGACTTCGGTGGGGGATTCGGTATTCCATATCGTCCTACCGATCGTGCCCTGAACCTCAAGACACTTGGAAAAGAATTCACGCGTCTCACCAAAGCGTTTGCGGAGAAGCGAGGAGGGAAGATGACTTTCGCACTTGAACCAGGACGCTACGTGGTCGCGGAATCAGGCACGCTCCTTACCTCCGTGGTGGATATGAAGTCCACAAGTAAGCATCAGTTTGTAGGGGTGAACTCAGGCTTTAACCACCTGATCCGTCCTGCGATGTATGGCTCGTATCATCCAATAGAGAACCTCTCCCGAAAGGGCACAAAGAAGACCGTGACGATTGCAGGAAACGTCTGTGAGTCAGGAGACATCTTTGCAACACACAGAAGCATCGTGGCCCCACAGATCGGAGATCTACTTGCGATAGGGAATGCAGGTGCTTATGGCATGAGCATGGCATCGGTATATAACCTTCGTGAGCTTCCCCGAGAGTTCGTACTAGAAAAAGGGAAGAGCCGAGAGATCACCTTCTCTCCAGAAGCACGGGTACGGACAAAGAAGTAGAACAGAAGCCAGGCACATGCTATGATGCCCGGCACGCGGCTATCGTTTAGTGGTAGGACGCGTCCTTGCCAAGGACGAGATGGGAGTTCGATTCTCCCTAGCCGCACTAAGATCGTTTTTTGAGAGAAACGCCTATTCCAGGGTTATTCTGTAAGTATTCCTGGGCTGCTTTCAGTAGTGCTAGGTCATCTTGAAACTGACCCAATCCAACATTGCAGCTTCCACATAAAAGACCACGTACCTCCATGGTGATATGAGAGTGGTCTAACACTGGGCGTTTCATAGGCTGTGCACAGATGCCACAAAGCCCTCTCTGCCGTTCAAACATTTGAGCGTATAGCTGCCTATACGGTCCTGCAGTGCCAAATTTCAAGGTCAATTTCTTGTCCTGTAGACATTGATCGCAGCATACGTTTCCGACACGTGACGGCCTTTTTTCACAGTTAGGACATATGCCCAATTCTTTGAATTTTGCCTTCCGTTTCTTCTTATATTCAGAGAAATAACGCTTTTTCCTTTCTGGATCCCACTTTGATATAGGGTTAGGCATATGCCCACAATATCATCCTGTGGGTAATAAAAACGTTGATAAGTCTGTTAATACTGGGGATAAAGGACAAAACATTAGGTCCTTGAGATAAATCTGTCGTCTTATGAATACTTTATAAATTAAGCATATTTCTTTCGGTCACTTAAATTAGAGAGCGCCACTATTGTGTATTCCTAAGCACTTCATGTTAGGATGCGCGGACCGGGCTGTCGTATACCGGTAGTACGCTTGCTTTGGGAGCAAGATGACTGGGTTCGATTCCCAGCAGCCCGATGATTACTCAATACTGTCGTCCAGTATGTCGAGAAGTGCTGCCGCATCGTCTTCAAAGGCGGTAACAAGCGTAGAGAGATTGCTGCGAAGGAAGCTATCCAAGTTGCTTCCCGTATCTGCCTCAAAACTGCGGCGAAGGTGATCAATTGTTATAGCCTGAAGATCACGAAGGGAAAGGTCTGCCTTGACCGTACGGGTTGTGATGAGGCCTAGGAACTGATCGTCGTCGTTTAGAACCGCACCTCCAGAAGAGCCCTGCTGGGCCGCAGCACCTGCATTTACCGCAAAGATATCGGTCGTATTGTTGGTCCGGCTAAAGGTGAAGGCTTCTTTGATAGAGCCAAAGGTGATGGTGGGGTAGAGGCTTGAGCGTACCTGCGAACTGGTGAGGAACTCTGCTCCATAGGAGCCTACCGACACATCATCACCTTCAGAAACTTTCCCGCCAGAAGGAGCAAGCTGAAGTCCTGGGAATGAAGAGGGGGCAGAGCCGCCAGACACGCTTCCTGTAATCGCAAGGAAGGAAAAGTCATGCTCTCCAGTGCCTTTTGGGCTTGAAGTCACGATGGTCGTCGGATTCTCCTCTATCCAACTTGGAGAGATGTAGATGAGCTCTGCAACATAGGCGTTCTTGGCAGGACTTCCAGTGCGGATCACACAGGATCCTGCATTTTTCTCTGGGTAATCAGTTACGAGGAAGTACTGACCTACGTGTGCCACGGTAACCACGACACCCTTCGTACCTATAAGGACACCAGTTCCTGAGGTGCTGCGGAGATTATACCCCTTGGCAGGGGAGCAGATGATGTTTACCAGAGCTCCCTTAAGGACATTGGTAGTAGAAATGTCTCCACTTGGCTCAAGGACAGGAGGAAGGGGCTCATCTACTTCCGTCGGTGGGATCACTACCGGAGCGGTAGTGGTAACTGGAGGAAAAGAAGGGAAGACTATTGGAGGAAGAACGGGAGTTGGCGCATTCGGCTCTTCTTCATTTGGCACCGCGCCCTCTGCACCTCGGATAAGGCCATAGACCACCTCCTCAAGGGTAGGAGGACGAACGCCCGGGTTCCAGTTCTCAAGCGCCGGCATGGGAGGAGGGGCCACCGACGCCTCTTCCCGAGGCTCCCCCCCGTTCCCAAGGAGAAAGGCCAGCACGCCAAAGATAAGGGCAGCGCCATTTGAGAGGAGTTCCTGAATCATACCCGTACGCTACACCATAGACGCGAGCGCGCAAAGATACAGTGTTTATGGTATCCTCGCCCCTGAAGCGGGATTAGTTTAATGGTAGAACATCAGTTTTCCAAACTGAGAGCAGGAGTTCGATTCTCCTATCCCGCACCAACACACGTGGTATCTTTTATTATAGAACCCTGAGATGGGTGTGCATGTTTATAAGATAATTTTAGAAACTATGTACAGCAACGTAATTGGGAAAATTGGTGCAGTTGTGGCTGCGCTCGCACTCGCCGTATCTGCGTTTGCCATGCTTGCACCGATAAGCGCACAAGCAGCGAACTGTAACTTTACACGCGACTTGTATGTCGGTGTGACTGGTGATGATGTGCGCTGTCTCCAGGTGTACCTAAACGGTGCGGGTAACGCGCGTATTGCTGCATCTGGTGTTGGTTCCCCAGGAAACGAAACTGCCACCTTCGGTCCTTTCACCGGACAGGCCGTACTTCGCTGGCAACAGGCAAACGGCGTCTCAGGAGCGAATGGCGTCTTTGGTGTTGGTTCACGCGCCAAGTACAACGCACTGGTAGGAAGCGGTGGTGGAACTCCGACCACTCCAAACGTGCCAGCTGGTGGCGTGCAGGATCAGATTCGTGCACGTGTGGCGATCCTTGAAGCAATCGCCGCATACCAGGATGCCGTTGACGAAGACGGCGAAGAGGATCTTCTTGATGATTCTCTCAGCAATCTCTTAGACGCCATGGTGTACTACGTAAACAACAGCTACACCCAGGCAATCAGCGCCGCTAATAACGCCACCAACGACGCAGAAGATGCGATGGGAGATAGCAATGATGATGACGCCGACGCTAGCGACTACGATGACGATCAGGATGGTGCACACGAAGCGTTGAACGACGCACGTGATGCAGTAGACGAAGCTGAAGAGGCAATAGACGACTCAGATGCAGACGACAATGACCTTGAAGAGGCAGAAGATCTCCTCGCAGAAGCAGAAGATGCACTTGAGGAGGCAGAAGATGCGTACAATGACGACGATTGGGATCAAACCATAGAGGATGCACTTGATGCCATTGACCTTGCGGAAGAAGCAACTGACCTTGCAGGTGGCAGTAACGATGAAAACGAGGCGGAGGACTCCCTTGATGAGGCGTGGAGAGACTTTGACTCTGCATGGGAGGATGTGAACGAAGCGGAGGACGACGGTGAGGATACCGATGACGCTGAAGACTTGCTTGATGAAGCAGAAGAGGTCTTGAACGACGCAGATGACGCCTTTGATGATGAGGACTGGGATGAGGTTATGGACCTCGTTGATGATGCGAATGAGCTCATTGCCGACGCTCTGGACGAAATCTAACTCACTCTCTGAAAAAACCGCTCTTCTGGGGCGGTTTTTTCTTGATATGCCAAGGAGGAGTACTATGGACCTATGGAGCCGCTCGCAAATCGCATACGCCCAAAATCATTGAATGAATTCGTTGGACAAGAGCATTTGGTCGGGGCAGGAAAGCCCCTTCGTGTGGCAATAGAAAAGAAACATCGCTTTTCCTTTATCCTCTGGGGCCCTCCTGGAACCGGGAAAACCACTATTGCCCGTATCTATGCATCTGCGCTTGATGCAGACCTCTTTGAGCTCTCTGCAGTATCCGCAGGGAAAGATGACATCCGAAAGATCGTGGAGGGCGGTGCACGAGAAGGGAAACTCTCGCTTGGAAAACCAAAAGTACTTTTCCTGGACGAGATCCATCGCTTCAACAAAAGCCAGCAGGACTTCTTGCTTCCGTATGTAGAGAGTGGGGAACTCACCCTCATTGGTGCCACCACCGAGAACCCTTCCTTTGAAGTGATCCCTGCGCTTCTGTCTCGTGCTCGTGTCTTTGTGCTTGAACCTCTCTCCGAAGAATCTTTGAAAGCAATTATCAAACGCTCAAAGATAAAAGTAGGAAAGGAGGCATTCGCCTGGCTCCTTGGATACGCCAATGGGGACGCACGAAGAGCGCTCACCATGCTTGAGGGCGCACAGACCCTCTACGGAGAAGTGTCAGTAGACACACTCAACCAGGCATTAGAATCCCCACACCTTCGCTACGACAAAAAAGGAGAGGAGCACTACGACACTATCTCTGCATTTATAAAAAGCATGCGTGCCTCACAACCTGATGCTGCGATGTACTATCTCGCGCGCATGGTGGAAGCAGGAGAGGATCCGCTCTTCATCGCACGAAGGATGGTGATCTTTGCTTCAGAAGATATTGGCCTTGCTCAGCCAACGGCGCTCGTGGTCGCAAACGCAGTCTTCCGCGCCTGCGAAGTGATTGGATACCCTGAATGTGCGATCAATCTCGCACACGGTGTCGCCTATCTCTCCAATGCGGCAAAAGATCGCTCTGCATACGACGCACTTCGTGCGGCACAAGAAGATGTACGGACTCTTGGAAATCTTCCCGTACCCAAATACATTCGCAATGCGCACACGAAGCTTATGAAGGATCTTGAATATGGAAAGGGGTACGAAATGTATAGCAAGGACAGTAATCTCCCAGAGAAGCTGAAAGGGAAGAAATACTTTAAACAGGAGGAGAAGTGATATGCTGGGGCAAATATGAAAATTGGTATATCAGGCGCAGAAGGGAGCTTTTCTGAACAAGCAGCTAAAGAGTACTGCCAGGCAGAGGGGATAGAAAACCCTGAACTGGTCTACCTTACCTTCGTGGACGCGGTACTGACCGCCCTTGAAGCAGGAGAGATAGATCGCGGTATCTTTGCCATAGAAAACAGTAATGGCGGCGTCGTGACTGAATATCTCCCTGCCATTGCAGCGCATCGTTTTTCCATACAAAAGATATTTGAAATGGAAGTCGCCCATGCACTTCTCGCCCGCGGCGGTACTCGGAAAGAAGAAATCCGCATCATTATTTCCCAAAATCAAGCACTCAGGCAGTGTCGTATGTATGTGAAGCGCATGTTCCCGAGCGCAGAAGTAGTGGAA
>JBBTSU010000017.1:0-33571 GCA_038078715.1 Patescibacteria group bacterium
AGGGGTCGGGGGGGTAACGAGGCCGGAAGACTATAAGGAATACCGAGATGCAGGGGCAGACGTGGTTATGAGCGCTACGGGGGCTATGTGGAATCCGTATCTCGCCAAAGAGATAAAAGACGCGTATCCTAACGGATAACCATGGATCAGGAAGTCCTAAGCATACTGAAGCGGGTGGGTTCAGTCATCACCGATAGCCACTTTGTCGGCACCTCCGGCCGACACATGAGTGTGTATGTAAACAAAGACGCTCTTTTCCCGCACACGCCAGAGACCTCTCGCATCTGCGAACTCTTTGCAGAGAAGAACAAAGATCTAGATATAGATATCGTCGTCGGTCCTGCGCTTGGCGGCATCATCCTTTCACAGTGGACGGCATTCCATCTCTCCCGCATCACGGGCAAAGAGATTCTCTCTGTCTACACGGAGAAGGTGCAGAAGGGAGATGAGGAAGATCAGGTCTTCCGTCTCAGCTACGACCAGGTGGTGAAGGGAAAGAATGTGCTCGTGCTTGAAGACACCACCTCTACGGGAGGGTCGGTAAAGAAAGTAGTGAATGCAGTACGTGAGGTCGGAGGAAATGTGGTGCAGGTGTGTGTGATGGTGAATCGGGATCCAAAGATTATTAACTCTGAAAGCATCGGCGCGCCATTTAGCTGGCTTGCAGAACTTTCTGCAGAATCATACCCAGAAGAGGAGTGTCCACTGTGTAAGGCAGGCGTCCCCGTGAACACCACGGTTGGACACGGAAAGAAGTTTCTTGAGAAGAAAGCGGCAACCACATGAATACGAAATACGACGCACGGGTAAAGGAAGGAAACACGATCGTGTGCGTCGGGCTTGATGCTGATTTTAATAAACTGCCTGAGCGCTTTAAGGCAGATGCGCTTCCCCAGTTCTCATTCTGTCAGTGGATTATTGATGAGACCGCAGAATACGTTGCGGCATACAAACCAAACTGTGCATTCTTTGAGGCGCGTGGAGAAGAAGGTATCAGAGAATTGAAAATGATCTGTGACTATCTTCGTGAGAAGTACCCTTCACACTTCACGATTCTTGATGCGAAGCGTGCCGACATTGGGAACACCAACGAAGGATACGTGACGATGAGTTTTGATTGGTTGGGTGTGGATGCTGTTACACTTCATCCGTATCTTGGCAAAGAAGCCCTCGCCCCATTTCTTGCACGCAAAGACAAGACGAGTATCGTCCTGTGTCGCACCTCTAATCCAGGTGCAGGAGAGCTTCAGGATCTTGTGGTAGAGGGAAGTCCGCTCTGGCTTACGGTCGCACAAAAGGTCGTAGGGGAATGGAACGAGAATGGAAACTGCATGCTCGTTGTTGGGGCGACGTATCCTGAAGAGATGCGGAAGATACGCGAGGTCGCGCCAGAAATGACCTTCCTGGTTCCAGGTGTGGGCGCGCAGGGAGGTGATGTGCACGCAGTGGTGGAGGCAGGAGGAAGCAATCTTATTATCTCTTCCTCTCGTGGCATTATCTTTGCAGATGACCCAAAGCGTGCCGCACAGGAGCTTCGTGATGAAATTAACCAATACCGCGTATGAAGCACGTCATAGAAACACAGCAGTTTGATCAGGACTCTCTAGAGACTTTGTTCACACTTGCCGATCGTCTCCATGATTCTCCTGAGCCAACAGTGCTTGCTGGGAAAACTATGGCGAGTCTCTTCTATGAGCCGTCTACACGTACGCGTCTTTCGTTTGAGTCTGCAATGGTGAGACTTGGGGGAACTGTGATTGGTACCGAGAACGCAGGAGAGTTTTCCTCTGCTGCAAAAGGAGAAACACTTGAAGACACCATTCGGATAATTAATGGTTATGCGGATGCGATTGTTATTCGTCACCCTGAGGTAGGATCTGCGGCGAAGGCTGCTGCAGTTTCTGAGGTTCCAGTTATTAACGCGGGAGATGGCATTGGACAGCACCCGACACAGGCTCTCCTAGATTTATATACGGTACGTAAAGAGTTTGGAGAAGTTTCTGGAAAGCATGTGGCATTTGTCGGAGATCTTAAGAATGGACGCACCGTGCGCTCTTTTGTGTACATGCTTTCTAAGTATCCGGGAGTGAAGATTACCTTTGTGGCGCCAAGCGAACTTGGTATGGCCTCAGATATCAAAGATCATCTTACAGAAAAGGGAATCTCCTACACTGAAACTGAAGATATGGAATCCGTCCTTGCCGACGCGGATGTGATCTACCAGACACGCATCCAAAAAGAACGCTTCCCAAGTAAGGATGAGTACTTGAAGTTCAAGGGGCGCTACGTGATTACACGTGACGTTGCAGACCGTATGAAAGAAGGAGCTATTATCATGCACCCACTTCCTCGTGTGGATGAGATTGAACCAGCAGTGGATAGCTCGCCGCACGCCCGATACTTTGAGCAGGCGCGGAATGGTCTCTATGTGCGCATGGCACTTTTGTACACCCTACTTCATTAAGTCGTGTGGCGAAGGGAGTATGCTGGGAATTGTTACTAGGCGTTAACCGAAACTTCATGAACTTCGTACACTGGCTTGTCACGGCAATTGCGATTCTTCTCGCTGCCTATCTTATTCCTGGAGTAGATGTAACGATTGTGGGCGCTCTTGTCCTTGCAATAGTACTGGCGCTTATTAACGTCTTCGTGAAGCCGATCATTACGATTCTGACGCTCCCGATTAACATCATCACCCTTGGACTCTTTTCCTTGGTAGTGAATGCACTCCTCATCATGCTTGCAGGAATGATTGTTCCTGGTTTTACGGTCGCCGGGTTCTGGCCCGCATTCTTCTTTGCAATTCTCCTCTCCCTTATCACCGCACTCTTCGGTACGATGAAGCGATAAGGGCTCTTTTTCTACAGCACAAAGCTCTTTCATGGGCGTCGTGCTGTTATACTTAAAGTCATATGCCGCAACATGTGGAAGGGCATCTCCCCATTTCCTCACACGAAGAGGAGCTTGAGCATCTACGCGCCCAGGTAGAGGCAAAGGAGCGCGAGCTTGAGGCACTAAAACAGGGCTCTTCTCGTGCAGAAATCATTCACGAACGTATCATTCACCATACGCAGACTCCTGCAGAGGAGGTGCTGCACCCTGAGTTCCAGATGTCGGAGTCTGAGATGCAGGATATTGCACTCAATCTAGACCCAGAGAGTGACGACGCGACGATGCTTGAACTTCGCGGAATTATGGAAACGAAGGGTATTCATAATGCGCTTGCCATTCTAGGGAAATTAAAGAATCCACATCTTGAGGACGACTTTCATCGTTTCCTCGTGGCGTACCTTATGGCAGGCATGCGTATTCGTGGGCTTGGAGAGAATCAGCCAGAATGGAAGGCGCTCAACATGACCTTGTATGAAGTCTCGCTTCCAGAGCCGAATGCGGAGGATGCAGATAAAGCAGAAACTCGTAATAAACAGCTTAAGGAAGTGATTTCTTCCATGGAGCAGTTCTATGCCGGCATGATGTCGGTAGAGTCTGCGTATGGAGGAGAGCCTCCGTACTTCTCCCTTGAACTTTCAGTACCTGTTGATGATCCACATCTTCAGTTCTACGCGGCTATTCCTAAGAGCAAGACTTCGTTGTTTGAGAAACAAATTCTCGCAATCTTCCCGAATGCCGTGATTACGGTGCAGCCAAACGACTACAACGTATTTGCGCAGGATGGCGTGGCGGTCGGGTCGGTGGCGACGCTTGCCGATAAGCCTGCGCTCGCACTCAAGGATTATTCAGAATTTGATTACGATCCACTCAACTCAATATTGAACGCGTTTGCAAAGATTGAGAACGAAGGAGAAGGAGCATCACTTCAGGTGATCATTAAGCCCCGAGGAGATAAGTATGTGAAGCACTTCCGTCGTATTTTGTACGAGCTTCGTCGTGGTATGCCCCGTATGCGTGCCCTTACACTTCCGGAGAATCTTGTTGGAGAGTTTGTGCATGATATTGAAGGAGCAATCTTTGACTTGAAGCCGAACAGAGAAAACATTGAAGAGGCCACAGTGAAGTCAGTTGAAGCGAAGATCGCCGCTCCGGTTGTAGATACCACCATGCGTATTGTGGTTTCCTCTCCTGACCCTATTAAAGCCAACCAAGTACTTGGTGAACTTGAGTCGTCTTTCAATCAGTTTGAGGCAACGCAGGGGAACCGAATGGAGTGGAAGCGTATGAAGGGAGGGAAAGAGAAGAAGCACTTTCGTGATTTCTCCTTCCGTCTCTTTTCGCAAGAGAATACGATGCCGCTTTCGCTTCGTGAGCTCACCACCATGTATCACTTCCCACCGAAGGGGATTGATTCCTCGCCGCACTTGAAGCAGTCTCGCTTCACGGCCGCTGCAGCCCCAGTGGGTCTTCCTCAAAAGGGCATTCACCTTGGCTCTAACATCTTTAGAGGTACCAAGACTGAGGTGTTCATGGATACGCAGGATCGTCTTCGCCATCTCTACGTCATCGGTCAGACCGGTACTGGTAAGACCGGATTCTTGCGTACTTTGATTGAACAGGACATTAAGAATGGTGAGGGTGTCTGTTTCATTGACCCACACGGTAACGACATTCTTGAAGTGCTCGCCACGGTGCCGCCGGAACGCTACAACGATGTCATTTACTTTGACCCAGCCTACATTGATCGTCCGTTTGGGCTCAACATGCTTGAGTACGATCCGCAGCGTCCTGAGCAGAAGTCTTTCATTGTGAACGAACTGCTTATGATCTTCCGTCAGCTCTATGGAGATGTGCCGGAGTCTATGGGTCCTGCCTTTGAACAGTACTTCCGTAACGCGACTCAGCTCGTGATGGAGGATCCTGAGTCAGGATCTACTATGCTTGATATTTCTCGTGTGTTGTCTAACTCTGAGTTCCGTTACCGTAAGCTCGCGAAGAGTAACAACATGGTGGTGAATCAGTTCTGGGAAGAGATTGCCACCAAGGCAGAAGGTGAGGCATCACTTCAGAACATCGTGCCGTACATCACCAACAAGTTTGACGAATTCATCGCCAACGACTTCATGCGTCCGATCATGGGTCAGCAGGAATCTTCGTTTAACTTCCGCGAGATCATGGATAATCGGAAGATTCTTTTGGTGAACCTTTCTAAGGGGCGTCTTGGTGAACGTAATGCGAATCTTCTTGGTCTCATTATCGTGGGTAAGCTCTTTATGTCGGCGCTTGGTCGTGCTGACAATCCACGAGGGGACTTCCCGCCGTTCTACCTCTACATTGACGAGTTCCAGAACATTACAACCAAGTCTATTCCAGGCATTCTCTCTGAGGCGCGTAAATACAAGCTCTCGCTCACCATCGCGCATCAATTCTTGAAACAAGTGGATGAGAACATTCGTGATGCGGTATTTGGTAACGTCGGTTCTATGGCAATCTTCCGTGTGGGTGAGGAAGATGGTGAATTCTTTGCAAAACAGTTTGCTCCAGTGTTCTCGGCGCTTGATTTCGTGAATATTAAGAACCGAAATGCGTATATCCGTCTTCTTTCAGATGGTGTGCCGCAGAAGCCGTTTAACATTATGACTCGTGATCTTGCCAAGGGGAATCTGGATCAGGTGGACGATCTCCGTGAGCTCTCCTACCTTACCTATGGTCGTGATCGCGCAACGGTAGAAGGTGCAATACGGAAGCGTTATCTCTCGCTCTAAACTTGACAGACAAATAGTATCGTCCTATAATTGCGAAAAGAGCAGGGAAGACGGGGATTCATGAAGTCCCCAGGCACCCTAGGGCGGTTCGCGCGTAAGAGGCTATACTAGTGCTTGTATATCCCTTAAGACTTCTACGTATCTATGAACACCACTACCGGTATTGCAGTCGCCCTTGCGGTTGCTGTTGCCATGATTTTCTTGTTCTTCGGGCCTACTTTCTTTAACCTCTTTTCAACTAACCAGGATCTGACTATGCCGCTTGAGAACAACAGCCAACCAACCCTTCTTATTTCTGACGGAGTCGTCGGTACCGGTACCGAAGCAAAGGCAGGAGACACGATTAGCGTGAACTACGTAGGACGTTTTGAAGACGGATCAGTCTTTGACGCCTCTGCAAACCATGGAGGTCCATTCACTTTCGTGCTTGGTGCTGGAAACGTGATCCCAGGATGGGATCAGGGTGTGGTGGGTATGAAAGAGGGTGGTCGTCGCGTGCTTTCAGTGCCACCTGAGCTTGGGTACGGCATGAATGACTACGGACCAATCCCTGGAGGTTCTACGCTTATCTTTGAGATTGAACTTGTGGACGTCGCAAACTAGTCTTTATGTCTGGCGCAGATCGCGAGCCTCCAATGCCCTCTGGTCCTAAAGAACCAAAGGTTTATATTGATCAGAAAACGGGAAAAGAGGTTGTTAAGGATCTTCTGAGTATTATCGAGGAAGATGGTAGTAGGGATCTGCTTTTCCCCGCAAAGGGCAATGTTCTTATTGAAATTAACGAGTCGGAAATTACTGACGCAAACAGAGCTCAGGTATACAAAACACCAGAAGGAAGATGGTTTATAGAGATTGCAGAATCTGAAGTGGAGATAGTAGAGAAATCTGAACGGACACCACGTCCCGGACCAAATCCGGATGAAGTGGAGAATGAAAAGAATCTCAAAACTCTAGAAAAGGGTTTTGAAGCAATGGCTCCTGGCATGACCACTGCAGAATATACAGAACTTGCACAGTTCTTTTCTCTTGAGGAAAACTATGAAGAGGCAACTGAGTTTGCAGAGAAGGTAGAACCGTTTATTGCAAAAATAGAAGCGGCTACGACGGATGAAGAGAAACTCACGCTCCATCAGGACTTCCGAAAAGAAGTGATGATTCCGATGATCAATCTCATGCGTGGGATTGAGGTGGAAGAGGGGGATGAGGAAGGTGGTAATGAGCAGGACGTTGCCGCGATTAAGGAAGCTCTTGAGCAGATTGTGCCCGATATGACTCCTGAGCAGTACGAAGAACTGTTCAAGTATCTACGTAGTGAAGAGAATCATGATGAAGCTACAGAGCTTGCAGCGCAGCTTGTGGCTCCAATGAAGGAACTATCAGAAGCAGTTGCCGTTAAAGATGAAGATAAGGAGAAGAAGATTCGTGCGGAAATTCGGGAGAAGATTCTTTTGCCATTCATTAACAAGATTGTTGAGATTGATTCTCCAGAAAAGAAACGACAAGAGGAGACAGATCGTCGCAAGCTTGAACAAATGATCTCGGCGCTTGAGATCCAGAAGCAGGAGATGATTAAGCGTCATGACCAGATATACGCCCAATCTGTAGGAAAACAGATTAACCCACGTGAATTTCACGTACTTACTCTTGAGGGTGAGCGTGTGATGGCAAAGATGGGAATGGACATCGCTCGTGTACATATAGAACAAGCTCGCTACAAAAAGGAGTATCGCGAGAAGTACGGGGAGGATTGGCCAAAACCACCTGAATTCGTGCAACATCTGCTTGAGAAGTCACAGAACCTTCCTAAGGGAACGTTTGATCCGGGGAAGCCAGGAATGATGGCACTTCTTCTTTCTATGCCTCGTAAGAAGCAACTAGAGATGCTTGAGAAACTTAAAAAAGAATACGAAAAGAAGAAGGAGATAAATAAGCGTAAGAAGAATCTTGATAAAAACAAGCCAGAAGGTTCAGGAAATCCTGAGGAAGAAAGGAAAGAAGCGGTGCGACAAAACGCTCGTGCGGACTTCATGAATACAGTTAAAGCCCTCATGGATAATAAGACAGGCTTCTTTGAACGTGGACCTCTTAACCGCAAAAAGGATAAGAATCAAAGTTCACTTCTTGATGCTCGTAAAAAACTGGATGCAGCGTATGGAGGTAAGACTCCTAGCGCACTTGTGGTAGAGGCATTTATGGTGGCCGCTATCTCTTCACTTGATGCAGAGAATCAGCCTGACATGAGAGTCGTGAAGGGCGTTGCGTTCGATATTGCCAAGGACATGGGGAATATCAAGGGCCTCAAGGCTATTCTCAGAGACATGCCTAACTTGCTGAAGAAATACGAACAGTATCAGACCACTACTACAAAGATGGGTCCTGCACTCAAACACATTCAAAAGAAGGTTAAAAAGCTGAAAGAACAAGTATAAGTGACATTCGTTTCTCTGCGTACTCTGTAGTATCGTTTAGGAAATGAATGGTGCCATTGGCTTTTCTATAGAAAAGAAGAACGGACGCGCCCGTGCAGGCGTGCTTCAGACTATGCATGGAGAAATACGCACACCTGCCTTTGTTCCTGTGGGAACCAAGGCCAATGTAAAAGGGATACTTCCTGAGACATTGAAACAATTAGGAGCTCAGATGGTACTTGGGAACACCTATCATCTCTATCTCCAGCCTGGTGAGAAGATTGTAGAAGAGGCAGGAGGACTAGGGAGGTTCATGGGATGGGAAGGTCCCACCATGACCGACTCAGGTGGCTTTCAGGTGTTTTCTCTTGGCGCAGCCTTTGGTCGCACCATTACGAAGATCGCAAAAGGAGAGGAGAGCGCAGGCGATAGTGTGGCGGTGTATGACCCTGAAGTACAGAGTCAGCACGGGCAGCTCGCCATTATTGATGACGAGGGCGTCACCTTTACCTCACACATTGATGGTTCACTCCATCGCTTCACTCCAGAGCGATCGGTAGAGATTCAGCATGCCCTTGGTGCAGATATGTTCTTTGCGTTTGATGAATGCACGTCCCCCACTGCGTCCTACGAATATCAACAGGACGCGATGCGTCGTACGCACCGCTGGGCAGAGCGCTCCCTTCGCGCACACCGTCAGAATATAAAAGCGAATAGAAACCAAGGTATCTTCGGTATTGTGCAGGGAGGTCGTCATGAAGATTTGCGTAAAGAAAGTGCAAAGGAGATTGCATCCATGGATTTTGATGGGTTTGCAATTGGAGGATCGTTTAGCAAAGAAGATATGGCGGGGGCACTCCAGGCTGCAATTCCTGGACTTCCTGAAGAGAAACCACGACACTTTCTTGGTATTGGTGAGCCGGGCGATGTCCTCACGGGCATTGCTGAAGGAATGGATCTCTTTGATTGTGTCGCGGCCACTCGTATGGGACGACATGGAACTATTTACACCCGCCGCGGGAACATTCATCTTAAGAGTGAGAAATATACAACTGAGTTCGTCCCATTAGATCCAGAAACAGTCGTTCCTGGCACCGAACCCTTTACGCGGGCCTATGTCTCACATCTTCTTCGCGCAGGAGAGATGCTCGGGCAGATTATTGCCTCTACCCATAACCTTGGGTTTATCCTCAAACTTGTAGATGGTGCGCGCGAGGCGTTACTTCATGGTACGTTCGGAGAGTATAGAGAACACTTCATGCGCGACTACTATGCCTAATTTCAAGCTTCACACTCCATTCCTCGCTGCCGGCGACCAGCCCAAAGCCATTGAAGGTCTTATTGCAGGACTGAAGAAAGACTACACGCATCAGACCTTGCTTGGTGCAACCGGAACCGGAAAGACATACACCGCTGCAAACGTGATAGCAGCAAACGATAAGCCGACCTTGGTGCTCGCACATAACAAGACACTGGCTGCACAGCTTGCGCAGGAATATAAAGAGTTCTTCCCAGAGAACGCGGTGCACTACTTTGTTTCCTACTACGACTACTACCAGCCAGAGGCGTATATCGCACACTCAGATACGTATATAGAGAAAGAAGCACAGATCAATGCGGAAATTGATCGTCTTCGCCATGCCGCCACTCAGGCACTCCTGACTCGCAAGGATGTCATTATTGTGGCTTCAGTGTCTGCTATTTATGGTCTTGGATCTCCTGAGGAGTACGAGAAAGTACACGTGAAGCTTGCGCGTGGTGCAGAGGAAAATCGTTCTGCACTTATACGAAAGTTTGTAGGCATTTACTTTGAGCGTACAAATGCTGATCTTAACCCTGGAGAAATACGTGCGGTGGGGAACGCGGTTGAGCTTATGCCGGTCAACGAACGGGTTATTTATCGCGTGACCTTTGACGGCTCAGTGATTACTCGTATTGAGTGCTTGGATCCTATTTCTCGCGCAAAGACTGGGGAAGTGGAAACGTTGTTTGTCTTCCCTGCTAAACATTTTGTGAGTAACGAAGAGGAGCGAACTCGTGCGCTTGAGGATATCCATCGCGAGCTTGATGAACAGCTTAATAAGTTCAAACGGGAAGAGAAGTTGCTTGAGGCAGAACGCTTGAAGCGTCGTACGCTCCATGACATTGCGCTTATTCGCGAGCTTGGTTACACGACGGGTATTGAAAACTATTCACGACACTTTGATGGCCGCGCACCAGGAGAGCCCCCACATACCCTCCTTTCCTATTTCCCGCACAAGAAAGATGGAAGTGCAGACTTCCTTACCATTATTGATGAGTCACATGTCACCGTTCCACAGATTGGTGGCATGTTTGCCGGAGATCGTTCTCGTAAAGATACGCTCATTGAGCACGGGTTCCGTCTTCCGTCTGCACGCGATAACCGTCCGCTTACC
Organism: Patescibacteria group bacterium; assembly: GCA_038078715.1. Lineage (GTDB taxonomy): Bacteria > Patescibacteriota > Minisyncoccia > Phycocordibacterales > Phycocordibacteraceae > C7867-001. The sequence goes on from JBBTSU010000017.1 coordinate 10,483, forward strand.
TTTGATGAGTTTGCAACGCATGTGGGACAGGTGATCTATACTTCTGCCACTCCAAGCACCTACGAACGACAGCACAGTGTGCCGCCTGAGGGTCAGATCGTAGAGCAGATCATTCGTCCGACGGGTCTTGTGGATCCTGAACTTGTGGTGCGTCCTATTGCAGAGACCGGTGCATTTCGTGGGCAGGTGGCAGACTTTATTGATGAAGCAGAGATTGTCATAAAGCGTGGGGGACGTGCGATTGCGACCACGCTTACCAAGCAGATGGCAGAGGACCTTGCGGAGTTCCTTCGTGAGCGCAAGATCAAGGCGGAATACCTCCATAGTGACATTAAGACGATAGATCGTATCCAGATCCTTACTGATTTCCGTAAAGGAGAGTTTGATATTTTGGTGGGCGTGAACCTGCTTCGCGAGGGACTTGATCTTCCTGAGGTGGAGCTTGTGGGTATTCTTGATGCAGACAAGGAAGGATTCCTTCGCAGCGAGACTTCCCTTATTCAAACCATCGGACGTGCGGCCCGTAACGTCCTTGGACGTGTGATTCTCTATGCAGATGTCATGACTGGCTCTCTGGAGCGTGCAATAGGAGAAACGAACCGTCGCCGTGACATACAGCTTGCCTATAACAAAAAGCACGGTATTACGCCTGCGACTATTCGTAAAGAGATCAGGGATATTGCAGCATCCATGCGCACCGAGCATCAGCGAACGGTCGAAGACATGCTCACGCTTGATGCCAAACTCTACAAAGAAGATCCGAAGTCCTTTATTGCAGACAAGAGACAACAGATGGCTGACGCGGTGGAGGCGCTGGACTTTGAAACTGCTGCCGTCATTCGGGATGAAATATACGCCCTTGAAGGGAAGGCAGATCCTAAAGAACGTGGCAAGAAGGGCAGAAGGAAACGTTAAGCTGACTTCCCTGGTTTTCATAGACAAATCAGCTTCGCCTGATACCGTATTCTTATTCTTTATGGCACTCCCGCTTCCCCTCTTTGAGCAGAAGGAGATTGGTACCCTGGAAAGCAGGGACGGCAAAGCCTTTACCGCAGTGATAGGCTTCGGAGAGGAGTTGGTTGCACAGCTGAAGGCATATTCTCTAAACCTAGAGGACTCAGAGCTCCAGAACAATAGTTCAGACTTCACTCGCTTCGGCGAAGGCTCGTATGAATCCTGGTATGCCAAAGAACGTACTCCTTTTGCGCTCATTGATCCTGAGAATGGAAAGCTTGCAGCCATTGCATGGCTCGGTCCGAAGCCACTGGGTCTTGATTCTAAGAAGCACCTTTCTTTAGAGGAGCAGGAACAGTATGAGAAGAAACTTGAGTCAGGGAACTGGCACACGATTTCATTCCGCTCATACCCCGAATATCGTGGGACAGGACTTATGAAAGGCTTCGTCAAGCTTGTGATAGAGGAGTACAAGAAACACTATCCTTCAGCAAAGATCTGGGCCATTACGGATCGCAGTAACCCTGCAAGTGTTCGTCTTTCCGAAGCCCTCGGACTTTCAATTGTTTCAGAAACGGACAAGGGTCGCGTTACTATGGCTGAACAATAGATATGCCACGCGTTAAACTCACTGAACATAAAGCAAAGAATCTCATCCTTGGTGAGGCGTATACAGGTGTGGCACTAGGTGTCGGCGATACTGCACCAGAGGGTACATGGGTGGTGAAAGTGGATCAGGGTGTGAAGAAGCGTATGAAGCAGGGATTGGTAAAAGTGAAAGTCTCTCCCAAGGAAATTCCCTCAGCACTGTCTGAGTGGAGTCAGAAAGGGTTCTCCCGCTTTATCGCAGAACCTTTCCTTCCCCATGAAAGTTCGGACGAGCAGTATCTCTCTCTTGAGCGTGTCCGTGAGGGTATTCGCCTTTTGTATGCAAAGGAAGGAGGCATAGAGATTGAAGAGCATCCAGAGAAGGTGAAGAGCCATCTCATCACCAAAGATGCGAATATTGCTAACATTGCACAAGAGACTGGAATTCCTGATTCCTTCCTTACTCATCTTCTTGATACGTTTAACAAGATGCATTTCGCATTTCTTGAGATCAATCCACTCGTCATTCTTGGGGATCAAGTACATCTTCTTGATGCCGCGGTGTTGGTAGATAGTGCAGGGGAATTTTTTGTACGCGGCGAATGGACAGAAGACGATGTCGTGGAAGGTCGGAGCGCACACGAGGCAGAGGAGAAGGTCGCGTCGCTTCAGAAGACGACTCCTGCGTCATTAAAACTTTCAGTATTGAATGAGGATGGCTCTCTGTTCTTCCTTCTTTCAGGAGGAGGAGGTTCTATCGTGATTGCCGACGAAGCAGCACTTCAGGGACAAGGAGAGGCGATAGGAAACTACGGAGAATACAGCGGGGGACCCACACGTGAAGAAACCTATCTCTACGCAAAAGAAGTGCTTGCACTCATGCTCTCGTCAAAGGCAAAGAAGAAGGCGCTCGTGATTGCAGGAGGGGTCGCGAACTTTACAGATGTGGCAAAGACCTTTGCCGGTATTCGGGACGCACTTACTGAAGTTGCTGATGAACTTAAGGCACAGGGTATAAAGATCTTTATCCGCCGTGGAGGGCCGAATGAATCAAAAGGACTTACCGACATGAAGGCGTTTCTAGAAACTCAAGGTCTTCTCGGCTCTGTACACGGCTCAGATGCCGTCATTACAAGTGCAGTAGATGATGCCATTCACTTTGTGACACCATGAGTACACTTGATCTCATACGAAAAGGTGAGCGGGGCATAGTCGTGGCTGGGAACCATCCCGCAATCGTCCAGTCCATTTTGGATTTTGATTATCTCTCTAGGAAGGAGCGTTCCGTGCTTGCGATTGTTACGGGTGCACGAAAGGCGCAGAAGTATTTCTTTGGCACAAAAGAGATTCTGGTCCCCTGCTATCCGAATTTCACTTCCCTGCCAGATTCTCTAAAACCAAAGGTGCGCTTTCTCTTTAACGCACAGTCAGGGCGTAGGGCATATGAGACCACGACTGCGTTCTTTGATACGTTTCCAGACGCACTTGGTGCACATCTTTTTGCGGAGAACGTGCCAGAAGCACACTCAACGGCGCTTATAGAAAAGTATGGTGGGAAGAAACTCGTGGCAGGGCCATCTGGTGTCGGCATCCTCGTACCAGGGCATTTGAAACTCGGCGCCATTGGGGGAGTAGATCCTATGCAGATAGAGGCAAGTAAGCTCGCCACTCCAGGATCTGTGGCCGTGGTAGCCACGTCAGGAGGTATGACGAGTGAGCTTATCCGTGCCGTCGCAAACGCAGGGAAGCGACTTTCCTTCTCTTTGTGTATTGGTGGAGACCGATTCCCTGTCTCATCCCTTACTGACGTGCTTTCTCTTGCGGAGACAGATAGTGCCACTCAGGGCATCGTCTATTTCGGAGAGCTTGGTGGGGTAGATGAATACGAAATCGTAGAGATGATAAAAGAGAAAAAGCTCACCAAACCTATGGTTGCGTACATCGCTGGTATCGTAGACGAAGCCTTTGATGAACACATGCAGTTTGGGCACGCCAAAGCATTGGTAGCCCATAAGGATGAGAGTGCACGCGCAAAGCGTGAGGCACTTAGAGGTGTGGGAGTCACCACGCCCGATACGTTCCCCGAATTCCTTGAGGCCTTGAAGACACTTCCAGGGAATGATTTCAGTGATACGATGAGCGATATACAACCACTTATGACTCGCCAGAAAAGCATTCTTTCAACCCGTCAGGTGACTGATCTTGAGTCAGTGCCAGTTTTTGTAGAGGACGGGAAACTCGTTGCACAGGAAGGTCCATTTGGAAGTGCGGTCATTGCCGCACTCCTTGGAAAGCCAGCATCATCTCCTATTACGAAGGCGTTCGCAGAAGCCATCTTCACGCTTCTCATTGATCACGGAGGACATGTCTCTGGTGCGGTGAATACCATGGTGACGGCGCGCGCAGGAAAAGATCTTGTGTCCTCACTCACGGCAGGCCTCCTTACCATCGGTCCACGCTTTGGTGGCGCCATTAACGAAGCTGCACGTACCTGGCGTGCAGGACTTGCGTCTGGTCAGTCTGCAGCAGATTTTGTGGAATCAGCGACAAAGGGTGGAAAGGTAATCTCTGGTATCGGGCATCGTAAGTATCGTGTCGGTATTCCTGATCCTCGTGTTGCGGCGCTCTCCTCTTTCGCAGAGCTTCTGAAGAATCATCCGCACTACGACTTCGCGCGTTCCATTGAGAAGGTAACGACAGGAAAGAATGGATCTCTCATTCTTAACGTAGACGGCGTGATTGCCGCCCTTATGCAGGACATCCTTATTGAATGTGAAGAATATGGAGAGAAGGAGATTCAGGAGCTCATTGATGCGGAGTTCTTTAACGCACTCTTTGTGATTCCTCGCGCAGTCGGCTTCATTGCACACTTCATGGAGCAGAAGGAGAATGATGAAGGATTGTTCCGTCTTCCGGACGATCTTCTCTTTGAACGCAAAAATGAACAATAAGATTCAGAACCGTAGGTTCGTTGCATTCTTTAAATTCCACGGATTCCACTACCTCGCGTTCGGTATAGAGCTGGACCTTAAGGGTCCGCAGCTTCGCGTATTCATACCCACTGGATTCTTTGGTATCGGGTGGGATTATTATGATCCGAACGTGCCTGCCTGGGAAAAGAACGCAGTAGGTATCAAATAAAGAGAAGTGCTATACTCATATCCGTACCTGTCCCACCACGGACAGGGCTTTCCATACCAATGGCACCCAAGAAGAAGCAGGAACACGAGCAGTTTACCGGTGAAGACTGGATTCATGTAAAAGGTGCTCGTACGCATAATCTTAAGAACATCTCGGTAAAGATGCCGAGAGGCACGATGACTGTGCTCACTGGTCTCTCAGGGTCTGGAAAGTCCTCTCTTGCCTTTGACACTATCTTTGCTGAAGGGCAGCGTCGCTATGTGGAATCTCTTTCTGCGTATGCACGTCAGTTCTTGAACCAGATGCAGAAGCCAGACGTGGATGAGATTACCGGTCTTTCCCCTGCTATTTCCATAGATCAGAAGAGTCGTTCAAATAACCCGCGCTCTACAGTTGCGACCGTCACAGAGATTTATGACTATATGCGCGTACTCTACGCACGTGCAGGTCAGCCATACTGTATTCATCACGACGTACCGATTGAGAAGCTTTCAAAAGAGGAAATGATCGGCCTCATCATGTCTCGCGTTGCCGCAAAGACTGGGGCAAAGGGTGAGGAAGTAATGGGCGTCACGCTTGATCGCAGTCAGGTGGTTATTTACGCACCAGTGGTAGTGGGTCGTAAGGGTGAGTACTACCAGATGCTCTATGATCTTCTTGGGAAGGGATATGAGCGTGTCGTGATTGATGGGAAGACCCAGTCTCTGCGAGAGAAAGCTATCCTTGATCGTAATAAGCGGCACGACATTGATGCCATTGTAGATAGCATCTTTGTGTCTGAGTTTGTGAAGAGTCCTGACGCCGCACGTGAACGTCTTTCAGAGGCACTGGAACTTGCACTTAAAGAAGCGGATGGTCTTGTAAAGATCGGACATGCAGATGGAAGTGTAGAAACACTTTCTGCAAGGTTTATCTGTCCGGAAGACGGCGCTTCATTCCCAGAGGTGGAACCTCGTCTTTTCTCGTTCAATAGTCCGTATGGTGCCTGTCCTGAATGTAATGGTCTGGGTACTGAATCATTGTTCTCGGATGCCATCTGCCCGGTCTGTGAAGGAAAGCGTCTTCGTCCTGAAGCACTTCGGGTGTATTTGACCCGGAAGAATGAAAAGGGACTTGGCATCAACGTCGTGGACTTCACCTCCATGTCTATTAAAGAAGCCAAGGAGTTCATGGATGCGCTCAAGCTCTCTGAGATGCGTGCAGAAATTGCAAAGCCTATTGTGCGGGAGATCACGAGCCGACTTGAGTTCATGTTGAACGTCGGTCTTGATTATCTCACCTTGAATCGTTCTGCAGCGACTCTTTCCGGAGGAGAGGCACAACGTATTCGTCTTGCCTCACAGCTCGGTACAGGGCTTGTCGGGGCACTCTACGTACTTGATGAGCCGACTATTGGTCTCCACCAGCGTGATAATGATCGTCTCATTCAAACCCTTCTTTCACTTAAGAAACTTGGCAATACCATTCTTGTTGTAGAGCACGATGAGGATACGATCTATGCGTCAGACTACATCGTAGACATTGGCCCTGGTGCAGGAACACACGGAGGGAGGGTGGTGGCTTCAGGATGGCTTGATGAGCTGTTGACGGCGCCAAAGAATGATTCACACTCGGTCACACTCTCGTATCTTCGCGGGGAGAAGGAGATTGAGATACCTGAAGAACGTCGTACCAGTGAAAAGGGCGCGATTAAGGTTCGTGGTGCAACACTTCATAATCTTAAGAATCAGAATGTAGATGTGCCACTCGGAAAACTGGTAGCAATTACCGGTGTCTCTGGATCAGGCAAGTCCACCTTTCTTTACGATATTTTGCATAAGAATGTCGCGAATAATCTCGCGCGTCGCCAGGCAAAGCCCGCACACATTGCTTCTATCACAGGTACGGAATACATCGGTCGCACGGTGTTGATTGATCAATCTCCCATTGGTCGTACGCCACGCTCAAACCCTGCAACCTACACGGGCGCATGGACACACATTCGCGATCTCTTTGCCGCAACGCCAGAAGCGCGTGCACGTGGCTGGAAGCCAGGACGTTTCTCTTTCAACGTCGCCGGAGGGCGCTGTGAAGCCTGTCAGGGTAACGGCATGATTGCGGTTGAGATGCACTTCCTTCCGACGGTATATGTGACTTGTGACGTTTGTAACGGCAAACGTTTCATGAAAGAAACGCTTGAAGTCACGTATCGTGGCAAGAATATCTTTGAAGTGCTGGAGATGACGGTAGAAGACGCAGAGAAGTTCTTCAAAGACATTCCGTCTATTAATGATCGTTTGAGTACGCTTAATTCCACAGGACTTGAATATTTGACGCTTGGACAGAGCGCAACGACTTTGTCTGGTGGAGAGGCGCAGCGCGTGAAGATTGCGTCAGAGCTCTATCGTCCGATTACCATGAAGACGTTGTACCTTCTTGATGAGCCAACGGTAGGACTTCATTATGAAGATGTACGTAAACTCATTGAGATTCTTCAGGAACTCGTGCGTCGTGGAAACACCGTGGTGGTGATTGAGCACAATCTTGATCTCATTATGAATGCAGACTACGTTATAGACTTTGGTCCTGAAGGTGGCGTGGGTGGTGGTAAGGTTGTGGCCAAAGGAACCCCAGAAGAAATTGCAGAGGTGGAGAAGTCACACACTGGAGCTTATCTTGCAAAAGCGCTACGAAAGCGTAAGAAGAAGTAATGGAACGCGCACTCCTTAAAGAACTAGATCTTCCTGAACTTCCTGGCGTTTATCTTTTTACTGTTGGCAAAGGTCGTGCAAAGAAAGTTCTGTATGTGGGCAAAGCAAGTTCCCTCCGTGATCGTGTGCGTTCGTACTTTGATGACGACTTGATTGCGACCCGTGGTCCGCGCGTGGTGGATGTAGTGACGAAAGCAGATCATGTCTCCTACGAGACGACGCCGACGGTGCTTGAAGCATTGGTCCGAGAAGCAGCGCTCATTCGTGAGTACCGTCCGTCAGGCAATGCGATGGGGAAAGATGACAAAAGTTTTATCTACACAGTTATTACGGACGAGGAGATCCCTCGCGTACGTACCATACGTGGTAAAGATATAGATTTTGATTTGATGAAAACAGAAGGCATGAAGCTCAAGGCCGCCCATGGCCCATTTACCTCTGGCTACCAGCTCCGTGAAGCATTGCGCCTTATACGCCGTATTTTCCCGTTCTATGACACGGAACGGCCTGTGGGTGAGGGAAATAAGCACATAAAGGCAAAGGTAGAGTTTAATCGCCAAATAGGACACTACCCACGCGGCATGGATCGTAAGGAATATCTCCGCTCCATTCGGAACGTGTCCCTCTTTCTTTCGGGGCGGGTAAAGACATTGAGGACTACGCTAGAGAAGGAAATGAAGCTTGCAGCGAAAGAGGAACGTTTTGAAGACGCCGCGACTATTCGTAAGCAGCTCTTCTCTCTGGACCATGTGCAAGACGTGTCGTTGATTCGCGAGGACAGGGATAAGGAAATAGAGGGTCCACGCATAGAGGCATACGACACGGCACATATCTCCGGTACCGATGCGATTGGCGTCATGACCGTAGTGGAGAATGGGATGCCAGTGAAGCGCGATTACCGCACCTTTCGTATTCGTGGATATGGAGGAAAGTCACTCAATAATGACATTGCCTCTCTCAAAGAAATATTGAATCGCCGCTTAGGACATCCGGAGTGGCAGATGCCGAAAGCAATTGTGATAGATGGGGGTAAGACACATAAGAAGGTTGCGGAAGAGGTGCTTAAAGAAGCGGGAGTGGGTATTCCAGTGGTTGCAGTCGTGAAGGATGAGAAACATCGCCCTCGTGAAGTTATGGGCTCCCTACGCGCTGGTATATCCGACGCTGATGCGGTGCTGGCGAACTTCGAAGCACATCGTTTTGCGCTTGGAAGACACCGATTAGCACGAAGGAGAAACCTCAGGCCAACGTCATAAGGTATACTCTTTGTATGCATGGCACGGTAGTTGGCGTATTGCGTGGAGGACCTTCCTCAGAACACGAAGTCTCGCTCAAGACGGGTGCGGCCATTCTCAAGAACCTCCCGACGGATCGTTTTACCGCTCGCGATATATTTATAGACAAACAGGGAGTGTGGCATGAGCGGGGGATCCCCGTATCTCCTGAGCGGGTGCTCAGGAATGTGGATGCCATTGTGATTGGCCTTCATGGGGAATACGGAGAAGATGGGGAAGTACAGAAACTTCTTGAACGTTTTGGGGTGCCGTATACAGGCTCAAATTCTCTTGCATCATCTCTGGCTATGCATAAAGTGCTTGCCAAAGAACATGCACAGGAACAAGGCATTCTGACTCCTCGATATTATTTAATTGAGAATAATGAAAATCTTAATCGCATTGGTCAGAAAGTAGTACAGACTTTTTTACAGCCAGTTGTGGTAAAACCAGTTGCTGCAGGATCTTCTATTGGAGTATCTCTTACACATGGCTATGATTCTCTTATTGAGGCAGCGACCGCTATCTTAAATGCAGGAAGTAGTGTGCTCATTGAAGAACGCATTCAAGGTCGGGAAATGACGGTAGGAGTGGTGGAAGGATTCCGAGGGGAGCCATTGTATGCGTTTCCACCAGTAGAAATTGTACCTAATGCCGATGAAGGTTTTTTTTCGTATCTGGCAAAATATGCAGGTCGGTCTCGTTTTTTGGCTCCTGCACCACTTCCAAAACTAATGACCACTGATCTTCTTGCCGCAGCACGTACGATGCACACGGCACTAAACCTACGGCACTACTCTCGTTCCGATTTTATTCTTTCTCCTCGTGGTCTATATTATCTTGAGACGAATACCTTACCATCATTAGTGCCGGAACAACCATTTGCACATGCAATGGCTTCCGTGGGTACTTCGCTTTCAGAAGTTCTGGAACATCTCATTAGTCGTATTACGCGGTAAGTATGAACGGGAAGTTACGTTTAGTTGTTTTGCACGGATGGGGACATGATAAGACGAGATGGAATACGTTTCGCGAGCGTTGGCAGGAGACATCAATTACTGTGCTAGATCTTCCTGGTTTTGGGGAAGAGCCACTCCAGGATGCGAATTGGGGAATCCCTGAGTATGCGTCATGGGTGATGGAGAAATTTTCAGAAACACAGGATAGAATCATCATTCTTGGGCATTCATTTGGCGGTCGAATTGCTGCGCACATTGGAAGCAGCAAACCTTCATGGCTTGTAGGACTTATTTTATATGGTGCACCTCTTTTGTACCGACCATCTTTTCTAACACGTGCACGTCTTATCATGGCAGCACTGCTCAAGTCCATATTTTCTAATTCAATACGTCGATCGCTTCGTCCCAAAGTGCTCCAAGATGCCGATGAGACAGGACTCGGAATCATATATCGCAAGGTGGTAGCATTTAGTCAGGAAAAAACACTGCCGCAGATTGCGGTTCCCACGCTTTTTGTATGGGGTTCGGAAGACGAGGAAGCACCGCTTTCTACCGCCCGGGAAGCGTTGAAGCTCGTTCCTCACGGTCGTTTGGAAATCATGGCAGGTGCAGGGCATAATGCTCATATAGAACAGCCACTTTTATTTCATGGCATTGTCACTCGATTTATCAAAAATTATTAATACTATTGTCCCATTCGAGGACTTTGTATGGATTCTTCAAAAAGAAGAATACGACGGTGCACGGTATCTTCATTGGTTGCTTCGTTTCTTTTTTCGACGCCATTTTACTATTCAAGAAAAGCTGGTTCCAACACCGCGTGCACTTCTCGTCATATCTGTCACAGGAATCTTGATGCTTATTGGAATATTAGTGCTGTTCGTGATAGCGTCTCCGTTCTCACGCATCATCGCAGTTGCTGTAGTCTTTATTCTTTTGCCACTATTTGTGTATCTTGCGAATCTTCTTTTGTATCCGTTATTTACCATACTTCATGCACGGGTGCGAACACAGGCAAGCCGCATCCTTTCTTCACACCACAATCTTAAGGTTATCGCGGTCGCAGGGAGTTTCGGAAAAACGACCACGAAAAACTTTATCTATCAACTTCTCCGTTTTCACTTGCGTACGCAAATGACGCCGGGGAACATTAATACTCCTGCTGGTCTGGCCGCATGGGTCGTACGGCATTTGTCTCTTGGAACTCAGATTCTTATTGTTGAAGCAGATTCGTATCATGCATATGAAATGCGCATGATTGCAAACATGATTCGTCCAGACATAGTAGTGGTTACCAATGTGGGAGATCAACATCTAGAACGTTTTAAGACACCTCAACGTCTTGCAGACGCACTTAAGCTTCTGTCAATTCATGCGGCACCCAATGGCGTTACCATTGCAGATAAAAATACGTTGGCGCAGGTTGCAAGTGATCGAAGAATGATTCTCGTGGATACGGACACGTTGACCTACCAAGGAGAGCCAATTCACGCTTCGCATCTTTCTGAGTCAAACAAGGAGAACCTCAGGCTTGCGCTTGCAGTAGCAGCGCAGTGTGCCATTCCTGTACATTTTGTCAAAAAATTAGTGGAATCACTTGAGCTTCCAGATCGTCGTCAGAAGCATACTTTTATTCATGGATATGATGGAATAGATGATTCATATAACATTAGTCTTACCACTGCAAAGGCAGGGATTGCCGCTGCGTATCGGATTGCTCAGGACGAACAGAAGAAACTCCTTGTGATCGCTGCAGGTATTCCAGAAGCTGGACCTCACGAAAAAGATACAAACCAAAAGTTAGGCGAGGCGTTACAGCGTGCTGATCACGTGATAGTTCTTGGAACTATGTTTGCAGATGAAATTGTGCGTGGCGTTGCGAGTGATCAGAAGATTAGTCGGTATGCTACTCTTGCGGAGTTTCTTGTGGACGCGCGCACGCATTTCCCCCCACACGAATGGTTTCTCCTCCAACAGCCGGCATTGCCCGACTTATATTATTAAGACCCCTGCACAAAGTGAGTAATAATATCGGTTTCGTAGTCCATTCGTCGGCTTACATCACCTGTTGCGTCTCGCACTGCTTGCTCCACAAGTTCCGTGATTTGTTCTTGAAATGCCAAACCTGCTGCTTCCCACAAGTAAAACGCCATAGAACCTGGGATAGAGTTTACTTCAGTAAGAAAGAGAGCTCCATCGGCGTCCTGCATAAAATCAATACGAGCCATTCCTTTTAATCGGCATGCGATAAATGCACGTCTGGCAATGTCAGCAATGAGTGTTGATTCCTTTGTAGAAATCTTTGCAGGTACTTCACGAGTAAGGGAGGCCATTCCGCTTTTCTTTCCTCCACGTTCGTATTTATCAGCGAAACTTAAAATGTCGTCATGGGGAATCGGTCGTTCAATCGGACTGGTAATGACCTGATCTTCAATACACTTCACTGCACAGTTAAATTCAGTGATTGAGGTCAAAAATGGTTCAATGAGTATTTCAGTATCTATAAAGGACGCCTCAAGAAGACTACGTTCTAAGTCGTCTGTCGACTTAGCAACCGTAATACCAATTGAAGAACCAAGGTGGGCGGGTTTTACAATAACGGGGAAGGAGAGTAAATGAGATACCTGTGCAAGAATTCTAGGCAGGTCTTGACGTACTTCATTAGAAAAGAGACGAACAAATGGCAGCACAGGGACCTCTGCCGAACGAAGCACTTCTTTCGTCAGCGCTTTGTTCATGGCAATGACAGATCCTTCGACACCACTTGAGGTGAAGGGAATACCCACACTTTCGAGTAATCCTTGAATACCACCACCTTCTCCCATACCACCATGAAGACAAAGATACGCTGCGTGAGGATAGATCTTCTTTTGTATCATCCCACCGAATGAGATGAATCCTCCTCTATCGTCACGTCCAAATGTAACTGATGTTTTTTGTGTGATAAAGAACTGATGTCGGGAAGTCAGGGAAGGAAGCGCATGGATTGATCCCTGTTTATCTATAAAGAGGGCGAGAGGATCGTATCTCGTGATGTCTACCTTCTCAAAGGTCTGGAGCCCAGTCACTACAGAGACTTCATGTTCAGGGGAGATTCCGCCAAAAACGATCAATAGAGGCTTTCGCATATATTTGTGTAGTATAACAAACAGAGTACTATACAAGTCACATGCAAGATCTCACTCAAAAGAAATGTGTTGCCTGCGAAGGGGGAATCCCTGTACTTACAAAACAGGATGCAGAAGCATTTCTTACCCACACGCCTTTTTGGACACTCTCTCCTGACGCTACGTTCATTACTCGACAGTTTTCCCTGAAGGACTTCAAGGAGGCCTTAGCCTTTGCGAATCGGATTGGAGATATTGCGGAAGAAGAAGGACATCACCCTGATCTGATGGTCTCCTGGGGGAAGGTGGGGGTTCATCTCACCACCCATGCCGTGAAGGGTCTGTCAGAAAACGACTTTATCCTCGCAGCAAAGATAGACCTATTAGAAAAATAAAAGGGGTGTGGTATAGTCCCCCTCACGGGCCGTTAGCTCAGTTGGTAGAGCACCTCATTTGCAATGAGGGGGTCGCAGGTTCGAATCCTGTACGGTCCACTTGGTAGTAAAAGCGCCTCTTTGGCGCTTTTCGCGTATACTTTACTATATGCGCCCTGAACACTTTGATGTCCTTGGAATCCTCTCCTTTACGTACATTCTTGCGTTTGCACTTTGGGCATATTTAACCGAAGTATCCGTACCTGACTGGACGCTCGCACTGCTTGCGTTCATTGGTCTTGTGGGTCTCCTTATAGACGGGGCAATAGTCTTTACCTACGTGCTCGGAAACGGGAAGAAGAAATAAGCTCCTTATTTGGCATAAGAATAAATCCGCCTCAAGGGCGGATTTATTCTTTCCTAAGCAGTTTGCTTAGGACATGTGTGGAGAGACGAGCTTCGTCATCTCAAACATGGTGACTTCTGCCTTACCTCCGAAAAGGACCTTAAGCTTGTCATCCGCGAGGATGTTGCGCTTGTTCTTAGGATTCTGGAGATTGTTCTTCTTGATGTACTCCCAGATCTTCTTGGTAACCTCAGAGCGAGGCATAGGACCTGCACCCACGACTGCCTGTAGTTCGGCAGATAGGGTCATTGGCTTAGAAAGTGCTGCGTTTGGCATGTGATTCGTCTTAGTTATTAGCTGTATCCGTACAGCATCCCCTATATCAAAAATACGTCAAGGCCCCTGACTGCGTCTCGGTGGGCGATACAGGATTCGAACCTGTGACCTTTCGCGTGTGAGGCGAACGCTCTAACCAGCTGAGCTAATCGCCCGGTAGACAAAACATACCAAAGCTACTTCCTAAATGCTACGCTGTAGGTAATGATTGAACGCCCAGGAGGACATCAGAAGATTCCAGACCATGCCACAAAAGTATTCACAGGTGTGATGTTTGATGTGTACCAGTGGGAGCAGGAGCTCTTTGATGGAACCACCGTTATCTTTGAGAAGCTTAGACGTCCCGATACGGTCTCCATAGTTGCCACTACTTCAGACCACAAGATCCTTCTTATCACTGATGAACAGCCAGGACGTGATGCGGTCCTCACTATTCCCGGAGGTCGTGTAGATGCAGGAGAGGATCCTGAAGTTGCTGTGCGTCGTGAACTTCTTGAGGAAACAGGATACGAAGCAAAAGAGCTGGTTCTATGGAAAGGGTACCAGCCTGTGTCTAAGCTTGATTGGGCCTTCTATGTCTTCATTGGTCGTGGGGTGGAGAAAGTGACTGAACCACATTTGGATGCAGGGGAACGCATCACCATGCGTGAAGTGACCCTTGATGAACTCATTGAACTTATGCAGCACCCTGATTTCCAGGGAAAAGAGATCTCCGTTGATCTTCTTGAGGCAAAGTACGACTCAGAACAGAGAAAAGCGCTGGAAATACTTCTCTTTGGATAACGTGTCGGGCCGCCGGGAATCGAACCCGGTCTTCACGCACCCGAAGCGTACGTACTACCGGTATACTACGGCCCGATAGTGGTGGAGAATAGCAGATTGAATGATTTAAGGAAGTATACTAAGGTCAACTTCTCTTAGTGTTTTTATGAAACTCCCACACGCCCCAACACCTGTTGAACGCCTTACCCGAGCCATTGGTTCGGTGGCTTCCTTGATAGCTCACACTATTGCGTTTGTGGTTGCATTCTCTCTTGGCGTGTTTGGCATTGCGTCATGGGAAATCATTCTCCTCGTGGTCACCACGGTGGTGTCGCTTGAAGCCATCTATCTTGCCATCCTTATTCAAATGACCGTGAACCGGAACACGGAATCTCTTCGGGAGGTGGAGGAAGACATTGATGAGATTCAGGAAGACGTGGAAGATCTTGGAGAGGACATGGAGGAAATTCAAGAAGATATTGAAGAGATCAATGAAGACATTGATGAGATTCAGGAGGATGTAGAAGAAATCACCGAAGAAGAGAAGGCAGAAGCACAGACCACTGCAAATGTCGCGACTCTTGAGCAACTTACCAAAGATATCAAGCGCGTACTTGAGGACCTTGAGACGCTGAAGAAAAAACAGTAGAGTGACTCTCTAAGGGCCATTAGCTCATCTGGTAGAGCGCATCCATGGCATGGATGAGGTGACCGGTTCGAGTCCGGTATGGTCCACCAAACGAAACTTGTTCGGAATGGAGAATCCATAAAGTACTATTCCCCCCGACTTTCCACACCCTAGCGGTATCAAGAGTCCCTTGCTAGTATGCCTACATAACCCAAACGGGGTCTTTTTGTACATATGGCAAACGCACCGGAACATGCGGTAGAAGCAGCTGCAGAGCACGGCAGTGGTATTCACGTGGTTCTCAAAGCAGAGGAGCTTTTCTCTGTCTGGAGCTTCCCGGTCACTAACTCACTTCTCATGACCTGGATCGTCGTGGGACTCCTTCTCCTCTTTGCGATCCTTTTCCGTCGCAAGATTGCTATGATTCCTGGCAAGCTTCAGGCAGGCGTTGAAATGCTCTTTGAGGGGGTATTAAACTACATGGCAGAAACACTTGAGGACGAGAAGCTCGCACGCAAATTCTTTCCGCTCATCATGACCATCTTCCTCTTTGTGTTGGTAGCGAATGAACTTGCATTCCTTCCAGGTATTGGATCCGTCCTCTTTAACGACATTCCGCTTTTCCGCGCGCCTGCAGCCGATATGAACATGACGCTGGCGCTTGCGATCATCTCCTTTCTGACAATTGAAATCACGGGCGCGACCATTCTTGGCTTTTTTAAATACGCAGGGAAATATGTTAACTTCAAGTCACCGGTTGATTTCATCGTGGGTATCATTGAGTTGATATCCAACGTGGGCCGGCTCGTCTCCTTCTCCTTCCGTCTTTTCGGAAACGTGTTCGCGGGTGAGGTGATGATTGTGGTCGCAATGTTTTTTGTGGCGTACCTACTGCCACTGCCACTAATTGCCTTTGAGGTATTTGTTGGCTTCATTCAGGCAGTGGTGTTCGCCATGTTGACACTGTTCTTTATCAAACTCGCTATCATGGAACCGCACGGGGACGAGGCGCATTAGCCTTTTCTCCATGCGGCTCCGGGATGGAGCATTAACAAACGTAAGTTACACACACAATGGAAACGGAATCAGCAAAGTTGATCGCCATGGCCCTCGCTGCAGGACTTGGCGTACTTGGTCCAGGTATCGGTATCGGTCTCATCGGCGGTAAGGCAATGGAAGCGATTGGTCGCAATCCAGAAGCATCCGGCAAGGTGGTTTCAAACATGATTCTTGCAATCGTGTTCGCAGAAGCGCTTGGTATTCTTGCGCTTGTGGTCTCATTCATCATCCGCTTCGTCTAGTACGCTTCTATGGACGCGCTTCTTCACGCATTCGGCATAGATTGGAAGCTCCTCATCGCTCAGGCGGTGAACTTCGGCATACTCCTTGTCGCACTATGGCTTCTTCTCTATAAGCCAGTCATGAAGACGCTTGATGAACGCGCCAAGAAGATTGCTCAGGGCGTAGAAGATGCAGAGCGTGCGGCTGAGAAGCTTAAGGGCGCGGACACTGAAGCGGCAGAGATTGTCGCCGGTGCTGACTCTAAAGCGTCAGAAGTTGTGGCGTCTGCACGCGAGACGGCAAATGCAGAGAAAACTCGCATTGTGAAGGACGCAGAAGCACGTGCCGAAAGCATCGCTCGTGATGCTGATGCACGCGCAAAGGAAGCAGCCGCCAAGGCACTTCGTGATAGTGAGAAGGAAATTGCACGCCTTGCAGTCCTCGCGGCTGCCAAGATAGTGGGAGAGAAGAAATAACTATGGAGAAGACGTACGCAGCTGCTATTGAACGACTTCTCTCCAAGGGAGTGAAGGAGGATGCGCTCATGAAAAATCTCATAGCGCATTTGAAAGAGAGAGGACGTCTTAAACTTCTTCCCGCAATTCTTCGTTCACTTATGGTGACGCAGATCCGTAACACCGTCACTGGTGCAACGGTAGAGGTCGCGCGTTCGAAAGATGCCTCTAAGGCACTTTCTGAAGCAGCCTCCCATGGTATTACCGCAGAGAAGGCAGTGGTGAATGAATCATTGCTTTCAGGATGGCGCGGACGTGCAAAGGGCGTACTCGTGGATCAGTCAGGAAAGCGTGCCCTCACCGACATCTACCAGCGTGTCGTGAAGGCCTAACTTATTACTACTTTTACAAGCACTATGGACAGCATCATCAAGAGAATTGAGAAGGAGATTGCAGACTTCGCTCCGGCAACGGGTAAAGAAGAAACTGGCATCGTACGCGCGACCGGTGACGGTATCGCAGAGATTGACGGCCTTGATAAGGCGGTCATGACTGAAATGGTGCTCTTTGATCCTACGTTTGATCGTAGTCTTGAAGACGCACTCAAGGACGCCGATCCGGTGTACGGTCTCGTGCTTAACCTTGAAGAAGATGGTGTCCGTGCAGCAATTCTCGGTGATGCCTCCCGAGTGTACGAAGGCATGCTGGTACGCCGTCTCGGCCGACTTCTTTCCATCCCTGTCGGCGATTCTTTGGTAGGACGCGTGGTGAGCCCTCTTGGTGAAGCAGTAGACGGTAAAGGTTCTACGAAGGCAACCAAGTTCGTGCCGATTGAACGCGAAGCATATGGTGTGATGGATCGCGCACCGGTAAACGTGCCGCTTCACACCGGTATCAAGGCGATTGATTCCATGATCCCAATCGGTCGTGGTCAGCGCGAGCTCATCATTGGTGACCGTGGTGTCGGTAAGACGACTGTTGCGATTGATGCAATCTTGAACCAGAAGTCAGAGCCTGAAGAGTCTCGTCCTATTTGTATTTACGTTGCCATTGGTCAGAAGGAATCAAAGACCGCAAAGATCGTCGCACAGCTCGCAGAGCTTGGTGCTATGGAGTACACAGTCGTAGTGACCGCTCCTGCATCTGCACCAGCTGCACTTCAGTTCCTTGCACCGTTTGCAGGAGCTGCTATTGGTGAGCACTTTATGGACTCCGGTCGTGATGCGCTCGTGATCTACGACGATCTTTCAAAGCAGGCAGTGGCATACCGCCAGATGTCGCTTCTTCTTCGCCGTCCTCCAGGTCGCGAGGCATATCCAGGAGACATCTTCTACTTGCACTCCCGCTTGCTTGAACGTGCCGCAAAACTTTCTAAGGAAAAGGGAGGTGGCTCATTGACGGCACTTCCGATTATTGAAACGCAGGAAGGCGACATCTCTGCCTACATCCCAACGAACGTGATTTCTATCACCGACGGTCAGATGTTCTTGCTCTCCGATCTCTTCAATAAGGGCATGCGTCCTGCAATTGATTCGGGTAACTCCGTGTCTCGCGTGGGTTCTGCAGCGCAGACCAAAGCTATGAAAAAGGTGTCTGGGAAGATTAAACTTGAGCTCGCACAGTTCCGTGAACTTGAAGCCTTCATGCAGTTCTCTTCAGATCTTGATGAGGACACGAAGAAGCGTATTGATGGTGGACGCCGTTTAACTGAGGTGCTTAAGCAAACCAATGGTCAACCGCTTCCGTTTGAAATGCAGTCTGCAATTATCTTCGCAGCGGTGAACGGATACTTCGATGCCTTCACTCCTGACGAGACCAGTGCAATGGAGAAGAAGATGCAGGAGTATCTTCTTCGTGAAGCCAAAAACGTGCTCTCTGGTATTCGTGAGAAGAAGGAGATCACCGAAGACCTTGAGAAGGATCTTCGCTCTGCACTTCAGAAGTTCGTTGACATCAACAAGGGCGCCTAAACACTACCGTGGCACTTAAAGACATTAAAGCAAAAATAGGGGCGACCAAGCGCATGCACACGGTGACTCGCGCGATGGAAGCTGTATCTGCGGTGAAGATGCGTAAGACACAGGCAACTGCGTTTTCCGGTCGTCCCTACGCACGTGCTGCACTCTCTATTCTTGCGCGGTTGTCTGGTGCAGAAGATATTAAGCGGCACGCGCTTGCCACCACACGTCCCGTAGAGAAGGTTGCGATGGTGATTCTTACGAGCGATAAGGGACTTGCGGGGGCACTCAACAGCGGAGTGATTAAGGCCGCAGCACTTGAGGCCGCCAAATATCCAAAAGAAAGTGTCACCATCTTTGCGTACGGCAAGAAGGGTATGGAGTACTTCTTACGCCGTGGCTTCACGATTGCGAAATCGTTTGAAAACAAACGTGATGACGTTCCTCTTTCAATAATGGAAGAGCTTTCTCGTGAACTCTCTGCTGGATTTGTAAATAAAGATTATGACAAGGTCGTGGGAGTCTACAGCGATTTCAAGTCTACCTTTGAACAAGTGCCGACAACTCACACTCTTCTCCCCCTTACTCTTGAATCCGTTGAGGCAATTGTTCGTAGTATTCGTCCTGCAAAAGGTAAGTGGAGCGAGGATCATCGCATTGCCGCTCCCGCTTCCTATGAAGTGGAGTCATCACACGGAGAAATTATGAGTGTGCTCGTGCCACGTTTGGTTGCTATCTCCCTCTATCACATGCTTCTTGAGGCGAAAGCCTCAGAACACTCTGCACGTATGGTTGCTATGAAGTCCGCCTCGGATAAGTCAAAAGAGGTGGCTCGTGACCTGACACGCCTCTTTAACAAGGTACGTCAGGCAGCCATCACGCGCGAAGTGTCCGAGATTGTGGGCGGCCGTGAGGCGTTATCAACTTAGTTATAATTTATTCACCATGAACACGGGAACCATTACAGAAGTTATCGGGCCAGTTGTAGATATTCACTTTGAGAAGGATCGTCCTCAGATCGGCGAAGCGCTTGTCATTGAGAAGGCGGGGCAGCACAGCCGCATCACCCTTGAGGTGGCAAGTCACCTTGGTCTTGATCGTGTTCGCACGATTTCCATGACCGACACGGCGGGTCTTTCTCGTGGCGAAATCGCCACCGCTACTGGTGCACCGATCTCTGTTCCCGTGGGTGTGAATGCGCTCGGACGCCTCTTCAACGTACTTGGAGAGACCATCGACGGCAAAGAGGAGATTGGAAAGGACACGCCTCGCCTTCCGATTCACCGCATGCCCCCCTCATTTGATGAGCAGACGACTAAGGCAGAAGTGTTTGAGACGGGTATTAAAGCGATTGACCTCATCATCCCCTTCCTTAAGGGAGGAAAGGTGGGACTCTTCGGAGGAGCCGGTGTGGGAAAGACCGTGCTTATTCAGGAGTTGATTCGCAACGTGGCAACTGAGCACGGAGGATACTCTGTGTTTGCCGGAGTGGGAGAGCGTGTGCGTGAAGGTAACGACCTCTACCATGAAATGAAGGAGTCAGGTGTGTTGGAAAAGACGGCTCTAGTATTCGGTCAGATGAACGAAGTGCCAGGAGCTCGTGCGCGCGTGGCCCTCACCGGTCTTACACAGGCAGAATACTTCCGTGATGAAGGAGGAAAGGACGTGCTCTTCTTCATGGACAACGTGTTCCGTTTCATTCAGGCAGGTTCAGAAGTCTCCTCGCTTCTCGGTCGTGTGCCATCAGCCGTGGGATACCAGCCAACGCTTGCAGAAGAAATGGGCCGTCTCCAGGAGCGTATCACTTCAACGAAGAAGGGATCTATTACGTCCGTGCAGGCAGTGTATGTGCCGGCCGACGACCTTACGGACCCAGCGCCAGCAACAACCTTCGCACACCTCGACGGTACGGTGGTGCTTTCTCGCCAACTTGCCTCTCTTGGTATTTATCCAGCCATTGATCCGCTTGCGTCGTCTTCTGCGGCGCTTACGCCAGAGATCGTGGGTGCTGAACATTACGAAGTCGCCAACAAGGTGAAGCTTGTACTCCAGCGCTATAAGGATCTCCAGGACATCATTGCCATTCTTGGCATTGAAGAGCTTTCAGACGAAGACAAGCTTGTGGTGGCACGCGCACGTAAGATTCAGCGTTTTCTCTCTCAGCCATTCTTCGTGGGAGAAGTGTTTACCGGTACTCCTGGTGCCTACGTATCTCGTGAAGAGACCGTACGTGGCTTCAAGGAAATCGTGGATGGTAAGCACGACGAGAAGTCAGAGCAGGCCTTCTACATGAAGGGCAGCATTGATGAAGTAACCTCATAATGGCTAAGACATTTCATCTTACGGTTGCGCGCGTTGGAGAGAACCTCTTCGATGGTGAAGCAGTATCAGTGACCCTCCCAGGTTCGGAAGGGGTGTTCACGGTACTTGCGGGACACGAACCATTCGTCACCGAACTAAAGGAAGGGGAGGCACGCATTGAAGCAGTGAATGGAGAGAAGCATCATGTGCCGATTCACGAAGGAGGAGTCGCAGAAATCTCTGGAGGACAGGCAACGGTGCTGCTGTAATCCACAGTAGACGCGCAGAAGATAGGGTTACGTGGGATACTAAGGAGATATGAGCGAAGATATTCCATTTCGTACTGTAGGACCCCACATAGGTCCTAAACATTACTACGGTGACTTGGTGCGTATTCTGTTTGTTGTTGCGGCCGTGATCCTCTTCACCATGCAATTTACGGGCATTCGTCTCCCGTTCTCTTCGTTCGGATCTATCATGATGGTGATGTTCCTTGTGGTTGCGGCAGGACTCACCAATCCAGTTCAGATATGGATTCATTGGGTGAATATATTTATTTCAGCATTCTGCCTTATTCTCTTTGGTGGTCTTGCGCTCTCTCGCTTTCAGAATCAGCAGGCACTCTTTCCTGACGGTATTTTGATCGGAACGCTTGCACTCATGTTCATGGTGGCTTTGTATTCAGCAGTAAAGACACTTCGTGGCATCTTGATGCGCGACGCTCCTACCATTCGTTAGTCCCCAGAAGGGCTATTTTCTTGATGTGCTACTATATTTCCCATGAGTATTAAAGGTTTTTTGCTACGCCAGGTCGCAAAAGCAAAGATGAAAGGCGTGCCCCAGGCACAGCAGGATCAGATTATTCAATTCCTTGAAAAGGATCCTGAACTAATGAAGAAGATTGGAAATGAGATTGAGCGTCGTACTAAAAAGGGAGGCGAGAGTCAGATGAAGGCAACGATGGAGGTAATGAAGAAGTACCGAAATGAACTTTCGGCTTTGATGTAGCATGTTGCCGCTTATCGCAGAGGCACTTCTCACGGTTCACGCACTCGGTGCGGCTCTTGGTGTCGCTGGGGTTACTTTTGCCGAGATGTTTTATACCCGTGCGGTCGTAGATGAAAAGATAGATACCTGCGAGAAGAAGCACATTCTCCATACCCTTTGGGCACTTCGTTGGGGAGTGATGGTCACGGTGCTATCTGGTGTCGCGCTCGTGACTGTCGAATACTACATTCCTAACGCGGTACAAACGGTGCTCACGCCTTCGTTCTGGGTTATTCAAACTCTTACGATAGTGGTGATTGTGTTTGGAGTACTCATTTCACGTAGCCAAGTACCGTGGTGGCTTGGATCCTCTGCGACTTTTACTGCGTGGTGGATGATGCTTGCGCTTCATGCATGGAGAGGAGTGCCGCTCAGCTACGTGGGGCTTCTTTTGCTCTATGTAATATTGACCCTTGTGGTTGCATGCGTCTTCCACTACCTGCGCACTATTCTTAAGGATCGTGAAGAACGCTCTCGGGCATGAAAAAGAATATATTCATCCTTCTCGGACATCCGAACTCGGAGACCTTGTCTTCGCATTTTGCGGATGTGTACGAGAAGAGTGCGCGTGACGCAGGGCACGAGGTACGTCGTGCAAATCTTGGAGAACTTCAGTTTGATCCTATTCTCCATAAAGGATATCGAACGATTCAGGTACTTGAGCCTGATCTTTTGAAGCTTCAGGAAGATATGAAGTGGTCTAATCATTTTGTTCTTATCTACCCACTTTGGTGGCTTTCTATGCCGGCCCTTCTCAAGGGGCTTATTGATCGTATTTGGCTTCCGGGATTTGCGTTTAGGTATCACAAGAGTAAGAGTGGTAAGCGACAGCTAGGATGGGACCGGCTACTTAAGGGGCGCTCTGCACGTGTGGTGACTCTTCTTAAC